>NZ_CP125651.1 GCF_030053135.1 Rhizobium sp. BT04 | reverse complement strand
GAGTTTCTCGGCGCTGTTGGTAGAGTCTTCGTCGGACTGCTGGGTTGCGGTTGATTTTTTTGCCGAAACCATATTACAGGATAGGATGTCCTGGGATGCTCACGTCGAATTCTTGCTATAGGAATAGGAAGAAATTGATGTTGCGGCCGAAATGGTCGTCATAAACGCTCCATCGGTAGGAGGGTGGGGATGCGACGCATTGCAGAACTTATGGGTTCTCTAAATCGAAATTATTAATGCGACAACCGAAAAAATCATCCCTCAGAAATCGTAATCCGCTTTCCGGGGTTATCGGCATGCGTTTCGGTAAAGCGGTCTAGGTCATCATGGATGGTGTCGACGAACCCGTAGATGAGCCGCGCAAGCGGGGCCGCCCGAAAGTCTCCAGCGATGAGGACAAGCGGGCGCATATCGTCGAAATTGCCCGCCGCGTTTTCGTTAAATGCGGTTATGCCGGAAGCACGACCGCCGTCGTCGCCGCCGAGGCGGGTGTCTCGAAACAAACGCTATACAAACTGTTTCAGAGCAAGGAAGAGCTGTTTGCCGCCGTGGTCGGCGCGCATCGACGCATGATGCTCGATCTGCCCAGGCCTGTGGAGGATCTCTCGATCGCCGAGAGCCTCGAGCGCATCTTCATGATCGACATGGATGAGGAGACGGATGCGGATCGCGCCGGCTTCCTGCAGCTCGTCTTTCGTGAAGCGGGGCAATTTCCCGAGCTGGTCGACATTCTGCAGCATCAAGGCATCCTTGCCAGCCGGCAGCATCTTGCCGACTGGCTGAGCGATCGTCGGGCGGAAGGCAAGTTATCGCTTGAAGACCCGCAAAGCGGGGCTCGGATGTTGATGGATATGATCTTCGGCGGCATGGGGCCGCCGGAAGGACGCATCAAGGCTTGGCCCGATCGGGCAGCACTACTGGCGCATCTCAGGCGCTGCATTGCAATCTTTGCCGCCGGTGTCGGCGCCGCTTAGCGCGCGTCGCAAATATTTCAGCTTCCAATTCCGCGTGGGATGAATTATAGAACCATATAGTTCTATTAAATTGATTCGGCCACATGTATGTGGCTGCGCCTCGCCATGACCGGCGACGACATCCCCCTCAGCGATGAAAAGTGTAAACCGTGACCGCCGGCAGGCTTTCGCGCGGCACCGCTGTGCCTAGTGCAAATAGCGTTTTCGCCAGCCGCATTCGCCGCCTGGGCTAATGCCTCGCTTCCCTATTCCCTTGCACCGAGAGCTCAGAGCGCGGCCGGGCGATCGGCCTCGCAGGCGAGAGGATAATGCTGCACTGCCAAAAAAATTGTCACGCGCGTTGCTGCGCGTTTTTTCGGCATGCCCCATTGACAATTCATCCTTGATGGCACTTGATACGTTTATTCCAGTAAAACAGACATGAGTCCATTATACTGGAACAATGGGAACCATCCATAAGGGGAACGCCATGACCATTTCCTTTCGCTCCGGCGTGATGTCGCTCGCCGCCGCCGCGCTGCTCTCCACGCCTGCCCTGGCCGACGGCAGCAAGCTCGATGAAGTGCTGGCCCGCGGCCATCTCGTCCTCGGCACGGGCAGCACCAACGCGCCCTGGCACTTCAAGAGCGCCGACGACAAGCTTCAGGGCTTCGACGTCGACATGGGCCATATCATCGCCAAGGCGCTCTTCGGCGATCCCGAGAAGATCGAGTATGTGAACCAGTCTTCCGACGCCCGCATCCCGAACATCACCACCGACAAGGTCGACATCACCTGCCAGTTCATGACCGTTACCGGCGAACGCGCCCAGCAGGTCGCCTTCACCATTCCTTATTATCGCGAAGGTGTCGGCCTGATGCTCAAGGGCGACGGAAAATATGCCGACTATGCCGCTCTCAAGGCGGGCGGTTCCTCCGTCACCATCTCAGTTCTCCAGAACGTCTATGCCGAGGCCATGGTGCATGCGGCATTGCCGGAGGCGACCGTCGATCAGTATGATTCCGTCGACCTGATCTATCAAGCCCTGGAGTCGGGACGGGCCGATGCCGTCGCCACCGACCAGTCGTCGCTTGCCTGGTATATGACGCAGAACCCGGGCCGCTACAAAGACGCCGGCTACGGCTGGAACCCGCAGACCTATGCCTGCGCGGTCAAGCGCGGCGATCAGGACTGGCTGAACTTCGTCAACACCGCTTTGCATGAAGCCATGACCGGCGTTGAGTTCGACTTTTACGCCAAGTCCTTCAAGACCTGGTTCGGCAAGGATCTGACACCGCCGCAGATCGGCTTTCCCGTCGAGTTCAAGTAACGGCCATGCGGAGCGGGAGTGTTCTCCCGCTCCGCTGCAGCGTCGCGCGTCTTTTCAGACGCGCAAAGGACGCTGTAACATTTGAATCTGCGCATCGTGCACGATGCGTTCGTCTGAAGGGGCGGCCCGCATGGGTTACACGCTGAATTTTGCTGCCGTCTGGCGCAATTTCGATTTTCTTTTAAGCGGGCTTGCGCTGAGCCTCGGCCTTGCGGTGATCTCGATCCTGATCGGGGCCGTAATCGGACTCGTCGTAGCCTTCGCGCTGACGTCCAAAAACCGCTTCGCGGTCGTGCCGGCGCGGATCTATGTCACGGTCATCCGCAACCTTCCGATTCTTGTCCTGGTGCTTTTCGCCTTTTTCGCGCTGCCGCAGATGGGCTTGCGCCTCGACAAGATAAAGAGCTTCGTCCTGGTTCTCTCCCTCTATTCCGGCGCCTATCTGGCCGAGGTGTTCCGCGCCGGGCTGTTGTCGATTCCGAGAGGATTGACGGAAGCCGGCCTCGCCATCGGCCTGACGGGAATGCAGATTCGCAGCTCCATCATCGCGCCGCTGATGCTGCGCAACGTGCTGCCGTCGCTGTCCTCGACGATCATCTCGCTCTTCAAGGACACCTCGCTCGCCGCCGCTATCGCCGTGCCGGAACTGACCTTTGCCGCCCGCAAGATCAATGTCGAGAGTTTCCGCGTCATCGAAACCTGGATGGTCACCTCAGCCCTTTATGTCGTGACCTGTTTCCTCATCGCCGCCGTGATGCGCTTCGTCGAGCGCCGTCTGGCTCTGCCGAGATAGACCTGATGTCCCACACCTTTCTCGAGCAACTCTGGATCGCCCGTTACGTCATCATCAACGGCATCGGCGTGACCGTGTCGATTTCTCTGCTGGCCATCCTCGCAGGGTCCGTGCTCGGCGTTTTCGTCGGCCTGGCGCTCGTCTATGGCGGCGTTGTTTTGCGTCTGCTCGTGCGCGCCTATACCGATATCATCCGCGGCACGCCGGTGCTCGTGCTGGTGCTGGCGAGCTACTATGTCTCCGCCGCCGTCGGGCTCGATCTCGGGCCGTTCTCTGCCGGCGTGCTCGCCCTTGCTATCTTCTGCTCCTCGCATGTCGGCGAAATCGTCCGTGGAGCACTTCAGGCGATCCCGAAGGGGCAGACCGAAGCCGCCAAGGCGATCGGCCTGACCTTTACCCAGACCTTCACCTCGGTGCTCTGGCCGCAAGCCATGCGCCAGTGCCTGCCGGCCTGGGTCAATACGGCGGCCGAAATGGTCAAGGCCTCGACGCTGCTCTCGGTCATCGGCGTCGCCGAGCTTCTCCTGCGCACGCAGGAGATCATCTCCCGCAATTTCATGAGCCTCCAGTTCTATTTCCTGGCCGGCGGTCTCTATTTCATCGTCAACTACGGCATCGAGCACTTCGGCAAATATGTCGAGCGCAAGACCGCCCTGCCGTCCTGAGGAGTTCCCCCGATGGCCAAGACCATTCTCGACATCAAGGGTCTGCGCAAGACTTACGGCATCCACGAAGTCCTCAAGGGCGTCGATTGCGCCGTGGGGGAAGGCGAGGTCATTTCCATCATCGGCTCGTCCGGCTCCGGAAAGACCACCCTGCTTCGCTGCGTCAACATGCTGGAAGAATTCCAGGGCGGCACGATCAGCCTCGACGGCGAAGAGATCGGCTACCGTGCCGAAGGCGCGACGCGCCGCCGCAAGAGCGAGAAGGAGATCGCACGCCAGCGCGCGCTGACCGGCATGGCGTTTCAGCAGTTCAATCTCTTCCCGCATATGAGTGCCGCTGAAAACGTCATGCTCGGCCTCGTCAAGGTCAAAAAAATGACGAAGCCGGAGGCCCGTGCGATCGCGGAAAAATGGCTCGATCGTGTCGGTCTTGCCGCCCGCACGAACCACTATCCCGGACAGCTCTCCGGCGGCCAGCAGCAGCGCGTCGCCATCGCCCGCGCCATCGCCATGTCGCCGAGGCTGATGCTGTTCGACGAAGTGACCTCGGCGCTGGACCCGGAACTGGTGGGCGAAGTGCTGCAGGTCATCAAAGGCCTTGCCGCCGACGGCATGACCATGCTGCTGGTCACCCACGAGATGCGCTTTGCCTACGAGGTTTCATCGCGCGTCATCTTCATGAACCAGGGGGTTATCTGCGAGGAGGGGGACCCGAAGGAAATGTTCGTGCATCCGAAGACCGAACGGCTCGCGGAATTCCTCAAGACCTCAAGTTTCAACTAAACGAAAAAGAAACCCTTGACGATTAAACGCAAGTCGTCGACGCCTCCGGCGGCACGGGTACACGCAACGCGCATTGTAGGGTGATGGCAAATAAGTTATATTGCTAGCATTGCTATCATGTCACGCAGGGTTGCCATCATGCCCGCAGTCACAATCAGAAACCTCTCCGAAGCAACGCACCGTGCCCTCAAGGTGCGCGCGGCTCATCACGGGCGCAGCGCCGAAGCGGAGATGCGAGAAATCCTCGAGGCTGCCGTCCGTCCAGAAACACGGCTGCGCCTTGGCAGTGTGCTCGCCGAACGGAGCCGTCGCCTCGGCCTGACGAATGAGGACTTTGCCGTTCTGGATCAGGCTCGCGACAAGCTCCCTGCGAAGCCGATGAGCTTTGAATGATTATCCTCGATACGAACGTCGTTTCCGAGGCGATGAAACCCGCGCCCGACGAAGCCGTGAAATTCTGGCTCGATGAGCAGGCAGCCGAAACCCTCTTCCTTTCCAGCGTCACCATCGCCGAACTGATGTTTGGTATCGGCGCGCTCCCGCCCGGCAAACGCAAAGAAAGGCTCTCAGAGGCGTTGGACGGTCTGATGGAGCTCTTCGAAAACCGTATTCTGGCCTTCGACATCACCGCGGCACGGCATTATGCCGACCTCGCCGTCAAGGCTCGCGCCGCTGGCAGAGGTTTCCCCACGCCGGATGGTTATATTGCCGCCATTGCGGCGTCAAAAGGGTTTGTCGTCGCCACGCGCGATACAAGCGCCTTCGACGCGGCAGGTGTTGAAGTGATCAATCCCTGGGCGGCTTCGGCCGCATGAGCTGAGCGCATTCACGTCAACCGGACAGGGTAAGCGAACACTGCCAGCACTTATGTGGGCGGCCGACGCTGATCGGGTTGGACAGCCGTTGCAGGCACTCGCTCAATTTACGTTCAGTCTGCATTCCCAGCGTGCAAATTTCAGAGGGTGAATCCGAGACATCTTGGAAATCCCGGACGCAGAATTTTGGCACGCGCTTTGCTTTCTGTCTTGTATGCAAGATAGCCACACATCCGAGACCACGCAGAAGACCATCGAGGAAACGATCGTTTCCGGGATTCTTTCAGCCAGGATCCGGCCCGGTACGCGGCTCAGCGAAAACCAGCTGGCAACGCTCTTCGGCGTGTCCCGCACCCGCGTTCGCGAAGCCATGATGCGGCTGGAAACACGCGGCATCGTGCATGTCAGTCCGCGGCGAGGCTGGTTTGTCGTCGAGCCGTCCGCCGAAGAGGCGATCGCGGTCTATGAGGCGCGCCGCGTCATCGAGGCCGGATTGCTGCGCAGCATGCGCGTCCTGACAGACCAGGGACGCAAAGCTCTCGACGCGCATTTGAACGAGGAAAAAAGCGCCATGGCTGCAGGCGACCGGCAGCGCCTGACCTATTTGATGGGCGATTTTCACATCCGCATCGCGGAATTGAGCGGGAACGCCATCATCGTCGATATCCTCCGCGATCTCACCGCGAGGACGATCCTCATTTCGATGCTCTACCAGTCTGAATTTCATGCGGCACAGTCTCACGAGGGGCATTGCCGCATCTTCCAGGCCATGCAAGCGGGCGATTTCGGCAGAGCGGCGGATCTGTCCGTCGAACATCTCGACGACGTGGAAATGGGCCTCGACCTCACCGCCCGGCCGGATCCGCTCTCGGAACTGCGCAGTTCCCTATCCCTTCCTCCCAGGACCGTATCCGCAACTGTCAGACCCAAAAACGACAAACTTCAAAGGAGCAATTGAAACATGCTGACAAGACGAGTCTTCTTCGCAATCGCGACCCTGGCTGCAACCTTCGGATTCGGCTCGGCGTCCTACGCCGATGCTCTCGCCGACATCACGGCGCGCGGGACGCTGCGTGTCGCTGTTCCGCAGGATTTCCCGCCCTTCGGCAGCGTCGGCACCGATATGGCGCCGATGGGCTACGATATCGACGTGGCCAACCTCATTGCCGAAAAGCTGGGCGTCAAGACCGAACTCGTGCCGGTCACCAGCGCCAACCGCGTGCCCTATCTGCAGACCAATAAAGTCGATCTGGTCATTTCAAGCCTCGGCAAGAATGCCGAGCGCGAAAAGGTGATCGATTTCTCGGTAGCCTACGCACCATTCTTCAATGGCGTGTTCGCGCCCGCCGATCTTTCGATCGCCAAGGTGGAAGATCTCGCGGGCAAGAGCATCGGCGTCACGCGCGGCGCTGTCGAAGATCTCGAGCTGACGAAGATCGCGCCGGCCGACGCGACGATCAAGCGCTACGAGGACAACAACGGCACCATCTCGGCGTTTCTGTCTGGCCAGGTCGACACCATTGCCACCGGCAACGTCGTGGCTGCTGCGATCCTCGCCAAAAATCCCCCCAAGCGCCCTGAGATGAAGTTCCTCATCAAGAACTCACCCTGCTACATCGGTCTCAACAAGGAACAGGCAGCTCTTCTGGAGAAGGTGAACGGCATTATCGCTACGGCCAAAACCGATGGATCGTTGAACGCCATATCGCAGAAATGGCTCGGCGCCGATCTCCCGTCCGATCTCTAAAGACCCGGTCTTACGGATGTCATCCCGCGCTCCACGCGCGGGATGACAGATGCTCGTCACCGCAGAGGGGACAATTCCTTGAGCTATCATTTCGAATTTGGCTGGCTGCTTCAATATTACCCTGAGATTCTCAAAGGGATATTGGTCACGCTGGAGCTCATCGCGATTGGCGGCGTGCTCGGCATTGCGCTCGGCATCTTCTGCGCCTGGGTGCGCGCACTCGGTCCGGCCTGGCTGAAGCCTGTCGTTGCGACCTATGTCGAACTGATCCGCAACACGCCGTTCCTGATCCAGCTCTTTTTCATCTTCTTCGGTTTGCCGTCGCTCGGCCTCCAGCTTCCCGAACTGACGGCCGCCAACCTGGCAATGGTCATCAACCTCGGCGCCTATAGCTGCGAGATCATCCGCGCGGGTATCCAGGCGACCCCGAAGGGCCAGTTCGAGGCCGGCGAGAGCCTCGCCATGACGCGCTTCGAAACCTTCCGCCATGTCGTTCTCGTGCCGTCACTGCAGCGCATCTGGCCGGCGCTGTCGTCGCAAGTGGTGATCGTCATGCTCGGCTCGTCGGTGGTGTCGCAGATTGCCGCCGAGGATCTGACCTTTGCCGCCAACTTCATCCAATCGCGAACCTTCCGCGCCTTCGAGGCCTACATCGTCTCGACATCAATCTATCTGGTGCTGGCGATCCTGCTCCGGCAGGTGCTGGCAATGGTCGGCGGGTTGATCTTCCCGAGGAGAACAGCACGATGATCACCTTCACACTCTGGGACATTCTGCGCAACCTGCTGCTCGCCACCCGCTGGACGATCCTGCTTTCGCTCGTCTCGTTCCTCGGTGGCGGTATGGTCGGCCTTGGCCTGCTGTTCTTGCGCATCAGCAAACGCAAGGCATTCAGGGTGATAGCGAAATACTATATCGAGCTCTTCCAGGGCACGCCGCTGCTGATGCAGCTCTTCATCGCCTTTTTCGGCCTCGGCCTTTTTGGGATCGACGTGCCGGCCTGGCTTGCCGCGGGATTGGCGCTCACTCTGTGGAGTGCAGCCTTCCTCGCCGAAATCTGGCGCGGCTGCGTCGAAGCGGTCGCTAAGGGTCAATGGGAAGCCTCCGCCAGCCTCGGCATGGGGCGGCTGCAGCAGATGCGCTACGTCATCCTGCCGCAGGCGCTGCGGGTCGCCATACCGCCCACGGTCGGTTTCTCCGTTCAGATCGTTAAGGGTACGGCGCTGACCTCGATCATCGGCTTCGTCGAATTGTCGAAAGCCGGCACCGTGGTCACCAATGCCACCTTCCAGCCCTTCACCGTCTACGGGCTCGTCGCCCTCATCTACTTCGGCCTCTGCTGGCCTTTGTCGAAAAGCAGCCAGATCCTGGAAAGGAAGCTCAATGTCGCTCATCGAAATCACTGAAGTCCGCAAGAGCTTTGGGACCACCGAGGTACTGAAAGGCATCAATCTCGACGTCGAGGCCGGCGAGGTCATCGCCATTATCGGCAAGAGCGGTTCGGGCAAATCGACCCTGCTTCGCTGCATCAACGGCCTGGAGACCATCACGGACGGCTCCATCTCCGTCGCCGGCGCCCAGCTCCTCGATGACGAAGTGCATCTGAAGGCCCTGCGCCTCAAGGTCGGCATGATCTTTCAGCAGTTCAACCTCTTCCCGCACCTGACCGTCGGCGGCAACGTCATGCTGTCGCAGACCGTGGTCAAGAAGACCCCGAAGGCCGAAGCCGAGGCCACCGCTCGCAAGATGCTGGAACGGGTAGGGCTGGGCCACAGGTTCGACGCCTATCCCGACGAGCTGTCTGGCGGCCAGCAGCAGCGCGTCGCCATCGCCCGCGCGCTCGCCATGCAGCCGGCGGCACTTCTCTGTGACGAGATCACCTCCGCGCTCGATCCGGAACTGGTCGCCGAAGTTCTGGCCGTCGTGCGCGAGCTTGCCGCCGAGGGCATGACGCTACTGATGGTAACCCACGAGATGAAGTTCGCCCGCGACGTCTGCAACCGTGTCGTCTTCATGCATCAGGGCCGGGTTCACGAAGCAGGCCGGCCGGAAGACGTTTTCGCCAATCCGCAGACGGCAGAACTGAAGCAGTTCCTCGGCGTCAGTTAAGAAACGACGTCATGCTCTCGCTCGCGGACCGGGATGTTCTCTTCCCGCTGCTGGCGCCGACAAGCAAGCAGGCGTGGCGGGAACGGCAGGATGGCTGCCGCTCCCGGGGAATTGTCAGCCTTTGCTGCCGGTAGGGGCGGGCAGCAGCACGGGCTCGGCCGAATGTTTCGGCAGCATCAGTTGGGCAAGAATGTCGTCGGCCGAATGGCTCGGACTGCCAATGCCGGCCTCGCGCAGTTGACGATCGAGATCGCCGCCGTTTTCCAGCGCGGCGAGTTCCGCACCGGCTTCGATGCGGCCGGCAGTTATTTCCTGACGTTTCTTGATGCGTTCGAGACTTTCGACGGCGCTGCCGAGACGGGTATTGATGCCCGACTGGTTATGGGCAATCGCCGACTGCGCGCGCAGCAGTGACTCGTTGGCCTTGACGTTCTCCACCTCACGCTTCATCTGAGCGATGCGCGCTTCGGTGTCCTGGATCGTGCGCAGCATCTGCTGCTGGCGGGGCAGCAGCCGGTCGAGCTCTTCTTGGTCACGCTGCACTTCGCCGCGGCTGCTGGCGATGCGCTGAGCGAGACCCTGAGCGAGATCCGTGCGGCCCGCGGAGATCGCGGCGCGGGCGCTGTCGGTATCCTTGGCCTCCTTGGCGCGGTTTTCTTCAAGTCGGCGCATGACGCTTTTGTTCGACGCCATGATGCCGGCCAGATCCGATCGTGCCCGGCGCAGCGACTGTTCGGCGTCACGGATTTCCTGGTCGAGAATGCGCATGGACTGGCTGTCGGCTGCGGCTTCAGCTGCCTCGTTAATGCCGCCGCGAATGGCGGTGAAAATCTTTCCCCAGGTGCTCACGCTGCAATCTCCCCGCTTTTCCATTCTTCGATCATGTGCGCCGCATCGACGGCATTGGCCGCCAGAATTGCGACCTCTTCGACCACCGTCTCGGCCGTCGATCGTGCCGACAGCGAGCCGAACAATTCATACCATTCCTCGCCGTCGATCGTGGTGATGCCGAAACTGGAGAGCGGCACAAACTTGTGCGTCTTGAGCACCAGGCGTTCGAAGGCTTCGCGATTGGGTATGTCCTTGCACGGCACCAGAACAGCGCTGACAAGGATATCGCGTTCCCCGCTCACCGCGACGAAGACGTCGAGATCGCCCTTTTCCTTCAGAGTGACGCATAGGACGTCGCCCTGTTCGGGTACGGCGACATCCACATCGCCGAGTGCCTCGGGATCGGCGGCGAACAGGCGCGTTAAAGTGGTGAGGTTCCAGGTCTCCAAAAAATCCTCCATCGGTTGGAACGCCGAAAAATATCTGGGTAGTCGATATGCTACTTAAAGGTGGCGCGCGAAATAAATTTCGCTAGGCTAAGCGTTGGGAACGGGGGCGAATCGCGTGCCATTTATCGCTTCATTGCTGCGGCGTGTATATCTCTCGCTCAGCGAATTGGCTTGGTCGGCCCTTTTTCTCATCCTCGTGATCCATCTGATCGCTTCTTACCTGCTGTTCGTGCTGGCCGGCGAAGGCGATCTTGTCGGCAAGCCGGTCGATTTTCTTTACTACTATATGGTTACAGCAACGACTGTCGGCTATGGAGATCTTGCCCCAAAATCGGGGCTTGGCCGGATCATTGCCGTCCTGTTCGTTCTTCCCGGCGGCATTGCCATCTTCACCGCTGTTCTCGGCAAATTGTTGACAACTATCGGCACGATCTGGAGGAACCGCATGCGCGGATTGGGTGACTACAGCGAACGCGCCGGCCATATCATCGTCCTCGGCTGGCAAGAGGGGCAGACATACCAGACGCTGCGGCTGCTGCATGCGGAACGGCAGGCCAACGAACCGATGAGCGTTCTGGTTGCCAAGGAGCTGGCGGAAAATCCCGCCAGCGACTATGCCGACTATATCAGAACCGAGCGGCTCGCCGATGCCGACGCTCTGGTGCGGGCAGGCGTGGCGCAGGCGCGCGCGATCATCGCGCGCGGAGCCAATGACGACGAGACCCTGGCCGCAGTGCTGATTGCCGAAGACCATGCGCCAAATGCCCATATCGTGGCTTATTTCGCCGACGACCGCACGGCACAGATGGTCAAACAACTGCGGCCGCGCGTCGAGGCGGTCGGCTCGCTCGCCGAGGAGCTGCTGTCGCGTGCCGCCCGTGATCCGGGCTCTTCGGAAATCGCCGCACGGCTGTTGTCTGCCGCCTCCACCGACACGGCCTTTTCCCTGCCGGTACCGCCTTTGCAAAGGCCGCTGCTCTATGGGGACGTGTTTTTAAGCCTCAAGCGTGAGCACAATGTCACGCTGGTGGGCTTGCTGAGCCAGGGCATGACCGACCTCAATTGCCGGGACGAGGTGCTGATGCGGGGCGGCGAGACCCTTTACTACATCAGCGGAATGCGGCTAGATCCCGCTGCCATCGCTTGGGCTCGAATGGGAGACGTATCATGATCGGATGGTTCGGCGGAGACAAGAACGAAAAGCCCTTGCCCAAGGAACTCGGCCCCTTGAGCGCCGCTATCGGCGGGGCCTTGGAGATCGATTTCCTCTCCCTCGAGGCCGAGGCCTTGGGCGGCGAGCCGGCTATGCCGCTGCCACGGAGCGGCCCCTTCATCATTGCCGGCTACGGTGAGGTAGCGCTCGATGCGGCGACGGTTTTGTCGCGTTACTACGATGAAGACCACCGGATAATTCAGGTCATGTCGACGTCGGGCCAGCCCGGTGATGCCGTCGACGACATCAGCTTTTATCAGCCCTGGGACAGCGTCGTGCCTGCCGGGCAGAGCGAATGGAACCGCTGGACCGGACCGAACGGCCTGATCGGCCAGCCCTCCTACGATGCCGATGGGATCCTCTATAACCGCTTCTGGGGCGACGGCCCGGAGCGCGCTCAACTGGTCGAATTTGTCGAAAAGGTCGACGATGGTGAAGAGCAGCGCTCCATTCACCAGACCTGCATGCTGTATTATCGCCCGCTTGGCTCGACGCGCGAAATGCTTCTGATCAATGTCGAGCGCGACCTCGATCTCGCACAGAGCCAGGCGGGAAGCTCGGTGGAATTTCTGATCGGCTATGGACTTGCTCCGGCCGATGTTCGCCGCGTCTGACAGACTATCAATTTTCAACGGAGGACTTTTTCAATGCTCGTTTACGTGGCGGGTCTGCCTGCCTTCCTCGGTTATTTCGCCGTCGGTCTTGCCGCCTATGTCGTTTTCGCGGTGATCTACACATTCCTGACGCCGCAAAAAGAAGTCGAACTCATTCGTGCCGGCAATCTTGCCGCCGTCACGGCATTTTTGGGTGCGCTTGTCGGTTTCAGCCTGCCTCTGGCTTCGGCTGCTGCCAATTCGGTCAGCATCGTCGACTACATCATCTGGGCGGTGATAGGCATCCTGGCGCAGATTCTCGCTTACTACATCGCGAATTTCACCATGACGGACCTGCATGAGAAGATCACCGCCGACAATATCGCCGCGGGCATATGGGGCGGCGGTATCGCACTGGTCATCGGTATTCTCAATGCCGCCTGCATGACCTATTGAGGGGAGGGAACGATGCGCAGACGTAAGAGCGGGCACAAACGACCTTTCCTGGCCCTCGGCACGATCGCCGCCTCGACCCTGGCGCTGTCCGGCTGCGGCGATCAGACGCCTTCGGACACGATGTTCACCTCTGTCGACCAATGCGTGGCATCCGGCATGGACCGGCAGGTCTGCCAGGCCGGCTATCAGGATGCCATGCGGGCCCATCTCGCCACCGCGCCGCGTTTCAACGGCATGGCCGCCTGTGAGGCCGAATACGGCTCGGGCCAATGCGCGGAACAGCGGGCCAATGCCGTCCCTAACAACAATACCGGCGCAAGCGGCAGCTTCTTCGTGCCATTCCTGACAGGCTACATGCTGTCTTCGGCACTGAACAACATCGGCGACTATTACGATTATCGCCGGCGCCAGGAGGAAAGCGGCTATTATTATGGTTCGACGCCGATTTATCGCAATCGCTCGGGGCAGACGGTGACGACGACTGTTCGCTCGGGCGGCGGCTCGCTCAACGACAGCGTGACGGCGCCCTCGCGCCAGAGCGTCAAACCGGTCAACGTCAACACCCGCACCGTCGCCCGTCAGGGCTTCGGGGGGCGTTCATCCTTCAGTTTCGGCGGCTGACATGAAGCGCATCACCCTTCCGGCGCGGCCTGATTGGCGTGACAAGGCCCGCGCCGTCGGCTTCGGGTTTCACGTCATGTACGGCGAGCCTTACTGGCTCGACGATGCCGCCTATGCATTCACGCTCGATGAGATCGAGACGCGGATCGAAGAGCCGAGCCAGGCACTGCACGATATGTGTATGGATCTGGTCGGCGATATCGTCAAAAGCGAAGAAGCGCTCGACAGGCTGGCCATTCCGGAGGATCTGCGCGATGTGGTGCAGCGCTCCTGGCAGCGCCGCGACCGGCACCTCTACGGCCGGTTCGATCTTGCCTATGACGGCAATGGCCCGGTCAAGCTGCTCGAATACAATGCCGATACGCCGACTTCGGTGTTCGAGACGGCCTATTTCCAGTTCAACTGGCTGACCGACCAGATGGCTTTGGGTGTCCTGCCCAATGATGCGGACCAGTATAATTCCTTGCAGGAAAGCCTGGTCGAGGCGTTCGAGCAATTTTCCAAAGAGCCGATCTTCCACTTCGCTGTGATGACCGACAATGAGGAGGATCGCGGCACGACGGTCTATCTGATGGACTGTGCGGTGCAGGCCGGCCATCGCGTCGAGCTTCTTGATATTCGCGAAATCGGCATCGATGCGCAAGGCCGCTACACCGACCTTCAGGATCGGGTGATCGACCGCTGCTTCAAGCTGTACCCCTGGGAATTCATGCTGCGCGAGCCGTTCGCCCGCGAACTCGCGCGCTCGGGCGATGTTTTCATCGAGCCCGCCTGGAAGGCCGTGCTCTCCAACAAAGGGCTTCTGCCTCTGCTCTGGCAGCGCCATCCCAATCACCCCAACCTGCTGCCCAGCTATTTCGCCGACGACCCGGCGGCCTCGAGCTTGTCCGATTACGTGCGCAAACCGCTGCTGTCGCGAGAGGGCGAGAACGTCACAATATTCAGAGATGGCCAGGAATTCGTTTCCGCTCCCGGCGATTATGGTGAGGAAGGCTTCATCGTCCAGGCCTATGCCCCGCTTTTCGAAAGCGATGGCGGCTTCGCCGTGCTCGGCAGCTGGGTCGTCGGTGATCGCGCCTGCGGCCTTGCCGTGCGCGAAGACCGCTCGCGTATCACCGCCAACCTGTCGCGTTTCGTCCCGCACGTCATAATTGGATAAGAAGAGATGCCTCGCGTCCTGTGCTGCTAGCTTCGTGTCCTCGCCGGGCGAGGCGGCACGAACCGCACCGGCATCCATTTTCCTTGCCAGATCCTCTAAAGCAAACATCAGAAAACCTTCTCATGACCAATCCTGCCAGCGTCTATTCAATGCCCGGAACGTGTTTTTTCGATCTGGCGCCTGCAGCGGGCGGTGAGCCCTATCGCATATTCCTCTCTATTCCGGCGGAGAAGCCGCCGGCCGGAGGATGGCCGCTTCTCGTGATGACCGACGGCAACGCTACTTTCCCCTTCGCGGTCGCCAGCTTGGTCACGCAGGCGCCTTATCCCACGGGGACGAATGTCGGTTGGGGGGTGATCGCGGCGATCGGTTATCCATCCGACGAGCCCTATGATGCGCTCCGCCGCTCCTGGGACCTGGGGCCTCCGCCGGTCAAAACCTATCCGCCATTCGTGGAAGGCGGTCCCCCGGTTGTCATCGGAGGGACCGGCAAGCTGCTGGATTTCATCGAGAACGAGCTTGTACCGCGGATTGCCGAGATGGTGCTCCTCGATCCCAAGCGCCGATCGCTTTTCGGACATTCCTTCGGCGGCCTCTTAACGCTCTATGGCCTCTTCGAGCGTCCAGGCCTGTTTGCCAATTGGATTGCGGCCAGCCCAACCATCTATTGGGAGAACAGTGAAATCCTCAAGAATGAAGCGAACCGCCAAGTCATACCGGGAAATGCATCCTTCCTGCATTTATCCGCCGGAGAACACGAAGGCGATGCGCTGGCACCCTTTCAGTATCGGAACGAGGATGCGGCTGTCCGTCTGGAGAAGAGGAAGACGGAGCGGACGGTTCTCCTGGCGCGGGAGATGGCGGAGCGATTAAACGGCACCGCCGACGGATTGCGAGCCGAATTCGAGCTTTATGCCGGCGAGACCCACATGTCCGTTCTTGCAGCAGCCGTCAATCGTGCGGTCGCCATCGCGTTCGCCGTCCAGGATCCGGCCGACAGGTGACGTTCCCTGCAATGCTTCATCGGTGAACGGATCCAGCGGTTCGAGGTCATACTTCAGCCGAATTTGTGCGACGGGGCGCCCGAACGATCGATCGCATCCCCACAATGTAGGACTATCGGTTCCGGAGCGAACCTAAGTCCTACGGCGAGGTATGAAGGCCATCGAGGATCTGCCGCGCGTCGGCCCGCGGCGCGGCGACGGAATGACGCTTGACCAGCGCGTCGAGAGGCGAGACTGTCGCATCTCTAACTGGCCCAACTGTCGCATTACTAAATAGCCGCTACAAAAAAAGATTGCATAATAGGATTTATGGAACCTTTATGACCTAGTCATCTGACGCATGAGACACCTCGACCAATGTAGGGCCAGTCTATCGTTGCACGGAAGCGTCAACCGTCCGGGAAACGCATACATTCGTTGCGGGTCTCGACGCGACCCCCAGACCTCATCCGCCGATATCGATATTATCTCGAACGTTCGAAATCTGTCGACGTACAGCGGTGGGTTTCGTGCTTTGAAAGCGCGAACGATATTCGTTGGGGCTGACGGCTATAGTCTTCAAGGAATGGATTTAACCCACCGATGTGCCCCCGCCAGATTCGCCGGACACAACCACGCGGCGTCGTCCACAAGCGCCCTTAGCCAGGGCGTGTACCGCAGCGCCTGCAAAACATTCAGGCGCCCAGCACACGATGGGGGGTGCTACAAACCCGTTCTCACGCGCGCACGCTGCAGCTCCGCCACAGCCATGACGAACCGGAGTTCCTCTTTTCCGTAGTTTATGTACGCATGCTTCTCTTCGGTCCGAGCCAAGACCGAAGAACCTGCTTGAACGACGTGCTCACTATCGGCCAGTTTCAGGGTGAGTTCGCCGGCTTCCACGTTGAGGAGTTCAAGCGTTCCCGGCGAATGCCCGGGCGATTCAAAGATCTCACCGGGAAACAGCGTCCAACGCCAGAGCTCGATTTCGTCCGGTCCGTGCGTGCCAACCAGGAGCGTTGCTGTGCCTCCTTTCGGACCGCGCCAAAGCGTGGAGGTGTCCTCGGGTGGAACAATGCGTACAGGCACGCTGGCCGCCACTCCGACGAAATCGGCAACCGACACGCCCAACGCGGTCGCTGCCCTGCACAGCGTTGCGATGCTCGGATTGGCAGTGCCCTTCTCGATCTCGACAAGCATGCCTTTGCTCACGCCGGATTTTCGAGACAGGTCATCGAGTGTCAGGCCGCTTTGCCGCCTGAACAATTTGAGGTTTTGAGACACTGTCGCACTGATGCGTTCAACATCGGCGACCGTTTCGGTCGATATATTGACTTTCTTTTCCATGGTCGGTATTATAGACTAAATTGGTCAATAGGAGCTAGAGGGCATGTTGGATTTTCCGGTGATTGACAAAGAAATCGCAGGCATTGCCCCTGATTTCCGGGCCATCAGCATCCTTGTCGATGCCAACGGTGCAAAGAAGGGAATGATTGATCCCCACATTTTGCAGAGGGCGTGCGATTACGTCTCCTCGGGAGGGCCTGAGTGGGGCGATGCGCATCTGGCCAGTTGGGGCGAGGCATATAGCCGGTTCGGAGCAAAGCCGAACCGGACGCCGAGTTCTGCGCAGGCCTTGAAAAAACGAGTGGAGAAGGATGGTCGTCTTCCATCGATCAATCCCCTCGTCGACCTCTACAACGCAGTGAGCCTGCGTTTTGCAGTCCCTGTTGGCGGCGAAAATTTCGATGCCTATGTCGGCAAGCCGCGGCTATCGATTGCCGATGGAACGGAAGCCTTCGACACTGTCATGAATGGGGAGGCAATTGTCGAGAACCCTGCCAAGGGAGAGGTCATCTGGCGCGACGATATCGGCGTTACATGTCGCCGATGGAACTGGCGGCAGGGCACCCGCACCCGATTGGAGACCGTGAGGGGCCGGATGTGGTTTATCCTGGAAAGCTTGGCAACGATGCCTGAGGAGGCGCTCGAGGAGGCAGGCGACATGCTGGTCAGTGGTCTAAGAGAGCTGGCGCCAGGATGTGATGTCTACAGACAGAAGATCGTCGTCGGCTAAATCGCCGGCGACCAATCCCGACAGAAAAGTCAGTTGATGTGACTTGCGGCGTCTCGACGCTGCATGAGCGGCTGTTTGCGAACGGCTCCTTCCGCTGATCAGACGCGAAATGTTTTTGCCGTGGCGACGCGGCGACGGCGGAGCTTTGCCTGCGGAGGAGCGGGCGGCCGTCGCAATCCAATGGAGGATTTTATGCACGCCGAGACATCTAAGCCCGCTTTGGTCGTACACGACGTTCACAAAAGTTACGGGGCTCACGAGGTGCTGAAGGGGATTTCCCTTTCCGCCGAAAAAGGCGACGTCATCTCGATCATTGGATCATCAGGCTCCGGGAAAAGTACGTTCCTGCGATGCATCAATTTCCTCGAAATTCCTGACCAAGGAACCTTCCAGATCAACGGCGAAGATGTGGTTTTCCGTACCGGACGGGATGGGAGATGCCACCCTGCCAACTGGCGGCAGATCGAGCGGCTTCGAAGCGGCCTTGGTATGGTCTTCCAGAGCTTCAACCTTTGGCCGCACATGACGATTCTTCAAAATGTCATCGAGGCCCCCGTGCATGTGCTCGGGGTCGAGCGAAATGTGGCGATCGAGAAGGCCGAGGCATTGTTGGCCAAAGTTGGCCTCTACGAAAAGAAAGACACCTATCCCGCCTTCCTTTCGGGCGGCCAGCAGCAGCGTGCATCGATCGCGCGGGCCCTCTGCGTCGATCCTGCGGTCATGCTGTTCGATGAGCCGACATCGGCTCTTGATCCGGAACTTGTCGGTGAGGTGCTGAAGGTGATCCGCGGCCTCGCCGAAGAAGGCCGCACGATGGTGATGGTCACCCACGAGATGAAGTTCGCACGCGATGTCTCGACCCGCGTCATGTTTTTGCACCGAGGTCAGGTGGAGGAAGTCGGTCCGCCTGCTCAAGTCTTCGGTGCACCCACCAGCGCTCGCTGCAAGGAGTTTGTTGCAGCCGGTTCGCACTAAACGCTCCACCAACCCAACAACAACAGGGGAACCTAAATGAAGTATCTGGGTAAAGCTCTAACCATCGCAGTCTTCATGCTCGCAGCGGACGCTCATGCCGAGATCCGCTTTGGCATCGTCAACGAGGCGTACCCGCCTTACACGACGAAGGACGCATCCGGCAAAGCAATCGGCTGGGAGATCGACCTGATGGACGCTGTCTGTGAACAACTCAAGGAGAAATGCACGATCGTCGACGTTGCCTGGGATGGCCTCATTCCGGCACTGGAAAGCAAAAAGATCGACGTGATCTGGTCCTCGATGTCGATCACGGACGAACGCAAGAAGCGGATTGATTTCACGGACAAATACTATTCGTCGCTTGCAAGCATGGTTGGTCCCAAAGATGGTGTTTTGGGCGTCGGTCCGGAGCAGCTCAAGGGTAAAACCGTGGGCATAGCCGTCTCCACGACGCAGTCTGCTTATTTCAAAAAGCACTTCTCCAACATTGCGACGGAAAAGAGCTACGCGACCGTCGATGAGGGTTATCAGGATCTGGCGTCAGGTCGGATCGACTATAGCTTTTCCGATACCGGGCCGCTGAAGGAGTTCCTCAAGACGGATCTCGGTAAGGAGTGCTGCGAATTCAAGGGAACCGTCCCTGCAGATGACGCGGTCCTTGGCGCCGGTGTTGGCGGAGGTATCCGCAAGGGGGATGACGAACTCCGTGAAAAGCTGAATGGCGCGATCAAGGCCATCAGAGCGAACGGTAAGTACGCGGAATTCAACAAGAAGTACTTCGACTACGACCCCTATTGATAACAAGGTCAACGCGGGTTTGTCGCGAACGCCGTGACAAACCTGCCTGTCCTGTTCTGGAAGGCTTCCTATGAATTCCTCAGGCTCAGTTCTGGAAATGCTATCTATCACACCGCCCGGTTGGGGCGGGGTGTTGCTTACCGGGGCGTTCGCGACCCTGATGATCTCATTCGGCGCGTATCTGGTCGGCATGGCGTTAGGGCTGTGCGGTGCACTCGGCAAATTGAGTGGCTTCCGCCCACTTCAGTACATCCTGCAGGCCTATACGACGATCGTTCGGGCGGTTCCGGAGCTCATTCTTATCGTCGCCCTCTATTATGCGGGAACGGATGGCCTGAACCACATTCTGGCCTGGGTTGACCTCGGCCCGATCGAGGTCAACGGTCTGGTCGCGGCAGTCGCGGTCCTGGGATTTGTCCAAGGGGCTTACATGACGGAGGTGTTGCGCGGAGCCATCCTTGCAATCCCTGTCGGACAACTCGAGGCTGCCAAAGCCTTCGGGATGCGGCCGGCACTCCGCTTTCGCAGGATTGTCTTGCCGGCTCTCATTCCCAATGCGCTGCCGGGTTTCGCCAACTTGTGGATGTCCGTTATCAAGGACAGCGCTCTCATCGCGGTTGTCGGCTACCAGGAACTGGCACTCGCCGCCCGTGTCGCTGCAAGCAACACCAAGCATTACATGGTTTTCTTCTTGGCCGCCGCAGTGCTCTATCTCGTGATCACGATTGTATCAAACATGCTGTTCTCCGTGCTCGAAGCTTACTTTCGCCGCGGGCAAAGAACGGCATCATAGGAGGGCGGGATGAACTTTAGCTGGATTTTCGACTATCGCGACCTACTACTGTATGGAGCCTTGCTGACCTGTCTGCTGTTGGCGATTTCCGTTTCGTTGGGATTTGCGCTGGCAATCCTCCTGGCCGTTGCTCAGGTCGGCAATGGGTTGATCCCTCGTTGGATCTCCAAGGGATACTGCACGTTTTTCCGCGGCACGCCTTTGCTGATCCAGCTCTGGCTTATCTATTACGGTCTTGGTTCGTATCTGCCCTACATCCCCGGCCTGAGGACCAGCTTTCTCTGGCCCGTCATGCGCGAGGGATTGTTCTTCGCCGCGCTGGCCCTGACGTTGAACTTCGCTGCTTACCAGGGGGAAATTCTGCGGGGTGCCATGTTGGCGGTGCCGAAAGGCGAGCTTGAAGCCGCTCGCGCGGTCGGTATGTCGCCTCGAATGATCCTGCGCCGGATCTGGCTGCCAAGAGCTATCCGGATTGGACTGCCGACGTTTGCAGGCGAGGTCATCCTTCAACTCAAGGCGACCCCGATCGTATTTTCGGTCACCGTCATGGACCTTTACGGCGCAGCCTACAAGATCCGCCAGGATACGCTCCTGGTTTACGAGCCACTTCTCCTTGTCACGGTGTTTTATGTTGGGCTGACCTTCGTAATCACTCAAGGTTTTCAAAAGCTGGAAAACGCCGTGCCCGTCCGGCGGTAACACGGCATTTCAACGATCAAACCAAAACAGAGGTCAAACCATGTCCAGACCAGACAAACACGAGCTGTCGTCGCTCTCCTTCAACACGCTGTCGGTGCATGGCGGCAACGAGATCGACAAGACGTCCGGAGCGATCCGCACGCCAATCGTCATGGCCAATTCCTATCTCCTTCCCGACGACCCTTCCACGATGGATTGGTCTGACACCGAGGCACCGTCGTACACACGAAATTCCGGACACAACCAGATCTGCCTGCAGCGCAAGCTGGCGGCACTTGAGGGCGGTGACGATGCGGCCGTTTTCGCCACCGGTGTTGCTGCCCTTCACGCCGTGTTCTTCACCTTCCTGAAGAGCGGCGACCATGTGATCGTCGGCGACGTCACCTATGAGGCGGTGTGGCGGCTCTTCGCGGAACTTCTGCCGCAGCGCTACCAGATCGAAGCGACCTTCGTCGACATGGGCGACATGGATGCGGTGAGAGCCGCAGTCCGGCCGAACACCAAGCTGATCCACACCGAAACTATTGCCAACCCGACCACCAAGGTCGCCGATATTGCGAGACTGGCGTCGATCGCCAAGGAAGCCGGCGCGCTTTTATCGATCGACTCCACCTTCACCCCTCCCCCCTTCTTCCGGCCGTTGGAATTGGGAGCCGACCTCGTCACGCATTCCCTGACCAAATACATCAATGGCCATGGCGATGCGATGGGCGGCGTGGTGATCGGCTCCAAGGCGCTCATCCATCACATCAAGGCAGACGCGCTCGTCGACCTTGGTGGAACGATTTCGCCGTTCAATGCCTGGCTGATCATGCGCGGCTCGGTTACGCTTCCCTTGCGTCTGAAGCAGCAATATTCGTCCGCAGAGGCTGTTGCCGCGTATCTCGCAACAGACAAACGCGTGGCTTACGTCACCTATCCAGGCCTGGAGAACCATCACCAGCATGCGCTGGCGAAAAGGCAGTTCGCAAGCAAGGGCTACGGCGCGGTGATGGCCTTTGCCGTCGACGGCGATCCAGACACGCAAAATCACTTCGTTGCCAATTTGAAGGTGATCACCTCTGCGGTTTCGCTCGGTCACGACGAAACGCTGATCGTCCACGTGGGTGGCAGCGGACGCGGTGGCTCCGACCGTTACCCGCCAAACTTTCAGAAGTATGGCCATCTGCGTCTATCGATCGGTCTCGAGGACGCGGAGGATCTGATTGCCGACATCAGACACGCCCTCGATGAGACATTCGGCCGATCCTGATAGCGTCCAGGACCAATGAGTCAATTCAACGTGAATTGCTCCTCGCCGAGCAATTCACTGCCTCCCTTGAATACTCCTCATCGCCACCGATCAGGAGATCTGCCAGGAAAATTCTATGTATTGGGTAATTCTGTGCATCGCCGGCCTGCTCGAGGTCGTTTGGGCTTTTTATATGAAAAGATCCGAGGGGTTCACGCTGTTCATTCCCTCCACAATCACCGTCGCTACAATGATTGCCAGCGGTGTGCTGTTATCCTTTTCCATGCGGGTTTTGCCGCTTGGTACCGCCTACACGGTTTGGACGGGGATCGGGGCAGTTGGCTCGTTTGTCCTCGGAGTAGCGATTCTGGGAGAACCGGCTTCGCCGATGCGGTTGATAGCAGGCTTTTTGATCGTGTTCGGTATTGTGGTGATGAAACTGTCCAGCACCTAGCAATCGCCGCGCAGTACCGGCCAAAGCGAATTTCACGTCCTATCAACTCGGTATGATCCACGGCTTGGGTTAAGGTCGACAATGCCGGCAGTGTTAACGTCTCACAATGACGCACCAGCTTCAGAAAGCATAGATAACCATGATCGATTATCGATCCGCCCAAGCCGTCGCAATGGTCGTCAGGACCGGAAGCTTCGAAAGGGCCGCACGGGCGCTGAATGTGACTCCTTCGGCGGTCTCACAGCGGGTAAAGCAGATTGAAGAACGCTTGGGGGCAGCTCTTGTCGTGCGCGGCAACCCCTGTCGCGCAACCATGCACGGAGAATACCTGCTTCGTCACATTGAACGCATCGGACTTCTGGAGAATGAGCTTGCTGCTCACCTCCCTGACCTGATGCCATCTGAATCGTTCGAGCGGCCGACGATCACCATCGCAGCCAATTCAGAACTGGTTGGACGGTGGGTTCTGGAAGCTGTCAAGCTGTTCACACAGCATTCCAGCTTCCTTGTAGACATCTCGGTTTCGGACGACGCGACGGTGAAGGAAAAATTGCGGCTCGGCGAAATTCTTGCTGCCATAACTCTGGGTGACGACGTCATTGACGGCCATGAAGCCGTTTCTGTCGGCAGGCTACGTTGCATGGCTGTCGCCACCCCGAATTTTGCGAACCAATACTTCACAGGCGGCGTGACTTCAGAATCGGTTCGTGGAGCCCCCGGCCTTGTCTTGACAGAACGAGACGCATTGTCTGCTCAATGGACAAGGTTGGCGTTTGGGGAGGAGGTCTATTGTTCAGACCATCGGATTCCATCAACCATGGCTATCCTGGAAGCCACTCTGACCAGCATGGGATGGAGTCTGCTTCCTGTTCACCTAGTAAAGTCACATCTGGCGTCAGGCGTGCTGGTCGAGTTGATACCCGGCAGGCCTTTGGTCTTGCAGGTCCTCTGGCAGGTGAATGTCGTTGCATCGACAGCGCTTATGCGCCTCACAGAGAACATCACTACGCTTTCGCAGCGCTATCTCGAATAGTCGCCTCAGAGTGGCTGCTTTGCTACGCCCCAGCAAGGGAAATCCAAAACCGTGGAGCTCTACACAGAAATGGACACCCCTCGTGCATCCGGATGACTCGTCTCTCGCAAGCAGAAACGGAAGCAGTTTGAGCAGATTGCCCTGCCCCTTGGTCCGTTTGCTTGGTTCCTGCAAAGCGATCCGCATCCGATCATTGCGTCCATAGATATCACTGGAGGATCGTTATGACAGTCTACAATATTGCTCTGATCGGGTTTGGTGGCGTTAACCGCGCTTTGGCCGAACTCATTGCCACGAAAAACCATCTCTGGGAGCGCGACTTGGGCTTCCGCCTGAATATTGTCGCGGTCAGCGACCTCTATCTCGGCTCGGTCATTTCGCCCAACGGTCTTGATGCCAAAACCCTCGTCGAAGCGAACTTCGAAAAAGGCGGCTTTGGGCAGCTTTCAGGCGGAAGCGCCGAAGCCGACAACGAAACCATCATCAAGACGGCGCCGGCAGACATTGTCGTCGAGGCGACCTTCACAAACCCGAAGGATGGCGAGCCCGCTGTTTCCCACTGCCGTTGGGCACTGCAGACCGGCAAACATGTCGTCACCACAAACAAGGGTCCGGTGGCGATTGCCGCACAGGAACTGAAGGCCCTGGCGAAAGCGAGCCGCCTTCGCTTTGAGTATGAAGGCTCCGTCATGAGCGGAACGCCGGTCATTCGCATGGTAGAGAAAACGCTTGCGGGCGCCGAAGTAAAGGGCTTCGAAGGTATTCTGAACGGAACATCAAATTTCGTTCTCGGCCGTATGGAAGGCGGGCTGGAATTTGCCTCTGCGGTCAGGGAGGCACAGCAGCTCGGTTACGCCGAGGCGGATCCGACTGCTGACGTTGAAGGTTTCGATGTCCGGCTCAAGGTCGTGATCCTGGCAAACGAGTTGCTTGGCGCCAATCTCAAGCCCGAAGACGTAAGCTGCAAGGGCATTTCCAATCTCTCGCCCACCGATATTGAGGAGGCAGCCAAGGCAAACAGCCGCTGGAAGCTGATCGGATCGGCCGTTCGGAATGCGGATGGCAGCGTCACCGGCAGTGTTTCGCCGAAGCGGCTCGCCTTGGATCATCCCCTGGCAGGTGTCAACGGCGCCACCAACGCCGTGTCACTCAGCACCGAGTTGCTTGGCGCGGTAACGATCACCGGCCCTGGCGCCGGTCGCGTCGAAACCGCCTATGCGCTTCTTTCCGACATTGTTGCCATTCATGCCGCCGGAGCTTCGGCGATCACCAAGGAGGCCGCATAATGCACAACCTTGCACTGAGGCAAACGACGGCCGCTGAGGAAATTGTTGTCACCAATCCGTTCGACGGCACCATCGTCGGAACAGTTGCAGAGACAGATGCTGCAAGCGTGAACCTGCTCCTGGAACGCGCCAGACGCGGAGCGCAGATTGCAAGATCCCTGCCCCGCCACGGGCGGTCAACGATCCTTGAGAAGGCCGCAGCAGTCATCGAGGCCGCCCGGGAAGACTTCGCGCTTCTCATCGTAAAGGAGGCCGGAAAGACAATCGTTCAGGCGCGGAAAGAGGTGACCCGGTGTGTCAACACTTTGAAGCTCTCTGCCGATGAGGCCAAACGCAATGCCGGCGAAGTCATTCCGTTCGACTCTTACGCAGGCTCCGAGTCCCGCCAGGGTTGGTACACGAGAGAACCGCTGGGCGTCATCGCCGCCATCACGCCCTATAATGATCCTCTCAACCTCGTTGCCCACAAACTCGGTCCTGCAATCGCCGGCGGGAACGCGGTGATTTTGAAGCCGTCGGAGCTTACCCCTCTGTCTGCCATCAAACTCGTCGAGGTTCTGGTCGAGACCGGTCTGCCGGAGGAGATCGTTACGGTTGCAATTGGTGGTTCCGAGCTTGGGAGGGCTCTCGTTTCGGCCAAGGATGTTCGCATGATTTCCTTCACCGGTGGCTTTGCCACGGGCGAGGCAATTGCAAAAACTGCCGGCATCAAGAAGCTCGCGATGGACTTGGGCGGCAATGCTCCCGTCATCGTCATGGAGAATTGCAATTTCGAAGCCGCCGTCGAGGGCTGCGTGTCAGGCGCCTACTGGGCAGCAGGTCAAAATTGCATCGGCACGCAAAGGATCCTCATTCAACGCCCCATCTACGAGCGGTTCAAGACGGAATTCGTCACTGCCACGAAGAAGCTGAAGACCGGCAATCCCTTGGATGCGGACACGGATGTTGGGCCGATGATCTCCGACAAGGCCGTCGGTCGTGCGGCCGCCATGGTCGAGCAGGCCGTCGCTGCTGGCGCGACGCTGATTTGCGGCCACAAGCCCGCTGGCAATCTCTACCCGCCGACGGTCCTGGAGAACGTACCGTCCAATTGTGATGTCTTGACCGAAGAGGTTTTCGCTCCGATCGTCATTCTTCAACCCTTCGACGAGTTGAGCGACGCTATCGTCCTAGCAAACAGCGCCGATTACAGCCTTCACGCCGGCATTTTTACAAACGACCTGGAGGGAGCCCTCGAGGCTGCAAACGGGATCGATGCCGGAGGCGTCATGATCAACGACTCCTCGGACTACCGGTTCGACGCGATGCCGTTTGGCGGTTTCAAATACGGAAGCATGGGCCGCGAAGGTGTGCGGTTTGCCTATGAAGACATGACCCAGCCGAAGGTCGTGTGCATCAACCGCTTGAAGCGGTAACGGCAGCCTTCGTTTCTTCCGTTCCATCAGCACACTCAGGAGTGTCTCAATGTTCAAAGGTTCCATCACTGCGCTCGTAACGCCGTTCGCTGATGGTCGTGTCGATGAGGTCGCGCTGCGTGGCCTCATCGAATGGCAGATCGAGGAAGGATCCTCCGGCCTGGTTCCCTGCGGGACGACTGGAGAAAGTCCAACCCTCAGCCATGCCGAGCACAAGCAGGTTGTGGAGCTCACGATCGAGACAGCCAAGGGCCGTGTCCCGGTGATCGCCGGGGCAGGCTCCAACAGCACGGACGAGGCAATCGACTTCGTGCACCACGCGCAACAGGCTGGCGCCGATGGTTTGCTGATCGTTTCGCCCTACTACAACAAGCCGACCCAGGAGGGCATCTACCAGCATTTTAAAGCCATCGATGCTGAAGCGAACATTCCGATCATCGTCTACAACATTCCCGGGCGAAGCGTCATTGATATCCAAGTCGAAACCCTGGCGCGGATTTTCAAAGACTGCCCGAATGTGAAGGGCGTCAAGGACGCGACCGGCAACCTTTTGCGTCCGTCCCTCGAGCGTATTGCTTGCGGCAAGGATTTCAATCTTTTAACAGGAGAAGATGGCACGGCCCTGGGGTACATGGCCCACGGCGGACACGGCTGCATCTCGGTGACAGCGAATATCGCGCCCCGCCTCTGCGCTGACTTTCAGAATGCCTGCCTGAACGGTGACTTTGCCAGCGCCCTGGAGTTGCAGGATCGCCTGATGCCGCTGCACCAGGCCCTTTTCCTGGAAACGAACCCCGCTGGGCCAAAATATGCGTTGCACCGTCTTGGTCGGATGCACGGTGATTTGCGATTGCCACTCGTCACCGTCAGCCGCTCGGTTCAGGACGAGATCGACTGCGCCATGCGTCATGCAGGAGTCCTGGCTTAAAGGGGGAAAAGCATGCTTGACGACCGTATTGAAACCGACCTGATCGGTTCGCTCACTATTCCAGGCAACGTTCTTTATGGCGTCCATACCCGGCGCGCGGAACAGAACTTCGACGTGTCCGGGCTGCGGCTGAAGGATTTTCCCGAGCTGATCCAATCCATGGCCATGGTGAAGAAGGCTGCGGCGCTGGCGAACAGAGACCTTGGACTGCTGCCGCCAGAAAAGGCGCAAGCGATAGCGGAGGCTTGCGACGATCTGATCGAGCTTAAGCGGATCGATGAGAACTTTCCCGTGGACATGATGCAGGGCGGAGCCGGCACGTCCACGAATATGAATGTCAACGAGGTTGTCACCAATCTCGCTCTTATAAAGCTCGGTGCCAACGTCGGTGACTACTCGAAGCTCCACCCAAATGATGACGTTAATCTTTCCCAATCGACGAATGATGTCTACCCGACGGCAATCCGCCTGACCATTTTGCGGGCATGCGACGGCCTTGTCGCGGCTCAAGTCACATTAAGCGATGCTTTTCGAGCAAAAGCCTTTCAGTATCGGAGCGCGCTCAAGGTTGGTCGGACGCAGCTTCAAGATGCCGTGCCGATGACGGTTGGCCAGGAGTTCGAAGCGTTTTCCGAGCTCATTAACGAGGATATTGTTCAGCTTCGGTCTGCCTCGAAGCTGCTCAAGGAGGCCAATCTAGGAGGCTCGGCGATCGGAACAGCGATCAATGTGCCGTCCGGCTTCTCAGGCAGGGTTTGCAGTCACCTGTCGCATATATCCGGTTTTCAGCTGATCCCTGCTTGCAACCTCATCGAGGCGACATCGGACGCAGGCGGATTCGTTTCCTTTTCCGGGGTGCTCAAGCGCATCGCCGTCAAGCTTACAAAAATCTGCAACGACTTGCGTCTTTTGAGCAGCGGCCCCTTGAGTGGGTTCGGGGAAATGCGCCTGCCCGCCGTGCAAGCCGGTTCCTCAATCATGCCCGGCAAGGTGAACCCGGTCATCCCGGAGATGATGAACCAGATTGGGTTCCAGGTCATTGGCAACGATCTTACCGTGACGCTCGCGGCGAGCGCTGGCCAACTACAACTGAACGCCATGGAGCCGGTCATTGTTTTGAACATCCTCCAATCGATGCGAATGTTAACGAGGGGGATGCAGATTTTTAAGCAGCGCTGCATCGATGGTATCGAAGTTGACTTGGATCGTTGCAAAGCCTTGCTCGATCAGTCTCTCGTTCTTGCTACGCCCTTGGCAAAGCTGATCGGCTATAGCAAAGCGGCGTATCTGTCCAAGAAGGCTCTGAGCGAGAAGAGGAATTTTCGGCAGGTCGTCGAAGAAGAAGGCGTGCTGACGGCAAGCCAAGTCGACCAGATCTTCGGCGACATTGTGGAGTTCGCAAACATCTCGCAGAGTGCGGCAGGTTAGGAGGGCAAAAATGGCTGTATTTACCGAGTTATCTGACGAAGACCGTCACTCTATTGCCGCAGCCTACGGGATGAACTCTTTGTCGTCAGTTATCGGCATAGCCGACGGCGACAGAGAGACCACCTACCTTTTCCGGACCAAGGAAAGCGAGTTCATCGTCACATTGTTCGAAAATGGCGCTGAGCCGCTTGATCTGGAACGAGCCTTCGAAACCATGGAGACGCTGTACAATAACGGTGTCCCCTGCCCGAAGCCCATGCGCACGATTGACGGTCATGCCACCTTTCAGGCAGCGGGCCGCCTAGTTGCCATCGTTAGCTTCGTATCGGGCTCATCCACGAGCGATCCGGCGCCAGGCAAGTGCGAAAGCCTTGGGCGCCTCATGGCGCAGATCCACACGATTTTGCAGCGAAGCCATAAGCGGTCCTTGGCGGAATTGCCAACCGGCGCGCTGCATGGAGCATTGGTCCCTCAGAACGTCTTTTTCCTCGGGGAGGTGGTCGGTGGCGTCATCAACTTCCGTCTCCGTCACGATGACGCCCTGGTTTCCGAGATTGCCGACGTTCTCGTTGGCTGGGCGAGCCGGCCGAGTGGAGAGCTCGATGAGCAAAAAGCTCGCGCTGTCATGATAGGTTATCAGAGCGTCAGGATCCTGACGAGTGTGGAGAAAGCGGCTTTACCCGGTTTTGTCTTGGCGTCCGCAGCCAGGCGCTATGCCAGCGAGAAAGATAAGACTTGCCTGCTGGAGAGCGCCGTACGAGCTTATGAATCAGTTACCCCGGAGATCGTCGCGCTAACAGCTGAGCCACACCGATCATGAAATACCTCCTTGACCGCGTGGACGAACAGATACTCAGCGAGTTGAAGACCAACGCGCGCATATCCCATGCTGACCTGTCGGCCAAGGTCAATTTGTCACGGAATGCAGTTCGGGTTCGAATAGAGCGGCTTGAGCGAGAAGGCTTTATCAAGGGCTACACCATCGTCACCGGCGAGGGCGGAAACGATCAGCATGTCACCACAGCGTTGATGTTCGTCTATCGTCAGGACCGCATGAGGGGCGGTGACGTCATTCAAGCTTTGCGGAAGATACCGGAGGTCGTTGCGTGCGATGTGATGACCGGCGATTTTGACCTTCTGGTGAGGGTCGAATCTCCTGAAGCGGATCGCATTCGCCAAATCTGGCAACTGATATCGGAACTGCCCGGCGTGCGTGATACCCTCACGGCATTCGCCCTTTCCTCTGTCATTCGAAAGTAGTTGGCATGCCTCGAAATCGGCCGATCTCCTCATCAGGCGACGCTGGGCAATAGCGCTTCGGAAGCCGGTGTAGCGGTCCCCATCATCGACAGTCGCAGTCAGTGGCACTTCCGGAACCCCGGGAGCAACGCTGGCGCTGCTTCTCGCATTCTTCGCTTCTCGTCTCTTTGCCGCGAACCGAGATTGTGCCTCGCTAAGCTCCATTTGCCATTCACTGGTTGCGAATGGAACATCGCACCCAAAAATCCTTGCCAGCCATTCCGTTGCAAAGGGGCGCAAATGCCACCCGCGGCTTCCATGCCTTTTCGCATGTTGAACCTGTCAGGCTAAAGTTCTGTTATTCGTTCTGTATTTGAAAGCGACATCTTCGACTGTAAGTTTGGGGGCGAGGCCGGCAGCAGCGTCTCCATGATGTTCGACCAATAAATTCGGCTATCATCTATTTGCTAACGCCTAGCCATCGGAGCTTCAATTCCGGAATCCGCAGGAGGATGTGCAATTTTGCACGTGGGTCATCCAGCCAGCGTCCAAACCTCGCGGCCTCCAAGCTTAGCTTCATCTGCGTGTAGTAGGTCTTTCAAAAATTTTACAACCGCACGAATTCGCGACAGATTTGCAATATCTTGGTGAACAGAGAGCCAAACCTCACGACGGCCACGAAGGTCAGGAAGAACCTTGACCAACCCAGTCCTGATTCCGAGCGCAAACTCTGGCAGAGCCACGATTCCGGCCCCGCCTGCCGCGGCGAACGTCTGTGCGATCATACTGTTAGACGTGATCGAGAAGATTGGGTGCGGAACCAGTTCTTCCAGCCATCTCACAGCTTCCACCTGAACAAGCTCTTCGACATACCCAACAAACCGATGCTTTTGCAGATCGTCCCTGTTCTCAGGAATGCCGTATTTTTCAAGGTAGCTGGACGAAGCGTAAAGCCCTGTCGAAAAATGACCGATACACTCGCTCACGAGCGCGGTGCCTTGCGGCTTGAAGAAGCTCACAAAGAGGTCGGCTTCCCGACGGGCGACCCGAACCGTCTGCGGTGAGGTCACGAGCTCCAGAAGGAGGTCCGGATATTTTTCTTGTAGACTTGTCAGGTGCGACGAAAGGTAGAGGGATGCTATCCCCTCCATTGTCGCCAGACGAACCGTTCCACTTATCTCGTTTCGGCTGCTCATGTCCGAACGAAGGCTGTTGATTCCAAGCTCGATCTCTTCGGCTCGGCGAAGCACCGTCATTCCTGTCGTTGTAAGGACGAGCCCATCCCGGCTTCGCTCGAAGAGAGCCGCGCCAACGGCATATTCCAGCCTATTCAACCGGCGAGAGACGGTGGAATGGCTCACGTTCAGCACTCTTGCGGCACCAGTAACGCTCTTGCTTCTCACCGCACGAAGAAAGAGTTTTAGATCATCCCAGTCCAAGTGATCCAGTGGTGTGGCCATATCGCTCTCGTCTATTTTTGCACATCATAGTGCGAAGATTCCGGTTAGCCGAGCGAAAATGTTCCATCTAATGTTCTTCGATCAGTGGAGGCTTGCATGGACCGTTCGAACTTCAAAGCAGCTGCAGCGCACGTCGCGCCCATTTATCTTGATACCCGCGCTACGGTCGAAAAAGCGGCTTCTATCATTGGTGAAGCCGCCCGTAGCGGCGCATCGCTCGTGGTCTTCCCGGAAAGTTTCATTCCCGGCTTTCCGATCTGGTCTGCGTTATACTCCCCAATCCACTCGCATGATCAATTCAAACGTTTCGCCGCCGCATCGATTTTTGCGGATGGGCCCGAAATCGATCGCATCCGCCAGGCCGCCGCCCAGCACGGGGTATTCGTATCTGTAGGTATCTCGGAAAGAAATCCGGCTAGCGTGGGAGGCTTATGGAACAGCAACCTGCTGATATCGGACGCGGGCAAGGTGCTCATCCATCACCGCAAGCTAGTGCCGACATTCTTTGAGAAGCTCGTTTGGAACCCGGGCGACGGCGCAGGCCTTCAGGTTGCGGATACACGGATTGGACGTTTGGGCGGCTTGATCTGTGGAGAGAATACGAACCCGCTGGCTCGTTTCACACTGATGGCACAGGGTGAACAAGTTCATATCAGCAGTTACCCGCCGATTTGGCCGACTAGGCCGCCAGATGAAAGTGGCAATTACGACAACCGCGGCGCAAACCGAATTCGCGCTGCTGCACACTGCTTCGAGGCGAAGTGCTTCGGCATCGTTGTGGCAGGATGCCTGGACCCAGCAGCCCGCAATTCGATTGCCAATGGCGCTTCCGAGATCGAAGCACTGCTCGACGCCAGCCCGCGAGCCAGTAGTTTCTTCCTCAACCCCACCGGCTCGGCCATCGGTGATGAACTGACTGACGAGGGCATCGGCTACGCCGAAATCGAATTGGATCAGTGCATTGAGCCGAAAAGATTCCACGACGTCGTGGCAGGGTACAATCGCTTTGATATATTTGATCTCGCCGTCGATCGCACCCGCATCGCCCCCATCACCTTCGGTGGAAGGGCTCAGGCCGAGCGCATAGCTGCCGGTAGCGATCCCCTGGCGGCCGAGGCGGAGCAGAGGCTATGACGCGACAAGGGCTTCGGATGACAATGGAGGGTTTCTCCTACCGTGGTCCAAATCGTGGAGTGCACGCGCTTGAAAAATGGAGGACGGACGAGGAAGACCTGTTTCTGGTCACGCATATGGGTTTCCTGGAGATCGACCCAGAGCAGTGGTATTTGGAGATCGGAGGGCTGGTCGACAGACCCATCAGGCTAAGGCTCGCGGACATCCAAGCGATGCCGCAACGCGAATACATGTCGTTTCATGAGTGCGCAGGAAGCCCCCTCGCCCCTCAGGAGCCGAAGCGCCGTGTTGGAAATGTTGTTTGGAAAGGAGTGCCTCTCAAAGAGGTACTCGTCTTGGCAGGCATTGCGAAGGAAGCTACGTATGTGTGGACATCCGGCCTGGAATGGGGAGAGTATGCCGGGCTCCAGAATGAAATTTTCCAGAAAGACTTGCCGATCCACAAGGCGATGGCAGACGAGGTTCTTCTAGCTCTCGAAATCAACGGCAAGCCGCTGAGCCCCGATCGGGGCGGTCCTGTGCGTCTGGTGGTCCCAGGCTGGTATGGCACCAACTCCGTCAAATGGATCGGCTCAATTATCGCCGCGGACTGCCGGGCGCCTGGCCCCTACACGACCCGCTTCTACAATGATACTACGCCGACCGGCACCAAGCCCGTGTGGGCAGTCGTACCGGAGTCGGTCATTGTCGGGCCTGATCCGGCGGTCTCACTGCAAAGTGGGACAGCGACGCGCATATGGGGCTGGGCCTGGGGCGATGAGCCGATCGCGTCAGCTGAGGTCAGTGTCGATGGCGGGAGCAGATGGCATGCCGCTTCCGTAGGTCCCCGCCAAGACCGCAGTTGGCAACAATTTGAATACTTCTGGACGCCGACGCGAGGCCAACACGTCTTGAAGTGCAGATGCACAAACGTCCAGGGCGAGATACAGCCCCTTACCCCTGCGCGCAATACCGTTCACGACATCACGGTGACAGTCGTTGACGCCTGATCTGACGGGCCAGCAAACTTTCGCTTTTCGCAGGACGGCAAGGGCTTTGACGACAACTGGAAATCCCGCCGAATTGGCGCTCTACTGTAAATCGACCTCCACGGAAACGGACATGAAACCAGCCCGGAGATGCGGACCCTGGTTGTCGAGCGGTTCAACAGATTCAATCGATACCCGGGCACCTGAGAGGGCCAAGCAGCTTATGACAGGTTCATCACCGCAGTCGCGTAAACAGCATACTCAAAGACGCTGAGCCTCTCTCCCAGCTGGTCGTGGAGCTCACACGCCTCATGATTAACGATCGATCAACGGAGCCGATAATGGTGATGAACCTGCTACGAGCAGACTTGAAGCCGCTCAGCCTGGGATTTTTTCCCACACCAATCGAACCACTACCGCGTCTGTCGGCGGCTTTGGGCGGTCCGGACATTTGGATAAAGCGGGATGATTGTACCGGCCTTGGCGGCGGAGGCAATAAGACCAGGAAGCTTGAATATCTTATCGCCGCGGCGGTCGCTCAGGGCTCAGACATCATATTGACTGCCGGCGCCTTGCAATCAAATCATGCACGACAGACGGCGGCGGCGGCTGCGAAAACCGGGTTAGAATGCGCACTTTTCCTCGCAGCCTCGGTTCCCCTATCCGGTTCAGCGTACAATACGAACGGCAATATGCTTCTCGACCGCATCTTTGGAGCGGATTTGCATCTTTTTCCGCCCAGCGCCGACCTTGCAGACGAGATGTCAAGGTATGCTGAAAGCAAGATCAAGGAGGGGCGACGACCGTTCATCATCCCGATCGGTGGCTCCAACGCAATTGGGGCGCTTGGCTATTGCGAAGCAATGGGAGAATTGAAGAACCAATGCAGCCAACAAGAACTTTCCTTCGACCGAATTTTCTTCGGTACCGGTAGCGGCGGCACTCAGGCCGGTATGCTCGTTGGAGCCACACTGTATGATGTGCAAAGCGAAATTGTCGGTATCAGTGTCAACGCCCATAAGACCGACGCAGTCGCAAAGGTCTCGCAAATCATTGACCAGACTTTGAACCTGTTGGACCGCCCCTCTGAAAAGTCGCGAGAAGTCATTGTCGATGATCGCTTCGTCGGTCCTGGCTATGGACTGCCGACGGAAGCAGTTGTGGAGTCCTTGGCGATGTGCGCTCGCTTGGAGGGTCTGCTTCTAGACCCTGTCTACACCGGCAAAGCGATGGCTGGACTGATCGATTATATACGCCAAAAGCGGATTGGACGCGGAGAGCGCGTGCTCTTCTGGCATACAGGTGGCGCTCCGGCACTTGCAGCCTACCCTGATCTTTTTGCAAAGTGACGTATGAACTACATTATCAGTCTCTGCGCGATAGAACGCGCAAGCACTCGACGTTGAAGAAAGGCCTTTCATTCGTGAGTTCGCCAACCGCGTGGTCGGATTCGGCGCGGACCAATCCGTAGGCAAGCGATCACGACCACTCGGAGGATCTTGCCGGGAAGTCGCAACGCTTGAGGCCCTTCAGCAATGGACCCGATGACGTTGATATGTTCCCAACTGAGCGGCGATGCGCTTCGGCAATTCTTCTGGAACAATTCGGTCCCGCCGGCACAAATGAGCCGCAGCCTTCATGACATCCAGCGATGAGACACCCGGTGAATGGGTCTAGGCGGCCTGAGACGAGCCACGCAGGTGAAGCGAACTCAGGCCTTTGATGCCTGTGATGGCAGGTGGCCGAACCGTTTTCTGTATTCGGCCGCAAAGCGTCCAAGATGGGTAAACCCCCACTTTGCAGCAACGCGCGACACGGTGCTAGTCGAACGGGGATCACTCAGTTCGTCATGGGCGGCGACCAGGCGCAATTCAAGTAGATGGGCCATGGGTGTCGTATTACGGAACTGTCTAAAGCCCTGCTGCAAAGTTCGAATGCTGACATTCGCCGCAATCGCGATATCGCTGAGCGATATAGTGGAGGAAACATGTTCGTGCATGAAGTCGATGGCGCGCTTTACGTGACGTGGAGCCGGTGCCAGCGCGTCTCGCGCCAGTTGGTCCGAATAGCGATGTTCGCAGTTCTCGAGAATGAGAAAGGTCACGGCGTCACAGAGTGAGGCCAGAGCCAGAGGCGATTGCCTGAGCACACCATCATCGCCAAGGCCCCGATAAAGCTGCTTTACCAAATGCTGCAAAGTAAGGCCGGCATTCGAGGTAAGATCGACATAGGGATGAATATCGATCTTGCCCCTAATCGTCCTTTCGAGCATATGGGTGAGGCTTCCAATTATCTTTGCCTGATCGATGAATAAAGCCAGATGGTGACGCGGCCCGACTAAGAGGCTACGGGTGGTGGGTTCACCCTCAAGCAGTGTTGCGAACCCCGGAGCGGACTCTATTGACTTCTTAGGGTAACTGAAAATCGCATTTCCCTGCGTTGGCAGAAAGATAGTCAGCTTTTCGCCTTGCGCCTCCCGCTTGGCAGCGATCGTCCCTTCATATGAGCACTCGGCAACGCTGACAGCTCCGGCAGAGAGAAAGTTGCAGCGGAATGCGACAGGGTTGTTGTCCAATGCGGCAACGCTGATCCGTGATTGTGCGGTCGACAAAATCTCTGAGAGTTGATCCGGATCGGTGCCTGTAAATGCGCTTTGCTTCACAATCAACGGGATTTTCCTTTGATACACCAAATCATCGGCAAAAAATAATCCGCAAAGATACCGGAATTCGTTGACATCCTCCACCGCCGATTTCTGCACACTATCGTGCTCATTTTTGCTCTTGGCCTGTCAAAAAAGTTCGATCAAGACATGCAAGCCGGCTTTTCTTACGGAGGCCGATAGAATGAGGAGATGGATGCGCACATGTGGCGCATGACGGGCGTCCGGTCGGCTCTCGCCCTATCTGGAGGCGTCGCTCCGAATGTGTCGTGGGCACTTCCGATCCCAGCCGATCGTATGACTGCGGAAACGTCGATGTCGGGGATGGGCATGGGGCCAGCACCCAATCCGCGTTGTCGAACGCAGCTTTGCGGCGCTTCTCGGGATTCGGCGGAAGTTGCGCCACCAGCCGACTTTGGCTGGCAAAGGTACTCGCTTCGGTGGGCCGCCACGCCCGGCGACCAGATCCTCATGGCCCGCGCATCGGGCAGCCAGCACAGGCGCTCGGACCGCCATCCACAGCAAGACGGTATAAATCCGCTGGACTTCGAACGGAACTCAAGATGACCGAAATTCCTCAGACCGAACTTGACCGCCTACGCCAGGAAACTCCGGGGGTACAGAACAGGATACACCTGAACAATGCAGGAGCCGCCCTAGTGCCGCGTCCCGTGTTCGACACCGTGGTCGAGTATCTGGAGCGCGAGAACAGCATCGGCGGCTATGAGGCTCACGCGGAAAACATTGCTCGGATAGAAGGCGTCCATGACTCGATAGCGCGTCTCGTAGGTGCTGGGCGGGAAGAGATATCGCTTGCCGAGAACGCCACCCTTGCCTGGCAGCGGGCGTTCTATTCGCTGCACTTCAAGCCGGGTGAAAGGATCCTGACGACCACGACCGAATTCGCTGCGAATTACGTGGCCTATCTTCAGGTGTCCCAGCGGACTGGCGCACGGGTTGAGGTCATTCCCGACGACGCATCCGGTGCCCTTGATCCAGAAGCGCTGGAGCGAATGATCGACGGATCGGTGCGGTTGATCTCGATCACATGGATCCCATCAAATGGCGGTCTCGTGAACCCCGCGGCGGAAGTCGGAAAGATCGCGCGTAGAAATGGCATCACGTACCTGCTCGACGCATGTCAGGCCGTGGGGCAGATGCCGATCGATGTCGCCGAACTCGGTTGCGACCTCCTGACCGCCACTGGACGGAAGTTTCTCCGGGCGCCCCGCGGAACCGGTTTCCTCTATGTCCGGCGCGATTTACTCAGGGATCTCGAACCAGCCTTTATCGACCTCTTCGGGGCACCGTGGGTTGGCCCCGAACGGTATCAGCTCCGAAATGACGCCCGTCGGTTCGAGACATGGGAGGCGAACTATTCCACCCGGCTCGGGCTGGGCGCGGCGGCAGACTACGCCATGGACATCGGCCTTGAGCGGATACGCTCCCGTTGCTCCGTGCTTGCTGGCCAGATCCGGGAAGGCCTTGGAGACATTCCGGGGGTCCGTGTACGAGACATCGGCCGGGACCAGGCCTCGATTGTGTCGTTTACCATGGATGGAAAGGATGCTCGGAAGGAGATGAAACGGCTTACAGATAAGGGCATCAACATCTCGGTCTCTCCGCCATCGACCACGCCACTTGACGCCTCCCACCGGGGTCTTCCAGACATTCTGCGAGTATCGCCGCACTACTACAACGACGCGTCGGAAATCTCGCAATTCCTCGATGCCGTTCGAGAGAGTTCAGGCTAGTCGCTAGCCACGGTCGCGCTTTGGATCGAGGAGACTTTGAGCTGACCCTAACCCTGTCCATGGCCCAATGTCAGTCCCGCTTACAAAGCCGTCTTCTACCTTCATGGCGCGGACCCGCGAAGCCAGCCGTGCCGCGAATTCATCGTAGATGCCTGACTGGACATAGAGACGATTGGCGCAAACACAGGTTTGGCCATTATTGCGGTACTTCGAAACTTGAGCCCCTCGACCGCCGCCTCTAAGTCGGCATCATCGAAGACGATGAACGGTGCGTTGCCGCCCAGCTCAAGCCCAAGCTTCATGACTTGATCCGCCGCTTGGCGCATCAGGATCTTTCCCGTTTTCGTTGAGCCCGTGAAGATAAGCTTGCGAACCTTTTGATTGGTACACATGACTTCGCCAATTTCAGCGGAGCGCTTCGACGCAGAACACTAAAAAGGCCCTTAGGCACGCCTGCGCGCTCAGCCAGCACGGCAAGGGCTAACGCGGAAAGCGGTGTTTCGGCGGCGGGTTTTTGAGACGACTGCACAACCTGCGGCCAAGGCAGGGGCCAGCTTTCTGGCCAGCATAGCATTGGGAAAATTCCACGGTGTGATGGCTGCGACCACACCGACAGGCTGCCGGATCACCATGATGCGCTTGTCTCGCTGATGTCCAGGGATAGTGTCGCCATAGGCGCGTTTAGGGGCCCTATGCCGGACCTCGCCTCCGAAGAGGCGAGGTCGTCACTGATACCCTAGATGATAGCAAGGCGTGCTGGCCGAGCGGGATGCACGGTCGGCTTTCTCTTCCACGGAACGAGAACGGACGGCATGCCGGCTTCCAGGCAGGCGGCCACGAACGCCTCCCGCGCGATAATGCCGGCGGTGCTGCCGTTGAGGGCGCCACGGCACGTCTTCACCGCTCGCTCGTGGCGCTCTCCATGACGCAGCGGCCATTCGTTTTCGAGAAAGTCCAAGGCGTCGTATGCGCCTGTGAAAGCGCGCTCCAAACCGCACTGCAGCCGGATTCTTACCGGCTGGGCCCATGGAACATCGTTCTGCGGCATTTTTTCCTCCTTTCATGCCACCAATGGTCCTGTCGAAATGATATTGTTAGGGACAGCCGATCATTCAAGGACCGTCAGTACCATCGAGTAACCCATTGCAAATGCCAGCGCCGTCCCCACTGTCAGGCGGCGTCCTAGAAACAGGATGAGGCCCTTTTTTTAGCGGGCCCTGGGAAGGATCCGGCGCATCACATGATCATGAAGCTCTTTTCCAATTCCAGCCGCTCGCGAGAGCGCTTTCTCGAGGCCATCCTGCAGAGCGCGATCGAGTATGCGATCATCTCGACGGATCTGAACGGCCTGGTGACCACGTGGAATGAGGGCGCGCGACGGATCCTCGGATGGGATGAGGCTGAGATCATCGGCAAGCCCGCGGCGGTAATCTTCACGCAGGAAGACCTGCAGGCGGGGATTCTTGAACGGGAGATGGCCGCCGCGTTGGCGGAAGGTCATGGCAACGATGAGCGCTGGCACGTTCGCAAAGATGGCTCGTTGTTCTGGGCCTCGGGCCAGATGATGGCATTGACGTCGGACGACGGCGAAGTCGAGGGCTTCGTAAAGATCCTCAGGGACCAGACCGAGCAGAGAAAGAACGAGGAGCGACAGCGTGTTCTGATGCATGAACTCTCTCACCGCATCAAGAATACGCTGGCTGTCGTTCAGGCCATCACCACTCAATCCTTCCGAAACGCCAGCTCTATGGAGGATGCAGAACAGGCGATCTCGGCACGGATCAATGCTTATGCGAAGGCGCACGACATTTTGTTGCAGCAGAATTGGTTGGGTACGACCATGGCGACGATTGTCGAGGCGACCGCGATTAATCTCGGACTTGAGACGTCAGAACGTTTCAAAGCAAGTGGTCCTGCGGTTGAGCTAGGTCCCCAGGCGACGCTTGCGTTCTCGCTTGTGCTGCACGAACTCGTCACCAACGCCAACAAGTATGGTGCACTGGCGGCAGATAGCGGGACTATCGAAATCGAATGGTCCGTGCGCGACGAGTCGGGCGACAAGCGCCTGACCTTCCGTTGGCGGGAGGTGGGAGGCCCCGTGGTGGAAGCTCCGAGCAAGAAGGGGTTCGGCTGCCGGCTCATTACCTCCAGTCTCTCCGCCTTCGGAGAAATCGCTGTTGATTACGCGCCGACAGGGCTCGTCCTCAGGTTGGATGCGTCGCTCCAGAAGCTGCAATACAAGAACTATTCCGACGCTGAGGATTAGTTATTTGAATCTGGTCGGGTCCTTGAGAACCCAAACAGGGTTCCCCCGCAGTCGTTTGTTGCTGAGCGAAGGAGAGCGATCCGGACGGATCGGAAGCGCTTGGCGTCGTCAGGGGCCCGTCGATGAAGATATGTCCGCTTCCAAGGGATCAGCCACCTCAGTGACATCCCCGAAGCTCGGCGCCGCCGACAACGTGTTTTGCGTCGGTGCACAGGCATGATCCCGGGCGCAGACTAGGCTGCGACGCCGCTTGTCTCCGCTCGCTTGAAGAGGCCTCGGGCCCCTTCCACCATGGAACGAAGACGATCAGGGTCGCTGACGCCTTGCCGATAAAGTTCGACGACAAGCGCAGCGATCCGGGCGGCCTCCTCCGACTCTCTCGTCACCCCGGCTTCGCGCAGCAGCGTGTCGAAGACCGGCTGGCACGCGGCAAGATCGCGCCCGTCGAATGCTGGTGGTTTCCCAACGTTCATCGTTTTCATTGCGTCCAAAAGCCGGCGCCGCTCCACGGCGCCGGCTTCCTCCCTCAAGGAACCCTATGCGACTTGTTTCTGGCCCTCGATCTGCAGCGGCGACTGGCCGGTGGCGTTGCTGATGGCAATCTTGCGCGGCTTCATCGCGTCCGGGATCTCGCGCTTCAGATCGACCGTCAGAAGACCGTTCGTCAGCGAGGCGTTTTCAACTCGGACATGGTCGGCAAGTTCGAACCGGCGTTCAAAGGAACGGCCGGCGATGCCGCGATGCAGATAGTCGCCCTCCTTCTCCTCGTTCTTCTGCCCCTTAACGATCAGCACATTGCGTTCCTGGGTGATGTCGAGGTCACTGTCGGCAAAACCCGCCACCGCCATCTGGATGCGATAGTCGTTCTCGCCTGATTTGACGATGTCGTAGGGCGGCCAGGTGTCGATCGCTTGCAGACGCTGCGGATTGTTAAGAAGATTGAAGACGCGGTCGAAGCCAATGCTGGACCGATAGAGCGGTGCGAAGTCGAACTCATTTCTCATAACCAAATCCTCCGTAAAGCGAGTTGGAAAGGAGACGCGTCGGAACAGCGTCCCCGGCTTTCCGGCTCCCTTTGGGCTGCCGGCGAACATCGATTTGGTTTTCCGGTTTTTGCGTTTCAAGAGGGCCTCGGAAAAATTTTGAATGCCTGCCCGCTTAACCTCTTGAACGCTGAAAAGATTGAAACAATCTCTTGGGCACCTGGAGATTTTCTTCACCCGTTGGAAGTTTTTAGGAGATCGAACATGACGATCAAAACCTCGAATTCAGCTAGCTTCTACAACGTCGTCGAGGCCATCTCGGCCGTGCAAGTCCCGCATCCCCATAAGCACTTTTCTCATCCGGAGGAGGTCCTCGCGTCGGACGGGATAACGACCGCCGAGAAGGGGGCGATCCTCGCATCGTGGGCGCCTGACCTGCACGCGGTCGAATCCTGTCCCGAACTCCGTCACCCTCCCGGCGCCGCCTCCCCAATTCACTGTCAAAACATCCTCTCCGCCCTGAAGGCACTGGATGGGACTCGTGAGGATTTCGGTGTGACTAGGCGGGAGAGGGCGCACAAATCAATCCGCATCATCATCGAATAGGGGGACGGGACTATGCGGCAAAAGACATTGCAGTCGACTTCCGCTCCCGAAGCCGACACCGTCACGGACAGGCTCGTCATTGCATCGAGATACTCGGAGTGTCTCCGCCGGCTTTCGCGAACTGCTGAACGGGTCCGCCATGCGGATCTCGCCACGGTACTTATGGAGGTTGCTCGTTGTATAGACCGGATGAGAGACGATATCGCCGTCAATGATGACGGAACCGAAGTCTTGAGGCGCGCAGCGCGCCTCATCGGCACGGTGGAAAGACTTGTCGACCGCGAGGCGAAGACCTCTTTCTTGCACTGATTTCGGGGTATTCGGCTTTACTCAAAGATATGAAAGGCGCGCCGGCTGACCGAAACGAATTCGCGCATTACAGTACAACTTAAGAGATCAAAAAATCAGGCTCCCTATGTGAGGTTCTTTTGATTTGCCCGGTATTGATTTGTACCCGCCCACCTCGCTGTCCGCTCGCTTTGCGTGGAAATCGAAGAGAGTCATCCAACGGGGGCGGTGCCATATATTTAGAAAATTCAATTGCATGCTCCCCTGCTGTAATGGGAACAAAGATCTCCTCTGCGGGTTCTCGCCGCATGGATCAGTCACTTGATCCGCAAAATGGAGGAAACATATATGAAGAAGATCATCTTCGCGGCGGCAATTGTCGGCGCATCTGCCGTTGCAGCGTTTGCCCAAACTACGCCAGCCCCATCCAAGGATGGAAATACACCTGCGGTTGCAACTCCGGACAGTAAAAATCCGACTGCGCCGGTTGAGGGCGCCAACAGCTTTACCGAAGCTCAGGCGAAGGATCGCATCGCGGAAGCGGGGTACACCGACGTCAAGGATCTCAAGCTCGACGACAAGGGGATCTGGATGGCCTCTGGCATGAAGGACGGCAAAGCCGTCTCCATCGCCCTCGATTATCAAGGCAACATCGTCGCAAAGTAACCAAGGAGAAGCATAATGAGAACTGTAACCGGACTTTTCGACGACTACTCGGACGCTCGCTCCGCAGTCTCCAAATTGGAAGCGGCAGGCGTTCCCTCAAACGACATCAGTATCGTCTCCAACAAGGCTGGTCGCATCGATCGCGACTCTGACGTTGGCGAGGATGCCGCGACCGGCGCTGGCATTGGCGCTGCCGTCGGTGGTGCTGGCGGCCTGCTCACCGGGCTGGGCCTGATGGCCATCCCCGGTGTCGGTCCGGTCGTTGCCGCAGGCTGGCTTGCCGCAACTGCGGCCGGGGCTGTCGCTGGCGCCGTCGCTGGCGGTGCCGCTGGTGGCCTGATCGGTGCACTCACCGACTCAGGCGTCTCGGAAGATGATGCTCACCTCTATGCCGAAGGTGTCCGCCGCGGTGGTAGCTTGGTCACGGCCAAGGTCGACGACGCCCGCGCCTCCGAGGCGCAGGCTATTCTCCAGGGATCGAACTGGGTCGACCCGGTCGAGCGTCGGCGTGCCTATAACGAGCAGGGATGGACCCGGTTCGACGACACGCTCGATCCATACGCTCCTGAGCAGATCGCGCAAGAGCGCAACCGGTACCGGCGGACCGGCATCTAACCGGCTTTGAGTTCAACCCTCCTTGCATGTCGCAAGGAGGGTTGAAGCGCATCTGGCTAGAGCAATTCCAGGAAAAGTGCGAAGCGGTTTTCCGTCGGGAATTGCGTGAAAACAAAGAGATAGAGCATCTCCGTGCTTCGGAGAAAAACGGAAATGCTCTAGGGAAGTCGAGCCTCTATCACTTGGGATTTGTCTCTCATCTGGAACTCGGATTTCCGGGCAGTACAACCGTACAGCGGCGGGAGGCGATCGCAACGAGGCAGGACACGCGGTGGTGCGACAAAGGCCCGCCAGCGAAAGCCTATCAGTGAAAAACCGCGCGTAGCTCGCGAGGAAATATCCATCACCCCCCGCTTCTGAAAGCTGATGCCGATCATCCTTCCCTAGGAGGTAAAGGAGACGGATAGGAGAGTGGCTGCCGCCTTAGGTGTTGGCGGGAACACTTTAACAGGATGGAAGTTGACTAATCGAGATCAAGCCGATCTCTTACGGAGGAGTGTAACATGCCATCTACAAGTGGATCACAGTCAAAGGGCGGCTCGAAGGCGGGCGGCACCAGCAAGAGCGCGTCGGAAAAGAGTTCGAGCGCCTCCGGCAAGCAGGGCGGCAGCCACGAGCAGCACGTAAAAGCTGGTGAGCAGAGCCACAAGAATACCAAGTAGTGGGTTCAGCCCACTGAGGCTCTCGTTTTTGTTGAGCAGGTAAACGGGCGCGGAGTAGATCCGCGCCTTAAGCGCGTCCGGACATGTCAGCAAGATGCTTAAACGAGCCACGTCACACGGCGCAATAGCCCCGGGCCAGGCCACCAAGGGTAAGTGGATCACCTCCAGGCCATGGACCGTATTCGCCGGCGTCACGATCGGCGCCACGACGACAAATACTTGGCGGTGGCCGCGCTTCGACGTTCGCCCGAAGTGTCGCCGCCGCCCCATTCGCCGGCGATCAGATTCTTGTGCAGCATCGTTGCTCCGTTCAGTGTAAACCCAGATAGGCCTTGCGGACTTCCTCATTATCGAGAAGGGCGGCACTGTCGCCCGACAAGTGAATCCGTCCATTGACGATGACGTAGGCGCGTTGAGAGAGCTTCAGGGCATGGTTGGCGTTCTGCTCCACCAGGAAGATCTTCTTGCCCATGGTCGCGATCTCGCGCAGAACTCGAACACGCGTTTGACCACGAGCGGCGCAAGCCCGAGCGGTGACAGGGGACAAGGTGTACGGCCCTCGCCGTGGGCTGCGATTGCCCTGGAGATAGAAGGGTGACACGTCGAGCCCGTGATCCGCCGCGTTCTACGGTTCGCGTATTGCGTTGTCGAGGCCACGCAGCAGCGGATACAGGAAATAGGAGATCACCGTGCGGTTGCCGACCTTGATTTCCGTTGACACGGTCATGCCGGGAAGCAGTCGCACCGGCACGTCCGAAGCATTCAGCCTGGTATCGGCAAGCAGGACGCGGGCCTTGAAGAAGGGGGCGGCCGGCTGGCTGGGGGTGGCGGTCTGTTCCTGCTGGCCGGTGAGGAAGGTGTCCTGGCTGATGGTCCTCACCTCGCCCGAGGCAGTGCCGTATTTCTGGAACGGATAGGCATCGAGCTTGATACGGGCTTCCTTGCCGACGGCCACCCGGCCGATATCGCGGGTATTGATCGACACTTCGGCTTCCAGCGGCACGTTGATCGGCACCAGGGTAACGATCGGTTCGGCTTCGCGCACGACGGAGCCGATGGAGCGCTGGGCGAGATCCAGCACGACGGCATCGGCGGGTGCGGTCAGCGCCACCATGTTGCGGCGCAGCTCCATCTTCTTCAGCTCTTCGTCGGCCATGTCGCGCTGGCCGCGCAGCTCCACCAGCTGCTCCATGGCGGCGCGGCGGAAATCCTCGATGAAGGCCTGGCGGTCGGCGCCAAGCTTGGCATAGGCGTGGGCGGCCTCGTCGGCCTTGCCGCGGACGGCGGTCAGGTCGGATTCCACGTCGAGGCGGGCGTCGCGGGAACCGAGCAGCGTGATCAGCGAGCCGCTCTGTTTGTTATAGAGCCGTTCCCGTGCTGCCTCGATCTGCGAGAGCCCGTCGCGCCTGTCGTTGAGCACCGCCTCCTGGTTCTGGCTCGCCGCAAGGGCTGCCGACTGGCCGGCGATCTGCTGCTCGAAATTCTGCAGCTGCGCCATGTAGAAGGCCCGCCGCTGGCCGAAAAGCTGCACCTGCAGCATCTCGTCGGGCGTGCTGCCGGCCACCTTCGAATAGTCGTCGCCGGCAAGCTCCGCCTCGATGCGCTTCACCTGGGCGTCGAGTGCCGAGAATTTCGCGTGCTGCTGGTCGACATCGGCCTGGCTGAAAGTGGCGTCGAGGGTCGCCAGCGTCTGGCCGGCATGCACCACTTCGCCGGCCTTCACGTCGATCGTGCGGATGATCGAGGTTTCGAGCGGCTGGACGACGATCGTCGGCTGAGTGGTGACGAGCTTGCCCGGCGCGATCACCACCTCGTCGATTGACGAGACCGAGGCCCAGGTGATCGCTGCGGCAAGCAGCGCCGTCACGCAGTAAAGCGTCATGCGGGCAACACGCGGGGGGGCGCGCTCCTCCAGCTCGACGGCGTCGGACTGGAATTCCGCAATTGCCGGCGGCAGCGGCGGGCGGGCGGTGAGCGCGCTGCCCTTCTCCGGGCGCTTGTCTGTGGGGCCTTTGCCTGTGGGGACCGGCAGGTTATCGCTGGATTTTCTGGCGTGCGCGTTCATGCAACCTGCCTCATCTGTTGTGCCCAGAGGTGACGGTAGGTCATGCAGCGCGACACGAGCTGATCGTGCCGGCCGATATCGGCGACCTTGCCGCGATCGATGACGAGAATGGCATCGGCATCGACGAGCGTCGAAAGCCGGTGCGAGACGATGACGACGGTGCGGCCGGCGGCGATGCGGCTGAGATTATCGCGGATGATCGCCTCGCTGTCAGGGTCGAGCGCGCTCGTCGCCTCGTCGAAGATCAAGAGCTTCGGATCGGTGATCAGCGCGCGGGCAATCGCCAGGCGCTGCTTCTGGCCGCCCGACAGGTTGGCGGCGTTTTCTTCCAGCATGGTGTCGAAGCCGCGCGGCAGACGCTCGATGAATTCCTCGGCGCCGGCGATGCGGGCGACTTCCATGATCTCCTCGATGCTGGCATCGGGCTTGGCGGCGGCGATATTCTCGCGAACCGAGCCGCGAAACAGGAAACTATCCTGCAGCACGACGCCGATGCTGGTTCTCAGATGCACCAGGTCGATCTCGCGGCTGTCATAACCATCCATGCGCACGAGGCCTTCCTGACTCTGATAGAGCCCCTGGATCAGCCTTGTGATCGTCGTCTTGCCCGAGCCGCTCTTGCCGACCACGCCGAAGACGCAGCCCGCCGGAATGGCGAAGGAGACGTTGTCGAGCGCCGGCGCGCTATCCGGGCTGTAGCGGAAGGTGACCCTGTCGAATTCGATGCGGCCCTTCAGATGCGGCCGGACACCTCGCCCGCGGCCCGCCTGCTCCGGCCGCTGGTTCATGATCTCGCCGAGCATGCGCACCGAGAGCGCCACTTCCTGATATTCATGCACCATGGTGACGATCTGCACCAGCGGTCCGGAGACCCGGCCGGCGAGCATGTTGAAGGCAACAAGCGCACCGATGGTCATCGAGCCACTGAACACATCGAGCGCGCCGAGGCCGATGATCGCGACACTCATCAGCTTCTCCAGCAGCCCGGTCAGCGACTGGGCGATGGTCGAGATCTTGTCGACCCGGAAACGCACGGAGATCGACTGGGCCGAATAATCGTCCCACACCTTGCGTTGGCGCGGCTCCAGCGCCAGCGATTTGACGGTGCGCATGCCGTGCACGGTTTCCACCAGCAGTGCCTGCCGGTCGCCTTCGGCCTGGTAGAGCGCCTGCAAGCGGCGCTGGAACGGGCCGACGAGCATCATCACCACGAGGCCGACGAGGGCTGCGAAACCGAGCACGACAAGCGTCAGCTTGACGCTATAGAGAAGCAGGATCGGCACGAAGACAAAAAGCGAGACGCCGTCCAGAAGGGTCAGGAACAGCCGGCCGGTCAGGAATTCGCGGATGCGCCCAGTCTGCTGCATATGCTTGACGAGAACGCCGGCCGAGGCCTGCTCGAAAAGCGCGATCGGCAGATTGAGCAGATGGCCGAAAGTGCGGGTGGCGACGCGGATGTCGATCCTGTTCGTCGCGAAGAGCAGCAGATAACGGCGCAGGAAGCTGAAGGTCGCGTCGAAGACGAGCGCGATAGCAATACCGATCGTCAGAACCGTCAGCGTCGCATAGCTCTGGTGGACGAGCACCTTGTCGATGACGAGCTGAAAGAAGATCGGCGTCGTCAGCCCGAGGCCGTAAAGCACGAAGGCGGCGAGTGCCACGTCCCGGAAGAAGCTTCGCTGCTTGATGATCTCAGGTACGAACCACCGGAAGCCGAACGGCCGGTCCTCGTCCGACATGCGATAGTTGCGCTTGAGGAGAACCACCGATCCGGGCCAGGCCTTCGAGAATTGCTCCTCGCTCAGCAGCATGACGTCGGGGCGCGTGGCGAGCGGGTCGAGAACGCGTATTCTCTCGTCCTCCCCGCTCCCCACCGTTCCGGCGATGACGACCCAGTTGCCGTTCGCAAGTTCGGCAAGCACCGGGAAAGCTTCGCCCAGCCGGGACAGGGACTGCCAGTCGAGGTTGAGATGCCTGGCCCGCAGGCCGGCGTCCTTGGCCATACGCAGCAACCGCCGCACGGCGACGGGTTCGTCGCCGACCGCGTAATCGTGCTGCAATCGCTCAGGCGAAAGGTCGACGCCATGATGACGCGCGACGAACGCAAGACAGTGCAGGTTGGTATGCAGAAAACCGCTCATTGGCCCACCCGAAACAATAGGAGCCCCCCGGAAACAAAACGAGATCAGGCTTAGTTTCAATCAGTCGGAGCGTCCTCTGTGCGTCCGAATGGACGCACGGCGCTCCCATCCCTGTCTTCTCAGTTGAAGTTCGGCGAGGCGTTCGAAGCGCCGCCCTGCACCGACTGGATATCGGCAGCCGCCGCGGTCGACATATCGCCGATGCGACGGACCGCCCCCGCCTCGACCAAGCCGCCGAGCGCCTTCTGCATGAGATCGACCGCATTGGCGAAAGCATCGACAGGCATGATGATGCGCTGGCGGAAAACCGGCTTCGGATTGTTGTTGGCGTCACGCTCGGTGGCCGAGAGCGACATCAGGTCGATGCGCACGATCGTCCCGGTGATGGTGATTTCGCCGATACCGTCTGCATAAAGTTCGCTGCTCATTGTTCTCTCCTCTGGTTGATAATCAAAACCTGTTCACCTTTGAGTCGATGCATCGGATTATCCGAAAACCGCTTCACACTTTTCGGTCCGATGCATGCGTATCGTGCGGCCATGCCGGAAACGGATCGCGAAGGCCGACGGCGGTCTGCGGGTCGAAACCGGTCTCCTCCCCGGTCAGGCAATCGTCGAGCGCGATGCGGATGGCGTCCTTGTCGAAGCCGGAACCGATGAAGACCAGCTCCTGGCGGCGGTCGCCCCAGACATCGTCCCAATGCCGGTCGAGCAACTGGCGGAATTGCGGATGGCGCGGCCAGTGCGCCCGCGGCACCGAGGCCCACCAGAACCCCCTGGTGTCGATGCGGTATTGCGTGCCGGCAATCGACAGCAGGCCGATCTCATCCGGCCGGGTCGCCAGCCAGAAATGCCCTTTCGCCCTGATGACGCCGGCTAATGGCTGCCCGAGTATGCGGCTCAGCCGCGCGGGATCGAAGGGCCGGCGGCTGCGATAGACGAAGCTTGAAATGCCGTATTCCTCGGTCTCCGGCACATGATCGCCCCAGCCATAAAGCTCCTTGTGCCAGAGCGGATGGCGGGCGGCCTTGGCCTCACTGAAGAGGCCGGTATCCATGATCGCGGAAAGCGGCACCTGGCCGAAGACCGCCTCGATGACCTGGGCATCCGGATTGAGCGCCGCAATGACCCGGCGAACCTCGGCTAGGTCGGCGCATGGCACATCGCCTGCTTTGTTGACGATGATGACATCGGCAAATTCGATCTGCTCGACCAGCAGGTCGACGAGCTTGCGCTCATCGTCCCCGTCACGCCTTTCGCCGCGATCGGCAAGAAACTCGGCGCTCCGGTAGTCGGCAAGCAGATTGACCGCATCGACGACGCAGACCATCGTGTCGAGCCTTGCCACGTCGCAAAGAGCGGCCCCGCTCTCGTCGCGGAAGGAGAAGGTGGCTGCAACCGGCAGCGGCTCGGCAATGCCGGTGCCCTCGATCAGCAGATAGTCGAAACGGCCGGCAGCGGCGAGCCGGCGGACTTCGCTCAGGAGATCTTCGCGCAGCGTGCAGCAGATGCAGCCGTTGGTGAGCTCCACAAGCGTCTCGTCCGTGCGCAGCAGGTCTGCACCGCCTTCGCGCAGGAGATCCGCATCGATGTTGACCTCACTCATATCGTTGACGATGACAGCGACCCGTCGACCCTCCCGATTACTCAGGACATGATTGAGGACAGTCGTCTTCCCAGCGCCGAGAAACCCGGCGAGAACCGTAACCGGCAATCTGTTATCTGCACGCATCATCGATACTCTCACTCTTTACAGCATGCTTGGCCTGACATCCCAGCGGCCCTTAGGCCGCGAGCTGCGGTTTGAATGCCACGTCCACATAGTAGTTCGTGCTGTTATAGCTGGCGGTCGGGAACAACCCGCCCGATCCATAGGCATAGACGCCGTTATTGCCGCCGGGCGCCTTCAAGTCGCCGTTCGTCACGTCGCTGGCAAAATAATTGCCGGTCGCCGAATAATTGCCGTTGGTCGAGTAGGACACGACGTAGGTCGTATCCGCCTGGATGGCGATCTGCTGGCCAAGCTGCGCGGTCTGCCAGCCGCTGGCCGTCTCGTTGTTGAAGGCGACGCTGCCGAGCAGGGTGCCCGAAGCCGTCCACAGATAGCCGCTGTGCGGGCCGGTATTGTCCGTACCTTTGTAGAAGCGGATCGCGGTGATCCAGCCGGCGGCATCGGCCTGGAATTTCATGCCGAGATTGACCGGCTGGTTGTCGTTGACGGAGACGACAGAGGGCGTCGCGTTTGCCGCAAAGAGGTTCTGCTCCGGTCCCGCGGCCGGGTTGTTGACGGTAAGCGCCACCTGCGCCGTCGCCGCGCCGCCCTTGCCGTCCGATATCGCGTAGCTGAAACTCGCCGGGCCGGAATAACCTTCCGTCGGCGTGAAAGTCACCGCTTGGGCCTGGGCATTCCAGGCGACCGAGCCGTTGACCGCGCCGCTGACGCCGGTGATCGTGAGCGCATCGCCATCGGCGTCGCTGTCGTTTGAAAGCAGCGCCGAGGCCTGGATGGTGACAGGCGTGCCGGTATTGGTCGAGAAGCCGCTGTCATTGGCGGCAACCGGAACCGCATTCTGCGCGCCCTGCTTGTAGAGCACATCCACCCAGTAGTTGGTGGCATTGTAGGAGGAGGTCGGGAAGAGGCTGCCCGTGCCATAGGCATAGACGCCGTTGCCGCCGCTGACCGAACTTGCCGGCGCTGTCAGCGCGCCACTCGTATGGTCCGTTGTGAAGTAGTTCGCGGTTGCCGAATAGAAGCCGTTGGAATGGTAGCTCGCCACATAGGTGGTGCCGGCCGTGACATTGATCGGCTGCGTGAAGGAAACCGTCTGCCAGCCGCTTCCCGTCTCGTTGATGAAGCTTGCCTGGCCAAGGAGCTGGCCGCTCGTGGTCCAGAGCGAGCCGACATGCGTGCCGGTATCCCCAGCGCTCTTGTAATAGGTGAGCCCCGTGATCTGGCCGTTGGCGGAAGCGATGAACTTGACGCCGAGTTCGACCGAGTTGGCATCATTGGCCGCGGCAACCCCCGACGTGTCGGCGCCGGTGAACAGGCTCGAGGTCGCCCCACCGCCGGCCTGCGAATTGACCGTGAGGCTGACGGTAGCAGACGATGTGCCGCCATGCCCGTCCGAAATCGAATAGGTGAAGCTTGCGACGCCCGTATAGCCCGAGTTCGGCGTGAAGATGACGCTATTCGTCTGGCTGTTGAATGTCACCGTTCCGTTGACCGCGCCATTGGCGCCGGCGATGCTGAGCGGGTCGCCATCGGCATCGCTGTCGTTTGCAAGCAGGTTGGCAGCGGCAATCGACAGAGCCGTGTTGGCATAGGTGGTATAGCCGTTGTCATTGACGGCGACCGGCACCGTGTTGCCGGTCGACTGGTTGAAGACGACATCGACCCAGTAGTTCGTCGATTGGTAGCTTGATGTCGGGAAGGTCGAGCCCGACCCGACCGCGTAGACGCCATTGCTGCCGGCAAGCGCCGTCAGCGAGCCGTTGGTATGGGCAGTGTTGAAATAGTCTGCTGTCGCCACATAGCTGCCGGTCGTGTGGTAGGAGGCGACATAGGTCGCACCCGCCGTGATCCGCAGCGGCGTGGAGAAGGTCGCGGTCTGCCAACCGGAGAACGACTCATTGGTGAAGGTGACCGTGGCGACGAGCGTGCCGTCCGCCTTCCAGATGGAGCCGGTATGCACAGTCGTATCGCCGGCCGCCTTGTAGTAGCGGATACCGGTAATCATGCCGCTGGACGAAGCGACGAACCTCATCCCGAGTTCCAACGACTGGCCTTCGTTGAAGCTTGCGCCCGTCGGCCCTTCGCTTGAGGTGAACAGCGTCTCCCCGGCAGGGCCCTGGTTTACGGTGATGCTGACATTGCCCTGATCCGTGCCGCCGCGCCCGTCCGACAGCGTATAGGCGAAGCCTGCTGGCCCCGAATAATTGTTGGTCGGCGTGAAGGTGACGGTGCCGTTCTGCTTGTTGAGCGTCACCGTGCCGTTGACCGCATTGCCGACGGCCGAAATCGTCATGGCATCGCCATTGGGATCCGTATCGTTCCCGATGAGCGAGGCGATCGAGATGACGACGCTGTCGTTGCGGGTGATGGTTAGTCCCGTGTCGTCGGTCGCAACCGGGCCACTGTTGGGCCCGGCATCGAAGACTACGTCGACCCAGTAGTTGGTGCCGGTGCCGGGGCTTTGGCCGGGGAATGTGCCGGCATTGGTGCCATAGGCATAGACGCCGCCGCCATCGACGGCCGTCAACGCGCCGCTGGCATAGGGGCTACCGAAGTAATTCTGGGTGGCGGAGTAGTAGCCGCTGCTGTGATAGGAGGCCACATAGGTCGTGCCGGCGGCAATCTGGATCGGCGAGGAGAATATCACCGTCTGCCAGCCGGAGAGCGATTCATTCACCGATACGCCGGTCGCCAGCAGCGTTCCGTTGGCGCTCCAGAGGCTGACGACATGCTCGCCGATATTGTAGAAGCCCTTGTAGAAGCGGATGCCCTGCACGGAGCCCGCGGTCGTTGCCTGGAAGCGCAGGCCGAGTTCGACGGAATCGCGATCGATCGCCACTTCGGTCGCGGGCTTTTCCGCCAGCGTCCACAGGCCCTGCGTGCCCGGCAGCGTGACGGTGACCTGCTTGCCGGCAGACGGCGCCTCCATGTTGACGCTATCGTCGACGGCGCGCGACATGATCGTATAGGTGCCGCTCGCCTGCACGACCCAGTTATAGCTCCAGTTCTCGCGGCCTGACGCCTTGAACCAGTGCTGGCCGCCATCGGTCGAGACTTCCACGCCGGCAATGATGCCGCCGCCGAAATCCTGCGCCGTGCCCGTGATCGTGACATGCTGCCCTTCGAGGAAACTTGCCCCCACGATCGGCGTGCTGACCGACGAGGTCGGCTTCAGCGTGTCGGTGGATTGGGTGGCGAGGATCAGGCTCGCATCCAGCGTCGTCGGCTGAATGCCCATGTCCGCGAACATGTTGACCATCGCCTGCCGTACGTTGCGATCGGTTGACGTGGCCGGACCCTGGTGGTTGTCACTCAGCCCCCAGGACCAGAAGACGGTACCGGCGCCGAAAACCAGCGCGCCGCTTGCCGCCCGGTACATGGTCAGGCTGTGGGTCGCTACCGCATCGCCGACCGTGGTGCCGTAATCGCGCAGATACGTGCTCACCGAGACCGAGGAGAGCGACAAGTTGATCAGTCCAGCCGGCCGGAAGCCGTTCTCGATGTCGGAATCCCACTCATAGCCGAGCAGGTTCTGCACCAGATTATAGGTTTCGCCTTCATTCAGTTCCGAAACGTCGGTATTGCGCCAGAAGCGCAGGTTCGAATAGTCGTAGGGGATGGAGATCGTATCCTGGCGGTAGCTGTCCACCTGGAACATCGTGCCAGTCAGCGCATTCTCCGGCTGCTGCCCCGGATCGGCATAACGCGGATCGCGCCAGGTGCCGGTGCCGACATTGCTCGGATCCGTGCTCGTGCCCCAGGTTTCCTTATAGCAGACCATGGTGCGGTAGGCCTGGCCGCTGCCATCGATGCTGCTTTCCCAGCGGACCTTCCAGTAGCACTCGTTGCCGCTCCAGAAGGCGAGGTTGACGCCGGCATCGCGCGCCGCCTCGACATTGGCGCGCTGTTCGGCAGACCAGTATTCGTCATGCCCGACGGAGAGATAGGCATCGTGGTTGAGCAGCAGCGTGCCGCTGCGCGCCGCATCGACGCCGGATATATAGGAAACGTCGTAGCCGTTCCGCTCCAGCCACGAGATGGCGGAGGATTCGACGCCGAAGATGTAATCGTGCGAGCCGCCGATAGGGCTCGTATTGGTAATGATCGGCCTGTTATAGCTGACGGCCGAGGCGCGGCCGATCGCGGTCAAGCCGCAGCTGCAGTTCGGCGGCAAGTAGCCGATCATGTCGGCCGGATCGACCGGCACTTCACCGTAATAGAGGCTGGCGCCGCCCCAGGCATTATAGGCCTGCCATGTCGTATCCGAGGTCTGGAAGACGATATCGCTGGTCGAGGCGTCGTCGCGCACGACGAAGGGGATGATGCTTGCATCCTCGGTACCGTCCTCGCGCACCAGCTTGGCGAAATAGACGCCGGAGACGGCGTCACTAGGAATCTGCCAGCTCGCCGAAACCGACCAGTTGCCGCAATCGATGAGACCGAGCGACATGTCGACGACCGGGTGCGGCTGGATCTGCGCCGCGGTCAGCGATTGCTCGATGGAGTCGACCTTGCGCGCGCCGGCCCCGCCATAATAGCCCATGCGGTAGATATCGATGCGGTAATGAGTGGAATCCGTGGCGATCTTGAAATCGACCGTCTGGCCGATATTGGTGCTGATTTCGGTGGCAAAGCCCTGGATGGTGCCGTTGCCATCACCCTCCAGCCCCCATTCGCTGATGGGGTTGCCCTGCTTCAGGTTTTCGAGCGCGATCTTGTTGGGCGTCGCCGCCGCTGCAGCAGCCGCCACCGGTGCTGCGAGCGCCGCAGGCGTCGCGGCCGTATCGGTGGAAATGTCCTGGCTCGGCTCCACCGAGAGGGAGGCTGTCGAGGTCTCAAGGCGCAATGACGTCGTGCCGGAACCGGCGGCAGGATCGAGCGGCTGCGTGGCGGCGCTTGTCGTGCCGGTATTGCTGGTAACACCCGTCAGCGTGGGCGCGGCCGGCAGCGTCGCAGCCTCCTGGTACGGGTCCGGGCCGAGCACCGTGCGCTCGGATGAAATGGTCGTCGTCTGCAACACTGTCGCAACCGACGCCGTCTTGGTGGACGTGTCCTGCGCGCCGCTGTCGCCTGCAGGCGACGACGTCGTCGTCGGTGGTATCGAGGCAGTTTCCACGCCGCCCGATGAGATCAGCGCGGCAGGCTGCATGATATTGCCCGTGAAGGAAAACGGACCTGTGAAGGAGGACGGGACGGCGACCCCGTCGGGATTGGCGAAGCTGCCCTTACTGGCAAAGCTTGGGGAACCATCGGTACTCGTGGAAGATACAACCGTCGCGGTTCCTAGGACTGCGCTCCAGGCTGAGGGTGCACGACAGATACTCAACGCTCCACCAAATGTACTCAGGTACTCACGATTACCGACATGTACTCTCCGCATCAGCGGCGCCCCCTTCCGCATCGGCAGCCCCTTCGGCCGCTATAGCAAGAGGTTCATTCTGGCACCTTTGCTACGGGAATGTACGACAGCAATCTGGGGTATGAGGGAGGTATTCCCTACGCCCATATGATGATCCTCAACGCATACCGGCCGACCAAGTCGCAAAGCTGCCTGCCGCTGCTGCCAAGTGGCTGACGCTGGTTGAAAAGGAATTCTGGGCCGAACCGGCTGGTCGAGCCGGTTAATTTGAACATTGTCCTGCTTCACCCTTGCTACCAGGCCGGGAACGGATCTTCGAGAGTGGCCCAGTCGCGCGGATCGGCGCCGGCGAGGCAGTCGTCCAATGCGGTCCGGACGCCTGTCTCGTCCATATCAACGCCGATAAAGACCAATTCCTGCCGACGGTCGCCCCAAGCGCTGTCCCACCGGCTCTCCAGATGCTGACGAAACTGTTGATGGCTCGGCCAGTCCTGTCGGGGAACGGCTGCCCACCAAAACCCCATGGGTTCGCAGCGCCGTTGCACCCCGGCAGCCGACATCAGACCCACGTGACGCGGGCGCGTAGCAAGCCAGAAATGGCCTTTGGCACGGATGACCCCCGGCCAGGGCTCGTCCAGGAATGCGCGAAACCGCTTGGGGTCGAAGGGGCGCCGGGTGCGATAGACAAAGCTCGAAACCCCGTATTCTTCCGTCTCCGGAACATGCTCGCCCGGGCTGTACAGTTCCTTGTGCCACAAAGGATGGGCGGCGGCTTTTGCTTCATCGAAGAGGCCGGTATTGAGGACGGCTGCCAAAGAAACCTTGCCGAGATCCGTCTCCACCTGGCGCGCATCCGGGTTGAGAGACGCAACGATCTTGCGGACCTCCGCGCGGACCCCTTCAGTCGCGTCCGAAATCTTGTTGATCACGATGACATCGGCAAACTCGATCTGATCGACCAGCAGGTCGATGAGGGTGCGCCGGTCCTCACCGTCCCGTTGCAGGCCGCGGTCGGCAAGCAGATCGGCGCTACCGTAGTCGGTCAACAGGTTTGCGGCATCGACCACAGTGACCATTGTGTCGAGTCTGGCAAAATCGGAGAGCGAAACACCGTTTTCGTCGCGGAAGGAAAAGGTTGCCGCGATGGGGCATGGCTCGGCAATGCCGGTGCCTTCGATCAGCAGATAGTCGTAGCGCCCCTCTTCGGCCAGTCGTCGCACCTCTGTCAGCAGGTCGTTGCGCAGGGTGCAGCATATGCAGCCGTTGCTGAGCTCGACCAATGTCTCCGTCGTGTGCGACAGGTTGCAGCCGCCGTCTCGGATGAGACTGGCGTCTATGTTCACCTCGCTCATATCGTTGACGATGACGGCCACCCGCAGACCCTCGCGATTGGCCAAGACGTGGCTGAGAAGCGTCGTCTTGCCGGCGCCGAGAAAGCCGGCGAGCACTGTCACGGGTAGCCGGTCGATCCCGTTCATCGGCATCCCTTGAATGTGGGCGGTCGGGACAATCGCCGCCGCGGCCAGTATTTTCGTGGTATCAGCCTCATTCGATATCCGTTCGTAACCTCGTCAGATGCTTCACGCGACAAGCTGCGGCCGGAAGACCACATCGGCATAGTAATTCGCTGAATCGTAGGTGCCGGTCGGGAAGAGACCCGTGGTGGCGGACCCGCCATAGGCATAGACACCGTTGCCGCCGGCGACGGCGCTTGACTGGGCCGTCAGCGGACCGTTTGTCACGGCATTGGTGAAGAAGCTGTTGGTGGCCACGTATGCGCCTGTCGTGTGGTAGGAGGCTACATAGTTGGTGTTGGCGGCGATCGTAACAGGCGTTGCAAAGTTCACCGTCTGCCAGCCGCTCGCCGTGGTGGTGGAGAAGGTGGCGGTGGCGAGCTTCGTGCCCGTGGTGGTCCACAGATCGACGACGTTCTGGCCGTTGTCGTTGGCGCTGCGGTAGAACCTGATGCCGGTGACATCGCCGGCAACGTTCGACTGGAACTTGACGCCGAGCTCGAGCTGCTGGCCATCATTGAGGTTCGTCTGGGCCGGCGTGCTGGAGGCGGGAAACAGGCTGTAGGTCGATGGCCCCGCCGCGGCGGCGATAGTGAAAGTCTCGTTGGTCGAGAGGCCGCCGATATCGGTTGCCGTGACCTTGACGCCATAGTTGCCAGCTGTCGTCGGCGTGCCGGAGAAGGTGCGCGTCGAGGCATTGAAGGCAAGCCAAGAGGGCAATGCCGTGCCGTCGGCAGCCGTTGCCGAATAGGTCAGCGTCTCGCCGCTGTCGACATCGGTGAAGGTCGTCGTCGGCACCACGAAGGAGAAGGCCGAGCCGACGGTGGCATTCTGGGTCGCCGTCTGGACGGCGAGCACCGGCGCGTCATTGGCGCCATGGATGGTGATGGTGAGGTTTGCCGAGGCGGTGGTGCCGGCGGAATCGCGCATCGTGTAGCTGAAGACATCGTTCAGCGTGTTGGTCGACAGGCGCAGCGCCTGCACGGCGGAATTGGTCTCGTTGATCGTATAGGTATAGGTGCCCGATGCATTGAGAACGAGACTGCCATAAGTGCCGTTCAGCGCCGAGCCGAGCGTGCCTGAGGTCGCGCCGAAGCTGACGGCGCTCACCGTCTTGGTGTCGCCAGCATCCGGATCGGTGTCGTTGGTCAGAACGTTGCCGCTGGCAACCACACCACCCGAACCATTGGCGACACCACCCTTCTCGGTCGCATCCCCCGCATCGGCAACCGCCGTCGGCGTCGTGTTGCCCGGCACCGACACGGCAATGTTGAAGGTCTCGTTGGCGGCAAGGCCGCCGAGGTCGGTTGCCGTGACCTTGACACCATAAGTGCCGCCCGTTGTCGGTGTGCCGGAGAAGGTCCGTGTCGAGGCGTTGAAGGTCAGCCAGGAGGGAAGTGCGCTGCCGTCGGCAGCCGTTGCCGCGTAGGCCAGCGTCTCGCCGCTGTCGACATCGGAGAAGGTCGTCGTTGGCAGCACGTAGGAGAAGGCCGAGCCGACGGTGGCGTTCTGGGTCGCCGTCTGGACGGCGAGCACCGGCGCGTCATTGGCGCCATGGATGGTGACGGTCAGATTAGCCGTGGCGGTGGCCCCGGCGGTATCGCGCATCGTGTAGCTGAAGACATCGTTCAGCGTGTTGGTCGACAGGCGCAGCGCCTGCACGGCGGCATTGGTCTCGTTGATCGTATAGGTATAGGTGCCCGATGCATTGAGAACGAGACTGCCATAAGTGCCGTTCAGCGCCGAGCCGAGCGTGCCTGAGGTCGCGCCGAAGCTGACGGCGCTCACCGTCTTGGTGTCGCCAGCATCCGGATCGGTGTCGTTGGTCAGAACGTTGCCGCTGGCAACCACACCACCCGAACCATTGGCGACACCACCCTTCTCGGTCGCATCCCCCGCATCGGCAACCGCCGTCGGCGTCGTGTTGTTCGCATTCGAGGGGCGGAAGACCACGTCAGCCCAATAGTTAGTGGCGCTGTAAGTGGCATTCGGGAAAATGCCTGCGGTGGCAGAGCCGCCATAGCGGTAGACGCCGTTGCCGGTGGCTGTCGCCGTCAGCGGACCGCTGGTGACGGCGGCGGTGAAGAAATTAGCGGTCGCCACGTATGCGCCTGTCGTGTGGTAGGAGGCGACATAGGCGGTGTTGGCGGCAATGGTGACGGGTGTCGTAAAGTTCACCGTCTGCCAGCCGCTCGCCGTAGTGGTGGAGAAGGTGGCGGTGGCGAGCTTCGTGCCCGTGGTGGTCCACAGATCGACGACGTTCTGGCCGTTGTCGTTGGCGCTGCGGTAGAACCTGATGCCAGTGACATCGCCGGCAACGTTCGACTGGAACTTGACGCCGAGCTCGAGCTGCTGGCCATCATTGAGGTTCGTCTGGGCCGGCGTGCTGGAGGCGGAAAACAGGCTGTAGGTCGATGGCCCCGCCGCGGCGGCGATAGTGAAAGTCTCGTTGGTCGAGAGGCCGCCGATATCGGTTGCCGTGACCTTGACGCCATAGTTGCCAGCTGTCGTCGGCGTGCCGGAAAAGGTGCGCGTCGAGGCATTGAAGGCAAGCCAAGAGGGCAATGCCGTGCCGTCGGCAGCCGTTGCCGAATAGGTCAGCGTCTCGCCGCTGTCGACATCGGTGAAGGTCGTCGTCGGCACCACGAAGGAGAAGGCCGAGCCGACGGTGGCATTCTGGGTCGCCGTCTGGACGGCGAGCACCGGCGCGTCATTGGCGCCATGGATGGTGATGGTGAGGTTTGCCGAGGCGGTGGTGCCGGCGGAATCGCGCATCGTGTAGCTGAAGACATCGTTCAGCGTGTTGGTCGACAGGCGCAGCGCCTGCACGGCGGAATTGGTCTCGTTGATCGTATAGGTATAGGTGCCCGATGCATTGAGAACGAGACTGCCATAAGTGCCGTTCAGCGCCGAGCCGAGCGTGCCTGAGGTCGCGCCGAAGCTGACGGCGCTCACCGTCTTGGTGTCGCCAGCATCCGGATCGGTGTCGTTGGTCAGAACGTTGCCGCTGGCAACCACACCACCCGAACCATTGGCGACACCACCCTTCTCGGTCGCATCCCCCGCATCGGCAACCGCCGTCGGCGTCGTGTTGCCCGGCACCGACACGGCAATGTTGAAGGTCTCGTTGGCGGCAAGGCCGCCGAGGTCGGTTGCCGTGACCTTGACACCATAAGTGCCGCCCGTTGTCGGTGTGCCGGAGAAGGTCCGCGTCGAGGCGTTGAAGGTCAGCCAGGAGGGAAGTGCGCTGCCGTCGGCAGCCGTTGCCGCGTAGGCCAGCGTCTCGCCGCTGTCGACATCGGAGAAGGTCGTCGTCGGCAGCACGTAGGAGAAGGCCGAGCCGACGGTGGCGTTCTGGGTCGCCGTCTGGACGGCGAGCACCGGCGCGTCATTGGCGCCATGGATGGTGACGGTCAGATTAGCCGTGGCGGTGGCCCCGGCGGAATCGCGCATCGTGTAGCTGAAGACATCGTTCAGCGTGTTGGTCGACAGGCGCAGCGCCTGCACGGCGGAATTGGTCTCGTTGATCGTATAGGTATAAGCGCCCGATGCATTGAGAACGAGACTGCCATAAGTGCCGTTCAGCGCCGAGCCGAGTGTGCCTGAGGTCGCGCCGAAGCTGACGGCGCTCACCGTCTTGGTGTCGCCAGCATCCGGATCGGTGTCGTTGGTCAGAACGTTGCCGCTGGCAACCACACCACCCGAACCATTGGCGACACCACCCTTCTCGGTCGCATCCCCCGCATCGGCAACCGCCGTCGGCGTCGTGTTGTTCGCATTAGAGGGATTGAACATCACATCGACCCAATAGTTCGTCTGGTCCAAGCTGCTCGTCGGGAACGCGCTATTGCCATAGCGGTAGACGCCGTTGCCGCTTGCCGGCGCCGTCAGCGGACCACTCGTCACATTGGACAGGAAGTAGTTGGCGGTCGTCGAATAGTTGCCGACATTCGTATGGTAAGATGCGGTATAGGTCTGTCCGGCTGTCAACGTCACCGGACTCGTGAAAGTCGCGGTCTGCCAGCCGCTGGCAGTCTCGTTGGTGAAGGTGAGGGTCGCAAGCCGCGTACCCGTACTTGACCAGAGCGACCCGGTATGTGTGCCCGTATCCAGGCTGCTCTTGTAAAACCGGATACCGCTGACCGTGCCCGCCACGGAGGACTGGAATTTGACCCCTAGCTCGACGGCCGCAGTATCGTTGGTGTTGACGACAGCGGGCGTCGCGGCACCGAAGAGAGACGTATAAGCCGGCCCGGTGACGGTGACAGTGCGCCCCGCCGAGGGTGTCTCGAGATTGATGCTATCGTCCACCGCCCGCGACCGGATCGTATAGGTCCCTGCAATCGCCGGCTGCCATGTGTAGGTCCAGTTCTCGTCGCCCGTCGCCGGATGCCAGCTCGCACCATTGTCGGTCGACACCTCGACGCTGGCGATGACCCCGCCGCCCGTGTCGGCAGCGGTGCCCGAAATCGTCACGGTAGATCCAGCTGTCACCGTGGCGGGCACCGTGATGACGGAGGTCGGCGCAACATTGTCCGATGAAGCAGTCGTCGCGGTAAGCCCGGATTGCAGCGTCCCCGGCTGAATGCCCATATCGGCAAGCAGATTGACCATTGCCTGCTGCACGCGAGGATCGGTGGGGGTCGCTTCGTTATCGTGATTGTCGCTCAGGCCCCATGTCCAATAGACCGTACCGGCGCCGAACACCAACGCACCGCTGGGGGCGCGGTAAAGGGTCAGATTGTGGGTCGCGGTCGCATTGCCGGTCGTGTTGCCGTAGTCGAGCAAATAGGTGCTGACGGGCATCGTCGTCGACGACAGCTTTACGAGCCCGGCCGGATCGAAGCCATTGTCAGGCGCTTCATCCCACTCGTAACCAAGATAATTCTTGGTGAGCGTTGCCGTCTGGCCGGGCTGAAGATTTGCGACGCTCGTATTGCGCCAGAAGCGCAGGTTGGCATCATCATAGGCAACCTTGATCGAGGCAAGATTGCCCCCGACGTCGTCGACCTTGAACAATTGACCGGTCAGCGAATTCTCGGGATTGCCGCCGCCGATAGCAGGCGGGCTGAGGCGCGGATCGCGGAAGGTGCCCGTCCATTCGTTGGTAGGATCGAGGCTGGTACCCGGAGGACCCCATGTCTCCTTGTAGGAGATCAGGGTGCGATAAGGTGTTCCGTCGGCACTGTAGGCATTGCCCCAACGGGTACGCCAGTAGACCTCGTTACCGCTCCAGAACATCAGATTGACGCCGGCATCGCGTGCGGCTTCGACATTGGTCCTCTGCTGTCCCGACCAGTATTCATCGTGCCCGGCATCGACATAGGTCTTGTGATTGAGCAATAGGCTGCCATAGCGGTCGACGTCGACGCCCGAGAGATAGGAGACGTCATAGCCGTTCTGTTCCAGCCAGTAGATGCCTGCATATTCGGCGCCGAACAAATAGTCCTGCGGGCCGGCATAGGTGCCGACCCCGTCACGGGTCGCAATCGGCCTGTTGTAGCTGAGCGCATAGGCGCGACCCGCCCCCTGCCCCGTCGCCGGGCCGTTGCCGCCATAGAAGTTTGCGCCACCCCAGCCGTTGTAAGCTTGCCAGGTCTCGTCTGCGGTCTGGAAGACGATGTCGCTGTGGCTGGCGTCATCGCGCACGATGAACGGGATTTGATTTTCGCCGAAGGTGCCGTCCTGACGCACGAGTTTGGCGATATAGACGCCTGAGACGGCATCGGCAGGTACGGTCCAGGACGCCGAGACGGCCCAGTTGCCGGCGTCCACCGTGCCGGTCGTGGCATTGCGCAGCGGATTGGGCTGCGTCTGCAATCCGGTATGCTGTATGGTCGTGACCTTGCGGGCACCCATGCCGCCATAATAGCCGAGCCGATAGATATCGATCCGATAGTTGGTGGAATTCGTATTGATCTTGAAGCTGACCGTGTTGCCGTTGTCGACGCTGATGTCGGTCGCAAACCCCTCGATGTTGGTGCTGGCAGTGTCGATGCCCCACTCGCTCTCCGGATTGCCCTGCTTCTGATTTTCCAGCACGATCGGGTTGCTCGCCGCCGCGGCGGCCGCCAGATCTTGCGTTGCCAACGACCGCTGCGCAGAAGGTTGAGGTGGCGTCGTCACCGAGCCGGAAAGGACAGCTTTACCCTTGGTGCCGGTTCCCGTTCCCATCTCACCGCCGCCGGGCAATGATCCGTTGGAGATCGCCGAGTTCGTCCACTCTGCGGTTCCGCGCCAGCCCGCGAACGAGGATACGTCACGATCGAGAAGCGGATCACTGACCGAGGCGCCGATGGCCTTCTTGATCGTCGACACATAATCCGGCCCGTCGGTAAATTTGGTCCCCGGCAACTGACCGTCCTGCTGAAGCAGGCCGCTGCCATGGGCCCAATCGAGAATCCGCGTGGGGGAGGTATAGTAGCCGCATCCGCACACACCAAAGGGCATGCCAACCGCCAGCGCATTGGCTCCAGCATGATGCGCAGTCGACTGCGCTGATGGCGTCGATTCGAGAATGACGACCTTGCCCGAGTGAGAACGTTCGCCTCCCACGGTAGCAGAATCTTGCCCCGAAGCTGTCGGCGCAGGGCTTTCCGGCAAATACGGGGCCAGAGGATCGTCGCCTATGAAGCTCATTCCAGCATAGGCGTGCGGAAGGGATGGTGCCGCCGCGAACGCAACTCTGTCCGCATCCGGCGCGAAATGTACAAAACTTGGCGGATGAGCGGATGATGCGGACGCGGCGGCCAGGTCACCGCTGCGCTCTCCCATTTCGCGATTGATTGTGAAAGTGTCAGGCAAGGACGGCGCTACGAGCCTATCGTCGGCCCGACCGTCCGCGCCGTTCACGCCCGCTGTCTGTTCCACGTCATGCTCGCTGAGCACCGCATCCTTATGGGGATCGTCGACAAGGGCGCCCTGATTGGCTCCAGTCGCAGTTTGGACAGAGGCCGCAAGTTGAGCACTATCCTCGCGCGTTTCGGCCGGCTTACGCGGCCTTCCCTTTCCGCCTCCGCCGACAGTGAACCATCGGGGAATCAACGAATCCACCAGGAGTGAGTGCGAAGTCCAGCGGCGAGCGTTGCGATACATAGCGGGTACCTCTCGCGAGATTATCAGGGTCAATCTTTGAGGATCGCTTCATACGAAATCGCTTCATACGAGGCACTGAAGTATAGTCGAAAAACAAGCGAGTATATCCTACGCCTTTTGCTCTATCGCCTGCATCCTTTTGGAACAGCCGTGCCGCATGGCCAAGAAATGGCCCAGACACGCGAAGTCACAAAGTCGTGTACTGGACCGGTTCCGGTGATGGCAAAAGCCTTTGGGATCGCGGCATCTTCGATCGGGCACGGGTCGGTCCAACTCCGTACCAGCTGCCGTCCCTCACGGCGAGCGCGCCTATTTCTGCGTGCATAACCTTTGATTTTTCAGGATAATGCCTCTTTGCCGCGCAGGGCTATATGCTTCCGTTCGATATAGGGTGAAGCACCCGCCACCACCTCATCAATAATGATGAGGCAAAGCAAACGGCCTCCACCTTCCTCAAGGCTTCGCCAGACTGCACACTAGCGATGCGGATTCGGACCTGCCGTCCGGCCGTCGAACAGCGTCAAGGCATTGGACCGGCATCCGTTCAAGGATGTTTGCAGGCGAGATATGTACATGAATTCATCGCACCGCACGCTCCACCTCTTCTTTCGTGCGACAGCTGTCATCGGAGCACTCGTCTTTCTTGCCGGAACTGTGCCGCCGGCTCTCGCCGACAGCGCGCCCCCGGCTCCACAAACCTTGGCTCCACAAACGAAGATCCGCCTGACGATCGTCCAATGGATGCAATCCAGGGGCCAATATGAACGATGGGATGCGCTTGGCGGCGAATACACGGTGTCGGATGACGGCACGGTCCTTTTGCCGTTTCTTGGAACCCTTTCCATCGGCAATCTAGATAACGCCGACCTCACAAACGAGATAGCCAAGCGTCTGCAGGAAAAAATCGGCTTGGTTCAGGCGCCGGCGGTCACCATCGAAATTCTCGAATACCCGCCGATCTACGTCGTGGGAGACGTCACCACGCCTGGGCAGTACAGTTTCCGCCCCGGACTTACCGTCCTGCAATCCCTGGCAATGAGCGGCGGACCGCGTCGCGCTAAAGAGGAGCAGCAAACGCATTCGATCCAGATCGTAGGGGAGTTGCGCGAAATCGATCACTCGATCCTGCGCAGCACTGCGAGGCTGGCGCGGCTGCAGGCGGAGATGGATGGAGCCGACGAGATTACCTTCGATCAGATGACCGGCGCCGATCAGAAATTTGCCGCCGGCATATACAATGAGGAGAGGATAATCTTTCGGGCTCGCGCCAATGCATTGGAGAGGCAGTCGAGGGCGTTCACGGAATTACGCGACCTCTTGACCACTGAGATATCGACGTTGGAAGAGAAACTGACGGGCGCCGACGACAATATCAAATCAGTCGAGGACCAACTGGTCAGCGTCAAGTCCCTGGTCCAGAAAGGCCTGACGATCTCGTCAAGGCAGATGGATTTGGAACGGTTGCTGACGACTTACCGCTCCGACAAGCTCGACCTTCTCACCGCCGTCATGCGCGGCCGGCAGGCGGTCAGCGAGACGACGCGGAACCTTGAGGGACTTTACGACGCACGCCGGAGCGAAGTGGCAACCGAAGCACAGTCCGAACGGGCAAGTCTCGATCAATTCAAGCTGAAGCGCGAAACACTACAGAAGCTGCTCATCGCAGACCTGGGGAGCAATGACGGCGTCAAGACCCTCGTCGAGGAACTCCCCCTTACCTTTAGCGTGACCCGTCGCAACGATGGACAAATCAATCAGTTCCAAGCCTCGGAAACGACGACGCTGGCACCGGGCGATGTGGTGAGAGTCGTTCAGCCGCACATTTTGGATAATACGCCTCAGGCCGACACAAGCCCATCTTTCGAGAACCAAGCGCTCGCAGATCGAGCCGGCCAGTGACCCGCGACGTGCGCGTGTTCTCAACAAAGTTGGAGCGGAGGTTCGAGCGCGATCGAGGCGCTCAGGCCGCCTGCCCCAAAGAAATCGCTCTTGAAATGGACCAGCCTGAATCTCACCTGGCAGCTAGGGTTGAGTGATGACCTTGCGCATGATCCCCCCCAGCGGTCAGACTTATACCCAAATCCTGAAATCGACGATGCTGATGGGCGGTTCCTCGCTGGTCAATGTCGCCCTGAGCATCATTCGCAACAAGGCGCTCGCCGTTCTTCTCGGTCCTGAAGGCGTGGGGCTTCTCGGCCTTTACGGGGCAATCCTCGATATCGCGCAAGCGATAGCTGGTCTGGGCGTGAGCAGCAGCGGTGTGCGCCGGGTCGCTGAGGCGGCGGGCGCCGGCGACGACGAGAAGATCGCCCGGTCGGCGACAGCGCTCAGACGCATCTCATTGGTGCTCGGGTTGCTTGGCGGGCTTTTGCTTGCGGCGCTGGCGTTTCCGGTCTCGAAATTCACCTTCGGCGACTACCAGCATGCCGGCGGCATTGTGCTGCTCTCCCTGGCCGTATTCTTCCGGCTTGTCGCTGCCGGACAGGCTGCGTTGATCCAGGGCTTGCGGGGCATTGCAAATCTTGCCCGCATCAATGTGCTTTCAGGGCTGTTCGGCACGATCGTCAGCATCCCGCTGATCTATCTGTTCGGCGAAGAGGCGATTGCACCCTCTCTCGTGGCGATCGCGGCCGTCTCGCTCCTTCCCACCTGGTGGTACAGCAAACAAATATCCACGCAGCCACCGGCGATGTCGGCGCGCCAGTTCGGCCGGGAAGCGACAGCTCTGTTCAGGCTCGGCGTCGCTTTCATGGCAAGCGGACTTCTGACCTTCGGCGCAGCCTATGCCATCCGCATTATCGTGCTGAATGAAGGGGGCGTCGTGGCGGCGGGATTGTATCAGGCAGCCTGGGCGCTTGGCGGCCTTTACGCCGGTTTCATCCTGCAGGCGATGGGGACGGACTTCTATCCGCGCTTGACTGCAATCGCCAACAACAATGCCGAGTGCAACCGGCTGGTCAATGAGCAGGCGGAAATCAGCATATTGCTGGCCGGCCCTGGTCTGATTGCCACGTTGACCCTGGCGCCACTCGTGATGAGTTTGTTCTATTCCGCGGAGTTTCATGGGGCTGTGGATCTTCTGCGCTGGATCTGTCTTGGGATGATGCTCAGGATCGTCGCCTGGCCGATGGGTTTCATCGTCCTGGCGAAGGGTGCGCAGACGATCTTCTTTTGGACGGAGGTCGCTGCGACGCTGGTGCATGTGGGGTTGGCGTGGCTCCTTGTATCAGAGTTCGGCACGCTAGGGGCCGGCATGGCGTTCTTCGGCCTCTACGTCTGGCATAGTATTCTGATTTACGTGATCGTGCGTCGGCTCACCGGCTTTCGCTGGTCGCCCGCCAATCGCAGGCACGCGCTTCTCTTCCTGCCTGCATCGGGTTTGGTCGTCTCGGCCTTTTTCCTCTTACCGGCATGGTCGGCGATGGTGATTGGCTGCCTCGCCGTGGTCGTGACCGGGCTTTACTCTCTGCGCATGCTGGTCGAACTGCTTCCACCGGAGTCCGTGCCGGCAATCGTCAGAGGATGGATCGCGAAATCCGCATAAAGGAAAGCGCGCATCAGATGATGCGCGCTTCGTGATCTCGTATCCATGCCGCAGTGTGCAGGCATCACTTCAGGCAGGTACGACGTCCTGCTCAGGCTGACGGACGACGCGCCCGGTGGTGGCCTCAGCAAGGGCTTGGCGCAATGTCTCGACGACCCTTACGATATCAGCCTCCGTCATCTGGGCATAAAGCGGCAGGATGATCGTGTGCTGCTGCGCAGATACGCTTCGCATCAGGCTCGTGGCAGCGCGGTGGGAGCTCTGAGCAGAATAGGCGCCCTCCAGATGAATGTTCATCACGCCACGCCGGGTCGAGATCCCCTGGTCGAGCAGGGTCTGCATGACGGCCCGCTGGTCGACGGTATCCGGCAATCTCACACAGAAGCTCTGCCAGTTGCTGCGCGCCCAGCCCGGCTCGGCCGGCAGAGAAAGCCCGGCAATCGTCGACAAACGTTCGCAATATTGCTCGGCAAGCAGCCTGCGCTGGGCGACCAGTTCCGGCAGTCGCCGCAACTGCTCGCGTCCGACGGCCGCCTGAAGATCGGTCATCCGGTAATTGTAACCCAATTCGTCATAGTCTTCGAAGATGACCTGTTTCGAGCCGTGGCGAACGGCATCGGTGACGCTCATGCCATGCTGGCGCCAGAGCCGGAACTTCCGGTCATATTCGGGATTGGCCGTGGTCAACATGCCGCCATCGCCCGTCGTGACGACTTTCCTGGGGTGGAAGGAGAAGCAGGCAATGTCGCCATGCGCTTTGCCGATCTTTTCCCAACGCCCGTCCCACAGGATTTCGCTTCCCGTCGCACAGGCCGCATCCTCGATAACCGGTATCCGATGGTGCTTGCCGATCTCCACGATGGCGCGGAGATCGCAAGGCATGCCGAGCTGATGCACGCAGAGAATAGCCTTGGTTCGAGGCGTGATTGCCCTTTCGATCAGGCCGGCGTCGATGTTGTAACCATCTTCCTCGATATCGACGAAAACGGGCACCGCATCGCAGTAGCGAACGGCATTCGCGGTTGCGATGAAAGAATGGCTGACCGTGACGACTTCATCACCGGCACTGACACCGACCGCCTTCAGGGCCAGATGCAACGCGGTCGTGCAGTTGGACATGGCGCAAGCATGCGCGGCGCCCACAAAGGCAGCGAATTCACGCTCGAACGCCGCGACCTCAGGCCCCTGCGTCACCCATCCCGACAAAATGACGCGGCGCGCAGCCTCAGCCTCTTCCTCCCCGAGGACGGGTTTGGCGACCGGAATTGTGGATTGAGATGAGCTCATGCCGCCTGCCCCCCCGCGTCGGTCTGCCCTTGCCACCAGGCAACGAGATCACGAAGCCCTTGCTCCATGGAGATCTCCGCCTTGAAGCCGAGGAGCCGTTCGGCCTTGCTGATATCGGCAAGACGACGGGTCACGCCGTTGACCGTGCGAGCCTCTTTGTGCTGCGGCTCCAGCGAGACACCCATGATGCTGCTCAGCATCTGCGCCAGTTGCAGCAGGCTTATTTCCTGGCCGCTTGCGACATTGAACACTTCATCCGTGACATCGCTTTTCGCGGCCAGAATATTTGCGCGGGCGATGTCGCGTGCATCGACGAAGTCCATCGTCTGGCTACCGTCCCCATAGATGAGCGGCGGCATCCCGGCCGCCAGACGTTCCATCCAGCGGATCAGCACTTCCGTATAGGCGCCGTAAACGTCCATTCGCGGCCCGTAGACGTTGAAATAACGCAATGCCACATAGCGTAGGCCATACATGTCAGCGAAGCTGCGAAGCAGCCCCTCGTTGAATGTCTTGGCCGCGCCGTAGATCGTCCTGTTGTTATAGGGATGATGCGCTTCGGTGGTCGGGAAGCTCTCGGCCAGACCCAGCACGGAGGCCGAGGAGGCCGCAACGACCTTCGATACGCCTGCCTTGACGGCGGCTTCGAGGACATTGAACGTGCCCTCGGCCAGAACATCGAAAGCCAGCCGTGGCTCTTCCGCGCATTGCGTGATGCGGATGGCCGCCTGATGAAAGACGATGTCGACGCCCTCGAAGGTTTTTGCGAGCAGTGCCCTGTCGCGAATATCTCCCTCGATGATGTTGACCGAGCCGCTGGCTATAGCAGTGCTGAGATTATCCCGGCGTCCGCGCACGAAATTGTCGAGGACGATGATCTCGCGCGGCTTTTCCAATGCGACGAGATCGGCGATATGCGAGCCGATCAGGCCGGCTCCGCCCGTTATAAGAACGCGTTGATTTTTCATGATTTTACTCCACGCGAAATGTCAAGCACAGGATCGGATTCCTTGCGCCAGCGTATGTGTTTCGCCGGCACACCCGCAGCAACCGAATAGGCCGCCACGTCGGAAACGACGATCGCTCCGGCTCCGATGATCGCCCCTTCCCCGATGGTCACGCCGGGAAGAATTGTCGCATTCGTTCCGATATCGGCCCCTGCGCCGATGCGAACCGGCTTGATTTCAAGATCCGTGCGAATGATCGGCACGTCCACCGGCAGCGCGGTGTGGGTTGAGCCCAGCACCTTGGCTCCAGGTCCCCAGCCAACGGAATCCCCGATTTCCAGGTCACGAGCGTCGAAATAGGCCATCGGGCCGATCCAGACATTGTTGCCGATCTTGCACGTGCCGTCGAAGCGTCCCTGGATATAGGCCTGGGCGCCGATGAACACACCATTGCCGATTTCGAATGTTTCCGGATGTTTGAAACCGGCACCGCCTGCAACCTGCAAGCCGGTGCCGCAGCTCCGCGCAATGGCTTGCCAGATGGCTTTCCGCATAAGGCTGTCGACAACACCGTCCCCGGTCGCGAAGCGGCCGTAGAGCTCGATCAGGCCGGCGCGCCCGTATGATTGCCGGAGTTCTTCGGCGAGCCCCGCCTGGTAGGCCGGATCTGCCGGCCGCTCATGGCGACCATGGACCGCCTGCACGACCCTGGCTTCCCCTCCACCACTAGCTGACATAGGCGTACTCCAGCGCGGCCGCCACCTGGTCGACGTGCCGCGAAGGCATCTCGGGATAGATCGGCAGCGAGAGAACCTCCCGCGCTGCGGCTTCCGAGACGGGGAAATCGCCGGCTTGATAACCAAGATCGGCATGCGCCTTCTGCAGATGAACGGGAATGGGATAGTGCAATCCCGAGGAAACACCTTCCGCGCTGAGCGCGCGCTGAAGCCCGTCGCGATCGCGGCTTCTGACGGCATAGACGTGATAGACGTGACGCCGGTCGACGACTTCGACAGGTATCTTCAAATGCGGCGATCCGCCGAGCAGCGACGAATAGCGACGGGCGTGATCGCGACGCGCCTCCGTCCAGGCTTCCAGATGCCGGAGCTTCACGCGCAGGATCGCGCCCTGAATGGCGTCCATGCGATAGTTGAAGCCCTTCAGCAGATGGTGATAGCGCTGTTCCTGACCCCAGTCGCGCAGCATGCGCATTGTCTTGGCCTGTTCGTCACTGTTCGTGACAACCAAGCCCCCCTCACCGCAGGCACCGAGATTTTTGCCCGGATAAAAGCTGAAACAGCCGGAGACGCCGATGCTGCCGGCCCTCCGGCCCTTGTATTGTGCCCCGTGAGCCTGACACGCGTCTTCGATGACGGGAATGCGGTAGTGATCGGCAATTGCCTTGATCGCACTCATATCCGCCATCTGACCGTAGAGATGGACGGGGATAATGGCCTTGGTCCGAGGCGTTATCTTTGCTTCGATCTCGGCCGGATCCATTGTGAGCGTCACGGGCTCGACATCGACGAACACCGGTCGTGCACCGGTGTAGCAGATCGCCGACACAGTTGCGACGAACGTGAATGGCACGGTGATGACTTCGTCACCGGGCCCGATGCCCGCGGCAAGGAGAGCCAGATGCAGGGCGCTCGTTCCGGTATTGACGGCTATTGCATGCTTGACGTTGCAATAGTCTGCGAATTCCTGCTCGAAACGCAGCACCTCCTCGCCCAGTACATATTGCCCCGACGCAAGAACGCCGAGCACGGCGGAGTCGATCTCGCCCTTGATGGATTGATATTGTGCCTTGATGTCGAGGAACGGGATCATGCAATGCGCCTCGCCTCTTCGAGCTCGATGATACGACCGCGCTGGGCGAGCGACCGGCTTGCGGCTTCAAGGGTGCGAACGACACGCAGCCCGGCGAGCCCGTCGGTAATGGGCCGCGAATTCTGCTCGATGCAGTCGACGAACTGATCCAGTTCGCGTTTCAACGCCTCGGTCATATCGAGCTTGGGCGCCCACATGTCGCCGCTGCGGTAGCCGACCATCATCTGATGCACCTTCTCGCCGTAGGCCTGAGAATTCGGGTTCAGCGTGATGCCCTTGTCATAGACCTTGATTTTTTCGCTGGGCTCCAGATCGTCGTAGACGACCATCTTGTTGCTGCCGCCGATCAGCGTGCGGCGCACCTTGACGGGCGCCAGCCAATTGACGTGGATGTGGGCGATGAGCTTGCTTTCGAAGAAGAGCGTCAGATAGGCGATGTTCTCCGGCTCGCCGAGCACATGGCTCATGCCCGTCGCCGAAACGGCCACCGGCCTTTCCTGCACGACATGGTCCAGGATAGAGAGATCATGCACCGCGAGGTCCCAGATGACGCTGACATCATGCTGGAAGAGCCCCAGATTGACCCGAACCGAGTCGTAGTAATACAAGTCGCCCAAGCCGCTTTCGACGAGTTCGTGCATCTTGCGGACGGCGCCGGTGTGGACGAAGGTGTGATCCACCGCCAGCACGAGGCGGCGGCGGGCGGCTTCCTCGACCATTCGCGAGGCTTCCTCCGTCGTCGATGCCATCGGCTTTTCGACAAAGACATGCTTTCCGGCCATCATCGCCTGCATTGCGAGCTTGAAGTGGGTGGAGACCGGCGTCGCGATGGCGATTGCATCCACTCTTGGATCGCGCAGAACTTCCTCGAAATTGTCGGTAATCGCTATTGCGGGATACCGGCTTTTAACAGCCGCCAACCGTTCGACATTGAGATCACAAACCGAAACGAGGTTTGCGCCGGCCGCTTCCGAGATGTTACGAACCAGGTTCGGCCCCCAATACCCATATCCAACAACTGCAATGCCGATCATCGCATTCCTCCCAACGCTTGCATGTTAACTGACCGGTCATGAACGCGACCGGTGATCCTCGCCGGAACGCCGGCAACAATGGCGCCGTCAGGCACATCCTTGGTTACAACAGCGCCGGCGCCGACTTGCGCGGCCTCTCCGATGGTGACGCCAGGCAGGATGGTGGCGTTGCTGCCGATCGACGCGTGGCGCTTGACCAGAGTGGGGATGACAACCCAGTCGGCTTCGGTCTGCAGGCTGCCGTCCGGATTGACGGCGCGCGGGTAGGTATCATTGGTGAACATCACCCCGTGGCCGATGAAAACGCCGTCTTCCAGCGTCACGCCTTCACAGAGAAAGGAATGGCTGGAAATCTTACAGTCTTTTCCGACGAGGACGTTTTTCTGGATTTCAACGAAGGTGCCGATGCGCGTTCCGGCGCCGATCGTGCAGCCGTAGAGATTCACGAGATCTCGATGGTGAATAACGCAGCCGTCATCCAGCTTGACGTTCGATGCAATCATCCAGCTCGCCCCCTGTTACTCAACAGGCCCTGATTTGGCTGAAACCGACAATCGCACGAAGGCGCCAAAGGTTTCATTTCACCAGAGCAAATATATCTTTCGCTTCCAAAAGAATTGTTTTCTCCATTTTAGTAAAGGAACAAAACGTTGAAGCTTATCCACCTAAAGGCGTAGCTGCTTACGATGATAGGATGATGATCGCACGCGAAAGTTTGTGACCATCGATCAGCAGCGGCGGCAGTCACGCGACAATCGATCCTGGCCCTCCCACATGGAAGAGGGGCATTGTTTACATGGTGTTAGCGAAATAAATTGAATATATATAGCAACGTCATATGTCGACGTACAAATGACTTAGACATAGATTGATCAGTTTTAAAAACTTATCAATTTACAGCGTTTCATGGAGCGTATGTGCTGGGGTAACCACTATTAATTAGTGTTACTGCCCCGGAACTGTGGTATTAAATTATCACTTTTGCTAGTTAAGCTCCCCTATTTGCAGAGGAGTTCGATGTTCGACTTTGAGGTAGTGCAAGAAAAATCGGCTTGGGAGGATGGGGCTTTGGATACAATAAACATAAACCACAGGCAGGAAAACGGATCTCTTCCCCTAGAGATCGAAAACGGTTCGACGGCGCTTGCCCGACCGTCAAGTTCAAAGCACACGATTGTCATTCTCGACAAGAGGGAACTTGATCGGCACTGTCTCGCGCAATGCATGGCCGCCCACACCGCGGATTTCCTGATTCTGGCGTTTGGATCGATTGAGGAGTGGAAGCAAAAGCGCGAAGAATATCCTCCGCTTTCCGCAATCGTCTTGAACGTCGGTGGGAAGATGGTCGACGAGCCTGCCGTTTCGGAACTGATCAAGAGCCTTTCGTCGGAATTCGTGTCGACACCGGTCATCATCTTGTCCGATAGTGACGATTTCGCCCAAATCGTGAGGGCGATCGACTACGGCGCCAAGGGTTACATACCGGCCAGCGTCAGCATCAGCGTCTGCATGGAACTGATCGCGCTATCGGTAGCAGGAGGACTTTTCGTGCCCGCAAGCGCCCTGTTCGCCATGCGTCACTTGCTGCAGTCGAGCAACTCGACAACGCACCCGCTGGCCGGGATTTTTACAGATCGCCAGGCCGAAGTCGTCGCGGCACTGCGGCGCGGAAAGGCGAACAAGATCATCGCCTATGAGCTCAATCTGCGAGAAAGCACCGTCAAGGTGCATGTTCGCAACATCATGAAAAAGGTCAAGGCAACCAACAGGACGGAGGTCGTGTTCAAGCTCAACGACCTTTTTCAGAACAATCTTCCGGGCGGTTTGGTGGCAAACTGACGGTGCTGTAACCGTCGGCGCTCATTACTTCAGATCTCGAAAACGCATTCTGCGCTAAATCCTCGGTGGCTGCACGGCAAATGCGCCACCGAGTCAGCGATGCGACGGACATAGAGACCTCGCGACGTGTCTTCAGCCTCACCCAGGAGCTTGCCATACACGCCTCTAAGCGAGGCTGTGCACGGTTGCCCGCAGTTCCTTGCTGATGCTCACACGGGGGGCCAGGAAAGCGCTGTTCGGATCCAGCGCATCGCGCCTCTTTGCGACTTGGGGACCAACGCTCGCACGAGATGCCGGAGATATCGGAACTCCGGCAGAGGCGGTACATTCGGCCGCAAGTTAGTCAGGCGCAGCTTCACCATCAGGCCATCGACGCCTGAATATAGTCGCAGGCGCCAACCAGCATCACCCTTGAAGTATGGCGCGGTTACTTTTGCGCTCGTCCCGCTTCCGCCAGCGGGAGCCTGACGAAGAACATTTGCAAGATCTGGCTGCTGACATCGCTCCAGGATATTGTCGAACCATGTAAGCCATTCGGAATCGCTTCGGTCGGGAACCTGGTGAATGCTTTTTCGTTCCCTGCCATACAGTCCCGCGACAACCCCACCCGAGCAGCCGAGTTGCGCGATGACGAGGCGCGCCCGCCTGAATTCCTCATGAGATAAGGATGGATAGAAATCCTGCAGCCTCCGCGCCCGCTCAAGCTGGCCTTTGCAGATCAAAGCGAGCAAGAAGTACGCCCACTCGACCGGATCCGGATCAACCGCCCCGTATTCGATCACGGTCACCTTGACCAGGTCCACCAGAAGGTCATAGGCGCGATCGGCATCGCCCTCCCGCAACGCACAGATGGCAAGGCGGAATTTAGCTTCGGGAAGGTAGGACACATAGTCCAGGCAGCGTGCGTAACAGTGCTTCGCCTCCCCCACCCTGTCCTGCTCGAGAAGCAAGTCGCCCTGATTCAGTAGAGCGCGATCGCTCGCTTTCCCCACGATATGGACGCTCTCGTGCTTTGCGACACGCTTGACCTTTGCAAGTTCGCCGAAAGGCCCTGATTGGATGATCTTTTCGCCGAATTGCAAGCCTTTGTTCAGCAAGAACCACTGATATATTTGCGGTCTATGGTTCACCGTATGACGCGAATGGATCAAACTGTGACCGGCTGTCGTGATCCGCTGTATTTCGTCGGGATGGGCAAAGAGGTAGTCCAGTCGCTCGACCACGTTGTGGCCGTCAACAAAGACGCAGTTCTCCATATCAACAAAGCCAGCGGCCTCCACTGCGGCCGTACGTTCCGTCACGAGACAGGCTTTCGCCCCGGGAATCTCGAAGTGCTTGCGTACGACCTCCCCGCCCATCGTGCCACAGGTGGGAACGACGAGGCTTGCGTTGAGCGCGCGCGCATAGGCCTCTCCAGATAGGAGCTGAGAGGCCAGCTTGCTTTCATAGGCGTGCTGCGGCGAGACCAGGCAGGGGTAACGGTCGCGGATCATCGGAAAGACCGTCTGTCGCCAGGGATAAAGACCATAGACTTGGCCGGTGAGCGTGACCGGGATGACCTTTTGCTGGCCATAGTCGTGGTAGACTTCCGGATCGATGAAATTGGGCCAGACGAACAGATTCTCCTTCACAGCCGGCATATATTCCGGAGTCATCGTGGCGATCGCGAAATATGTCTCGATGCCCCACTGCTCCATATCGGAGAGGAAGCCGGCGCGTCGATCGCACCATGGATCGGCGTTATGAAGGCCAAGCTTCGGGACGGCGACATGGGTATTGGTGTTGGTGATTTTTATCCGACGTGAGCCATGCGACCGATAACCGCTTTCAAACAGCGTCAGATCCGGCTCGTACCGGTCGCATATCTCAGCATAATCGCAGTCGCGGCTAATGATGACGACATCGAAATGCGTTGCGAGGCATTTGGCCTGCTGCTGCATGTGCAGCAGCAGGTAACCGGCCGCGTTCGCATTGGGTTGATGGTCCCATTGAAAAAAAACGAGCCGCGGTTTTCGATGATGAACGTTGCTATTCATGTCGCTATCGAGCGGCTTCCGGAGCAGTCAGTCCGAGGTTCGGAGCCGCCAGATGTGGATAAGTTTCTGGCGGGTTGCGGACGTCGAGCTTGTTCTTTACTCCGCCGGAAAGCTTCCACTCGAAATAGGCGATCGTTCTCTCAAGGCCCTCCCGAAGGTTCACCTTCGGCTGCCAGCCCAGTTGTTGCGTTGCGCGGCTGATGTCGGGCTTGCGCTGTGTCGGGTCGTCAACTGGTAGTGCCTTGAAGATGATGTCGGACTTCGATCCCGTCATTTCGACGACCATTTCCGCCAATTCACGGACCTGGAATTCTCCGGGGTTGCCGAGATTGATGGGGCCTGTCACGCCAGCCGGCGCCGCCATCAAGCGGATAAAGCCGTCGATCAGGTCATCCACGTAGCAAAATGACCGGGTTTGCCTGCCGTCGCCGAAAATGGTGATCGGCTCGTTTTGAAGCGCTTGAACGATGAAATTGGAGACGACACGGCCGTCATTGGTCTGCATGCGCGGTCCGTAGGTATTGAAGATCCGCGCCACCCGAATTTCCACGCCATATTGACGATGATAATCGAAAAACAGCGTCTCGGCGCAGCGCTTGCCTTCGTCGTAACATGCCCGCGGGCCTATGGGATTGACGCTGCCTCGATACTCCTCGGGTTGAGGGTGGACTGCCGGATCGCCATAAACTTCGCTCGTGGATGCCTGGAAGATCTTCGCCTTTGTGCGTTTTGCTAGGCCGAGCATATTGATGGCCCCGTGCACATTGGTCTTCACGGTCTGCACCGGGTCGTGCTGATAATGGACCGGAGATGCCGGGCAGGCGAGGTTGTAGATCTCGTCGACCTCCACATAAAGCGGGAAGGTGATGTCGTGGCGGAGTATCTCAAAGCGAGGATCGTCAAGAAGATGCAGCACATTGTCGCGCGAACCGGTGTAATAATTGTCCACGCAGAGGACGTCATTGCCCTCTCGCAAAAGCCTTTCGCACAGGAATGATCCCAGAAATCCGGTGCCGCCGGTAACCATAATCCGCTTGTATCCGTGCATTGGTGTGCTCCGTTGTTGATGATTGCCCACAGGACGAGGAACAGATCAGCAAGCTCCCTTGCCCTTTAAGACCGCAGGAATTGTGCTGAGAATGATGTGCAGGTCGAACCACAAGGACCGGTTGTCGATGTAGAACTCGTCGAGTTGCTGCTGCAGCTTGATATCCGCATTGCTTCGTTCGGATATTTGCCAGAGACCCGTCAGCCCCGGCGTGACGGACCGGCGCTTGTCTCGAAATTCGCCGTCCATCGCCGAAAGGTGATACTCTGGAAACGGGCGTGGTCCCACGAAGGCCATCTCGCCCGCAATGATGTTGGCCAATTGCGGAAGCTCGTCGATGCTCGAAGAGCGCAGCATATGTCCTACAACCGGAAGGATGCGCGGATCGTCCTTGAGCTTGAAGTGGCTCAACCACTCGGTGCGCACGGTCGGGTTGTCTCGGACCAGTGCTTCAAGGCGCTGTTCTGCATCCTGGTACATCGTCCTCAATTTCAGGACATGCACCGGCTTGCCGGACCGTCCCTCCCTGGCATGCCGAAAGAAGACGGGGCCTGGATCGATGGCATAGATCGCGGCCGCTGCAATCGCGATGAATGGCGCGACCACGATCGTTGCAGGGATGGCGATGGCGAGATTGAGGATCCGGCGAACCAGATCCGAGTTGAGCGAACTCCTATCGGTGACGAGGCGAATACCGATCTCTCCGCCGACATCCGCAGGTCGCAATCCGCTTACCTTGAGACTCGGCGTGTCGGACAGCAAAATGACTTCGGCGAACTTTCGACGCATCGCCGCCAAGTCGGGCACAAGCGAGCCCGTGTCGTTCGCAATCGTGTCGCCGGCAATCATGGCAATGGATGGCCCGCCATCGGGCAATGCCTCTAAGGTATCGGGGCAAAAGGACTCCGGCCTGATGCCATACTGCCAATGGTCCTTGAAATGTGCCATGAGAGCGGGAGTAAGATTGCGCGCCCCTATGATAACCGCGCGCTCCCCCCAGATTCCAAGTCTCCAGCACAGGGCTCGTGCAAGCCAATGCACAAACGGCTGAACAATCAGCCCGAGACTGAGGAACCCGATAACGGCAAGCAGCAGTCGTGCCCCCTCCGGTAGGATCATAGCTCCGAACGCTGTCAGGACAGTCACCTTGACGGCGGCTATAATGCGCCGCCTGAGATGTTCGTGGTCGTGCAGCCGATATCCGGGATAGAGGCCGGCCGATGCGTAAAGAACAATCTCAGCCAGTGCTGCGATCGTGAACGCACGCTCCACTGTCGTGCCCTCCGAACCATTGGCCGAACCACTGGAAAAAAGGGACAGGAGAGCAAAATAGGCAATCAAATAGCTGGCAATGTCGCCGGCGACCAAGACGGACGACGTTGCAAGCCGAGGAAGCCGGCGCCGCAGTGCGAGGGGCATATTCAGCCCTGCCCGTATAAAGGGATCGGCGATCTTCGTTGTTATGGGTGGCAGGGAGCCTGCCGGAATCGCCCGCGACGTCACGTTATTTGATGTGGATGCCTTCGACCGACCCGGTTTCATCGCTGACGGCGCAAGGAACGACATGCTGCTTTTACTCCTCTACTACATTTGTCCCGACGCACCCGATCCGGAAACGGCGTCGTCGATCGGAAACTTCCGAAGCCCCAGTCTCTGGAATGCTGTCAATGAGATGAAGGTCGGCACCACGAGCGCATAGCGCCGCCACAGCCGTCGCGGCTCGCACAAAAGACGAAACGCCCATTCGAAACCGCTTCTTTGAATGATCCTCGGAGCCTGTCGCTTGAGTCCGGCGTGGAAATCGAATGCGGCTCCGACGCCGATGAGCATCGATGCTTCCAGACGATCGCGCATGCGCGCCATCCAGAGCTCCTGCTTGGGACTGCTCAGCCCGACCCAGATGATATCGGCGCCCGACCGATTGAGCCGGTCAGCAATATCCATTTCCTCCTGCGTCGACAGATTGCGAAAAGGCGGTGCATAGGAGCCGACTATCTCAGCTTCCGGGAATCTTGCGAGAAGGCGCGCCTGCAACTGCTCCAGCGTCTCGGCGGTTGCGCCGTAAAGGAAGTGGCGCAAGCCTTTGGATCTGCCGGCCTCGAAAACAGATAACATCAGGTCAGGCCCGTAGACCCTGTCGCTCTCCGAATGGCCGGCCCGCTTCAACGCCCATACCAGCGGCATGCCGTCGGGGGTTACGAGGAACGCCCGGTTATGGATCGATCGGAGCTCGGGATCATCTTGACACCGGACGACGCCGTGTGCGTCGCGAACGCACACATATTCCTTCCTGCCGTCTTCGATCGCTTTTTGAATAAATCCAGTCGCGCTTTTGAGATTGACCGCCGAAACGCGGACACCAAGGACATTCGTCCATTCCAAGGCGCCCTTTGGATGAAGAACTGAAGCTTGGCTGCTGCCTGCTGGTTGTTTTCTCATGACCTGCGCTTTCGCGACCGAAACTGTCATCAGAATATCCCGGCAGGCCGATTGCCTCCATACTTGCTGCTCCAGCTATTGGACGTAGAAGAGACTTCATGTTTACGTCTTACGCCGGGATGACGTACAATAATCGAAGTAAGTCTATGTACCCCACCGCTTACCCTGTTGCTCTATTTGATAACCATTGTCCCGAAAGAGCGGTCTGACTCGCGCGACTGAAGCCGGGGAGGCATGGTCAACCCAACAGGGGAGATGAAGGCTCCGGCTGGCGAGCCTCAGAGATGCCCGACAGAACCAAGCGGGCGATGCCATCATCTTTGATGAGGTTTTCGCTTCGAAATCGGGTCGCCACGCTCATCTCGTCACCGTTCTGGTCTGCGGTGGTTGCCGGCAGCGCGTGCCCGCCATGATTAGAGGGGTTATAGGTCGCCATAGCTGCGGACTTTATCGCCGCAGCACTGCTCGTCGCGGCGCCTTTTGTTACTCGGCCGGCACGACTACGCTTCCGGTGTCCCCCCCAGCCTTCTGAAGATCCAGCAGACTGCCAAATTCTCCTGAACGCATGATTCCCGGAGATATTCGGAAGCTCTTGTCGTTCAAATTGCCGATGTAGCGGTTATGCGCGAACTGTACGTATCCAGGCCCGTGGTCTGGAGCGTAGACATAAGCTGCAAGCCCACCGCTGCTGTCGATCGACACGGTATTGCCCTCGATGCGATTGGGGCTCGCCCATGGCGGACGCCAACCCCTGCCGGTGCTGTCATCAACGCGAAAAGCCGCGCCCGATCCGCCTGTGATGACGTTTCCCACCACCAGGTTGCTCCAACCGCCATTGATACCGATCGCCGTGACGTTGCCCGAGAGTGTATTTCCCTCAATCCGCAGCCCGCTCGCCTTCCCATCCGTATAGATCGCCCAACTGATGGGAGACGGCCATTCGCTGGTATTCTCATATCCGGGAGGCCAGAACGTCCCATCGGCCCTGTTCATCAGATGACCGGTCCCGGTGACGAGATTGGAGCGGATAATGCTGTTCAGAGGGTTGCCCTGCTCACCCATCATCTTGATGGCGCCGCCATCTGCCGTCTGCTGATTGGCGTTATGGATCACGTTGTGCTCGATAATAGCGTTATAGACGGCGTCGTTGGAACCCCACAGCGAACCGCCGGTAATCCCAAACTGTGCCGTGTTTTCGATCAGGTTGTCGGCGATCCTGACATTGTCAGCCGCCTGGAACCAAATTCCGGCAGTTTCAATGTAAACCTTTCCGATGTCATGGAGATGGTTTGAAAGGATCCTTGCGCCGTTCGATTTACCGAACGTGCCATAATTCGTGCCGACGTAGATCCCATTGCCAGCCACATCCGCAATCACATTGCCGACAATCAAGGCATCCTTGCTTTCCGTCACATGGACCCCGACGCCGACATTGTCGATACTGTTGCCGACAATCTTGACGCCAGCGGCATGTTCGATCCGTATCGCGCCAAATCCTCTGGTCTCCGTATAGAACTTGCCGCTGCCGTCAGGAGCTCCATCTCTAAACTCGAGCCCTGATACGACCATCCCATTGGCCCCATCCAACTTGAAGAATGTCGGCAGAGTGCCGGCAACGACTACGGAATCGGGTAGCGACTGATCGACAGGGATGTAATGAAGCTCGCCCGCGGCAAGGTCGTACCACCACTCGCCGGGAGCATCGAGCAAGGCCTTGGCTCCGGTCAGGAAATAGCGGCTGCCTTCTGCGGTAAAGAAATAGCCGGTGCCTTTCGTATTGACAGTCCGGTGGGCGGCATCGATGGATACAACTGGGAGCGTATCATTGCCCCACTGGCTTCCGGGTTGATACCCTCCAACGATATCCACGCCCAGTCCACTTGTATCGCCCATTGCCGGAAGATCGCCGGCGTGGAAACAAAAGCGCGTGTTTCCTTCCCTCATGTCGATGGCAGGATTGCACTTTGCGGCAAACAACCAACCCTTGCGTGGATCGCCATCAGCGGGAGCGTTGGGGAATCGAGCTCGAGTTTGGCGTATCCCATTGACGAAGAGGTCACCGACCCCTTCATCCGGTGGCAATTTCAGCGGCGCCGTCCAGCGGCCATCGGCCTGCTGTCCCCAGTCGCGCACGCGCGGGCCCCCATGCAAAATCGGTGCTTCATTGCATCTTGCCGTGAGGATCAAACCCGCATCGCGGGCGTCAAAGACGATCGGCTGAGTAAGGTAGTAATCGCCTTTACCCAACGCGATCGTGTTGGTGCCGCCCTTCTCGCGGGCAGCATCACGAGCTCTTTCAATGCTGGCGAAAGGGCCATCGCCCCCCTGCTGGTCTGCGATGGGAAGGCGGCCACTCCAGCTGTCTTTGCCATCGGGAGAAACGTAAAATATCGTCCCCGCCGCAGTGCTGCCGCTCAATACGCCGCTTAGAGAAGTCCCATTCAACTTGGCTGACGAAGTCGCGGAAGCTTCCGCGCAAGTCGCCTCCCTGACAAGCGTCTGAAGGCGCTCGGGCGCATCTATCTCTGTCCCGACCGGAGCCGGATTGCCGGACCGCGGAAAGAGCATGACAGGCAAAACGCTCAGGATCAGTGCAAAACGCCGCCTCATGATATCTGCAACCCGCTCGCAAGGCCACGCGGGGGCGCCTGCCAAGATGGCGAATGGCTGGTCGAAACCACGGGTGCGTACAGCGAAAACATGATGATGGCTGCGGTAAAGAGGATGAAGATGGCGTCATTCTGAGCGAAAAAAATACTTTCGGTCAGATTCATCACCAGAATCATAATTGTAAGGACATTGAGCCAGAGCCACCCGTACTGCGTATCGTGACAGTGAAGGCTCGCGCCCTGGCGGATTGCATGGAGAAGCAGCAGAACAAACGGAATCATTCCCATTATTCCAAAGCTCAACAAGATATCGCGGAATCCATTATGCGCGTGGGGCGCCTCCCATCCTATCGTTAACCAGATGTGCGTCGCTTCGGGGTTCGCGACTGTCCAAAAAGCCTGGTAACCATAGCCAAGCATCCAACGATTGGATATTTCGCGATCAACCAGCTCCCACAGCGGCACCCGACCCGTCAAAGTCGCGTCCTTGCCGAGCGCTTCAAGGGCCGGAACCAGGAACTCGTGAAGCGAAATCAGAATGCCGAGAGACAACTGAATGAAAAGCAGGACGATGACGATGCGGCCAATGCTGCTGCTTCTTTGCAGGACGGAATAAAAGCCGATCAGGCAATACGCCACTGACGTTGCAATGATCGCGGTCATCGATCCGGAGCTTGCAAGGCAAATCACACCCGCGGCCAATACGATGAACGCGGTTCGCCGCAGGCCGAGCGTCCCGTCTATCAGCACGGCCGTCGCGACCAGGATCGTCAGAGCTGCATACCAGCCCAGGACGTTCTTGTGAATGAAGACGCCCCGCATAGCACCATCCGGCATACTGGCGAGGCTTGGTGACACCACGGAGACAACCACACTGAGGACGCTACAAGTTCCCAGGGTCACAAATAACAGGAACAGCAGCTGCCTTGGCGTGAACCGTATCGCCAGGACGTAGGAAAGAAGTATGCAAAACAAAAGGGCGATTGCGCGCCTCAAGCTCGTGGGAGGTGCTATTGACCACAGCGTGGACAAAAACGGCAAGACAAGGATCAGGGGAACAATCAGATTTCGCCTGAGCGCCGTTAGAAATTGCGGAAAATTGCGGATCAGGATCACGATTGTAAAGGCATACACAGGAAAGCAAGGGAGACGCAGTATGGATTTCGCGGATTCGCTCAGCGCTCCGTCCGCATCTGACAGGATGAGTGGCAGAAAGGCGCCTGCCTGAAGAAAAATGGATATGCCGGCGCCCCAGCACTCGATGACCCGCCAACTGATGGTTGGTCCGCTGGCGGTTCTGAGGCTATCTACTTTCATTTTCCGTCCCGACTGACTTGAACAGAGGCGGCTGCTGATCGCGGCAATAAAAAAGCTGCCGGCCTTCGTGGCTGCGCTGCTCTCAAGCAATCATCCGGCTACATCCGCAGTCAATCTGTCCTAGTGAAGGGTGGACTACGCCTATTGCACCTTCGCTACACCCAAAGACGATGTTGCGCTTAAGCTTTCCGCCGATATTACCCAAAAGACGGGTCTCCATGTCCGCGGGATTGCCCTTAAGAGCAGATGTTGCACGTGTCCATTCACCGCTACCGTGGCGATGAATGTCTTGCGGAGCGTGGTGGGTAAGCCGCGGCCCAATGGAATGAGGCAACAATTCTGACAGAGGCTCTCTCTGCAGTCGAAGCCTGGAAGGTTTAGGATTGCCATGTTTCTGCGTCATGATCCTAGTTCTCTATGCAACACGACGGGCGCTCGACACGTCGCGGCATTGTCAGCGGCGATCTCATCGGCTCCGCACGAGATGCTGTTCGGCCGACGGGGAATTTTGGATAGCCCCGTCACCGAGGCTTCAAACCTCGATGGCTGCGTCAAGGTCAAACTCTTAAGCAACTTTGCGCTGCTGCACGGCGGTGCATCGCGGCAACCCGCCTGAGCGCCCGTCATGGAGCGCCCGGCCCTCAGTGTCCTCATCAATAATTACAATTACGCTCGCTTCGTCGGGCGGGCGATAGACAGCGTGTTGAGCCAAGATGCTGGCAATGTCGAGATAATCGTCGTCGATGACGGCTCTACCGACCAGTCGCGGTCCGTTCTGGAAGCGTATGGCAGCCGAGTAAAGGTGATCTTTCAGAAGAACGCAGGACAGGCCGCTGCGATCAATACCGCTGTCGAATCAAGCATGGGCGAGATTCTCTGTTTTTTGGATGCCGATGACTGGTGGGCGCCGAGCAAGCTGTCGGCGACGGCTGCGGCGTTCCGAGCAAACCCTCAAGCATCGCTCGTCTATCACCGACTGCAGCCCACGCTTGTCGATGGCACGCCGACTTCCAAGCCGATCCCTCGGACCCTGTGTTCGGGCGCTTTGCCGCCGCTCCTCACCAGATCGGCTGGTTGGTGGCCTTTTCCGATGACGTCAGCCGTCGCGGTGCGACGAAGCGCATGGAATACTGCGGGCAGCATTCCCGAACAATTCCGCATATCGGCCGATGCCTGGCTCGTGGGGATCTATCCGTTTCTGGGGGACGTCATTGCCGTGCCGGATCCGCTTGGATTCTACCGCATCCACAATAACAACTGGTATCGCTCGACCGAAGATGCCGCCACACTAAGGGGGCGGATGACGCATTGGCAGCGCACCGTCGAAGCAACGAACCTGTTTCTCTCAGCCCATGAACTGCCGGCAAGACTACATCTGACGGATCACCATCCCTATCGCATCGCATCGGCAAAGCTGCAGGGAGCCGATGCACGCACCCGGTTCAAGCTTGCCGTCGAAGGCCTCTTCTTTGCCGGCGAACCGAACCTGCTCAGGCGGACGCGCGATAGTTTGCGCGCGGCGCGCGGCCTGTCTCGGCTCGGTCTGGACGCCGGCTTGTCGGAGGCAGCGACATGAAGGCGCTGCTATTGGTTTCCGAACTGGAAGACTACACCATCTCGTTTGCCAGCGGCGTTGCCCAACACCTGGACGTCGTGCTTGCCGTACCGCGCCGGCGCTATGCACATCTCGCCTCTTCCCTCGATCCGGCTGTCGATCTGCACCTTCTGGACTGGCCGAGACACCGTTCTCTCTCCAATCCCTGGTTTCTGTACCAGCTTACGCGTCTGATCCGGCGGGAACGGCCGAACCTCATTCATCTCCTCAGCAATTCCACACTTTGGCTGAACCTCGCCGTGCCGTTCTGGCGCCCGATCCCGCTTGTGACGACCGTTCATGACGTGGCAATCCACCCCGGCGATTCCGATACGCGTACGCTGCCCGGCTGGGCCCCCGAATTGATGGTGAAGCAATCCGGACATCTTGTCGTCCACGGCGAGGGTCTGAAGCGGCTGATCCTCGACCGATATTCAAAATCGCCGGGCTGTGTCCATGTCCTGTCGCATCCCTCCATCCTTCGCTATGCGGAGCTCGCACGGCAACAGAAAATGGCGCCGCGCGAAGCGGATGGAACCGTCCGCGTCCTGCTCTTCGGACGGATTTTTGCCTACAAGGGACTGGAACATCTGGTCCGGGCCGAGGCGATGCTGAAGGATGTCCTTCCCAACCTACGCATCACGGTCGCAGGCCGTGGCGACAATCCGCTGATATTCAAGCCGCTTATGGGGGATGCCAACCGCTACGATATTCGCAATCGCTTTATCGAGGATGCAGAGGTCGCCCAGCTTTTCCTGGACACCGACATCGTCGTGCTTCCCTACACGGAAGCATCTCAAAGCGGTGTGCTCAACCTTGCCGCTGCGTTTGGCAAACCGGTCATCGTGACTGATGTCGGCGAGTTGCGGGGTACGGTTCAGCCCAATGGGTTGGGAATAGTGGTCCCTCCCGGAGATGCCGAGGAGCTCGCGGCAGCCATCAGGACATTGGCAGACAACGGCGCGCTCAGAAACATTTTCGGTGACAACGCGCTCGAATGGGCCAGAGGACCGAATTCGCCGGAACGGGTCGGCGCCCAGGCGGCGGCGGTTTATCGGGAGGTGGTCGGATCATGCTGATGGAGGCTCTCACGGACAGAAATCGAATGGCTGTAGGGAGCGCGGCTAGCGTCCGCCACTATGTTCCGGGCGGCTGCGAGAACGGCGGCGGCATTGGCAGGCTGGTCGGCTATATAACAGAGACGGCGAAAGAGACCGGCACAAAGCATTTCGTCACCGATACCAGGGGAGCTCGATGGTCGAAGGTGACGTCACCCGCACGCCTGCTCGGCGCCATCCTGACGATGGCAAAGGACCGGATCGTTGCGCCGGCCCGCATTCACCATATCCATATCGCCGGCCGCGGCAGCACGTCGCGAAAGCTGATCCTGACGGAGGCCGCCCGCTTGTTCGGATGCTGCCACATGTTGCACCTGCACGACTACGATTACGCCGGCGACTTTGCGCAACGCTCGCCGCGTCAACAGCGGCTCATCCGTCGGATGTTTCAGAACGCCGATTGCGTTGTGGCGCTGGGCGAGCGCGATCGCTTGACGCTGACGACACTTCTTGGCGTTGATGAGCGCCGCACGGTCGTGGCCCATAATTGCGTCCCCGACCCCGGGTCGCACAATATTCGTGTCGGCCAGACACCCTTGATCGTATTCCTCGGCCGGTTGAGCGAACGCAAAGGTGTCACGGAGCTTCTGTTGGCGCTGAGCCATCCGGTCATGAAAGAACTCCAGTGGCGGGCTGTGCTGGCGGGCGACGGACCCGTCGAGGATTATCGCCGTCAGGCTGACGCCTTGGCGCTTTCAGATCTGGTAGAGATGCCCGGCTGGCTTGACGCCGGTGAGGCGCGGGCCCTGTGCGCGCGCGCAGATATCCTGGTCTTGCCCTCGCACGCCGAAGGTCTGGCCATGGCCGTGCTCGAAGGGCTGTCCCACGGGCTCGCAGTCGTTACCACGCGTGTCGGGGCGCATGACGAAGTCATTACCGACGGTGAAACCGGGATCTTCGTCCCCGTCGGAGACCCGAATGCCCTGGCTGCAGCCCTGGCGAAGCTGGTGTCCGATCCTGAAAGCTGCATCCGGCTCGCGGCCCAGGGGCGCACGCATTACCTCAACCACTTCAGCATGAGGGCCTATATGCGGTCGCTCGAGAAACTTTACGAAACCGTTTCCGCGAAACCTCAAGCAATGGTTGGCGCACGATGACGATTTCCACTCTTCCGCCGGACCGCAACCTTCCGATCTCGCCGATGCGCTATGACCCTCGCTTTCAGGTTGAGACCAAGGCGGACCACTTCGATCTGGGAGCCGCCGTCGGTCTCGTCCGGCGAAGAATGATCGTGATCATCACGATAGCGGTGCTGATTATGGTGCCCGCGGCGATGATGATCTCTGGGTTGAAGCCCGCCTATCAGGGATCGGCCCGATTGATTATCCGCCAGCCTCTCGCAACATTACTTAGTGTGGACGATACCAGCCGTACTGATCTCATTGACGTGAAATCGGAGACCGAGCGGCTTCTATCCAGAGGCATCACAGAGCGAGTCGTCCGCGAGCTGCGGCTTGACGAGCGGCAGGAATTCAATCCAGCGCTGCGGAAGATATCGTTCATTGACAGGATCCGGGCGACGTTGCGCGGCCTGTTCGACACGAAAAAACCCACCTTGCCGGCAGGAGACAACATCGACGCCACCATCCAGGAATACTATCAGGCGCTCGGCGTGTGGCACGAAGATAAGAGTGAAGTTATCCAGATCAGCTTCACTGCGAATGATGCTGAACTCGCAGCCGCGGTTCCGAACCGGGTTGTCAGCATTTACCTCGATGAGCGGATGGACAGTGTCCGTGGCCGCCTGGTTTCAGCGGGAGACTGGCTCCGACAGCGCGTCGCCGAACAGCAGGCTCGCGCAGATACCGCTCGCGACGCTGCCCGCAACTATCAAGAATCGATGGACATCGTCTCAAAAGAGGACGCTCAGGATGAACGCATCAAATCACTCCTGGAACTCACTGGCCGCGAAGGGAAAATCGAGGAAAGCCGGGTCGAGGTAAAGGCGACGATATCCACGCTGGAATCAGCGGATAACGCTTCGGCCGCGGTGCAGAATATCGTCGTTCCCGACAACATTGCCACAAAGCAACGCGACCTTCACGCGCAGGAGCAGGATCTCGCCCGTCTTCTTCAGACATATGACGGCAATGCCGAGGCCGTGGTGGATTTACGTGGGAAGATCCAACAATCCCGTGCCGATCTCGACCTTGCGACCAAGCAATATCTGCAAACGATGCGCGCCAAGCTCGCCGCGCTTGATCATGAAGCTAGCGCACTGGAATCCCTCTTGGCTGATGCTCAGGAAAAGCGCACGCGCGATGCCCTGGCGCAGACGGAATTGACGCGACTGCAGCGTATTGCCGACAAGGAGCAAGCGGCACTCGACAAGCTTGAGGACCAGCGCCGTGACCTTGCCGCCAAGGCCAGGTTGCCGGGGGCGGAACTGGAGGTTTTCTCACCGGCTTCAGTGCCGCTCACGCCACAGGGACGTGGACGGCTTTTCTATCTGGTAGGCGCCCTCCTGGCTGCAATCTCGGTAGCCGTAACGGCTGCTTTCGTGATCGAAATGTGGGATCGGACGGTTCGGAGTTTCGACCAGATAGCTGGAATAGCGCGCACGATACCGGCTGGCCTTATCCCGCGTCTGGCGCGGCGGGAAAATTCAAGAACGATGTTCGAGCATATGCCGGTCCCGATGTTTGACGAAGCAATCCGTACCGCGGTGCTTTCACTCAAGCAATCCAACGGCGGCAAGTTGCCGAGCAGTATCGTCGTTACCTCGGCTCACAGCGGGGACGGCAAGTCGCTTGTCGCGAGATCGCTGGCTATCGAACTTGCCGCCGCCGCAGTTCCGGTGCTGCTAGTCGATGGCGACCTTCGGCGGGGAAAACTCGATTCGTTTTTCAGGTCGGGGTTAATGCACGGACTGAACGAATTCCTGATTGGTCAGGCCGATCTCCGCGACATCGTCTACCACCATCCAAGCGGTATCGATTTCATTCCATCTGGAAGATTCAGTCTCCAGCGGCGCGTCCGTTCGAACGGCCTGGCAGAAATCATCGAGTTGGGGGGCGCGGCCGGCCGGATTGTCATCTTCGACAGCGCGCCGGTGCTCGTCTCGGCAGACACCGTGCATCTGGCTGCCCTGGCGGAAAGAACGCTTGCAGTTGTCAGATGGGGAAAAACGAGCCGCCGCGCATTCGAGTTCAGCCTGCAGCAAATGAAAGGCTCGCGAAATTCGGAAATAGTTGTGGCGATCAACAATGTAAATACCAAAAATCACGCGTTGTATAACTTCAGCGACTCAGAGCTTTTTTCGAAATCTCTGATGAAATACTACGATCCAAATCCTGAATACATCACACATAATGGCAATCGCTCAATTCTTAAAATTGTCCGAACCATGAAGCATTACTTTCTTCTGCATTAGTATTCGAGTTGGAGGGCAATCATGGATATGAGAATGAGAGAGAACCGAAAAGTAGCGCTGATTACGGGTATAACAGGTCAGGACGGTGCGTATCTGGCCGAAATGCTCTTGGAGAAGGGCTACATCGTTCACGGCCTCAAGCGGCGCTCATCCTCCTTCAACACCAGCCGCATCGAGCATCTCTACGAGGATCCGCATATCGAGAATCCTCGCTTTATCCTGCATTTCGGAGATATGACGGATTCAACCAATCTGATCCGTGTCGTTCAGGAAACGCAGCCGGACGAGATCTATAATCTCGCTGCACAGAGCCATGTTCAAGTCTCCTTCGAGACGCCGGAATATACGGCTAACGCCGATGGAACCGGCACGCTGCGGCTGCTTGAAGCAATTCGCCTCCTCGGGCTGACCAAGAAGACCCGCTTCTATCAGGCGTCCACCTCGGAGCTCTACGGCAAAGTCCAGGAAGTCCCGCAGAGCGAAACGACGCCTTTCTACCCTCGATCCCCTTACGCGGCGGCCAAGCTCTATGCCTATTGGATCGTGGTCAATTATCGCGAGGCCTATGGCATGCACGCCTCGAACGGCATTCTGTTCAATCATGAAAGCCCGATCCGCGGCGAAACATTCGTGACGCGTAAAATCACCCGGGCGGCGGCTGCGATCCATCTCGGACTGCAGGAAAGGCTCTATCTCGGCAATCTGGATGCCAAGCGCGACTGGGGACATGCACGGGAATATGTCCGCGGCATGTGGCTGATGCTGCAACAGGACGAACCGGAGGACTATGTCCTTGCGACCGGCGAAACGCACTCGGTTCGTTCCTTTGTCGACAAGGCCTTTGCAAAGGTGGGCATGCCGATTGATTGGCGTGGGACCGGGGTCGAGGAAAAGGGATACGACAAGGCATCCGGTCGGTGTGTGGTGGAGATCGATCCAGCGTATTTCCGTCCGACTGAAGTCGATCTTCTGATCGGCGATCCGACGAAGGCGCACACCAAGCTTGGCTGGAAACATGAGACCAGCCTTGACCAGCTGGTTGCCGAGATGGTGCGCGAGGATCTGAAACTCATGGCACGAAATGTTCCGTCGGCAGGTGTCACCAAAGGTTTTGCCCATGTCTGAGGTGATCTACAGCCTTGCCGGAAAAAGGGTCTATGTCGCGGGCCACCGCGGCATGGTGGGCTCTGCGATCGTGCGGCGTCTCGCTGCCGAGGGCTGCGAGGTTTTGACGGCCACCCGCGCCGAGGTCGATCTCAGACGGCAGGAGCAGGTGGAGGCCTGGATGAGCAGGAATCATCCCGACGCCGTCTTCCTGGCTGCTGCGAGGGTCGGCGGTATTCTCGCCAACGATAGCTATCCGGCCGACTTCCTTTACGACAACTTGATTCTCCAAGCCAACGTCATCCACGCAGCCCATAGGGCTGACGTCGAAAAGCTGATGTTTCTGGGCTCGTCCTGCATCTATCCAAAATTCGCCGATCAGCCGATCGTTGAGGACGCCCTGCTGACCGGATCGCTTGAGCCGACGAACGAATGGTATGCGATCGCCAAAATTGCCGGATTGAAGCTCTGCCAGGCCTATCGCAAACAACACGGCAGGGATTTCATCTCGGTCATGCCGACCAATCTTTATGGCCCGGAGGATAATTTTGACCTCGGGTCGAGCCATGTCATGCCGGCGCTCATACGCAAGGCGCATGAGGCCAAGATTAACCGGCAGCAAGAGATATGCATCTGGGGTAGCGGCACACCACGGCGCGAATTCCTGCATGTCGACGATTGCGCCGACGCCTGCCTCCATCTCATGAAGACCTATTCTGCCGACAGCCATGTGAACGTCGGTTCCGGCGAAGACATGACCATCCTCGAATTGGCATGCCTCGTCTCCGAGGTCGTTGGTTTCGAAGGCAAGATCACGCACGACCTCGCCAAGCCGGATGGCACGCCACGGAAACTCTTGAGCGTCGACAGACTTCGCGCTCTCGGCTGGTCTCCGAAGGTAGGTCTGAAGGAGGGCATCGCAGATGCCTACCGCTCCTTCCTCGATGGGCGTTATCTCGAACGCAGCAACAGGGCTATCTCAGGCGACGCGGTCGGTCCAAGCGACATCAGTTTTGAGAGAGCCAAGACCTCGGCGCCGCACGCGCCCATGCTCTCTCCAGTCGCACAACATCCCTAGCGCATAGCGAATTTGCGCGAGGGGTAATGAAGGTTGGTCTCGGGGGGGGACGCATATGCTGGGGCCAGTAGAAATCAGGATCGCAGCCCTCATTTTCGTCATTGCCGTGTGGGTGATTATTATCGGTGCGGCAATGAATTTCTTCGCGGTCGAAATGCCGGTATCGCTTGTCGCGCTATTGCGCAGATAGTCAGTGCTTCAGTTTCTCCTCGCCGATTTGGCCTGCGTTGCCGGATGCAGTCCGCAAAAACCCCGCCGAAGCGGGGTTTTGCTGGTGAGCTGATCAGTTGTTATGGGCTGCACAGGCCTCGTCCATCGGCGTGGCGTTGCTGGTGCCGCCCTGCGTCTGGAGGTTGGCGGAATTGTTAACCGGATTGGGGCACTTGGTCTTGTCCATTTTCATCGCGCCGCCGGTGGTGGAGCCTGTCGTGGTGGTATCCGTCGCCATCGGCTTCTTGGCCTTCATGTCGCCGCTCGCGCCACCGCCCTGATCGGCCTGGTTCTTGTCGATCGTGGCGCCGGCCGGCGCTGGGTTGGACTGGGCGAAAGCCGAGGTGGCCATGCCGAGGGCAAAAAGCGAAGCTGCTACGAGTTTCATACGCATCTGGGTGTCCTCCTTTGGGGATCGTTGCGTGTTTGGCCTATCCACAACCTCGTCGGCAGAGCATTGTTCCGTTGCTGCCGACAAATGCTCTCTCGCGCTCGAAAGCCGCAGTGCGGCTAAGAGGATGAAAGGCATGCCGCTCAAGCGGGGAGTTGGTGATTACTTGGCGTAAAGCGCTCGCGAGCGCTCGAGATGCTTGAGGAGCGCCATCTCGGAGCCGTCGATGTCGTTGGCTTCGAGGCGATCGACGATTTCGTCGTGTTCGGCGTGCGTGAACTTTTCCTTGCCGGTCCAGATCAGCATCTCGGTATGATATTCCTTCAGCCAGGCAAGCATGGCCTCGCTGACGGCGACCTAGATCGGATTGCCTGAGATCTGGGCGATGCGGGTGTGGAATTCCATATCCGCATCGATGACCTCTTCGGCCCGCCCGAGCGACATCCGCTGGCGCTCGATGATTCCAATTCGGAATTGATGATGTCGGGCGTGACGATACCTCATCCCGGCGGACGAACTGGCGACTTGTCATCTCTGGATCTCGCCGATAGGTTGTTGGTTGACAATGAGGTAGCCAAGACATGCATATTCGAAACGCCGTCTCCTCCGACGCCGAGGAATTGAGCGCTCTCCTGAACGAGATCATCCGAGCCGGGGGAACGACCGCGCTCGAGACCCCGCTTTCGGCCGCCGAGTTCGCCGATTGGTTCATCGACGGCAAGTTTCCTCTTGTCTGCCATGTTGCAGAGCACGACCAGTCGCTGGTCGGCTTTCAATCGCTGAGCTTATACGGTGATCCGCCAAAAGGCTTCGCCGACATTGCGACCTTTGCCCGTATGAACCCGAAGACCGTAGGCGTCGGCAGCGCGCTTTTTCCTGCGACAAAGGCGGCGGCGAAAGAGCTCGGGCTCGAATTCATCAATGCGACCATCCGCGCCGACAATGTCAGCGGACTTGGCTATTACGCGAAGATGGGCTTTGAGACCTATGACAGGCTGCTCCAGGTTCCACTTCTGGATGGGACGCCGGTCGACCGGATCAAGAAACGTTTCAGCGTCGGCGCCGGGCATCACACGACGGCCGACGCCTGAGGCACCGACGGCGTTATAGGAAGAGGTCAACGCGGCAGGCCGGTGCGGCCTGCTTGCAGGTCAGTGATGTCCAGTGACGGGTTCGAATTGCCCCGGCTATATTAAGCGTATGACGTAACAACGTAGTTTTCTGCAAGGGAAACAAAATCGCGTTTAACTTCCGTCACAAATGCCCGCTGTTTGAGGCTGCTGCCCCGCGCTATCGATGGTGATGAGGCATCGATGGATCGATCTGCAGCACGCAAAGGCCCAAGAAACGGAACAGATCGCCAAAAGCCATATCCGGAGGTTAGTCATGCCGACTGCGATGTTCACCGCCGAGGAACTTGCGTTGATCCGCCGCGCTTACGCCCATCAGGTGGTGGCAACCGCGGCAACGACGAACCCGCGGATCGAAGCTGCCTTTGCCGTCGTCCCTCGCGAAAAATTCCTGCCCGCCGCCATGGCAGATCGCCAATCTGGGCGGGGGATATCGCCCCCTGCTCTCCTCTGATCTGGTTCTGGCCTATCAGGATGTGCTGTTTGCTCTGCAGCCCGACAAGGGCGTCAACAATGGCAGTCCGTCGCTGCATGCCCGGCTGCTCGCAGAACTGGATGTTCAAATTGGTGATCGCATTGCGCATATCGGTGCCGGCACGGGTTATTACAGCGCCATTCTCGCGGAGCTGGTGGGCGCCACCGGTCATGTCCATGCCGTCGAGATGGATCCCGATCTGGCCGGCCACGCGCAAGCAGCGCTTGCCGATCGGGCCAATGTCAGCGTCGTCACCGCCGACGGCAGTCAATGGCCGCAGCAAGAGGTCGATGCGATCTACGTGAATTTCGCCGTCGGGCGTCCTGCGGCGTCCTGGATCGAAAGGCTGCGGCCCGGAGGTCGCCTGGTGCTGCCACTCGGCGTGCCGCGCCCGGCCCGGCCGTCGAATGGTGGTCGTCATGCATCCCATGGCGCCGCACTTCGTATCGAGCGCGGCGCGACTGGATTTGCGGCGCGCTGGATCGGCAATGCTTATTTCGTCTGCGCCAATGGTGGATTGACGATCGACGAGAGCGAGGTGGAGAAGCTGACGGCCGCGTTCAAACGCGGCGGCATCGAGTTCATCAAAAGCCTGCTCTGGAACAAGGAGCCGCCGATAGGACGCTGCTGGTATGTCGGCGACCAATGGGCGCTCTGCTATGACGATGCCTGAACATTCACCGCCATGGGCTGACGACGGCGCAGATTGACGATGCGGGCAATTATTGGGCAGCCGGTTGTCCAGGCATTTCATTTGAGGGCCTGGGCGACAGGAATGGAGAAGCTGGGCGGCGCCTGTTCCGCGATGACGGTGGTTCGTCAAAATAACGAAAGCCCGGCGCGGGAGAGGGGCGCCGGGCTTCGAGAGTGACCGACAGCCTGGGAGGGGGAATGCTGTCCGTCGGACCGAAGCGGCTCCGAAGGGGTCAAGTGCTTCGGTTCGCCATGAGGTAATGCCGCACTGCGGCAGATTCAAGCTTGTCGGTTGGGTCGCATGGCGGGTGAGGCTGGAGGAAACTTGAATTGGGCGCGGCCTCTGACTATGGCGCGTGGCCGGTTTCGGTGCCGCGTTGTCCGCGGACAACTTGCGCCAGGCGACCGCTCATTCCTAAAACCGGCGGGCCGCTCGTTGCAATGATCAACCTCTGACGCCACCCCAACGCCGCTTATTGAGAGCCGGCATTCTCCAAGACTCCTAATCCCGAGCTGGGTAGGCCGAAGGCCGGAGCCTCGCAGGGACACGTCGCAGTGCTGCTCCTTGCATTCATCAGACGCCGGTGCACCCGCCTTGTCCTCAAAGGCCTCTTGCGCAGCACCCAAGGTGAGGCCCTTTTGGAAGTTGGACGTGGCGCATTCGGTGAGTTGTCCGCGGACAATTGGATAATCAACCTCTGACGCACCCGCCTCGCCCTTCGAGGCCCGTGCGGGGCGCCTCAGGATGAGGCTCCCTTGGGCGCTGGTCCAACTTCAGTGGCCGAGCCACAATCTGCGGCGCCGGGCACCGAGGCGCAGGTTCCTGACTTTCTGTTGAGGAGCGGCATTGTCCAAGGCTCCCTATTGAAGGCGGCAGCCTCCAGCGCCTGATCCTGAGGTTGTGGGCCAAAGGCCGGAGCCTCGAAGGCGCGCTTCGGCGCTGCTCCTTGCGTTCATCGACGTGGATGCGCCAGCCCCGTCCTTCGAGGCCCCCTGCGGGGCACCTCAGCAACCGTGTTGTTGTGGCTCGCTCCATGGGGTTTGTCGCCTAAGAATAGTATTGATCATGATGATGAGCTTTCGCATGGCGGCGACGAGGGCGACCTTGGGTGGTTTGCCGGCGTTGCGCAGCCTTTTGTGGAAGGCTTTGATGGCCGGGCTGCAGCGGATGGCGGAGAGCGTTGCCATGTAGAGGGCGCATCGGACGGTGGCGCGGCCGCCAGCGATATGGCGCTGGCCGCGCCAGGCGCCGCTCTGGTGGGCGATGGGCGCGACGCCGACGAGGGCTGCGAGTTTCTTTCGTCGACGGCGCCGAGCTCTGGCAGTTCGGCGATGCGCACGGCGGTGCCGATCTCGCCGATGCCGGGCGCGGTCAGCAGCAGGTCGCGGCGTGCGGCAATATCGGGCTCGGTCTCGATGGCAAGCGCGATGGCGGCATCGACGCGGGCGAGCTGGGTCTTGAGGGCGGCGAGGGTCTCGCCGATCAGGGCGGCAACGGCTTGCGGGGCATGTTCGAGGCGGTTCTTTCTCGGCGACTGCCATGTCGATGAGCTGACGGCGGCGGGTGACGGGGGCAGCAAACGCTATGCGGCCGTCGTCGATATGGGGGATCTGCGCCGGCCGCATCCGCGGACAATCGGATGATCAATCTTTGGCGCACCCGCCTCGTCCCTCGAGGCCCCTGCGGGCGCCTCGGGATGAGGCTCTCTTGGGCGCTGGTCCGGCTTCAGTGGCCGCGCCACCATCTGCAGGGCTGGGCACCGAGGCGCAGATTCCTGACTTTCTGTTGAGGGGCAGCATCGTCCAAGGTTCCCTATTGAGGGCGTCCTCCAACATACCTCATCCTGGGCGCGCAGGCCGGAGGCCGGAGCCTCGAAGGGGGCGCTCCAACGCTGCTCCTTGCGAGGCCCTGCGGGGCGCCTCAGTTTGAGGCTCTCTTGGCGCGCGCGGCATTGCTTCGCGCCTGTTGTTGGATCAGAGATGGGGCCAGTTGTCCGCGGACAATTGGGCGATCGAGCGACGGCGCTTCGTCTTCGGCCGATGCCAATGCACTGCCGCGATCCGAGCCGTTCTCCGCCGAGTGGTCATTGGCAGCGGCGAGCTTGGGCGATGGGATTGTCGCGGGCTTCGGATGAGGCAGCCGGTTCGTTGCGGTGGCCAATTTGGCGGGGAATAACGGCAGCCGCCATCGCTGGCCGTTGCCGCCGGCGCTATTGTTAAGGGCAGCTCCGTTCGGTTTGTTTGTCGTGCTCTCAACAGCCGCCGGATGCTTGGCGCCAGTCACTGGCGGGTGCGAAAGTAGGATGGGGCTGACCGAATTCCAGATCTGAAAAGGCGTCTGACATGCCATTTTCGCCTCTGGCCCCATCATTTCGCGGCGCTGCCGACGGGTGTCGAAATATCCCTCCCGCAGCAGTAACGAAACTAAAGTCCGTGTTCGGTTCCGTATTGGGTAGGAAACTCAATAAAATCAGCGGATTGAAATCTGCGAAGTCTTGGCCTTCTATGGCGCCGTGGGCTCCAATCGCCCTCCCCCGAACCCAAACCGTGCGAGAAAGCAACGGCTTGCATCCTTTTGCGACACCCCGCGTTATCCACCCAGCAAATCAGAGGATAGCAAATCAGAGGATAGGGTAATGGCAGACGTGCTCCCGCTCAAGAGGTTCTCCATCGCGGCCGCGATGATGGCCGCAGCGGTCGGGGCATTTGTGTTGATGCAGGCAAGGCAGGCCGGCCCGCCGGCGGTGGCCGGCAGGGCGGAGGACGCTCACGGGCGCAACGCCGCCGTGCCCGAGGCGATACCATTCCCGGGTCTTCGCGATGTGTTCTGGCGCCTTTACCGTGAAGTGTTGGACGACCGGGTGACGCTGATTGCCGCGGGTGTGACCTTTTATCTGCTGCTGGCGCTGTTTCCGGCGATGGCGGCCTTGGTCGCCCTCTACGGGCTGGTTGCCGATCCGATCACCATATCCGAACACCTGCGTGAACTGGCGGTGCTCATGCCGCCGGGAGCCTTCGATCTGCTGGCCGACCAGATCAAGGAACTCGTCAATCGGCGCGACAGTGCGCTCGGCATCACTTTCTTCGTCGGTCTCGGCATTGCGCTCTGGAGCACGCATAGCGGCACGCTGGCGATCTTCGACGTGATGAACGTCGCCTATGAGGAGACCGAGAAGCGGGGATTGGTCCGGCTGAACCTGATCGCTCTGTGTTTCACGCTGTGTGCCATGCTGTTGACGATTGTCATGGTCGTGCTCATCGGGGTGATGCCGGTCGTGCTTTCCTATCTCTGGCTCGATCAATTCAAGGAGCACATGGCACTTCTCCTGCGGTGGCCGCTGCTTCTGCTCGTCGTTGCGGTGGCGGTGACGTCGATCTATCGCTTCGGTCCCAGTCGGCAGCCTGCCAAGCTTCGCTGGATGACCTGGGGCGCGGTTCTGACGACGGTCGCATGGGCCGCCATGTCCCTCGGCTTTTCCTTCTACCTCGATCATTTCGCCAATTACAATGCGACCTACGGCACGCTCGGGGCGCTGATCGGTTTCCTCGTCTGGATCTGGCTTTCCGTCGTCATTCTCGTCATCGGCGCAGAACTCAACGCCGAACTGGAACATCAGACCGCGAAGGACACAACGACGGGACCCCCACTGCCGATGGGCGCGCGTGGCGCCTATGTTGCGGACACTTTGGGCGAGACCGTGGGCTAACCGTTAAGGAGCGGCATCGATCATTGCTCCTCCAGTGCAGTTTTGATGTAGTTTATCCCTGGGCAATCCCGACAGAGGAGACGATCATGACGGCCCCGCATCCTTCCAAAACCCATATCGGCAATCATGCACTGCATCCCGAAACGCAGATGCTGAATTACGGCTACGATCCCGAACTCTCGGAAGGGGCGGTCAAGCCGCCGGTATTCCTCACCTCGACTTTCGTCTTCAACTCCGCCGAGGATGGCCGTGACTTCTTCGATTACGTCTCAGGCCGCCGCGAGCCGCCGGCGGGCAAGGGCGCGGGCCTCGTCTATTCGCGTTTCAATCATCCGAATAGCGAGATCGTCGAGGATCGGCTCGCCGTCTATGAGCGGACGGAAAGCGGCGTGCTGTTTTCCTCAGGGATGGCGGCGATCGCCACCACGCTGCTCGCCTTCGTCCGGCCGGGCGATGCGGTCCTGCATTCGCAGCCGCTTTACGGGGGGACGGAGACATTGTTGGCCAAGACCTTCCTGAATCTCGGCGTCGCCGCCATCGGCTTTGCCGACGGCGTCAGCGAGGGCTCGGTGCAGAAGGCAGCAGATGAGGCCGTCGCCAAAGGCCGGGTCTCCGTCATCCTGATCGAGACGCCCGCCAACCCGACCAACAGCCTGGTCGATGTCGCGATGATCCGGCGCGTGGCCGATGCGATCGGCGCAAGGCAGGGGCATACGCCGATCGTCGTCTGCGACAACACCCTGCTCGGACCGGTCTTCCAGCGACCGATCGAGCACGGCGCCGATATCTCGCTCTATTCGCTGACCAAATATGTCGGCGGCCATTCCGATCTGATCGCCGGCGCGGTTCTCGGCCGCAAGGCGGTCGTCAAGCAGGTCAAGGCGCTGCGCGGCGCGATCGGCACGCAGCTCGATCCGCATTCCTGCTGGATGCTCGGCCGCTCGCTGGAAACGCTGCAGCTGCGCATGGAGCGGGCCAACAACAATGCACGCGCCGTTGCCGATTTCCTGCGCGAGCACCCGAAGGTCGAGAAGGTTCACTATCTCTCCTACCACGATCCGGATTCGCCGCTGGGGCGCACCTTCACCGCGCAATGCACCGGCGCCGGCTCGACCTTCTCCTTCGATATCCGCGGCGGCCAGCCGGCTTCCTTCAAATTCCTGAACGCGCTCCAGGTCTTCAAGCTCGCCGTCAGCCTCGGGGGGACGGAGTCGCTCGCAAGCCACCCGGCCACGATGACCCATTCCGGCGTGCCCGCTGATATCAGGGAGCGGATCGGCGTTCTGGAATCGACCATCCGGCTGTCGATCGGCATCGAGCATCCGGATGATCTGATCGCCGACCTGGAGATCGCATTGCAGGCGGCCTGAGGCGGTGGAGGAAGCGATGCCCGGCGGCGCCGGGCATCGAGTGTGAGGTCACTTGTCGTCGGTCGTCAGTTCTTTTTCGTCGGTGTTCAGCACAAAGACCGCAAGCAGGCGCGCCGGCTTTGTCTTGCTGGCGTTCTTGCTGACGGCATGATGATCGCCCGGAAATTCAGGAAAGCTTTCGCCTGCCTTATAAACCTTCTCCGGCCCATCATTCACCTTGCTGGTGATCGCCCCTTCGAGAACGGTGGCATAGATGAAGGCCGAGGCCGGGTGCGTATGGCCGGGCGACGAGCCGCCCGGCCCATATTCGACGAGCACCGCCCGCATGCTCTTGCCGGGAACGTTGGGAAGCTTCTGGTCGAAAACGATGCGAACCTTCGCGTCGCCGCCGGCGGCATGAGCCTGGGTGCCGGCGGCAAGGACAATGGCGAGTGTGGCCGCTGAGATCATTTTTCTGAGCATGTCTGGTCTCCTCAGTTGATGGGAAATGGATCGTCAGGCGCTCTTTTTCTGCGGCGGCTGCCGGCTCAGCCAGTCGTCGAAGCGGATCCGGCCGAGCCTCGCCTTGGCTCCGGTGACGAGCGAGTTGTCCTCGAGCTCGACGCCGAAATAGCGGGCATGCGGATCGGCCACGACCTGGCGCGGATCGTTCGTCGCCTTGAAGAGGCGCGTCACGATTTCGGTAAGGCGGACTTTCTCCGGCCCGCCGATTTCGATCGTGCCGTTAACGGGTGCCGCTAGCGCCACCTCGGCCATGACGTCGGCGACATCGTCGGAGGCGATCGGCTGCACATAGGCCGGCGACAAATGCACCATCTGGCCTGATGTGCCCGACTGGGCGATGCCTGCCATGAATTCGTGAAACTGGGTGGAGTGCACGATGGTGTAGGGGATACCGGAACTCTTGATCAACTGTTCCTGGGCCATCTTGGCGCGCATGTAGCCGCTGCCCTGAAGGCGCTCCATGCCGACGATCGAGAGCGCGATGTGATGTTTCACGCCGGCGTCGGCCGCAGCCTTGAGCAGGTTGCGGCCCGAGGTCTGGAAGAATTCGAGAACCGCCTTGTCCTCGAAGGAAGGGGAGTTGGCGAGGTCGAGCACCACCTCAGCGCCTGCCAGCGCTTCGGCAAGCCCCTTGCCGGTGATCGTATCGACGCCCGAATTTGGCGAAGCCGCCAAGACGTCGTGGCCCTTAGTGCGCAATCTTTCCACGGTCTTCGAGCCGATGAGGCCGGTACCACCGATAATGACGATCTTCATGGGTAGTCTCCTTGTCTTTCGCGAGGAATGTCCTCTGTTGACGTGCCTTTGCTGATATGAAGGCGAGCAGGAACTGCTCGGAGTGCCGAAACCGTGACGGAGCCAAGCGGCTTCATCGGCCGGAACCGATCGGCATGAGAATGCGCTTGATCGCGGCTTTGAACCATTCTCCCTCAGTCGCTGTCGCCCTATGCGAAGGTGTAGGGCGGCTCGCCCTGCGATCGAGCCATGGTGCGGAAATGGAGGAGATCTGCGTTATCCGGCGTTGAGAGGAGCGGAGAGGGAGCGGCGTGTCTCTTCTCCCCGAGGGGATGAGAGCATATGGCGCGCCGATCTCGGTTCCTCTCACTCTCAATACGGTCGTCTCTTCAGGAGAGCTTGACAGCCTCAAACAGCGCCGTCAGGCCGATGCCGCCGCCGATGCCGATCGTGGCGAGGCCGGTGGCGGCGGGCGGCCAGCTATCCCCGCGGACCAACTGACTGTATAGCCGGCTAACGAGAATCGCACCGGAGGCCCCGAACGGATGCCCGAGCGCCAGGGCTCCGCCCTCCCTGTTCACCGTGTCGGCAGGGATGTCGAGTTGATCCAGCGATGCCAGCACCTGGGCGGCGAAAGCCTCGTTGAATTCGATGGCATCGATATCGGAGAGCGAGAGCCCGGGCTGGCGCTGCATGAGCTTTTGGGTCGAAGCGACCGGGCCGATGCCGAGCAGGTTGGGATCGACGCCGGCCGCAGCACTGTCGATGAAGGCGAGGCCCTTGTCGATGCCGAGGCTTCTCGCCATGCCGCGGCTCATGACGAGCACCAGGCAGGCGCCGTCATTCAGCGGGCAGGCATTGCCCGCCGTCACCGAGCCGTCGGGGAGAAATGCCGGCCGGAGGTTTGCGAGCGCCTCGATCGATGTGGATGGGCGCGGACATTCGTCGCGGTCGACCAGCCCGTGGGCAGTGGAGATTTCGACGATCTCGGGCTGAAGGATGCCCGCCTCGGCCGCCGCGACGGCGAGCCTGTGGCTGCGCAGCGCGAATTCATCCTGTCTCTGGCGCGATATGGCGAATTGCCGGGCGACGTTTTCGGCGGCAATGCCCATATCAGGGTCGCCCACCGTTTCCGGGGAAAAGCGGGCGCGGCCGTAAAAGCGCGGCAAGGCCCCATTGGCTTTCGGCCGTTCGACGCGCCATGGCGCGGTGCTGACGCTTTCGACGCCGCCGGCAAGAAAGCACGAACCGGCTTTCGCCTGGATCAGTCGTGCGGCGAGGATGATCGCTTCCAGGCCCGACCCGCATTGCCGATCGATCATCACACCGGGGACCGCCATCGGCAGGCCGGCGGTAAGTGCTGCTAGCCGGCCGATATTGCCGCCGCCGCCGGCGGCATTGCCGACCAGCACGTCGTCTATCGCCTCTGGCGCAATGCCTGCTTCAGCAACGATCCGGCGGATGATCGGTGCAAGCAGGTCTTCGGCTGCGACCGTCGAAAGCGATCCGAAGGCCCGGCCGATCGGGGTACGGTAAGCGGCAACCACGACCGGCTGCCAATCCTCGTCAGGCTGATAGGCGTAGGACAAGACCGACTCCCGAAATGACCGCAGCTTCCACCTGCCCCCTGGAAATCTTGCCGCTGCTTGTCATCGGCCAGGAGGCGATATGGTAGAACTGCCTGGGGATCTTGAACCTGGCGAGCACCAGCGCGCAATGGTCGGCCAGCATTTTCGCGTCTGTCGCCTCGCCCGAGACGACGGCGACGATCCGTTGGCCGTAATAGGCATCCGGCAGCCCGAAGACGACGGCATCCTCGACGCCCGAGCAGGCTTTGAGCGCGCTCTCGACTTCGGCGGGATAGACGTTGTTGCCGCCTGATATCATCATGCCGCCCGCCCTGCCGATCACCCGCAGCATGCCGTTTTCATCGAGTTCGCCGAGATCCCCGACCGTGGCTCCGGCCTGGGTGACCCGGAACGCCTGGCCGTCGTCGCCCCAGAGATAGCCGTCGGCGATCAGGTCGCTGCTGACGAAGATCGTGCCCGGCACATCGGTGCCGACATCGTTTTCATCAGGATCGCGAATGGAAATCTCCACGCCGGGATAGGCCTGCCCGACCCGGTCGATCGGAAAATCGATCTCGCCGCCGACGAGGGTCGAGACGGTCATGAAACCGATCTCGGATGCGCCGTAATATTCCCGGATGCGCGCCCTCGGAAAAAGCCGCCGCATGGATTCGACCCCGTTGACCTCGAGCTTGGCGCCGGCGGTCAGGACATCGCGCAGGGCGGTCAAAGCGGGTTCGGCGGCCCAGGCCCGGGCAATGCCCGCTATATGGGTGGGAACGGCAACCAGCCGTTCGACTCGTCCGGAAGAGAGAATGTGCGCGACGGCAGCGGCATCCCATTTCCGGATCGAATGGAAGGTGGCCCCGGCATCCAGGGCTTCGACCATGGCGTAAAGCGCCAGCCCATGCGCCAGGGCTCCGGGGCATAGGGTCGACGGGGCGTCTTCAAGTTCGAAAACCACGCGTCCGCGATCGAGGCTGCGGCGCCATTGCTCGCGCGAGCGGTAATAGGCCTTCGGCTCGGCTGTTGTGCCCGAGGTGAAGCCGATCAGGAAAATGCCCTCGGCATCATCTGCCAGATCGCCTTCCGTCTCGGCGAGATCGAAGGGCTCCGCTCCGGCGGTGACGACCGATATGCCGAGCCGGCGGCCGATTTCGGCGCTTGAGCCCGCATCGTCTTCGACGACAAGCACGTCAGGCGCCAGCCGCTCGAGAATGCGTTCGATCCTTTCTGCCGGCATCATCGGGTCGATCACCGCGCAGGCGTTCGGCAAGGCGGTGGCGGCGACGAAATATTCGGCGAAGCCGATGTGGTTGCCGAGGCTGAGGGCGGTAAGTTTCTCCACGCCGGGCAGATCGAGCGTGCGGCGGGTCGAGCGCGGCAGTTCCCGGAGAAAGCGGTCAATCGCGGTGGCGCGCGAAGCGAGTTCGCGATAGCTCAGGGAGCGGCCGTCGATCACCAGGGCCGGTTTGTCCGGCCTGTGCGTTGCATGTCGAAGAAGCTGCGCATGGATCGGCATGGACACCCGCTGGTTTGAAGATCGGCCGTCAGCCTAAAGCGGCTCTGGTGGCGTCGGGGATCGGCGTGGGGCGGCTGTCGGAAAGGCCGACGCAGACCCAGACGAGCCCCGCCGATGCGCAATGGGCGCCATCGCGCCGTCGAAAGAGTTCGATCGTAAAGGACAGGCTCGTACGCCCGATTTTCTCGACATTGACCTTCGCTTCGACGACATCGTCGACGTCGATGGGGTTGTGAAAAGTGATCTCCGCCTTCTTCACGTGATAGGCCACACCCGAGGTGGTGTGGCGGAAATGGCCGAGGATTTGCCGGTGCCGCAGGAATTCGACGACCGCATCCTCGCAATAGTCGAGGTAAACCGAGTTATGGACATGACCATAGATGTCGATGTCTCGCATCGAGACCCGGAACGATGCTAAAGGCCTGTCGTCAACGCTCATTCGATCACCAAAATTCGAAGGCGTGTTCTAACCGCTGTTGTCAGGGGGATGCAATGCAATATCAGGCGGTCGTGCGAAATTTCGGCCCGGCCGAGGAGGTCGTCGGGATCGAGCGGGCCGAACTGCCGATGCTCGCGCGCGACCAGGTCCGGGTGCGGTTGTTGGCGCGGTCGATCAATCCCTCCGATATCATCACCATATCGGGCGCCTATGCCGGACGCACGGCCCTGCCCTTCATTCCCGGGTTCGAAGCCTTCGGCGTGGTCGAAGCGTGCGGTGAAGAGGTCTACGGGCTTGCGCCGGGCACTCGTGTGCTGCCGGTGCGCAGCGCCGGCGGATGGCAGGAATTCAAGGACACCGATCCCGGCTGGTGCCTTCGTGTTCCGGACGCGCTCTCCGACTTCGAAGCGGTGACGAGCTATGTCAACCCGATGACGGCCTGGCTGATGCTGCACAAGAAGATCGGGCTGAGGCCGGGCATGCGCATCGCCATCAATGCCGCCGCCTCCTCGATCGGGGCGATCCTGATCGGGCTCGCCAATGCCGCCGGTGTGGAGCCGGTGGCGCTCATCCGCAGCGAGCAATCGCTTGAGCGCCTGCGCGGCCGGCTCGAGGCTGTTATTATCGACAGGGCAGACGGTGATCTGGCCGCAGGGCTTGCCGGCCGACACGGGCTCGACGCAGTGCTCGATTGCGTCGGCGGCGCACGCGCCTCCATCCTCGCCGATGCGCTGAAACCCGGCGGGCATTTCGTGCATTACGGACTGCTTTCGGGCCAGAGCATTCCGGCTTCCTTCTGGGCCTCCCATCCCGATATCGCCTTTTCCTATTGTCATCTCCGGGAATGGGTCCATGCCGAAGCGATGAGCGAGGTCCAGCGCGCCTATTCGGAGATTGCTGCGCAGATCGCTTCGAAGGTCATCGCGACCGAGGTGCGGGAGGTGTTTCCTCTGGAAAGGATCGGCCAGGCGCTGCAATCCGCCCTTCCGTTCCGGACGGGCGGCAAGGTGCTGATCGCCTGACGCTCTCTTAAACTCCACGCTAAGCGGTTTCGTATCGCCGACGCGCGCTGTTGATCGCCGCATGGTTCTGCTCGGCCCATCCGACCAGGGCTTTCATCGGGATGAGGAATGATCGCCCCAGCTCCGTCAGTTCATATTCCACGCGCGGCGGAACCTCGGGATAGACGGTGCGCCTGATGAAGCCGTCCTGCTCCAGATGCCGCAGCGTCTTGGAGAGCATCTGTTTCGAGATGTCGCCGATCTCCCGCAGCAACTGGTTGAAGCGCTTCTTCTCGTCTTCCAGCGCCTCGAGGGTGAGCAGGCTCCATTGATCGCCGATGCGATCGAGCACGCCTCTGACCGGGCATCCCACCCCAGGCTGCTGTTTCGGCTCGTCCGTTTTTGCAGGCATGCCTTCTCCCTGGTCATCGCAGGCTGACCTTGCCACCAAAACATGCCTTCTTGCTCGGCATGTCCAGGTTTCATAGACCTGATTGATAGTCTCTTTTTTAGACTAGATCGCTGATCCATACCAAGGAGTTTGATGCATGAGATTTCAATCGCTTTTCGCACTCGCCATTCTGGCGGGCATCGCCGCGCCTTCGGGCGCTTTTGCTGAATCGGCCTCGCGGGATTTGAAGGTCGAGGAAGCCAACCGGAAGCTGGTGGTGGAGTTCTACGACCGCTTCTTCAACAAGCACGATCTGGAGGCCGCGTCCGTCGTCGCCGACGACTACCGGCAGCACAATCCGCAGGTTCCCGACGGCAAGAAGCCTTTGATTTCCTTCTTCTCCGGCTTCTTCAAGGGCAATGCCCAATCGAAGGCGGAGATCGTCCGCAGCGCCGCCGATGGTGACCTCGTCTGGCTGCATGTGCACGCGACGAACAGTGCTGATGACCGCGGCCAGGCGATCGTCGATATCTTCCGCGTCAAGGACGGCAAGATCGTCGAGCACTGGGACGTGATCCAGGCGGTTCCGAACGAGGCTGCCAACAAGAACACGATGTTTTAAATGCAGTGGGCCGGCTCCCGGCCGGCCCCATTGTCGGCCCATTGTCTCGGCATTGCGCGCCTGGGTTCAGCCGCCTCTTGCCGGGCTCTGTAGGAAGAACTGGCGACGGAAGGCGAACATGTCGTCGAACCGGCAGAATTCCGGTGCGCCGAGTTCGAACTCCGCCGGCAGACCGGAGAGGAGTTTAAACAGCAGCGCCGAAAGCGCGGCCTGCTGCTCCTCATTGGGATAGCGGATCAGATAGGCGATGCTGAGGTGGAACACGTAGTCCTCATGCCCGGGATGACGGAGCTGGAGCAGGTCCGACAGCCGGTCGCGCAGGTGTCTGAGACGCGTTTCCTCTCCGCTCGTTGTCGGCGCGAGCCTGAGGGCGATGCCGTTGACGAGCGGTTGCCAGCCGGCAATGCGCAGGCGGTAGGGCGGATCGCAGGAGCGATCGAAGGCGGAAAGCTTGTCCGCGAAGAGCCCATCGCATTCGGCCAAGGGCGCATCGAGGCCGAGATCGGCAGGCCAGAAGCCCGGCCGCCGGACCTGGTCGCAGACGCCTTCGAACACCGTCATATGCCAGCTCGACGGCGGCAGCAGCGAATAGAGTTCTGATAGATCGCTTTGCTCCAGCGCGCCGTAAAGGCTCGAAAGGGCGGCATAGAGCCGGCTGGTCGCAGCGAGGTGGCAGATGATCGTATTGCCGGGAAAGGGCCGGACGCTGCCGTCGACATTGAACTTCGTATGGACGCCGGTGGGAAAGGCGCCTTGAGCGCCAGCCGATGGCTGACGCTCCTTATGATCTTGAGATTGCTGCATGATATCGTCTGGTTCCTTACTGACCCATGACGACTTTTTCGAGGAACTGCGCCGTGATGGCGTCGGACTGCTTGACCGGGAACCAGTCGACCGCATAGGCGCGCTGCTCGGCCGGCACGCCGTCTGCCATTTTCACCGCGTCGCTGTTGACGGGCGCCGAACCCATCTCTTTGGCGAGCAGCGTCTGGGTTTCGGCCGAGGTCAGCCAGTCGACAAAGAGAAGCGAAGCGGCCTTGTGCTTGGCATTGGCAGCGATACCGACGACATTGCCGCCGCCGGGCATGCCGAATGTTGGGATGTAGAACTTCATCCGCTTGTCGATCTCGCCCTTCTGCTGCAGGCCGGCGAGATGGTCTTCCCAGGCCGAGACGATCTGGAACTCGCCGCCATTCAGGCGGGTCAGGCTATCGGCGTTGGACGAGGCGAAGCCGTAATTCGGCTTGTTGGCGGCAAACCAGTCCCAGGCGGCCTGAAAGTTGCCTGCGGCGATATCTTCCGGCTTGACGGTCGAGCGGACCACGGTTTGCAGGAAGGCCTTGCCGGCGCCGCCGCCGCGGGTATCGTTGAAGGCGAAAGCCTGCGGGTTCTCCTTGATCCACTTGGTGAGATCATCGAAGGTCTGCGGCAGCTTTGCCTCGTCGACTTGCGCCGGGTCATAGGCGAGACCCGTCTGGTTGCCCCAGAAGGCGACTGCATAGCCCTTGCCGTCACCGCCATTGATCTGGGTGCGCAGCTTGGAATAGCCGGGCAAGATATCGAGTGGGCCAAGGAAATAGGCGGTGACGTCGAACTTCGGCAACTGATCGCCGCCGAGCGACATCACGTCGATATCGCCTTCGGCGCGGTCGCGTTCGGCAAGGAATTTGTTCTGGTTTCCGTCGGAGGTACCATCGGGAATGGTCACCTTGATCCCGTATTTCTCTTCGAAGCCCTTGCTCAGTTCGCGGAAGCGGGGCTGGAGGAACCAGTTGTACCAGACGACCTCGCCTTCCTGCTTGGCCTGGGCAACGATATCATCCCACGGCCTCTTCAGAAGGTCGTCGGCTGCCGCGGCGGGCGTGGCGAAGGCTGCCGCTGCGATCAGCAGCGGGATCAGGCGTTGTGACATGCGATTGCTCCGATGGTTGGATTGGATGGACGTCATCCCTTGCCGCCAAGCGCAACGGCGCCGTTGCTCTTCAGCAGCCGTTCGAAGAGAAGCATCAGGATGATGTTGGGGACGACCAGGATCAGCGACACGACTGCCGCGTTCGGCCGGATGAAATTATAGCCCAGATAGGAATAGAGGATCGTCGGAACGGTGGTGAAGTCAGGCGAGCCGAGCACGAAGGAGAGGGCGAATTCCTCGATGCTCTGAATGAAGACGATGACCAGCGCCGCCAGGATCCCGGGTTTGAGCACCGGCAGATAGGCGGCGGAGAAGCGTGCCCAGCGGCTGGCGCCGAGATCGCGCGCCGCGTCGATCAGGTCCTGGCGGACCAGCGAATAGGAGACGGAGAGAATGCGGATCGCATAGGGCAGGAACAGCACGGTGTGGCCGATCACGATGCCGAGAAATTTGTTGTAGATGCCGATCCGATTCAAAAGCGCGCTGAAGAACAGCGCGATGACAAAGCCCGGCAGCACGAGCGGCAGGAGCGCTGTGAATTGCGCTACCGACTTGCCTCTGAATTCGAGGCGTCCGAAGGCATAGGCCGTGGGCGCGGCCAGCATCAGCGTGGCGCATGCCACGATCGGCGCCAGCGTATAGCTGTTGGCGATGGCGACCGCGAGATTGGTCGTCTCCCACATCTCGGTCCAGCGGCGGAAGGAGAGTTTCTGCGGCAGGAGGTCGGGATAACTCCAGGCCTTGTCGGGATCAACCAGCGACCAGAGCACCGCCATGGCGAAGGGAACGACGAGCCAGACGATCAGCACGAGGCCGAGGCCGATGGCGAGCAGGCGATTCCAGGATTTTCCCGACATCACGCTCTCCTGCCGCCAAAGAGGATATGGGCTGCCGCAGCCAGGATCAACGACCCGAGCAGGGCTGTGGCCATCAGGACGATCGCGACGACGGCCGCCTCGTTCCATTGGCCGAATTCATGCTGCACGGTGTACATGTACAGGGCGAGAGAGCTGACGCTCGTCGGACCGGCGATCGCCTGGAAGGAATAGTCGCCGGCGGCACCGATGAAGATGATCACCAGGGCGGCCTGCATGGCCTTCAGGGTGAGCGGCAGGATGATCTTGCGGAAGCGTGCCCAGGCGCCGGCGCCGAGATCGCGGGCCGCGTCGAGCAGATCGGTGTGGATCGACCGGACCGCGCCGCCGAGCAGCAGCAGGGCGAAAGGCATGTTCTTCCAGACCTGGAGCAGCATGACGCCGGCGCCATAGCGGTCGTTCTGCATCCGGAAGGGCTTTGAGATCAGGCCGAGGCCGAGCAGCACCTCGTTCAGAAAGCCGTGGAAGGCGATGAGGTTGACGAAGAGAAAGGCGGCGACCAGGCCCGGCACCATCATCGGCGCCTTGATCAGCGCGCCGAGCGTTATCGAACCCGGAAAGGGATTGCGCAGCCAGAGCGCGATGGGATAGGCGAGCGCCACCGAGACGATCGCTGAGACGAAGGCGATCTTCAGGGAATAGAGGAGCGAGGCCCTGAGCAGCGGGCTGGGGAGCTGTTTTGCCCAGAACTCCAGGGAAAAGCCGCTTGCGCCGGCGAAGTTGAAATAGCCGAAGGACTGGGCGACGGCCATGCCCAGCACGGTTCCGACCAGAAGCACGATCGGGCCGATCCCTGTCATCAGCAGCAGGCCGATGAAGATTGCCTGTTTCCAATTGGTGGCGGCAGCGGATGTCAATGCGTCGCCTCCAGGAAACAGAAGCTTGCGGGATCGACGCGCACCATGACGGAGGCTCCGACGGTCAGCGGCCGGCGCGTCTGGATGCGATAGGCGGCATCGCTTTTGCCGCTTCTGACAAGCACGTCGGTGACATTGCCCTGGAAGGCCTGGGCCGTTACGACGGCCTGGAATGTATTGGATTGGGGCGTTTGCGCCTCCAAGACGATCTCGGCCGCTTCCGGCCGCCAGCAGACGAAATGGTTCGACGCCTTGGGGTCGCTCTCCGAGCGGATGTCGAATTCCCCGAGATCGGTGCGCACACGCCAGGTCGTTTCAGCTTCCAAGCCCAGAATATCGGCCTTGAGGATATTGGCGGCGCCGATGAAATCGGCGACGAAACGGCTGGCTGGGCGGTCGTAGATCGCAGCCGGCGTATCGATCTGCTCGATACGGCCGCCATTCAGCACGACGATCCTGTCGGACATGGCGAGCGCCTCGGCTTGGTCATGGGTGACGTAGATCGCGGTGAAGCCGTGTTTTGCCTGAAGCGCGCGGATTTCGAAGCGCACCTGCTCGCGTAGCTTGGCGTCGAGATTGGAAAGCGGTTCGTCGAACAGGATCACACCAGGCCGCATCGCCATGGCGCGGGCAAGCGCCACGCGCTGCTGTTGCCCGCCTGAGAGGGCAGACGGCAGCTTCGTGGCATGCGCGACAAGGTCCACCTGTTGCAGGGCGGCGTCGAGCCTCGCATGGCATTCGGCCTTGCCCGCGCCGCTCTGCCGGGGACCGAATAGGATGTTTTCGGCCACGGTCATGTGTGGGAAGAGTGCATAGGACTGGAAACACATTGCCGTGTTGCGGCTCTCCGGCGGCAGCGCGGTGACGTCTTTGCCGTCGATCAGGAAGCGGCCTGACGTGAGCGGATGGAATCCGGCGATCGCCTTCAAAAGCGTGGTCTTGCCGCATCCCGACGGCCCGAGCAACGTCAGGAACTCCCCCGATGCAACGTCGATCGTGATGTCATCAAGAACCCTATGCCCGTTCGCGAAGGTCTTGCTCACTCCCTGGATGGACAAGCTCGCCAATGTTCTCTCCCGATCGACCTGTTTAAGTTCACGGCGTGCATTTATATTAAGTGCATGACATGAATATGACGACGGCCTATTCTGGGATTCGCTCGTCTCTTTTCGGAAAGTTCGCCCGCTTGCACGCAGATCTGGGACCTTGGCCGCGACCGGTCAGCCTGACCGACATCGAATATGCCGTCCTGCGCCATATCCGTCTGCATCCGGGGAAAAGCCGGACGGAGATTGCCGCAGCGCTCGGCCTGTCGAAATCGATGCTGACCAAGGCCGTCGCCAATTTCGATCGTTTCAAACTGGTCCGCGAGGAACGCGCCACGCTCGATGACGGCGAACGCGGCCAGCCGCCGCTCCGGCTTTCGCTGAACGACAACGCCTTTCACAGCATCGGCATCTATATCAGGCAGGGGCTTTATGCCGTTACCCGCTCCGACCTCAGCGGCAATATCCAAGAGCGCGTGTCACGGCAGGTCGATGCGCTGATCGAGCCGATCCTCGACGATATCGCCCGCCTCATCGAGACGTCGCCATCGCCTATCCTTGGTGTCGGGCACGCCGTTCCCGCCCTCGTCGGCGAGGACGGCACGCTATTCGAGGTGACGCCGACACAGGCTGCTTTGCCCCTGTCGGAGCTTGCCGAGAGGATCAGCGCCCGCTTCAGGCTTCCTGTCTATTGGGATAACGGCGCTTATTGCGCCGCGGCTTTCGAAGCGCATCGCCCGCACACAGATCACCGCTGCCTCTTCTATATCTCGCTGGATTTCGGCATCGGCGGCGGAGTCGTTACCAAGGGCACTGTCTTTCGCGGCGCCTATAACCAGGCGTCGAATATCGGTGCGCTCATTCCCGAAACCGGCCCCCGGCCGAACCTTTCCGATCTCGCCCGCCATCTCGGCTGCTCCCTGGAGCGACTCTCGGAGGACTTCCTCTCGGCGCTGTTTCAGGAGGGAGATTCCCGCCTGCTCGCCTGGATCGATGACCGCGGCAGGAAGCTGTCGAGGCCGCTGGCAACCGTGGTGCAGCTTTTCAATCCCGATGCGATCGTCGTCGGCGGCTTCTTCCCGCGCAAGGTACTGGAGCGGCTTTGCGAGCGGATCGATCTCGGCGCCCTCGACGTGGCCGGCCGGCGGCCGCTGACCAGGCCGACGCTTGCCGTAACCCGTCTCTTGGGTCCTGCCGGGCTTGCGGAGGCAGCCTCACTGTTGCCGATTGCCGCCGAACTGCTCGGCCAGCATTCGCCGAGGGCCAATGCCTATCGTACGAGGTAAGGCCGGCGCGATCAATCAATCCGGGGGCGCTCCGATTTCGGTGTCGCCAGTCCGTGTTTGGCGAGTTCCAGTGTCAGGATGCGGGTTTCGAGAAGGTTGAAGATGCGCAGTACCGCCTCGATCGCATCGAAGGGCTTCGTCAGAAAATCCTACGCGCCGAGCGAAAGTGCGCGCCGGCGAGTCGGCAAGGTCGCATCCGCAGTGAGTACCAGGATCGGCAGATAGCTGTTCTCCGGGATGAGCCTTGCAAAGGTCTCGAGCAAAGCGAAGCCGTCCAGATCGGGCATCATCAGGTCAGAAGGACGAGATCGACGGGATGCTCGCGGAAGAGCCGCAGGGCTTCGCGCGGCTCGGTGGTGCTGATCAGCGCCGTAAAACCTTCGCGCCTGAGAATGCGCTCCAGCAGCGAAACATTGGCGGGCTCGTCATCGACGATCAGGATTGTCGATCGGCGCACGATATCGGTGGAATCTGTCATAGCTAAATTTTCGTGGAAAGCGATGCTGACCTGATAACGAGATCCTGCCCTTGAGCTTCCTGCCTCGTCGCCGGCGCGCGCGGCAGATCGACATGGAAACTAGCGCCGCCTTCCGGCCGATTGCGGAAGCCGAGCGCACCGCCCATGGCATCGATCAGATGTTTCGACAGCGCAAGCCCGAGGCCGGTTCCCTTCTGGCTGATCCGCTCGGCCCCCAGCCGGTCGAACGGGATGAACAGCCGTGCGACGCGGTCGCCCGGGATGCCGGGGCCGGTATCGCTGACTTCGATGCCGATGCGGTCACTCATTGCACGGTGGCTGACGATCACGCTTCCCAAGGGCCGATTGTATTTCACCGCATTGGAGAGGAGGTTCAGGAACACCTGCAGCAGGCGCCGCCGGTCGGCGAGCACCATCAGATCCGCCTCCTCCGGCGCGACGACCTCGATGCGGATCTGCTGTTTGCCGCAGAGCGGCCTCACTTCGGCAACAGGTTGCGGCTCGACAGTGAGATCCATGCGGCCGCCCTCGATTCTGGCCATATCGAGAACCTCGTCGATCAGGCTCAGCAGATGCCGGCCGGCCCTTAGGATCTGCGCGACGCTCTCCCTGGACTCGGCATAGGTCACGTCCATTTCCAGAAGCTGCGCGAAACCGAGCACGGCATTCAGCGGCGCGCAGCTCGTGGCTCATGCGCGACAGGAACTCGCTCTTGGCGTTGCTGGCACGGATCGCATCCTCGCGGGCGGCAAGCAGGGCCTCCTCGCATTGCTTGCGCTCGGTAATGTCCCGGGTGATCTTGGAAAAGCCGCGCAGCCGGCCCGTTTCGTCGTGTAGGGCGGTGACGACGACATGCGACCAGAACCGCGACCCGTCCTTGCGCAGCCGCCAGCCCTCCGCCTCTGCTGCCGCCCTCGTCCTCGGTTTCGTCCATGTCCAGGCGGCTGCGGCCGCCGAAACAGCGACCTGCGCCCCGGTGAGCGAGGAGCAAGTCGCAAATCTCTTCGACCGCTGGAACAGCTCGCTTGCAACGCTGAGCCCCCAGGAAGTCGCCAAGAACTACAGCGAGGACTCCGTTCTGCTGGCGACGCTGGCAAACAAGCTGCGCCTGACCCAGGCGGAACGCATCGATTATTTCGAGCACTTCCTGGCGAAGGAGCCCAAGGGCCACATCGACAGCCGTGATATCAAGACCGGTTGCAACTGGGCCGTCGACACCCGCACCTACACCTTCACGATGAAAGACGGGTCGAAGGTCCCTGCCCGCTATACCCACACCTATGAGTTCAAGGACGGAAACTGGCTGATCACCTCGCACCACTCCTCGATGATGCCGGAGAAGTAAGGCCACACCAGCCTGTCGCCTCGGCAGGGAGACCCCGCGTTCACCCCACGCGGGGTCTTTCATCGTATGACGATGGGAGGTCTGCCGTACCCCTCTGCCCGGCAAAACCCTGATTGGTCCACGCCCGAAGCTTTGACGGCTAAGCGGGATCGGGAGTAGCATCCGCGCGGCAGCGGCAGTGTGGTTAAAGCGGCCGGCTCGGGAGATGCAATGATGAAGCACAAGCCTTTCCTCCTGACGTTCGCGGCGCTGGCATTAGGTTGCGCATGGCCGATTTCCGGCGCCTTCGCTGCAGCTCAGCCCATTTTCTGGAGCGCTTTACGGCCGGCCGATCAGGCCAAAGCGACGGTGCCGCTGTCGGGCAAGGCGGTGAGCGGCCCACAGGGCGAAACACTCGCCTGGCATGGCGAGGATCCGATCGAATTGACGGGTTTTGTTCTGCCGATCGACCAGGATGGCGATCTTGTCTACGAATTCATGCTGGTGCCCTGGGCCGGAGCCTGCAGCCACATGCCCTCCCCTCCGCCCAACCAACTGGTTCGTGTCGTTCCGGAAGAACCTTTGCATCTGGCAAGACTATACGAGACCGTCACCGTGACGGGTAGTCTGCGGCCCGGCCTGGATCAGGCGCAATTCTTCATGATCGACGGTAACCGCGTCCTCACCTACGGCTACAGTATAGGCCATGCCCATGTCGCGACAGCAACGGCGACGACCGATCCCGATCTGCTGTCACTTTCGCCTTTCGGCATTCTGCCTCGCCAGTAGAAAGCGCGGAGACGGGTGCTGCGCACTGTCCTGCCGGTCGAAAAATGGTGCAGAAAATCTTGAACGAACCCCGTCAATCGCGTATATACATCGGCATATATACAAAGCTTGGAGAGCACTCATGCCGCAATATGCGCGTGTATTTCAATCCGGCAATTCGCAAGCCGTCCGGCTGCCGAAAGAGTTCCGCTTCGACGTCGACCAGGTGGAGGTGACGCGGGAAGGCGATGCTGTCATTCTTCGGCCACGGGCCGAGCGCGGCGTGCGGTGGGCATCGTTGCATAGCGCCTTGGAGCGCGGCCTCAGCGACGATTTCATGGCGGAAGGGCGAGAGCAGCCGGAGGGGCAGGAGCGGCCTGATCTTCAGGACCTGTTCAAGTGATCACACATCTTATCGACACCAATGCGGTGATCGCTCTGATCGGCAGGAAATCCGAAACACTGCTGAAGCGCGTGATCGACAACGACGAGGGATCGATCGGGCTTTCGACCGTGGTGATGCACGAGCTCTATTATGGCGCCTATAAAAGCGCGAAGATCTCCTACAATCTCGAAACGCTGCGCCTGTTCATGGCAGAGTTCTCAGTCATCGGTTTCGAGCAGGAGGATGCGTTAGCCGCTGGGAAGATCCGTGCCGCATTGGCGACAAAGGGAACGCCGATCGGTCCCTATGATGTCCTGATCGCCGCCCAGGCCAGGACCCGGGATCTGGTTCTCGTCACCAACAATGTCGGGGAATTCCGCCGCGTCGATGGCCTGCGTGTCGAGGACTGGACGGTCGGGCGGTAGGTCCGGTCTACGATAAAAAATGCCCGGGCGCAGCCGAAACGGCGCCCGGGCGAAATGCTGCCGATCAGACGAGATCGAAACGATCGGCGTTCATGACCTTGGTCCAAGCCGCGACGAAGTCCTTGACGAACTTCCCCTTGGCGTCGGCCTGGCCGTAGATTTCGGCGAAGGCGCGAAGCTGTGAGTGCGAGCCGAAGATCAGGTCGACGCGGGTGCCGGTCCACTTGGCAGCACCCGTCTTGCGGTCGCGGCCTTCATAGACGCCTTCCTTGCCGGCGAGGGGAACCCACTGCGTGCCCATGTCGAGCAGGTTGACGAAGAAGTCGTTCGTCAGCGTCTCGGGACGCGTGGTGAAGACGCCGTGCTCGGGGGCGCCTGCCTTCAGCACGCGCAGGCCGCCGACGAGAACGGTCATTTCGGGCCCGGTCAGCGTCAAGAGCTGGGCGCGGTCGACGAGCGCTTCTTCCGGCTTCATGAACTGATGGCGCTTGCCGTTCACGTAGTTGCGGAAGCCGTCGATACGCGGCTCGAGCGCTGCGAAGGAATGCACGTCGGTCTGCTCTTCGGAAGCATCCATCCGGCCCGGCGTGAAGGGCACGCTGACGGCGTTGCCGCCGGCTGCCGCCGCCTTCTCGACGCCGGCTGCACCGGCGAGAACGATCAGGTCGGCCAGCGAGATCTTCTTAGTCCCGGTCTGGGCGGTGTTGAAGTCCTTCTGGATGCCTTCGAGAACGCCGAGCACCTTGGCGAGCTGCGCCGGCTGATTGGCGTCCCAGTCCTTCTGCGGGGCAAGGCGGATGCGTGCGCCATTGGCGCCGCCGCGCTTGTCGGAGCCGCGGAAGGTCGAGGCCGATGCCCATGCGGTCGAGACCAGCTCCTGCACGGTGAGGCCGGTGGTGAGAACCTTTTCCTTCAGTTCGGCAATGTCCTTGGCGTCAACGAGCGGATGGTCGACGGCCGGGATCACATCCTGCCAGATCAGGTCTTCGGCCGGAACTTCCGGGCCGAGATAGCGTACCTTCGGTCCCATGTCGCGGTGGGTCAGCTTGAACCAGGCGCGGGCAAAAGCGTCGGCGAACTCACCGGGATTTTCGAGGAAGCGGCGCGAGATCTTCTCGTAGGCCGGATCGAAACGCAGCGCCAGATCGCTCGTCAGCATGGTCGGCAGGTGCCGCTTCGCGGCGTCGTAGGCATCCGGAATGGAGGCTTCGGCGTTCTTGGCCTGCCACTGCTTCGCGCCGGCCGGGCTCGTCGTCAGTTCCCATTCGAAGCCGAAGAGGTTTTCGAAGAAGTAGTTGCTCCACTTGGTCGGCGTCTGCGACCAGGTGACTTCGAGGCCGGCGGTGATGGCATCCTTGCCGACGCCGGTGCCGAACGAGCTCTTCCAGCCGAGACCCTGGTCCTCGATCGCGCCGCCTTCTGGTTCGGGGCCGATCAGGGACGGGTCGCCGGCGCCATGCGTCTTGCCGAAGGTATGGCCGCCGGCGATCAGTGCCACGGTCTCTTCGTCGTTCATTGCCATGCGAGCGAAGGTTTCGCGAATGTCGCGGGCGGAAGAGAGCGGATCGGAATTGCCGTTCGGGCCCTCGGGGTTGACATAGATGAGGCCCATCTGCACGGCGCCGAGCGGCTCCGCCAGTTCGCGTTCGCCGCTGTAGCGCTCGTCACCCAGCCAGGTTCCCTCAGGACCCCAGAACAGTTCCTCAGGCTCCCAGACGTCGGCGCGACCGCCGGCGAAACCGAAGGTCTTGAAACCCATAGATTCGAGCGCGACGTTGCCGGTGAGGATCAGAAGATCGGCCCAGGAGATGCGGTTGCCGTATTTCTGCTTGATCGGCCAGAGCAGACGGCGGGCCTTGTCGAGGTTGGCATTGTCAGGCCAGCTGTTGAGCGGCGCGAAACGCTGCTGGCCCTGGCCGGCGCCGCCGCGGCCGTCGGTGATGCGGTAGGTGCCGGCGCTGTGCCAGGCCATACGGATGAACAGGCCGCCGTAATGACCGAAATCGGCCGGCCACCAGTCCTGCGAATCCGTCATCAGCGCGTGCAGATCCTTCTTCAGGCCGTCGAGATCGAGCTTCTTGAACTCCTCGGCATAGTCGAAGGCTTGGCCGAGCGGATCGGCGCGGCCGGAACCGTGGTGAAGAATCTGCACGTTCAGCTGGTTCGGCCACCAGTCGCGGTTCGTCCGGGCGGTCGGAGCCTTATGCGTGTGGGCAACAGGACATTTGCCTGCGCTATCAGTGGGGTTGTCCATGATCGTCTCCTTCATTGATTGGTCTGTCTGCCGTTCAAAAAGATGAGCCGGGCTGGCGCCCCACTCTCTCCCCTGCAGCCTTCATATCGGAAGCGTCCAATAATTTTAAGTTGGATTTACTGATTGCTGCGATAAGTTGAGCTTATGAAGAATCTTACCCTGAAACAGCTACGCTATTTTGAAGCCCTGGCAAGGGACGGCCGTTTCCGCCGTGCCGCCGATGCCTGCGCCATCTCCCAGCCGGCGCTCTCCATGCAGATCAAAGAACTCGAGCAGGAATTGGGCAGCGAACTCTTCGAGCGCAGCGCGCGCGAGGTAAAGCTCACCCCTTTCGGCCAGATCTTCGCGCTGAGGGTCCGCGATATCCTACGGGCCGTGGAGGAGCTGGGGGAGTTTGCCCGTGCCTCGCGCGATTCCTTCCTCACGCGGCTGCGCATCGGCATCATCCCGACGATTGCGCCCTATCTGCTGCCGGCTATTATAAACGATCTCAACAAAACCTTCGCCGGAATTCAGATCGAGGTGCGCGAGACGCAGACGGGCAAGCTGGTTCAGGAATTGGCGCAGGGCCAGCTTGATATGGCGATCGTCGCGCTGCCGGTGTCGGAACCATCGCTCACCGAACTCGAGCTTTTCAGGGAAGAATTCGTGCTGGTCAGGCGGCACGAGGATGGAGATAAGCCGGTGCCCGAACGCGAGGCGCTGCGCGAAATGCGGCTGCTGCTGCTCGAGGAAGGCCACTGCTTCCGCGACCAGGCGCTGTCCTTCTGCAAGGTCGGGCCGGCCCGCCCGCGGGAAATCATGGAAGGCAGCTCGCTCTCCACCCTCGTCCAGATGGTCGGCGCCGGCATCGGCGTCACCCTCATTCCGGAGATGGCCGTTCCCGTCGAAACGCGCTCGGCGCATGTCTCGATCTCCCGCTTCCCTTCGCCGCAGCCGTCGCGGACAATCGGCATGGTCTGGCGCAATTCGACGCCGATGGCCAAGCAGTTGCAGGAAGTCGCCGAGGCCGTGCGCCGCTCGGCTGAGACGATGCGCGAGCAATATGCCCGGGGTGCCTAAGACCCCTCCCCAACCCCTCCCCACAAGGGGGAGGGCTTTTCCCTTGCGCCCTCGCATTTCATTCCTGACGACACAGCATTGGAGTGGCGTGTCTGGGTGGCAGAACCCCGCCGCGGGTTAGTCCCTGAAAGGTCTTCGGCCGACGATTACTGCGTCAGCCGCAAAATTATTTCCGCGGATCGCAGCGGCGATCGCCTCGTAGACGGTCTTGATGGGGCGGTGAAGAAATGGGCGCCATTGGTGGCGCAGTTGCGGATGTTCACCACGTCGGCATCGGCGCTATAGGAAAGCGTATAGATTTCGATACCGCTCTTCTTCATCGCCGTGCATGCGGTCTGCATCACGGAAGTGGCAAAGGCGTTGCACGCCGATGATTGTGTTTGAGAGCAGATCCAGTCGAACTTGTCGCTCGGGTCGTATTGGGTGTTCGTTTCGCCGTCGGTCATGAACACCATGACTTTCTTCACGGAATCGGAAACGGGTGCAGGCGAGGACTTGTCTCCCCAGATGCCCTGCCATTTCGGCGACAAGGTGTACCATCCCGCGACCACGCCGGCGTCCAACCGGGGGGAGCCCTCGGATGTCAGCTGGGTCACGACGTTTTATCCCTTTGTTTTACGCAATTCCCGGCAAAAGCGCTTCACGCTTTGCCAGGAATTGCTCTAGGAGCGGCGCTTGAACGTGTGCTCCGCGGCCGGAAACTTTCGCGATCGCACCTCGTCGGCATAGGTGGAGACGGCCGCGGCGATCCTCTTGCCGAGTTCGTCGTAGCGTTTGACGAAACGCGGGGTGAAATCGTTGAAGAGCCCGAGGATGTCATCGGAGACCAGAACCTGGCCGTCGCAGGCGGCGGACGCACCGATACCGATGGTCGGTATGTGGATGGCCGAAGTCACTTCCCGGGCGAGCGGCTCCACCGTGCCTTCGACGACGACGGCAAAGGCGCCCGAGCCGCCGATGGCATGCGCGTCGCGCCGGATCTTCGAGGTCTCGTGTTCGGAATGGCCGACGGAACGATAGCCGCCCGCGGTTTGGACCTGCTGCGGCATCAGGCCGATATGCCCCATGACCGGAATGCCCCGCTTCGTCAAAAAGGCGATGGTCTCGGCCATCTCCTCGCCGCCCTCCAGCTTGACGGCATCGCAGCCGGTGTCCTGCAGGATGCGGACGGCATTGCGGAAGGCAACCTCTTTCGATTCCTGATAACTGCCGAACGGCATGTCGACGACGACGCAGGCTTGGCCGGCGCCGCGCATCACCGCCTTGCCATGGGCGATCATCATGTCGAGCGTGACGCCGATGGTGGTCTCCATGCCGTAGAGCACCATGCCGAGCGAATCCCCGACCAGCAGGAGATCGCAATGCTCATCGAGCAGGCGCGCCATCGGCGTTGTATAGGCGGTCAGGCAGACGATCGGTTTGCCGCCCTTCATGGCTGAGATGCGGGTCGGCGTCAGGCGCTTTTGAGATCCGGTGGCGCTCATTTCGTTACCCCCTTTCCCGGCTGGCTCTTTCCCGTTTGGCCCTTCCCGCCGATAACCCCGGCAATCCGGTTGCTCCCGGCAGCCCGGTTGCTGCCGATCACGCGGTTGTCGAGAAGCCGCGTCGAGCCGAACCGAACGAAGAGTGCGACGACGACAGGCTCTTCAATCGAGCCGACCGGCTCCAGTGTCGAAGCATCTCTGACGGCGACGACTTCGGGCTTTGCCAGAGGCTCGCGACCGAGAAAGGTCGTGAGCTTTGCTTCCAATTCCCTGGCATCCGTCAGGCCGTCGGCAACCAGGCGCTCGGCCTCGTCGAGGGTCTGCGGGACGATCGCCGCGGCACGCCGCTCCTCAGCACTGAGATAGACATTGCGCGACGAGAAGGCGAGGCCATCGGCATCCCTGACGGTCGGCACCGATATCACCCGCACCGGTATGGCGAGATCCTCCACCATGCGCTTGATGATGACCACCTGCTGGTAGTCCTTCTCTCCGAAATAGGCGGTCTGCGGCTGCACGATGTTGAACAGCTTGGAGACGACGGTGGCGACGCCGGCAAAATGCCCAGGCCTGACCGCACCTTCGAGTTCGCGGCCGAGATCGGGAACATCGACGACAGCCAGTATCGGGCGCGGATACATGTCTTCGACACCGGGCGCGAAAAGGAAATTGACACCGGCCTGCTTGAGCATGGCTGAATCGCGTTCCAGATCGCGCGGATATTTGCTGAGGTCTTCCGCTTGACCGAACTGCAGCGGATTGACGAAAATCGACACGACGACGAGGTCGTTCTCGGCCCGGGCGCGCGATACGAGCTCCATATGACCGGCATGGAGATAGCCCATCGTCGGCACCAGGGCCACGGTACGCCCCTGGCGCTTCAACGCATCGAGCGTGTGGCGCAGCTCGTCAATGCTCGAGAAAACCCGCATATATCCTCCCCGCGGCCGGTCACTCTTCTTGGGCGCGGATAAGAAGTGTAATCGATGCTGGAGGTCAATGCATATTCGGTGATAAAAACGATTAGATGGAATGGCAGGCCGATAAGACCAGCCTGTGTCTGCGCGGAAATGGCGGCTTGCGGCAGGGCTGACAATGTGCGAACTGCGCCGCTATTGGCCCTGTCCGTCAAGATACCATCACAGTCGGTCGCTATGGAGGATGCATGGATAAACCCTGGAAGATCAGCCGCGGGCCGATTGCGGCAGCCGAGCTCGATGTGGAGAAGGCAAACGCGATCAACATGCTGTTGATCCGGCCGGTCGGCGTGCTTCCCGCCAAGCCGGGAGATCCTGTCCTCCCCTTTGCCGTCGGCCTCTTCAACGAGCTGCGCCCGCTCCTGAAGCCCGATGCCGGCGTGACGACACTGAGGCGCGCGACGGCCGCCTATGTTCATTGCCGGCGCTATTATTTCGCCAGCGCCCAGCCCGATTCCATGCGCCACGGCCTTGACGGCGAACCGGTCGAACCGCTGTCGTCAGAAGATCGGCTGGTCGCGCAAAAACGCTTCCTGAGCCTCAAGCAGAATGCCGGCAAGGCCGAGGCGCCCGAGGAGCCAGCCCCGCCTCCCCCTCCCCTTCTGAGCAAGAACGAACAGATTCGCGCAGCCCTTCTCAGCAGGAAGAGTTCGTCAGCCCGAGCCGGCTAAGCCGAGATCGGGGAATACTGCGTCGCGTTCCATAGTTTGCGCCTGCTGACGATCGCGATGGCGCATTGTTAAAACCTTCGCGCTGTCCTCAAGTATAGTTTGCTTTACAGACCGTTAATGCAATTGCGCTAAATCTAGCATCAACCAGAAACTTCCTCCGGACTTGCTAGAACGATGCGTTTCCTGATTGTTGCTTCCCTATTTGCACTGGCTGTAGTCCAGCCCGGTGCTGCCGCCGATCTTTCCGCCTATAAACGGCCGCTTACGGTGCCTTTCGAGGGGGTGACGGCCTATTCCCCTCAGTTGGCGACGCTCGGCAAGATGCTGTTCTTCGACCCCAGGCTTTCCGGCAACAAGAACATGACCTGCGCCAGCTGTCATAACCCGTCCTTCGGTTTCGAGACGCCTGTCAAAACGCCAATTGGCGCGGCCAATACCGCGCTCGGGCGCCAGGCCCCCACGGTATTGAACGTTGCCTGGGTCACGCCTTTCTTTTGGGACGGCCGCGCGCCAAACCTGGAGGAGCAGGCCGCCGGCCCGATCACGGCCTCGGCCGAAATGAACGGCAAGCTCGATACCGCCGTCACCGAAATGCAAGACATACCCGATTACAAGAAGTGGTTCGGCGAGGTCTTCCCGGATAAGGGCATCTCCAAGGAGACGCTGCTGACGGCGATTGCCACCTATGAGCGGACGGTGGTTTCCAACTGGTCGCCCTTCGACCGCTGGGTGGACGGCGACGAGAAGGCGGTCTCCGACAGCGCCAAGCGCGGCTTCGACCTGTTCACCGGCACGGCTGGCTGTTCCGCCTGCCATTCCGGCTGGAATTTCACCGACAACAAGTTCCATGACATCGGCCTGCCGAGCGAGGATATCGGCCGCTATAAGATCGATCCGAGCAGTCCTGGCAACAAATATGCTTTCAAGACGCCCGGCCTGCGCAACACGCTCTACCGTGGTCCCTATATGCATGACGGCAGCTTGAAGAGCATGGACGAGGTGATTGCCCATTACGAAAGTGGCGGCGTCAGCCGTCCGTCGCTCGATCCCGACATGTCGGCCTTTCTGCTGACGGACCAGGAACGCAGCGATCTGATCGCCTTTCTCGGAACCTTGACCGCCGAGAAGCAGGACATCCCCCTTCCGACGCTGCCGAACTGAGGTGCAGGCATGACACTTTCCATACGCATGCAGATTCTCGTTCCGATGGTGGCGACGATCGTCGTCGGCTTCGGCAGCGCATTCCTGATCGGTTACCAGGCGGTCACCGGCCAGACCCGGGTCGCCGCGGTGGTGCAGGAGGCGGTGAACGCCAAGCTGGCCTCCGCCCATATCGAGCAACAGTTCAGGCAGGCCACATCGGTCGTCGACCGGGTGCTGTCGATGACGAATTTCGTTTCGGCGGCCGAGATCAAGACCGAGTTCGACGACAGCAACGGCGCGCTGACGCAGTCGCTCGACGAACTCGGCGGCATCGATCTCGCGACGTCGCTGACCGAGGGGGTACGGTCTCTCCGCCAGGCGCATGATGTCTGGGAAAAGGACGTCAGGGTCAGCCTCGGCCTGCAGCCGGCGGACGAAGTGCCGACAGCCGAGAAGTTGGCGCGCTCGCAGCAGGCAATCCTGACCGGAATTGCGGCGGTCAACGCCATCGTCGATAAGATCGCGACAGAGAGTGTGGCCGATGCCGGCAGCGCGCTGGAGACGAAGATCGAAGTCGAATTGGCCTTGGCGGGCCTCGCCGCCATCATTGGCCTCGGCATCCTGATCGCCATCGCTCGGCATGTGTCGCGCCCGATCCAGCGCATCACCCAATCCATGCAGGAACTCGCGAACGGCGAGACGGATAAGGCGATCCCCTATGCCGGGCGCCGCGACGAGATCGGCCTGATGGCGGGTTCGGTGGAAGTCTTCCGCCAGAACGCCATCGCCCGCACCCGGCTCGAAAGCGAGGCCGAGGAGAACCGGCGACTGGCGGAAGCAAACCGGCTGGTCGACCAGGAGCAGGCGGAACGGAGGGCGGCCGAGCGGCTGACGGTCGCCACATCGGGGCTGGCGGCCGGGCTGAAGCGGCTCGCGGAGGGCGATCTTGCGTTCAAACTCTCGGAGCGGTTCGCGCCGGAATTCGAACCGCTCAGGCATGATTTCAACGCCTCCGTCGAGCAACTCGGGCGCACGCTGCTTTCCGTTTCCGAAAGCGTGTCGATCATCAATGCCGGCACCCGCGAGATCAGCAACGGCTCCAACGAACTCTCCGGCCGCACCGAGCGGCAGGCGGCGACGCTCGAAGAGACCGCCGCGGCGCTGAGTGCCGTCACCACCAAGGTCACCGAAGCCTTCGAGATCGCCGAGGAGGCCCGCAGCGTCGCCGACGACGCCAATCGCAGCGCGCTGGCATCGGGCAAGGTGGTGGCCCAGACGGTCGACGCGATGGGCCAGATCGAGGAATCCTCCAGGCAGATCAACAATATCATCGCCGTCATCGACCAAATTGCCTTCCAGACCAACCTGCTGGCGCTGAATGCCGGTGTCGAGGCCGCGCGCGCCGGCGAGGCCGGCAAGGGTTTTGCCGTCGTCGCCCAGGAGGTGCGCGAACTCGCACAACGTTCGGCGCAGGCCGCCAGGGAGATCAAGGATCTGATCGGGCGGGCATCCTCCAAGGTCGCCGGCGGCGTCGAACTGGTCAATCAGACGGGCGCCGCCCTCGGCGACATCGGCCGCTTCATCGTCGATATCAACCAGCGCATGGATGCGCTGGCGGCCTCGGCACGCGAACAGGCCACAAGCCTGTCGGAAGTCAATTCGGCGATGCGTCAGCTCGACCAGGTGACCCAGCAGAATGCCGCGATGGTGGAGGAAACCACAGCCGCCGGCGTCACGCTCGCCGGCGAGGCCGAGCGCCTGCGCGAACTGGTCACCCAGTTCGAACTCGGCAGAGCGGAGCCCGGCACGCGAAGCTATCGCGACGCGGCCTGAGCGAAGCACGATCATGTACCGGCCCGGCTGTCAGCCAGGCTTTTCACCCGCAGCAGCGCCATCAGCATCGGGCCAAGCGCGAATTCACCGCGTTCGGTCCGCCGCGTGAGGTCCCTGAGATAGCCGCCGGCGGAGTTGATGCACCCTCCCCTCTGCAGAATACAGGCCATGACGGTGGCGGCGTTCTCCAGCCCCATTACCGAGGCGGCTTGCTCATAGGCCGATGGGCTGACGCCCAGCATCGAGCGCACGACGGCGGCCGCCATCATCAGATCCCGCCAGCTGGCGATCGCGCCGCCTGGCCCGTAGTCGACGATATCAGGGCAGGACTGAAGAACAGTGCCGAGTGGGAAAGAATTCAATCGCCCGGCATTCCTCGGGGCCATGGCCCCCGATCCCTCCCCGCCATTCCCGGCCATTCCGGGTTCATGGCTGTCCAGTTCTTCTCTCGGCTCGTGATGCCGGCCCGCCTCTTGTCCCGTTTCCAAACCCGGTTCAGATTCAGATGTGGATTCGGGACTCGAATTCTGTATGTGACGCTCATTCTGGGATTCATTGGTGCTCGCTATTCGAATTTTCTCTTGAGTTTCCAATGTGTTGATGACGCCAAGCCGGATTGTCTCGAGTTCTTCGAGGATCGGTGCGAGGTTTTCCAGCGTTGCGGCCCTCGGAATGCGCTGCAACAGCGCATGAAACATCGAAGAGGCGCGCTCCCAGTCGCCGGGAACGGCTTCCTCGATGGCTGCGGAGATGAGCTTGGCGATGTCGCGCCTGCAGATCGTCAGCCGCTCCTTCATTGCGCGCAGCATCTGCCGGTTGGCGGCGATCCTCGCTGCGATCGCTTCGATCTCGGTGGCGCGGGCGAGAAGCGGGGCGAGGTTGAAGCCATAGGCTTCGTCGATCCCGCCTTCCCGGCCGCGACGCACGTAACGCTTGCCGTTCGGGCTGTCCTTGCGGGAGATGAGGCCGGCCTCGACGAGCACGGCGAGGTGCCGACGCAGCGTCGCGGCGGCCATGCCGCGGGCTCGCAGCAAAAGCTGCGCGTTCGAGGGGAAGACGACCAGCGGTTTTTCGCTGGAGAGGTCGTCCTCGGGATAAAAGGTCAGCAGCGCATCGAGCACTGTGAGTGCCCGGTCGGTCACGTCAAGCCCTGCCCTGGCTTCGCAGACCGATCGGAACAGCTTCCACTTGTTACGCGTCGTCCCGGCCTCGATCGCTTCGCCCCGCCGCTGTTTCAGCAGCATGGCAAGCGACATCGACCGCCGCCCGAAGGGCGTCGTCACATATTCACTCTCCATTTCCTTCACCTTTGATCAGGCAAAAGAAATCCGCTCACCAAAACGATGCGAGGGTTGAGAGTGCTGCAGCGTTATTTGTGCGTCTTAAAGGACGCGCAGCGCTGCAGGACTCTTGACTGGGATTCGTGAAAATGCGATTCTCTGTCTTGCTTAAGGATGTGAGAAGGGCTTCCACGACTCGTTCGTTTGGGGGCCTTTTTCTTTTGCGGTTTCAGACTCCTTGTTTGCCCTCCTCGGCGAGGAATTGCTCATAGAGCGCATCCAGCCTGCTGGAGAGAAATTCTCCGAAGCGGCCGGCATTTTTCGCCTTCATCGAGAGCGAAAACGCCTTGCCGTCATTCTTCATTTCCGCTTGGACGGCCTTGTCCCGCGGCTGCCATTTGATCTTCGCTGCTGCCACCTGCGCCTTTCTCACCGGCCGGGCGCTTTTGTTCAGCCCCGTGTAGAGCGCTTCGAAACGTTTGTCGGAAGGCAACTGGGGAAAGCTGTCCTCGTCCATGAGCTTGGCGATATCTGCCGCATTGGATGCCTTGCCGGCGAGCAGCGAAAGCTCCACCCAGCGTTCGCGGCCGACGCCGGGTGCCGGGCCGATCGCCTGGACGACTTCCGGCGAAATGCGATCCATGACCGAAATCATCTTCGAGACCGACGCCGCATTGGCGGCAAGTGCGGTCGAGATGACCTGCCTGTCGTAGCCGAGTTCTTCCAGCCGGCTGGCAAACAGCGCGCGCTCGATGAAGGTGAGATCGGCGCGGGCCGAATTCTCCTGCCCCTGGGCGATCACATGGGTGCGGTCGTCCATCGTCTTGACGACGGCCCTGACATTGCGGCCGAGCTCGCGGGCCGCGCGCAGCCGGCGATGGCCGAAGACGACCTGGTAGCGTCCGTCGATCTTGCCGTGGGGACGCACCAGGATGGGCGTATCCTGGCCGCGGGCGCGGATCGCCGCGACCAGCGCTTGAAAATCCTCGTCGTCTTCGGACAGGCGGTCCTTGACGAAGGAAGCTTCCACGACATCGGGGTCGAGATCGACGACCGCCTCGCCCTCCAGGAATTTTTCCGCCTGTTTGGCGAGCTCATCCAGCGAGCGGACCAGCGACCGGCCCGCGCCGCGCATCGGATAGTTCGGCGCCGCACTCTCGTCCGGCATGCCGGCCAGCCCTTCCAGCAGATTCTTTCGTGCCATCACGTCCTCCGATCGGCAGTGAACCAATTGATTCGGTTTGAGGAAACCGTGAATTTGTCAGCCGACAAATTCACCGTCCCCAAGCCTGATGAATGAGATCGGCGATCTCTGCATTGACGGCGTCCATCGCTTCCAGCGCCCGGTCGTAGGTTCCCCGGTTCATTGAGGCGCGCTCGACCTCGTAAAGCGTCTGTTTGGTGATCCCGGCATCGGAGATCGCTGTCGATTTGACCATCTGGTTCTTCAGCATGAACTCGTGGAACATCGTCGACATGAAGCCGACCATCTGCGCCTGCGGCACGTCGGTCGGCTCGTAGCGGGTGATGAGATAGCGGTACCAGGAGAGGTTCACTTCGGCGCCGGCGGCGCGGATCGGCTTCAGGATGCCGCCGAGCATGAGCAGGAATTGGCCCATCGACATGACGTCGAGCATCTGCGGATGGATGGTGATCAAAACGCTCGTCGCCGCCGTCAGCGCCGTCAGCGTGAGGTAGCCGAGCTGCGGCGGGCAATCAATGACGACGACGTCATAGCGATCATCGATCTCGGCGAGCGCCCGCGAGATGCGGGTGAAGAAGGTCTTGCCGTCATTGGTCGATTTGTCGGCCATGGCGAGCGGCGTATCGTATTCGTATTCCTGCAGGTCGAGATTGGCCGGCACGATATCGAGGCCGGGAAAATTCGTCTTGTGGATGATCTCAGAGAGCTTCTTCTTCTCGCCGTCGTAGCGGATCGCTTCATAGAGCGACGAGGCCTGGTCGAACTCCGGCTGGAAGCCGTGAAGGGAGGAGAGCGACGCTTGCGGATCGAGATCGACGGCAAGCACGCGGTGGCCGGTCAGCGCCAGATGCTGGGCGAGATGGGCGGCGGTCGTTGTCTTGCCCGAGCCGCCCTTGAAGTTGACGACGGCGATCACCTGCAGCTTTTCATGGTCGCGGCGATGGGGAACATACATGCGGCTTTCAGAGCGGCCATGCGCATCGAGATAGCGCCTCAGCTCCAGCATCTGCGCGGCGCTGTAGGAGCGCCGCCCGGAAGGCGAGGTCTGCGGGCAGGGGCCTTTCCCTTCGAGATGCAGTTTCTTCAGCGTGCTCTGCGACGCCCCGACATAATGGGCGACCTCGGCGAGAGAAAAGCTGCGCAACGTCTTTTTTGCATTGGGCGGGAAGCGCTGCACGCTCAAGAGATGCAGCTTCTTCGAAATCACGTCGCCCTGCTCGAGAATCTGATCCTCGAAATGCAACGGCGCCTCTCTCAAGGCGTTCAAATTAGCGTTCATCGGCAGCAATCTCTCGGATAACGATTTTCGGGATCAGAAGCCCCTCTAACCGTTATTATCCGCGATTCTCCGATGCCGGCCAAGATTTTTAAGGTTAACGCATATTAACCTTTTTGGTGCCCGTTCAAACACTTGGCCGTGCTGCATGATGGTCTGGAGGGGCCGGGAGTTTTGGGCCGGGGGCGCGGCGAACGCGCCCCCGGCGGCGCCCGGCCGAAGGGGAGGGGGCATTCGGCGGGCTTAGCTCAGCGGCGCTTCGCCTGATGTGATGCGCTGTTCGTCGGCGCCGAACAGATGGACGGTGTCGTGGCCGGGCGCGATCCTCAAGATGTCGCCGGGCGCAGCCCTGATCCGCTCGCGGAAGACGCAGGTTAGCGTCTGCGTGCCAAGCCGGACGATGACGAGGGTTTCCGAGCCGGTCGGCTCCACGACGACGGTCGTTGCCTCGATGCCGTCGGGGTCGAGCCTGAGATGTTCGGGACGAATGCCGTAGGTCACAGCATCCCGCGGGCGGCGCTCGCTCGGCAGCAGCAGCCCGTCTTCGGTGCGGAACCCGTTTTCCGTCATGTTGCCCTGGATGAAATTCATTGCCGGAGAGCCGATGAAGCCGGCGACGAACAGGTTGTTCGGCCGGTCGTAGAGCTCCAGCGGCGAGCCCGACTGCTCGATCAGCCCGTCCTTCATGACGACGATCTTGTCGGCCATGGTCATGGCTTCGATCTGGTCGTGGGTCACATAGATCGTCGTCGTCTGCAGCCGCTGGTGCAGCTCCTTGATCTCCGAGCGCATCTGCACCCGGAGCTTGGCATCGAGGTTCGACAGGGGCTCGTCGAACAGGAAGACGGCCGGGTCGCGCACGATCGCCCGGCCCATGGCGACGCGCTGCCGCTGGCCGCCCGACAATTGCTTCGGATACCTTTCGAGAAGGGTCTCGAGACCGAGGATCTTGGCGGCGTTGCCGACCCGCTGGTCGATCTCCGATTTCGGCATGCGCTTCAGCCGCAGGGAAAAGCCCATATTCTTGGCGACCGTCATATGCGGATAGAGCGCGTAGTTCTGGAACACCATGGCGATATCCCGGTCCTTGGGCGCAAGCTCGTTGACGATATGCCTGCCGATCTGGATCTTCCCCGAGGTGATGCCTTCGAGGCCGGCGATCATTCTGAGCAAGGTGGATTTCCCGCAGCCCGAGGGACCGACCAGCACGACGAATTCGCCGTCGCCGATATCGACCGATACGCCTTTGATAGCTTTGAACGCGCCGTAATCCTTGCGCGCATTGTTGACCGAAACATGGGCCATGAAACTCCTCCCGAAATCGCCGTCAAAGTCCGTTCAAGACACTTTTGAGATAATCGAGGCCGAGGCGCTCGCCCTGCTTGCGGGCAGCCAGATCCTTGCCCGGCCAGCCATAAGCGGAATCCTCGTGCTCGATCGAAAGCGTGCCGTCAAAGCCGTGGCCGCGCGCCTGGCGGAGGAAACGCGGCCAGTCGAGCAAGCCGAGCCCCGGCAGCTTGTACTGCCACCAGCCCTTGCCGTGATAACCGATTGCCTGCAGGGTCTCGGCGTTAATAGCCGTGTCCTTTGCGTGCAGAATGGCGATGCGATCTTTTACCGCTTCCATCGCCCGATAGGGATCGACGCCGATGCGGATGAGATGCGAGGGATCGAATTCGAGCACGAAACGGCGATCCGGAATCCTCAAGAAAAGCTCCTGCCAACCCTTGGGCGTCGTGCCGATGAAATTATCTCCAGGCCCCGGCCAGTTCTCGATCGCGAAGGTGAGGCCGCTCGATTGCGTTTCTGCGATCAACCCGTTCGCGAAGTCGGCGAAGTCGTCATAATTGGCTTCGTCGCTCGCGGTGTCGTCCCGGCCGGGGAAGATCACGAAGATCGGAACGCCGGCCTGGCCGATCGCCTTGGCAAATTCCGCCGTCCTTGTCCGAAGCTCCCGGCGCTTGTCGCGGTCAGCGTCGAGCTGGTTGCCGAAATAGGTGATGGAGGAGACGAAGAGACCGCGGCTCCTGGCAAGAGAGACGGCGTCCTCCACCCGGTCCGGCGTCCTGATATGGCCGCCGACATCGATCTCGATCGCGTCGAACCCCACCGATGCGGCGAAATCCACCACTTCCTCCAGCGGGCGGTCATTGAATGTCGAGGTATAGAAGCCGATCTTCACCATATCCTCCTGGCCTTGCGGCCGTTTCAATTGTTCAGCCGATCCATGAATTTCAGCGGCGAGCGTGTGCGCTGTGCGACGTCGGCGGATGCGAGCATCAGGGCTGCCGCCATCGGCATCGCCGCCGCGCCCATGGCCGAGGCATCCTCGCCGATCGAGGCGCGATGGAGCGAGGGCAGGTTCGTATCCTCGGGGTCGAGATGCTCGTGCACATAACGCAGCAATTCGTCGACGATGCGGATCGGCAGCCTGCCGCCGACGAGCACGGCGTCGGGATCGACGATCATGGCGATATGTTTGACGGCGACGGCCAGATGCGCGCTCATCTCCTTCAGCCACTGCGAAACCAGGCGCTTGCCGCGTGCGTCGAGCGTCAGAAGATCCTGCGGAAAACTCACCTCGACACCATGCCGCGCCAGGAAATCATAGAGGAAGAACAGCGAGAATATCTCGCCGAGAAGCTGGACCTTGTGCGCCTCCCCGTCGCCATCGGCGATGGGGAGCCAGCCGATTTCGCCGCTGAGGCCCATGGCGCCGCGATGGCCGTTGCCGTCGAGAACCAGGCCGCCGCCAGGGCAGGCATTGACGGCGATGTAGAAGAAGCTGCTGCTCTCGGCACCCAGCCCGTAATCGAGCTCGGCAAGGGCTGCGGCGTTGGCTTCGTTTTCGATAAAGACAGGATGCTGCGTCAGGTTCTCCAGTGCCGCGCGCACATCGAAATCAGTCCATTCCTGATAGGCCTTGGGCTTGCCGAGGAGCGAAATCTCCCCAAGCCAATCCGGCATGGCCAGACCGATGCCGGCCAGGCGCGCGTCGTCGATCAGCCGGCTGCGCTGGAAATGCGAAATCGCATCGGCCGTCAGCTGCAGGAATTCCGCCGGCAGGATGAAGCGCTTTTCATGATGCACGCGGGCGCGGACATTGCCGACAGCGTCGACCGCCAGGATCGTCAGATGATCGCGATCGATATTGATGCCGATGGCGAAACAGGAATCCGGATTGATCTCGAGCTCGATCGCCGGCTGGCCTCGGAGCCCATGGCGGCGGCGGGCCTCCATGATCAGGCCCTCGTCCAGCAGGCGGTCGACGATGCGGGCGATCGCCGGTTTGGTGAAACCCGTCCGCCGGGCGATCTCGGCGCGCGAAATCGGTGCCTGGCGGTGGATGCAGCGCAGGACGACGGCCCTGTTGTGCTCGCCTGCATCCTCGACATTGGCGCCGGTGAGATCGGGGGAGAGCCTAGCGCCGGGTGTCTGGTTCATCGATCGAAATCCTTCATCGCGCATGGAGACTGAAACCGACCGTCATCCCTTCACCGCGCCGCTGGTCATCGCCCCGAGGATCAGCCTCTGCAGCGACAGGAAGGCCACGATCGCCGGAACGACCGAGATCAGGCAGGCGGCGGCAAGCAGCTGGATGGACGAGTCGGTCTGCATGCCGCGGAAGTTAAAGATTCCGACGCCGATCGGCATCAGGTCATTTTTCGTGAGCAGCAGGAAAGGCACCAGAAATTGCGACCAGCCGGCAATGACGGTGATGATGAAGACGGAGGCGATGCCCGGCGCCGACAGGGGAAGGATGATGCGCCAGAAGACCGAGAACCGGTTGCAGCCGTCAATCATCGCCGCTTCGTCGAGGCTGCGCGGGATGCCGTCGACGGTGCTTTTCAGGAGCCAGGTCGCCAAGGGAACGCCGAGCGCGATATAGACCATGACGACGGCGAAATGCGTGTCCAGCAGGCCGAGGCGGTTCATGTAGCGGTAGAGCGGCACCATGATGACGAGCGGCGAGATCATCTGGAAGAGAAGCAGCGCCATCATCGACAGGCCTTTGCCGCGGAATTGAAAGCGGGAAAAAGCGTAGGCGGCGGGCAACGCAACGATCAGCACGCCGAAGCCGCTGAGCGCCGCAAGCTTGAGACCGTTCCACAGATAGATCGGAAAATAGCTGTTGTTCAGGACGGTGATGAAATTCTGGATGGTGGGATTGTCGGGTATATAGCGAGCGGCGCCGCGATAGACTTCGCGTTTGTCACGCAGCGCCATCGACAGGAGATAGCTGAGGGGGCCGGCGAAGAAGATGAACATCGCCAGCATGAAGAGATAGCTGAAGGCATCGCCGAGCCGCGTTCCGGTGCGTCCGCTCATTGCTCTTCCTCCTTCGGCAGGAACGAGGCGTAGACGAAGGCAAGCCCGAGGCTGATGAGCAGCATCAGCACGGAAAGCACGCTGCCGCCGGAGAGGTCGTAGTTTCGGAAAACGATGTTGAAGACGTAGAGCGAGATCACCTCGGTCGCGCGTCCGGGTCCGCCGCCCGTCAGCGTGATGATCGCATCGAAAGTGTTCACCGTCTGGATGGTGATCAGGATCATGTTGACAAGGATGGCGGCGCGCAGCTGCGGAAGCGTCACGAAGAAGAACTGCTGCGATGCCGTGGCGCCATCGACCTCGGCCGCTTCGTAAAGCGAGGGATCGATCGCCTTCAGCGCCGCATACATGACGACCATCGAAAAGGCGGTGCCGCGCCAGATGTTCGAGATCAGTGTCGACCATGGCGCCATTGCGGGGTCCGAAAGCCAGGCAACGGTCGGCATGTGCATCAGCCTCAAAATGCTGTTCAGCGCGCCGTAAGGCGCTTCGGAAAACAGCATCTGCCAGATGATGCCGCCGGCAATGCCCGGCACGACCCAGGCGACGAGTGCCGTCGTCCTCAGGATCGTGGTGCCGAACAGGCCGCGCTTTTCGCCGCGGATGACGGTGACGGCGACCGCAAGGCCGAGGATCTGCTGGCCGATGACGCTGCCGCCGACGAAGATCAGGGTCGCCCAGAGAATATCCGGCAGCTGCGGCGAGCTCAGCGCATTGGCGATCGACCCCAGCGTATAGTCCTGATTGTCGCCGATCAGCGTCGCATTGGTGAAGGAGAGCCGGAAAACGTCGATGACGGGATAGAGATAGAATATCCCGATCACGACGATCACGGGCATGATCCAGGGCAGGGGCGCGCCGGCGAACCGGCGCATGAACGTTCTGCTTTGAGGCGGGCTGTCAGCCTCGATGGCAATGGGGCTCATTTGGCTTCTCTGTCCGGGTTTGGCACTGTCGACGGCGCCTCAAGGACAGGCGCCGTCACGGTCGCAAGGGTCATGCACGCCCGGGATCAGAGCCGCTTGTAAGCCTCCATCGCCGCGCTGAATGCGGCATCCAGGGCCTCTTCCGGTTTCTTCGTTCCCGACAGCACGTCGCCCATCATGATCTGGATCTGGTTTGAGATTTCAGGATAGATCGGCACGCCCGGGCGCGCCTGTCCGTCGACCAGAGCCTTGGCGAAGGTCTTGTTTGCTTCCGTCGAGAAGACCTCATACTTGTCGAAGAGCGACTTGCGGGTCGGCAGCTGCTGCTGCAGTGCGTTTGCCGGTCCCATATAGACTTCGCGGGCGAGATTGGCGCACATCTCGACCTTGTCCTTGTCCTTGCTGAAGGATGCGATCGTCCAGCCGCCGGTGCCTGTCGACTTCTGGTCGGCCGAGGGGCCGGGGATCGGCGAGAAGGTCCAGTTTTTGAATTCGTCTTCGTCGAGCGTTGCCTTCAGCTGCGCATATTGCCAGTTGCCGCCGATGAAGAGCGCCGTCGTTGCCGCTGCGGCCGCAGCGTTCATGTCGTCGTAGTTGGCGATCGTGGTGACGCGCTTGGGTGCGGCGCCGGAATCGACGAGATCCTTGAAATAGCTCAGCGCCTTCAGGAATTTCTCCTTGTTCTCGCCTTCGCCGAACACCGGCTTGCCGCTGTCGTCGACGAGCTTGCCGCCGAGCGCCCAGTAGTTGGCCAGCCAATCGAAGGTCGTGCCTTCCCAGCGGCCGCCGTTGAAGAGAACGCCTTCCATGCCTTCCTTGGTGGAGGCAAGGGCCGCCTTCTTCAGGTCGTCCCAGGTCTGCGGCGCATCTGCGACGACCGATTTGTTGCGGTAGAGCACGCGAAGGTCCGTATCCCACCACCAGGCGCGGACGGTCTTGTCCTTGTCGGTGATGCCGTTGCGGATGAAGGGGAAGAGATCGTCCACTTCTTCCTTGGAGAAATAGGGCGTGAAATCAGCCAGCACGTGGTTGACCATGAACTGCGACAGCACGAAGGAATCGACGGCGGCGCAATCCGGCGCGTTGCCGGCCTTGGCCTGCTCCAGCATCTTGGCCTGTTCGGTGCCGATGTCGGAGGACATGAATTGCATCTGCAATTTCCAGTCCGGGTGCTTCTTGATGAAGTCGACGAAGAGCTTCTGGTAGCCCTCGGCGATATTGGGATCCGAATTGTTCGGGCTGTCGTTCGTCAGGCGGACGACGAGGGTCTTTGGCGCATCGGCAAGGCCGATCCGGTCTTTGGTGGCAAGTTCCTGGGCAAAAATCGTGGATGCTGAAAATAAGACAGTGCTCAGCGTCAATGCGCTGACGGTGGCGCTCTTCATCTGGGTCTCCTCCCCATTTTGAACGAATACAGCCTGGCGGTCGGTTGACCTCTCCTCATTTCCGTGCTGCATTAATTAGATTAAGTTACTTTGATTTGATGTCAAGCCACAGCTTGGGGGCGAGAGCCTGGGAGGTTGAGATGCTGGCGACATTCAACAGCAGCTAGCGCGCATCTGCATTTTCGAAAGGGATGCGCGTCAAATTAAACTGCTAAATGAAAGTGTCGGCGCGCGCCTCACGGAGGCCCAACACATCCAACTGCAATTTTCCTGAAGAAGAGTGCGAGCCGATCGCGGATGGCCGCGATGGTGTCGCTCTGGTTTTGGCCCGGCTGCCACGGCGGCCGGAAACTCGAATTCCATGGAGGAGAAGATGCGTCTACTCATTCTCGGCACCGGCGGCATGGCCAACCAGCACGCCGCGCGCTTCAAGGCGATCGAGGGCGTCAGCGTCGTCGGCGGCGTCGACGTCGTCCCGGAAAGGCTGACTGCCTTCTGCACCGAACACGGCATTGCCAAACATTTCACCTCGCTCGAAGAGGCGCTCGCCTGGGGCGAATTCGACGCGGTGGCGAATGTCACGCCTGACAGCATCCACCACCCGACAACGCTTCAGGCGATCGCCGCCGGCAAGCATGTCTTCTGCGAAAAGCCGCTCGCCACCGATGCGGTCAAAGCCATGGAAATGACCGAGGCGATCGAGCGAGCGGGCAAGGTCGGCATGGTCAACTTCACCTATCGCAACTCGCCCGCCCTGCAGAAAGGCCGGCAGATGGTACTCGCCGGCGAGATCGGCGCGGTGCGCCACGTCGAGGCCTCCCATCTGCAGAGCTGGCTGGTCGGCCGCCACTGGGGCGACTGGAGGAGCGAAAGCAAATGGCTGTGGCGGCTGAGCAAAAAGCATGGGTCGAACGGCGCGCTCGGCGATATCGGCATCCACATCGTCGATTTCGCCTCCTACGGCTCCGGCCTCGACGTCGTCCATGTCTTCGCGCGGCTGAAGACCTTCAATAAAGCGCCAGGCGACAGGATTGGCGAATATGATCTCGATGCCAATGACAGCTTCACCATGAATGTCGATTTCACCAATGGCGCGATCGGCACGATCCAGGCGACACGCACCGCCGCCGGCCAGATGGATCAGCTTCGCCTGCGGGTCTATGGCGAAACCGGCTCGGTCGAGATGATCTACGATACCGGCCAATCGACGCTGCGCGCCTGTCTCGGCGAAGATGTGCACACGGCGACCTGGCGTGATGTGCCCTTCGATCCGGTCGAGACCAACTACCAGCGTTTCGTCCAGGCGGTCCGGGCCGGCAAGACCCAGGAACCGTCGTTCCGCCGCGCCGCCAATATCCAGAAAGTCCTCGACAAGGCGATCGCCTCCGACCTCAGCCACGCCGACGAGGCGCTCGGCTGAGCTGGCATGCATCACGCCGAAGCCGGCGGCAGCAGCAGGGTGTTGAGGAAGGGCAGGAGGGCGGCACCGAGCGCCACGCCGCCGCCGCTGAAGCTTGCCGGCTTCATCGGCGAAATCCAGGGTGTCAGCAACGGTCTCGTCGAGGTGTCGCGCCGCTCGATGGAGAGTTGATGGATGAGCGCTTCGATCACGCCCTGCGGCAGATCGCTGCCGATCATGACGACGCTCGGGGCAAGGAAGCCGGCCATGGCGATGATCGGGTCGAGCAGATGGCCCGCAGCGTCCCTTATCCATTGCGACAGCGACGGGGAGGAGACCTGCTGGCCTTGCAGCAGCCGGATGAATTCGTCCTCACCGATCCGCGACCGCAGGGCCTCGAAACCGACGACCGTGTTCAGTTGGACATTGTCGGGGCCGGTCAGCATTTCGCCGATGCTGCCCGCCCGGCCATGCACGCCGGAATAGGGTACGCCCCGAATGAGAAAGCCGGCTTGGACGTCGTCATCGATGATGATCATCGCCAGTCCGCCTTCCCGCATGGCCCTGCCGATCGTGCGCTCGGCGAGAAGGCCCGCGGTACACTCGTTTTCGACATAGGGACGAGCGATCGTCGACATCGCGGCGATTTGATCGCTTTGATCGTCCGTCCAATCGCTGGCGGCGATGCCGAGCCCGATGATCGGCAATGTCGCGTGGCGATCGACCATCTCTCTGACGGCCGCATGCACCAGCGCGACCTTGTCTGCTGGATCCAGGCCGAAATAGACCCGGTCATGCACCTGGCCGCTGAGATCGATGAGCACCATCTCGCCACGCCTCTGGCGAAGCTTGACCCCGACCGAGAAGGCACCCTCCGGCCGAAGCGCGAATTCGGTGGCGGTTGCGCCACCCCCGAGCCCATTGCGGCGGTTTGACGTGACGAGTTTCTCCTCCGCCAGCCGCCGCAGAATATTGGTAATGCCGGGCCCGGTCAGCCCGCTATGCCGCCCAAGCTCGGTCCGGGTCAGAGGTCCATGCCGGCGGATCGCTTCCAGGATGACGCGAATATTCCGGTCGGCGATTTCCCCCGACCTCAGACCCACCGTTTTGGCGCGCGGACCGCCCATCTCCTGGGTGTAAAGCCGACGCGGCCCTGACCGAAGATACCGCATGACCGTCTTTCCTAGAGCACCATCGCGATTGTGTACTTCATCCGCGGGCTATGGGAAAGCCGGACTTGGCAGCCGCTTTTTGGGCCGAACATCATATCAATCGGGACAGGGCCATTACGGCGCTGACGAAGCGCGGCGGGCGATGTCGCAAACGCGGCAACAAATCGTCGAAACGACACGGCAATCGGAGCTTCGCTCCATCGATCGCTAATAGCTGCAAGGATGATCGTTGCCGAATCCATCACGGCAGGCAGGTCTGAGTGAAAAGTCGGCGCCGGTGTATCCAACCGATCCGGTTTGCATCGAGTCATTCGAGGTCGTCGTGCAGGATGACGACGATACGGCAATCACGATAACGGCTGTGACCGCTGCCAATAATTTGCGAATCCGAAGCATCCCACCCTCCCCATCGCTCGCCAGGGGCAGCGATTTCAGCGTCATTGCCGGGCAAGTAGGGCCGGTTCGGCATCCGGTAACTGTCGTCGTCGATCAAGATTCCGTTATTTCCTGGGAGCCTTGTCGCGGGCTTCGATTGCGCAATGGGATATGACATCTGCATGCCGAACGAATGGATACCGTGCAGACTTGACGACAAATCAAAGTTACTTAATCTAAAGGGCTGGTTGGACTCGCTGGGAGGAGGGGCCGGCAATTCGCGATATCCGTCGCACCATCTTCATCTCCCAAAGCCATGACTCCGGATCGTTCGCCGCCGATTTTTCAACAGGATAAGCCATGCCTCTGACCATTACTCAACGCCTCGATCGCCTGAAAGTCCGTATTGCCGAGCTGGCGCATTGGCGGGATCGGCACAGCGCCGCGATCGATGGCTGGACGTTTGAGGGTGAGCCGATCGGCCATCATCAGGATTGGCCGCATCGCCAGGGCGTGGTGCATTTTGCCGTAAGCGCCGAGGCGCCGGAGGGCTGGCCGCTCGAAGATATCCGGCTGCAACTCGACCTCGGCGGCGAGAGCCTGATCACGCTAAGCTATCCCGACGGAGAGACGGAGACATTCGGCCTTGATCCCTATCACCAGGAATTTCCGCTGAAAGGCCGCCGCTTTTCGATCGCGACGGAAAGCGTTGCCCGTTTTCCGTTCGGCGAACCGAACCGGGCGCCGAGGTTGAACAAGGCCCGGTTTATCTGGCTCGACGGCCCGGCCCATCGCCTGCATCTTCTGTTGAAGCAGGTCGCCGAGGCAATCGACGTGCTTGGCGAGCATGAAGTCGTGCCGCATCTCATGCATGCCGCAGAACACGCGTTGCGCAGCCTGGATTGGCCGTCGGATACGGCGGCTTATGTCTCGCGCACCTCTGACGCGGTCATGCAGCAGAAGATCTGGGAGCTGCCGGAGCTTGAAGCTAACCCGGCGGGACTGAGCGATGAGCAGAGCGCCTCGGCGGCGTCGGCTTTCGAGGTTCTGACGGCGCGGCTGAAGGAGCTGCAGAAGCGTTTTCCCCCGAATGGCGAACTGCTGCTGACCGGTCATGCGCATATCGATCTCGCCTGGCTCTGGCCCTACCGCGAGACGCGGCGGAAGATGCGGCGCACCTTCAACACGGCGCTCTCGCTGATGGAGCGCTCCGACGATTTCCGTTTCAACCAGTCGACCGCCCATTATTATGCGCAGATGGAAGAGGAAGATCCGGAGCTTCTCGAACGCATCAAGGAGAAGGTCGCGGAAGGAAAGTGGGAAACCGTCGGCGGCATGTGGGTGGAGCCCGACACCAACATGCCGACCGGCGAAAGCCTCGCCCGCCAAGTTCTCTACGGCCAGCGTTATTTCGAAAAGACCTTCGGCACGCGCCATACGGTCTGCTGGCTGCCGGATTGCTTCGGTTTCTCCGGCGCCCTGCCGCAGATCCTGAGGCAGGGCGGCATCGACAGCTTCTTCACCATCAAGGTCAACTGGAGCGAAACCAATCATATTCCCTCCGACCTCTTCTGGTGGAAGGGCCTCGACGGCAGCCGGGTGCTGACCCACACGTTCGACAATCCGATGCAGGGATATAACGGCTTCGTTCGGGCCGACTGCTATGTGCCGACATGGAAGAATTTCCGCGGCAAGGTGCAACACGATACCTCGCTTCTGGCCGTCGGCTACGGTGACGGCGGCGGCGGCGTGACGCCTGAAATGGTGGAGCGCGAAGTGCAGCTGCGCGATTTCCCGGCGATCCCGCAGGCGCGCTGGGGCACCGTCAAAAGCTTCTACGAGCAGGCGCACCAGACCGCTGGGGAAAAGAACCTTCCGGTCTGGGACGGCGAAATCTATCTCGAATTGCACCGCGCCACGCTGACGACCCAAAGCGGCGTCAAACGCAAGCACCGCCACGCCGAACGTGCCCTGATCACCGCCGAGACGCTCGCTTCGCTTGCCCACATGCTGGGTGCCGAAAAGCCGAAAAGCCTCGAAGCGGATTGGCGCGTGGTGCTGAAGAACGAGTTCCACGACATCCTGCCGGGCTCGAGCATCCGCGAGGTTTATCAGGATGCGGAGCAGGAGCTCGACGGCGTCATAGACCACGCGAGGGACGAACAGGCAAAGGCCTTGCAGGCGCTGTCGGTCCATCTGCCGAAGGGCGGGGTCGGCGATGCGCTCGTCGTCGTCAATCCGTCGCTTGCGCGGCGGGCGGTGAGCGCCACACTGGCCGACGGCACGGTCGTTTCGGCCGCCGATATCGTCGCCCCTTTGTCCGTTGCCGTCTTCGACAGGCACGCGCTCCAGCCGGCGGGTGGGCTGAAGGCCAGCCCCGATCGCCTCGAAAACGATCATCTCATTGTGGTCATCGGCAAGGACGGGACGGTTGCGAGCCTCATCCACAAGGCAACGGGCCGCGAAGCGGTCGACGGTTCGGCAAACCAACTCTGGGTCTATCCGGCCGACAAGCCGCGTAATTGGGACGCTTGGGATATCGATGCGGATTATCCCGAAAAGGCCGTCCGTCTCGAGGCGCCGGAGGGCATCTCCCTCGTCGAAAGCGGTCCGCACCGCGCGGCGATCCGTGTCGTCCATCGTTACCGGAATTCGAGCGTCACCCAGATTTATGTGCTGACGGCCAACGCCCGCCGGCTCGACATCGAAACGACGATCGACTGGCATGACCGCCGCACCCTGCTGCGGACCCTGAACCCGGTCGAGGTGCGAGCCCGAAAGGCGACGTTCGAATGCGCCTTCGGTGTCGTCGAGCGGGCAACGCACACGAATACCTCCTGGGAGCAGGCCATGTTCGAGGCGGTCGCCCATCGTTTCGTCGATATCAGCGAGCCGGGTTTCGGCGTGGCGCTGCTCAACAATGCCAAATACGGCCATAGCGCCCGCGGCAACGTGATCGGCATGAGCCTGGTGCGCGGGCCGATCTATCCGGATCCGCTGGCCGACGAGGGCGAGCAGAGCTTCACCTATGCGCTGATGCCGCATGACGGCGCCTGGCATGAAGGGGGCGTGCTCGATGAGGCGATCGATCTCAATCAGCCGCTTCTCGCGGCGGAAGCCAAGGGCCTCTCCGCGGGCAGTTTCGCGCCGCTTGCCGTCGACGGCACTCCCGTCGCTTTCTCCGGGCTGAAGCCTGCGGAAGAGGGGGACGGCCTCATCCTGCGTCTCTACGAACCTGCGGGCCGGCGCGGTCGCCTATCCCTTGCCTTGCCGTCCGGATGGGCAGCATCGCAGCCACTCAACATTCTCGAAGAGCCTATGGAGCGGAAAGGTCCTGCCGACATCATGCCCTTCGAGGTCAGGACCTGGAAGCTGCAGAAGGGCTGATGCTTTCGTCTGGCAAAGGGCTCGTCGCCTCGATGCCGCGGAGTGATCCGCCCAATTGCCGTTGCAACCCGAACTAGCCTCTGCAAGCGGAGCTGGTCGTTTGCCATATCCACTTCCGGTTCCCGCTATCCCAATCGCGCATCCAAGTTCCGGGCCGGCGAAAGTTGAACTTTTTATTAGATCTTTATCGAACCTTAGTGAGCCGAGCCATGGCGATTTTTTCCCTTCGAGAGCGAAGGGGCTTCGAAAAGACCGGGCGCGTAGACGGCGGTCGAATGAAGTCGATCACCCATTCCGATGGCCAGCAGGGGATATGAGGACTCCTGTTGCCGCGACGCAGGAACCGACACATGCCCGCAAGCATCTTTTCGCGCATCAGCACCAAACAGGCCATTCTTTCCGGCATCGGCATTTTCCTGGTGGCGGTTATGCTCATCACCAGCTGGCAGGGTGGCCATCTCGTTCATGAACGCGCGAAATATGAGGGAGACCAGTTGATCGTTTCCCGCGATCTGGTCGATGCCAAGGCTTCATGGCGCGATATGCAGATCGGCGTGCGTGATCTGCGTCTCGCCACTTCCGCCGACGAGATTGCCAAGGCTGCCGATTACCTCGCCGCTCGCCATCACTTTGTCATCAAATATCTGGACGAGGCCATGGACGGACTGCGATTGCCGGTCAACCGGGACCGTATCGTCAAGCTCAAAACGCTGGCCGAGAGCCTTTTTGCTGCAACCAACGACATGGTCGAAATTGCGAAGGCAAAGGTTTCCCTCAAAGCCGGTGATCCGTCTCTCGATGCAAAGGAGAAAAACGCTCAGGCAAAGCTGCCGGCCATTTCGGATGAGGCATCCAAGCTGATCGATGAAGGGGTGGAATCGGCAAAGGCGATGGCGACAAAGGCCGGGGAAGAGGCGGATGCGACCGCTGCTCTCGTTCTATTCTTCAATCTTGGCATGGGTCTGCTGGCCATCGTCACGCTCATCGCCACTGCCATGTTTGGCGCCCGGGTGATCGCAAAACCGATCGGCCGGCTCACCGGCAGCATGAACGATCTCGCCCACGGTAATCATGACGTCAATATCCCCTTCGCCGACCGGCGCGACGAAATCGGCCAGATGGCCCGCGCTGTCGAGGTCTTCAAGCAGAATGGCATCAAGATACGGGAACTCGATGCCGCCGGCGCAGACAAGCGGATGAAGGTCATCGAAATGCAGAAGAACGTCGACGCGGTCATTACTGCCGCGGGTGCCGGCGACTTCACGCGGCGCGCTGCCGCGGAATACGGCTACGAGGACCTGAATAGTTTGGCCACGGGCGTCAACTCCCTCGTTGCGTCGGTCGACCGCGGCATCGCCGAGACCTGCCGTGTGATTGCGGCGCTTGCCGAAGGTGATTTGACCGAAGACATGAAAGGCGAGTTCCAGGGCGCTTTCGGCGAACTCAAGCAAAATGTCGACGCGACCATGACCAATCTGCGCTCCGTCCTCGGCGAGGTGCGTGCGGCTGTCGACATTATCAACGGCGGCGCCGGCGAGATGCGGATCGCCTCCGGAAATCTGTCGCAGCGCACCGAGCAGCAGGCGGCCTCGCTCGAGGAAAGCTCTTCCGCCTTGGAGGAGATTACTGTCGCGGTGAAGCACTCGACCGAGCGTGCCTCGGAAGCCAGCCATATGGTCGACGAGGCGAAGAGAAGCACCGGGCAGTCGAGCGCCGTCGTCAGCGAGGCCGTTTCGGCCATGGGACGGATCGAGCAGGCGTCGGGTGAGATCAGCAAGATCATCAGCGTCATCGACGAGATCGCCTTCCAGACCAATCTTCTGGCGCTGAACGCCGGCGTCGAGGCGGCGCGGGCCGGTGAGGCCGGCAAGGGTTTCGCCGTCGTCGCCCAGGAGGTGCGCGAACTGGCGCAGCGTTCGGCCAATGCCGCCAAAGACATCAAGGCGCTGATCAACCGCTCCAGCGACGAGGTCCATTCCGGGGTGAAGCTGGTGACGGCAACGGGCGAAGCGCTCGGCAATATCCAGGACCATGTCATCAAGATCGACGAGCATGTGCGTTCGATCGCAACGGCCGCAAGAGAGCAGTCGACCGGCCTCTCCGAGGTCAGCACCGCCGTCAATCAGATGGATCAGGTAACGCAGCAGAACGCGGCGATGGTCGAGGAATCCACGGCCGCGACGAACCGGCTGGCGGAGGAGGCGGCCAATCTTGCCCGCCTGATCGCCCGTTTCAAGCTGGATGCCGCCCAAATGGCGCCACGCTCAGTCACCCCCCAAAGCAAACCGGTCGCCTCGCCGGCGCGCACGCTCGGTCAGAAGCTCGCCGGCGCCTTTGGCGGACGCGCCGCAACCGCTACGGCCGCTGCCGCTTCATGGGAGGAGTTCTGATGCCGGCGCGTCACGGACCCGCAGCGCTCCGTGACGCAGGAATGCGGGATGAAATTTTTGATCGATGAATGCTCAGCCCGCGGCTAGGAGTGCGCTTCATCAAACATTCCTTGCGATTGATGAACCGTTGCATCGATCGCTTCATTCTTGAAGCCACCGGATACATCGAGCGTGTCACATAACTGAAAAACTTCTGACCTAACGAGGCTAGCGGGACCCGCCGCGTGTGGCCGTCGATCAGGAGTGATGAGATCATGTTGGAACGCGTTGGCAGCGGATCGAAAGAGGTTGCCCCCCTGGTCGTGGACCTTGGCCAGAAGGACGTGACCGGCCGTTCTGCCTCGTCGAAAACCATCGACGCCAGCGAAATACGCAAGATCGCTCCGACCGGCGACGGGCAGGCGATCGACATCTCCGTCGCGCATTTGGGTTTCGTCGGGTCTAGGCCGATCAAAAGTGACGGCTCCGCGATACTGGTTGATGCAAAGGCCAGCACGACTGAAACCGGCCCGGCCGCCGACCTCAAGATCGACGTGGACGGCTTGACGAAGGTTGCGGCGTCGGAGTTCGGCAGCACCGTCCCCAACAATATCACTCACCTGTTCAACCCGACCATCCAGGCGATGGCCAACCAGTTTTACGGGGGAGACAGCGCCGAAGTCCGCGACAGGTTCAAGGCCGACGTCAAGGCGCTTCTCGGTCCGCTGCTCGACAAGATCGGCGCGGGAGAGGTCGGCCAGGCTGACCTCGGCGGCCTTCTGGAGCGCCTGACGTCGCAATTGACGGCACCCGGCGGCAAGGAGGTCTGGGGCTATCGTCATGCGGTGCAGACCGCCCTCGAAGGGCTCGTCATGGGCGCCAGCCTCGTCTCGAAGCTGCCGGCCAATGCCGAATGGGACAAGAACCTCTCGCCGCTGCCCTCCAGCAATCTCGCCAGCTATTCGTTCAACGACGTCATGGCGGCGATCATGATCGGCACCGGCCTGGCCGGCAAGGGGATCGCCGCCAACGGCTCCGAGGGCGCTCGCTTCTTCGCAGGCAGCGGTGGCGATGCCTGGATCGCCGAGCGCATGTTCGGCACCAAGGACAATGGCTGGAGCAAGACCATCCAGGCTCTCGACCTGCCCTATATCGACAGCGAATATCTGACATCGAGCCTCAAGAAAATGGAGCTTGTCATGTCGGGCTCGGATGCCACCGAGCCGGTCGTGGAGCGGCCGATCGACGATAACGACATCCTGGAAAGCAAGGTGCTGCGTGGCTATGCTCCGTCGACCGCCTATGAGCCGACGCTGAAGAAGCTCGACGAACTCAAATACGGCATTCTCGGCGACGCTGTGAAGGACGTGAACCGGGAATTCGTCGCACCCGACAGTATGGACCATCTCGACCAGCTGACGCCGGAGCAGAAAGCGACGCTGCTTTACGATCTCATCGAGATCAAGCAGCAGTTCAACGGCTATATGAACCAGTATGGCGACAGCGTGCCCGACGGCGAGCGTGTCGGCAAGGACCTCGACGCGCGGATCGAAAAGCTGACGGCCGATCCTGCGACGCAGCAGCATCTCTCGGACATATTCGCCAGCGGCATGAAAGAATATCTGCAGCGCCCGGAGAATTCCGATCTGCTCACCAACATCGAAGACGCCTATCTGATCGATATCGGCGGCGGCAAGGCGATCGACCGGGCGCTCAGCGCCGGCAAGAGCTTCGACGACGCCCTGAAGGATTATTATTCCGAGCTCAACACGCTCGTCGATCTCCTGCCTCAGGATTATATCGATGCGCATCTTGGCGCCGCGAACGTCACCTTCTCGAACCTCATCAAGGAACATTATATCGGCGACGGCCGGGGCGTTGATCTCCAGCCGCTGCTGTCGGGGCCGGATGACACCTTCGTGCCCGGCGCGACGAACGACGCCATCAGCCAATTGGCAAACCAGTTCGCCCAGGATTTCATCAGCAAAAACGGCCCGGCGGATGGCGGCGAGACACTGAAACAGAACCTGGCACAGGACATAGCACGCGACGTCGACGGTGTTTTGCGTATGGTGCGCGGCGGCATGAAGCTCGACGACGCGGTCCTCTCCTTCAAGGATTCGCTCGATCTGCCGCGTCAGACCCGGACACCCGCCGGCATCGATGCCGAGGTGTACAAGGCCGGCCTCGTCCATGCCGTCCAGATGCTCAGCATGTCGAGCGTGCTGGTGGCGCGCGGCCTGGGCGTGGGCAAGTGGACGTCGACCGATATCGCGGCCGCGGTCGGCTCGGCGACGCAGATCGTCGGCATGACGATGGAAGGACTGGGCAAGAACCTCGACGTTGCCGGCAAGCCGTTCAGCGCCTTCGGCAATGAGCCCGGCAGTTGGGGCAAGGGCATCTCCATGAGCTTCTCGCCCAAGACGATGGAAGCGGCGGGCAAGATCCTCGGCGCGGCCGGCGGCCTCGCTATGGCCGGCCTCGGTTTCTACTCGGCATCGCGGTCGATGAAGGCCGGCGATCGCGCCAAGGGCGCGCTCGAAATCATCGGCGGGATTGCCGGCACCGGCAACGCGCTCATCGGCTTCTCCGAGGCGATGCTCTATCTCACCAACGCCATGTCCCGCGCCTTCTCAGGCCTCGGAACCGTGGCGCCCGAAGTGATGACCATCTTCAGCAACGCCGCCAAAGCCGGCCTTGCCGCGGCCGGATTGGTCACCGGCCTCGTTGCCTCAGGCGTCGGGCTGGCGCTCGGCCTGTGGGATATGGCCAACGGCGTGAAGAAGCTCGACGAGACGGAAAAGAAGCTGAACGAGAAGCTCGAGCGGTACACGGGCGAGTCCGTGCACCTCGAGTTCCGGCCGGACCCATCGTTCATCTGGTAAAGGCATATTCGCGGCATGCGTCGGCGACAACGATGATGGCCGCCTCCCCGGCAAAGTCGGGGAAACGCCCCTGTGATCTCAAGTCAAAGGCGATCTTTCCGGCCTTCCCGCTGGGGAGAGCCCGCGCATTTCTGCGCCGTCGATCTCCCCGCGTCATGCTGCCGCATTTTTATGCAACCTCGTTGTCGCGACCGGTCTTGAATTATCGCGCAAAGGTCGTTCTTATACTTAACTTGGGGTAAACGACGTCATCCGCAAAAAGCGGAAAAGAAAACAAAGGGAACGCATGTCATCGATCGCGCCAGCATCCTTGGATACCGATACGGTTTCTTTTCTCCGGCTGAATGCCGATTCCAATTCGAAGACCGAAAGTTCCGCAAGCCAGGGCAAGACCACGAGCACCGCGATCAAGAAGACATCGCCTTTTACCTCTGGCGGCACGACGGCGGCAGGCCTGACGATTTTCTCGTCCACGTCGGCACAGACGACCAGCCCGAAGTTCGTTTCGCTCGCCGGCACCTCGAACGGCGATTCCAGCCCGACCGCGCCGATCCAGTCGGTCATCGATCTTCTGTTCAATTCCGATTTCATGAACGAGATCAACCAGGGCTTCATGGAAGGGCTGAAGGACAAGGACAAGTCCTTCGAAAGCATCGACGTCGTCAAAAACCCTCAGAACTATACCGCCGAGCAGAAATTGATCATGTATCTCGATCTGCTTCAGACCAAGGCGACCTTCGGCAAATACAAGGACAGCCTCGGTGACAACCAGCGCGGCATCTATAACGACCAGGAGATCCTGAAGGATCTCGACAAGTCGATCGCCATCCTCGGCTCGGACCCCGATGTCAACTCGCTGATGACCGAGAAGGCGCTGAAGGCCTTCAAGCTGATCTTCTCCGGTTATCGCGTCGCGCCGGCCGATACGAACAAGGACGCCGCCGAGATCATCGACGATACGATCACGCGCGATGAGAAGATGAAGGACCTGCGTCAAAAGGTCGAGAATGCCTTCGAGCACGACATCGTCAATGGCGGCCTGCTGAACGACGGCCTGAAATCCGGCAAGGACGTCACGACCATTCTCAAGGAATATAATGCCGCCCTCGGCTTTTATTCCATGGTGCTTCCCGACGATTTCGTGAAGCAGCGCTCGGCGACCGCCGACAAGGCCTATGCCGAATTCTTCGACAAGAACGTGCTGCCGACGATCTCCGATCCGACGACGGCGCTCGATGGCCTGATCCGGATGGGACTGGCGGGCGACAAGACCGAGCGGGAATTGAAGGGGCTGGGCTCCATCCTGCCGGTGGTGGATTCCGATCAATTGCTCGGGCCCGGCGGCAGCCTGTTTGCCGACCTCAAGATCGACCTGGACGGCTTGAAGAAGGTTGCGGCGTCGGAGTTCGGCAGCACCGTCCCCAACAATATCACCCACCTGTTCAACCCGACCATCCAGGCGATGGCCAACCAGTTTTACGGGGGAGACAGCGCCGAAGTCCGCGACAGGTTCAAGGCCGACGTCAAGGCGCCTCTCGGTCCGCTGCTCGATAAGATCGGCGCGGGAGAGGTCGGCCAGGCTGACCTCGGCGGCCTTCTGGAGCGCCTGACGTCGCAATTGACGGCACCCGGCGGCAAGGAGGTCTGGGGCTACCGTCACGCGGTGCAGACCGCTCTCGAAGGGCTCGTCATGGGCGCCAGCCTCGTCTCGAAGCTGCCGGCCAATCCAGAATGGGACAAGAGCGTCTCGCCGCTGCCCTCCAGCAATCTCGCCAGCTATTCGTTCAACGACGTCATGGCGGCGATCATGATCGGCACCGGCCTGGCCGGCAAGGGGATCGCCGCCAACGGCTCCGAGGGCGCTCGCTTCTTCGCAGGCAGCGGTGGCGATGCCTGGATCGCCGAGCGCATGTTCGGCAATAAGGACAATGGCTGGAGCAAGACCATCCAGGCTCTCGACCTGCCCTATATCGACAGCGAATATCTGACATCGAGCCTCAAGGAGATGGGGCTTTCCATGTCGGGGCTGATGAAGACGCTGATGCCGGGCACGGATGTGATCGATCCGATCATCATCGACGGCAAGACCGCCGAGGACGCGATCAAGAAGATCATCGCCCCGAGCCTGGATGCGCTGGCGGAGACCCTGTTCAAGGGCAATGCCGAAGCCATGACGCAATACAAGACCAATTTCACGACGATCTTCACCGCCCTCTGGGCGACGATGCGTCCGGGCGGCAGCGTCGAGACCATCAAGGCCGAACTTGGCAAGCTGATCGACAAGACCGCCACCGCAGCACCGGCAGGCGTCGATCCAGTCAAATACAAGGCGGCACTATCCTCCGGCGTGATGTCGGTGCTGACAGCCTCTCGTTCCATCTATGCGGGCCTCAACATGACCAGCCCGACCTGGGACAGCATCGGCGTCGTGGTTCTGCACGCCCTCGGCGCGCTGGCTCATATGGGCAGTGCGCTCGGCTCGGCGATCAAGGCCTCGAATTTTTCGCTGCTGGACGGGATCGGCTCGCTCGTCGGGGTTTCCGACGAACTGGCGCGGGCCCAGCGCAGCGTGCTTTCCGCCTTCTTCAAGAATACCGGGACGACGGTCGGCGCCGTTGCCGGCGTCGCCTGGCTTCCGATCGAATATTACCAGTTCCTTCAGGGGTTCACGAGCGGCAAGGGCGACCCGGTCGACCTCATTTTCATGGGCATCGGAACTGCGGCCGACACGATCGGCGCGATCGAAGGCCTGGCAGGCGTCGCCAATATGCTGGTGAATTCCACCTTCCTCGGACGCACCGGCGCAACGGTCGCCCTGGTCTCCGGCGGCTTCTCGTTCGCCTTCGCGGTCGCGGGCGCGGTGTCCTGGGCGGCCTGGTCGGGCTTTACCATCTACCAGAGCATCAAACAGGAAAAAGCCTTCCACAGGCAGACCGACATGATGAACGACATGCTCAAGCGCACGGTCAACGACACGGTCGGCATTTATGCCAAGAGCGGGCCGATCATCGGCGCCAAGGGCGGCGTCAGCCCGGCGCCTCGCGAACCGGGACAGCGCGAGCTGACACCTGAGAACTGGGACGCGATCACCGCCGATGTCGAGAAGCGCCGCGGTACGGCGGTGGGCTGATCCGGCTTTCGAAACAGCAAATATCTGGGTGTTCACAGGCCTGGTCGGTTTGACGCCGACCGGGCCTGTGAACATTCTCTGCAATGAATTGAAGTATAAATTTTATGCGCAATTTGGATATTCGCAGCGTATTCTGGATAGTAATTATCGATTTATAATATAGCAGGCGGCAAATTTACCTAAGAAGACCGTAAGTTCTAGAAATTAACCATCGGTTAAGTTTATACAATTGACCAGCGGTTTTTTTATCCATATCAAAACATGCATTCATTTTGATAATTCCTTGATGGAAGTGCTCATATGGCCGTAGATGCAGTGAATTCCGACCTGAACCTGGCGCCTGCCAATCCCGTCTCCGTCGAGCTGACGATCGACAAGAAAGATCCCACGAGCACCGGCAGCACGACGAAAAAGGTCGATCCGAACAGCGAGAGCGAGGTTCTCTCGGCGGCCGTGGACGCGTTTCTGCCGAGCATGATTTCCAACACCCTGATGCTGAACAATTCGCTTTTCAATTTCGCCAAGGAGGCGATCGACGAAGGCAGCGACGAGTAGCATTTTCCGTTCATCGTTTGCAGTTGACGTGTACCGAGTTGAGGAATTGCAATGAGTGGAGAAGAACTTTCCGGCCGCGCCTTTACGCCGCCCGTTGATGGTGTATCGACAGGCAATGTCCTGAAGACCGCGGAGATCGTGGCGGAGCGGATCGGGCGGCCGCCGACGGATCTCGTCGGCATCAGACCGAGCGAATTCGCATCAATTCCGAATACCCAGGGCCGCAAGATCGCGCCTGAATCCGATGCCATCGCGCCATCCTATTCGCCGGAAGGCAATACGAGGCCGTCCAGTATTCTCGACCGGCTGTCGGCATTCTTCATGCCCGTGGCCGGAAGCGGCCAGCCGGAGGCGCCGCTCGTGCGATTTGCGGGGGATAAGGGGCACAGCGGCACGAAGATCGAGGATATCGCCACATCGATCGACCGGCTGGAGAAATCACAGCAATTCGCCACCGGCACGACGCTGCTGTCGTCGCTCACCCAGTCGGTGATGTCGTCGTCCAAACGGCTGACGCAAGGCCAGTGAGCATCATGACTGCATCGACCCATGCAAGATCCTCGATCTCTTCGACCGCGCGCAAGGTCCTTCCAAAGACCGCCATGCTCGCCCTCTGTCTGTTCCTTGCCGCCTGCAGCCAGGACGTGCTGACGGGGCTCGACCAGCGCGATGCGCTGGATGCCCAGGTCCTGCTCGAACGCGCGGGGATCTCCGTCGCCATGAAGAGCGAAAAGGGCGGGACATATGCGATCACCGCCGATTCCGCTGATCACGCCCGGGCGATCGAACTGCTGGCGGGCGCCGGCCTGCCGCGCCGGTCGTTCGGAAATGTCGCCGAACTCTTTCCCGGCAACGGCTTCCTGGTGACGCCCTACGAACAGAAAGCCCGGATGAGCTACGCTATCGAGCAGCAGCTCGCGGAAACGCTTTCGGGGCTCGATGGTATTGCTTCGGCGCGCGTCCATGTGGTGCTGCCGGAGGAGAATGGTCGCGGGCTCATCAAGGAGAAGGCGAGGGCCGCAGCGGTGCTGCAATATCGACCCGGCGCCAATCTCAACGAGATCGACATGAAAAGCCGATCCGTTCTGGTCAACAGCATCCGCGACCTCTCCTATGAGGATGTCTCGGTGGTGGTCAGCCCCTGGTCGGAGGTCGGTGCGCAGCCGGCTCCGACGGCAACGGCAGCGCCCGTGCCGGCAGTAACCGTGACATCAGCACCCGCCGCCGCGCCGCTCTCGATGGTGCAAACTGCCCTCTCGGCTGTCAAAGGGCCCAATCTGGCGGTGATCGGCGCCATCATCCTCGCTATCGGCGCATGCCTGCTGCTGCTATTGCCGCAGCGGAAGGAGCGCTGAGCATGCGCGCGCCGCGTTCCGACGGCGAGGCGATCTCGAATGCGGCAAAGCTCCGCAAGGCAGCGCTGCTCTCCGCGGATATCCCGACGGCCGCCCGATGGGGTGAGATCGGGCCGCTCTTTGCTGGTGGGGCGTCTCTGTCGCCTCGGCTGCATCGGCGGCTTTTCACTGCGATCGCGGAAGCCCATGGCGATCCCGCCACCTTTCCCGACGGCGTCCGCCGCCTGATTTCCATGAGCGCGGGCGAACGCGCAAAGGCAGCACTCCGGGCGGGCCTCGCCTATCATCTCGCAGCCTTCTGTCCCGCGGTCGATCGCCCGACCCTTGCCAAACTCAAGGCTGCCTACGGCGAGCAAGCGGTCGCATTCGCTCTCGGCCACGCCCACCTTTGCACGGCAACGCCGCCGCTCGATCTGCTGAGCCAAGAGGCAAGCCGTGTTGTCGAGGCCGATGGCTGGTCCATGCTGGCGCTTCTGGCAGACGAATATCGGATCTCCGCGGCCTGGCGGTCGGCGGGCTGGCGCGACATGGCCGAAGACGGTTCGGCCTCCCTCCTGAAAAGCCCGGCGCTCGCCCTGGCGGCGGCTGCCGTCAGCGAGGTCGCCATACAGGAAGGCGCCGGACGATGAGCTCGGTATTCGCAGGCCACGACCGCATCATTCCGGCAGAAAACTTCGGTCAGATCAGGGAGGCAGCGCAGATTCTGGCGGCCGCCCGCCAGGACGCCGCCCAGTCCCAGGCGACATTGGCAGCCGCCGGCGAGCAGGCCGCCCAACACGGCTACCGCGCCGGATTCGAGCAGGGCGTTCGTGACGCCGCCGCGCGGCTTGCCGCCTCGCTCGGAAAAGCCGAACAGGAAATTTCCAATCTCGACGGCTGGATCGAGACGGTGGTTCTGAAGTCGGTCGGATTGATCCTCGGATCGATGGAGGCCGACGAGCGGACGAGGCGATTGGTCCGTCACGCCATTTCCCAGACCGCCGGGGCCGAGGAGATCGCGCTGCACGTCGCCCCCGAAGATGCCGCCATGATGGCCCGGGCGATCGCGGATCTCGATCATCGCATCACCATCGAAGCGGATCCACTGATGTCTTCAGGCGAGATCGTCCTGGAGACGTCGGCGGGACGAAGCCAGATCGGCCTGAAGGACCAGCTCGCCGCCGTGATCGAGGCCCTCGTCCATGGTTGACGCGTTGCTTCGGATGGAGCGGACACTCGAACAGACGGACGTGCGGCGGCAGAGCGGCCGCGTGAAAAGTGTTTCGGGCTTGCTGGTGCGGGCGGTCATTCCTTCGGTGCGGATCGGCGAGCTTTGTGAACTGCATGAGCCGGGCAGAGGGCGCATCGGCCTTGGCGATGTCGTCGGCATCGACGGCGAGACGGCGCTTCTGTCGCTTCACGGCGAAACCCGCGGCATCTCCCAGCGCACGGAAGTCGTTCCGACCGGCCGGGAGCCGACCATTTCCGTCGGCAATTTCCTGCTCGGCGCGATCATCGACGCGCACGGCAATGTCCTGCGTCCTTCCGCCAACCCCGCCGGCGACGACGCCCGCTTCCTGCAGCCGCTCCATGGCCAGCCGGTCGATCCCCTGTCGCGCCGCCCCATCCGGCAGCCGTTTACGTCGGGAATTGCTGCCCTGGACGGGTTGCTGACCTGCGGGCAGGGCCAGCGCATCGGTATTTTCGGTGCGCCTGGCGCCGGCAAGTCGACGCTGGTGTCTGAGATCATCGCCAACAGCAATGCCGATGTGATCGTCTGCGCCCTGGTCGGCGAACGCGGACGCGAAGTCGGTGAATTCGTTGCCGGCAACATGCCCGAAAGCGTTCCGTCGAATGTGGCGCTGGTCGTCGCCACATCGGATCGCCCGGCGCTGGAGCGCTTCAAGGCGGTGATGACGGCAACGGCGATCGCCGAGCATTTTCGCGAGCAGGGAAAACATGTGCTGCTCGTCATCGACAGCGTCACCCGCATGGCCCGCGCCTTGCGCGAAGTGGGGCTGGCGGCCGGCGAACCGCCGGTGCGGCGTGGCTTTCCGCCCTCTGTCTTCGCCGTCCTGCCGCAAATCTTCGAGCGGGCCGGAAACAGTGCAAAAGGCACAATGACGGCTTTCTACACGGTCCTCGTCGAAGGCGAAGAGCAGGACGATCCGATCGCCGAAGAAACCAGATCGCTGCTGGATGGCCACATCGTGCTCTCAGACAAGATCGCCAGGGCGGGCAATTTTCCGGCGATCGACGTGCTGGCCAGCCGAAGCCGGACGATGAGCGCGGTGGTGAGCCGGAGCCATCGCCAGGCAGCCGACAGGCTGCGCGGCCTGCTTGCCCTCTATGACGAGGTGGAGTTGCTGATCCGCGTCGGCGAATATCGCCAAGGGCGCGATGCCGCCGTCGACGAAGCCGTCGCCAAACACGGCCTCATTCAGCGCTTCCTGTTTGACGGGAAGGGCAAGCCGCAGCCGTTCGGCGCCATCGTCGAAACGCTCGAGGAGCTTGTCCGATGAATATCGTTGCGTCCGCATGGCCCCGGTCATCGATGGCCGAGAGCTTCTTTTCCCGTTCCGGCACGATGATGCGGGCCGCCTGGCACATTCCGCTCCGGGAGCAACCCCTTTCCATTCGCCCTCTGTCCCCCGATATCGCGGCCGGGCGGATCGCCGATCCGGTCGCTGTTCTCTGCCGTATCGGCGAGCGGGAGCAGATGCTGGTCGCTTCGGCCGGAGCGCTGCGGTTGTTGGCCGAAAGGCTGGAACCGCTGCTCCTGTGGGAAAAACTGTCGCCGCATGAAAAGGCCGCAGTGATCGAACATCGGTTCGCCGAGGCCTTCGAGGCCGTCGAGAACAGGATCGGCATCGGCCTTTCGCTGTTGCAGATCGGCGCCGAACCGGAACCGGATTTCGCCGGCAATTTCGGCTTCGAAATCGGCTGGAACGGCATCAGTCTGCCCTTGAGCGGCCGCTTCGACGAGACTTTTCTTGGCGGGCTGGTCGGCTGGGCGAGCTGCCTGCCGCGCCGCACCCTCGATTCCCTGACGACGACGGTCAGCATCCGGCGCGGTTATGCCGTGCTGTCGGTCGGTGAGATCAAATCCCTGCGACTGGGTGACGGCATCGTCATCGACGGGGCGGCGACAGCGACCGTCATCGCGGTCACCGGTGAACGTTACCTTGCAACCTGCATGCGATCGGACAAAGGCGCGGTCCTCGCCGAACCGCTCCTGTCGACGCCAACCGGACCAATGAGGCATTTCATGACGAATGAAACCGTCGATCAGGAATTGCAGGGCGAGCCGCGTCCGTCGCCTGTCGACAGCATCCCGATCAAGCTGGTCTTCGATGCCGGGCGGCTGGAGCTGCCGCTGCGGACGCTCGAGACGATCGGCGAAGGTTATGTGTTCCACCTCGACAGGCCATTGTCGGATGCCGTCGATATCATCGCCCAGGGCCGCGTCATCGGACGGGGTGAAATCATCTCCGTGGATGGATTGAGCGCCGTTCGCGTCACGGCGCTGCACGACTGATGGAACAGACCTTTCCTCTTGCCCAGAGCCTCGTGGCGATGGCGGCGATCTCGATGCTGCCGGTTATCGCCGTGATCGCGACGTCCTTCACCAAGATTTCGGTGGTCCTGCTGATCGTGCGCAATGCGATCGGCATCCAGCAGACGCCGCCGAATCTCCTGGTCTTCGCCATCGCCATCGTGCTCTCGGCATTCGTGATGAACCCGGTGCTGCAAAGCAGCTGGCAATTGCTGCTGGCCCATAGCGGCGATTTCGGCACGATCGGCGGCATGGCGGACGGTGTGGTCAAGGTGGCCGCCCCGCTCAAGGATTTCATGCTGAAGTTTTCCGATGCCGAGGTCCGCGACTTTTTCGTGCAGGCCTCGCAGAAGATCTGGGCGAACGCGCCGGTTACCCCCATTGCCTCCGACGACATCACCGTGCTGACGCCGAGCTTCCTCGTTTCGGAACTGACGCGGGCGTTCGAAATCGGATTTCTGATCTATCTGCCCTTTCTGATGATCGACTTCGCCGTCTCCGCCATCCTCGTGGCGCTCGGCATGCAGATGATGTCCCCGACCGTCGTTTCCACACCGCTCAAGCTGCTGCTGTTCGTCTCGATCGATGGCTGGCGGCGATTGCTGGAAGGTCTGGTGCTGTCCTATGCGCAGTGAGCATTCCGCCTTCACGCCAGCACCGGGAAAGGCTTGCCGTCATGGGTGAGGATCAGGTCTCAGCCGAAATCGGCATGTCTGTCATGGCGACGTTCGCCTTGGCCGGCCCCATTCTGGGCCTAGCGGCGCTTCTCGGCCTCGTCATCGCCATTTTCCAGGCCGCAACGCAGATCCAGGAACAGACCATCGCGCAAATCGTCAAGATTTTCGTGATCTCCATCACCCTGTTGCTGTTCGGCCGGGTGCTGGCAACGCCGCTGATCGAACATTCCGTTCATATCCTCAACGACTTCCCGACCATGGTTCAGTGAGGCGAGGCGGATGGGGCCGGATCATCTTCCGCTCGTCGGCATCGAGGTCGCGGCACCTGCCGCGGCGATGCTGGGTGCTGCCCGCGCGCTCGGGATCCTGCTGATCTTCCCGATCTTCTCGCTGTTCAGCATCGTCGGCATTCTGCGTTTCGGCCTTGCGATCGGCCTTTCGGCGCCCTCCGTCGCCTTCGCCTATTCGGTGCTGGCTCTCGGGGATACGTCCTGGTTCGATCTCGCCGCTCTCTCGATCAAGGAACTCTGCTTCGGGGCGCTCATCGGCATGGGGCTCGGCATCCCCTTCTGGGCCGCCCAGGCGGCGGGCGACATGACCGATGTCTATCGCGGCGCCAATGCCGCCAATCTCTTCGACCAGATCAACGCGCTGGAAACCGCGCCGCTCGGTTCACTGATGATGTCGATTGCTCTGGTGATTTTCGTCAGCGCCGGCGGCATCATCGATCTGGTCGCGATTTTCTACAAATCCTTCGAGCTCTGGCCGCTCTTCACGCTGACGCCGGCCATGCCTGACGACCCGCTCGACATGATCCTCGGTGTTTTCGGCCGGCTCTTCAAGGCGGCCGGCTTGCTTGCCGCCCCGTTTATGATCGTCACCTGCGCGCTCGAATTTTCGCTGGCCTTCGTCGGCCGCTCGTCCAAACAGTTCCCGTTGAACGACAGCCTGCCCGCCATCAAAAACTTCGCGGTCATGGTCATTCTCGTCATCTACACGGCCTTCATCTCCAGCTATTTCCACGATCTCTGGGTCGATGGATTCAACGAGGTGAAAGCCATGCTGGAGGTGACCCATGGCCAAAAATGACGATACCGAGGAAAAAACCCTGCCGCCGAGCCGGGTGAAGCTCGATCGGCTCCGGCGCGAGGGCCAGGTTCCGCGCTCGAAGGAAATCCCGGTTGCGATCTCCGTCCTCGCCATCGCGGTCTATGTCACCTGGGAATTGCCGGGCATCCTCGAAGACTTCGCCCGCAGTTTCGATGCCGGCCTGCAGTCCGCCGCCCGGGCCGATCTCTCCGACGCCGTTACCGTCGGCTTGAGCAAAACCGGCGTGGCGCTGCTCGACCTCATCTGGCTGCCGCTGGCGATGGGGCTTGCCGCGACCATCGTGGTCTCGATCCTCGACGCGCAAGGCTTTCCTGTTTCGTTCAAGCATATGAGCTTCGATTTCACCCGTCTCAATCCGTTCGACGGCATCAAGCGGCTTTTTTCGCTCGCCAGCATCGCCGAGTTCCTCAAGGGGCTCGTCAAGTTTGTCTTGCTTGCCGCTGCCGGCGGCGGTGCGATCCTCTATTTCCTCAACGGCATTTTCTGGGCACCCCTTTGCGGAGAGGCATGTTCGCTATCCACCACAGCTCATCTGCTTGGCTCGATCCTCGTCATCGCCGCCGGCATCATGGTCGCGGCTGCCTTTTTCGATATCCGCATTTCGCGCGCACTGTTCAGGCACGAGCATCGTATGACCAAGACCGAAGCGCGGCGCGAATACAAGGACACCCAGGGCGATCCGAAGCTGAAGTCGGCGCGCAGACAGATCGGCGCGGAAATGCGCAGCAGCCCGCCGCGCAAGGAAGGGCCGGGCCGGCGATAAAGCGGAAGCTTGAGGTGCCCGCTCGATCTTCACGTTATAACCGGGCGTCTCAGACGCCTGACTGCTTGTCACCCACACGCGTCCAGTTCTTCACATTGTCCAGCGTGATATCGGACAGGAACCTCACGCTGGCAAGCGAGCTGTCGGTGCGGAAGACGTTGCTGCCGTTGGAGAACGCGCCGCCGTCGATGGTGACGTCGGCGTCGATCTGCTTGCCGCCATTGGTGCGCACGAGCGTGGTGAAGCCGTCTGCGACGAAATCCTTCAGATAGAACGTCGTGTCGGCATTGATCTGGAAGATCTTGTCGGTCGCGCCCTTGGCAGAGCCGCCGATAACGGTTACGTCGCCCGCGCTTTTCACCGTCAGCGCATCCTCGCCGACATTTTGCCAATTTACGTTTTCGAGGGTCGCGCCGCCATAGACGTGGATGCCGTCGGCGCCATTCTCGCCGAGATTGACATTCTTGAGCGTCGCGCCGTTCCTGAGAATGAAGATCGGCGATTGGGTTTCGGACTGGCCGCCATCGCCAAGCTTGGAAGAGGCCGTATAGGTCGCGCCCTTGCCGTCGAACACACCTCCATCCACGATGATCGGCTCGTTGACGACGATGACGTCGCCTTCTCCGGAGAGATCGGACTTTTCCGTCGTGGTCTCCGAGCTCTTGGTCTGCTTCTCGGCATTGTTTTCCGTCTTGTGGCCGGAGATCTCGTCAGGGGAAGAAGTGCCGTCCGTATTGTCCGACTTCTTGGAGTCGGACAGCCAGTTGATGAGCTTGCGCAGCACATCCTTGAGATCGGAATCCGTGCCGCTTTCCGGCGTCTCCCGAGACTTCGGCACATAGGAGGTCAGCATCGACGGGTTGCCGGAAAAATCGTCGAAGGGTGAGGTCTTGCGGGTCTGGCTGGTGGTGAAATCCGTGGTGTGGGTGCGGTTGGAGCCGATATCGATCTTGTTGCCGCCGCCATGACAGCCGGATTCGAGGTCGAAACGGGAGGTTCTGTCGAAGTCTATGGGCCTCTGTCCATCTACGCCATACATTGCATTCATCCCCTGCTGGTTTCTTCTGCTTCACATGTTCTGAAATTCGAGGTCGGCTTCACCACGGAGACCAGTCCGGCGGATTGACGGGCGGGCGCGGACCATTGAACAGGATCGGGTCGTCGAGAAGACGCTCCGTCTGGTCGCTCATCCTATTGGTGAGCTTATCGAATTCGCGGTCTTCCTTAATGTCCTGGTAGGCGACAATTCCCAACCAAGCCAAATTCGACACAAGACCGGCAACGCCAAGGACGGCGCTGAAGGAGGTTGAAAAGGACAAGGCGCCCGAAAGCTCCGGGATCGCAAACTGCAGCGCCTTGGATGCCGCACTGATGACGCCGCCGATACCAACGATGGAATCGGCGATCGTCGCAATTGAGTACATCGACAGCTCTATTCCGTCGGCGCCCTTCAGTCCGGCGGTGATCGTCCAGTAAAGGTCGAGCCCGATCCATGCGACCCCCACAGCTGCGCCGATCGTCGTTGCGGCCATCTTCAGCGTATCTGCAGCAAACATCGTCGATGCCTGCGCGTGCCAGGCCGCACCGTTGCCGAACATTTTGCCGATGTCTTCGATGGTCGAAAGGAAATGGCCGGTTCCGCTCAGAACCTTCGATGCGACGGACGTGCCGTAAAGAACGGTCGCCGCAAGCGCGTCCGGACTGTTGTTACGCCCGGTTCCTGAGCGATAGGCGACGACGGCGCCGTTCACCAGGGCATTTGCCGCGTCCATCAATGCATCGAAATATTTATTCTTTTCCACGCCGGGCGGAGGCGTAACCTCTACTTCCAGCTTTTGCCGCAACAGTTTTAAATTGGTGTCCAGATCACCACCGGGTTTGCCGATACCCCAAAGGGAGGTCACGATCGACATCACGTTGATCTGGAACTGCTGCTGCGCCGGCAGATTGTTTGCGAACAACTGGCCAGCCATGACCGAAAGCGCCGGACCGAAGATTGCCGCCAGTTTGTCGGCGCTGGAATTCGGGCTGAGGCTGGCGACGGCCTTGGGAGACGTGACTTCGAGGTCGCCCGCATTGTTTGCGACATAGTCCGTCAGCTTCGTCGAAGCGGTTCCAACGTCCTTGAAAGAGAAGGCGTCGAGCATGGACCTGTCCCAGGCGTGATCCTGGACCCCGAACATCTTGCTATCGACCGTCGCGTCCCCGCTTTGCGGATCATGCGTGCGCGTGTCGGTGATCGAGCGTCCTGCAAGCCCGGTCGCAGCCGCGATCATCGCGGAAATTTCGTTGTCGCTATAGGTATTGAGACCGGATTGCCGGACGAATTTTCCATCAGGACCCCGCGCCACCAGCGGCTGGTCGACCGTCGACGGCTGGGTCTGTGAAACCACTGCGCCGCCGTTGACAAGGGCGAGAACGGCATCCTTGACGGCCGCGGTAAACTCAGCCGCGTTTACGCCGGTCGGAATGTCCGCCCCGGAAAGAAGCTGGCCGATATTTCTTTCCAGATCCGCTGCGGAGATCTCCCCGCTCGCCATCCTGCTCCAAAGCGTGGGCAGGATCTCCATCACCTTGGCGGAGAAGGCGTCGGCAGCGGTCTTGTCATCGCCGAACAATTGGTTGGCTAGGAGTTTTACGGTCGGTTCGAAAAGCTCCATCTTGCCCGAGAGCCATTGCATCAGGCCGCCGTTGTAGAGATTGTCGCCGAAAACCGTCGCCGCAAGCCCGCTGTCGGTCACTGTCGGCAAGACACTGTCGAAGCCGTAGCTTCCTCTTACAGGATTCGGATCGATCACCGTCAGATCCGGCGCGCGATCCTTGACCAAGTCGGTCAGTTTGCCGGCAGCGGTTTTCACACTGTCGAAGCCGAAGGCCTGCGTGACCGCGCCGTCCCAAGCATGATTTTCGGCGCCGAACAGCGTCCGGTCGATCGTCGCCGTATGTGCGGGATCGGCATCGTAGCGACTTTCGCTGCTGCGGGCATTCATATCGGCACGCGAGCGGCCGGCCAAACCTGTCGCAGCGGCGATCATCGCCGAGATTTCATCGTCGGTATAGGTATTCAGGCCGGACTGGCGAACGAATTTGCCGTCGGCGACTCGCACCACGAGCGGCTGCTCGACATTTGCCGGCTGCGTCTGGGAGACGAGCGCCCCGCCCTGAATGAGAGCTATGACCGCTTCCTCGATGCTCGCCTTGTAATCGCCGGCATCGACACCTGACGGGATGGAGATTCCGTGTAGAAGCCGTTCAAAATTCCCCTGGAAGTCGGCTTCGGACATTTCCCCCTTGGCCATCTTCTCCCACAAGACGGGCAGAAGCTTCATGGCCTCGGCGGTAAAGGCGTCGACGGCGTCCTTGTTGTCGCCAAACATCTGATTGGCGAGCAGCTTCACCGTCGGCTCGAATAGGTCCATCCTGTCGGATAGCCCCTGCATCAGGTTGCTATCGTAAAGACCATCGCCAAACACGGTGGTCGCCAGCGCGCTATCCGGAACCGTCGGCAGGACGCTGCCAAGGCCGGGAATCTTGTCGAGAGCGGTGCCGTCCGCCGACGTGCTGGTCAGCAGTCCGTCAATGGCGGTCGGTACGGAAACATTGTCGAGGATGTTGGCCTGCAGGAAGTCGGAGTAGTTCTTCCGGGCCTCGGCTGATTTCGCCTTGAAATCGACGTCGGACAAAATTTGCGAGTAGAAGTATGTGGCAGCGGAATAGTTGTTGACCACATCCTTGAGGGACGTGCCGGCTGCCAGTTCATCCGTCAGCATTTTACCGCTGACGACATTGTCCTCGAAATGCTGCTTGAATGTCGCGTAGGCTTCCGGGTGCTGGCCCTCCGCGAACATTTCCCTGATTTCCTTGAACAGGCGTTGGCTCAGCTCCGTCCGAACATCCTTGTCGGCTTCCAGCGCGTTGATCGCCCTTTCGAAATCGGCCTTGATTTCATCATTGGTCCGAAGAACGACCCGGGACGTGGTTGCCGCATCGGCTCCATACCAGGAGTAATGCTCGCGAAGGGCTTCCTGATATCCGCCGTAATTTGCCTTGGACTGCAGGAGGTCGAGCAGCATGATGAGTTTCTGCTCCGCCGTATAGTTTGACGGTTTCTTGGCGACATCGACGCTTTCGAAGCTACGGTCGGCATTCTTGAACTCATCGACGAGACGCTTCGAGGCCTCGTCCTGAAGACTGTTGATCGCAGACATGTCCTCCTTGAGGAAGCCCGGATATAAAGCACTGGAGACGGAGTCCACCATTTCGATTTCCCCTCTTGGGCTGGACTAGACTGCTATGAGCTCGACTTTCGTTTTGATCCGGCAGAGTTCTGGAATTGTCCGACCTCTCCGACGGTTTCGATCGCGATATCCCTGTCGATTTCCTCCACCGCCAACACCGGAATGCGGCAGTTGTGGCGGATCATCAGCGCCTGGGTGAGAAGCCGAAGCTCGCCCGGCATGATAATGACGGGATCGAGCCCGCGCTCATTGGCGTCGGCCAAGGCAGCTCTGGTTTCCTCGGCGAGAAGACGCAATTTTTCGCCGATCTCGATCTTGTCCGCCGTTCGGCCCGTCTCTCCATAGGACCGGATGAAATGTTCCCAGTCGGAGGGAAGCATAAGTACCGGCAGCAGTCCGCGCCGGTCGAGAAGCCCGAAGGCGATCTGCTTGGAAAGCGCCCAACGCGCCTTTTCGGCCAGGGCATCCGGCTCATGATCGGTGCCGGCGTGCAGCATCACTTCCAGAAGTCCGCGCGGCTGGGAAAGCGTCACGCCGGAATCCAGCAGCCGCCGGACGACCGCGACCGTCAGCATCAGCGGGATCTGGGTGGCGACATCGATCGCCAGCTTACCGAGACGCGGTTCGAGGCTGCCCAGCCATTGCGCGGCGTCATCGACACTGAAAAGCGCGCCGATATGCCGGCGGACGATGCGCACGATGTCGTCGGCAATCTGTTCGTCCGATCGTTCAGGGCCGCACCTGATGAGCCCGGCAGGGACGTTTTCGACCTGAAGATGGATGAGATCCTCGGCCATGCGAGGATCGGCGTTGAATGTCGGCACCGTCACGGAGACGCCAACGGCGCGCGCCGCCATGCGGATACGCCCGTCCAACATCTCGCCGAGCCTCATGGCCTCGAGCCGCGCCAGCGTTTCCATGGAGACGGTGGCGACGACGGGATCGCCATATTTCGTCCTGTCGAGCGGATAGGATTTGGCGCTTTCCATCGCATTCGCCGCTCCGGCTGCAGGCTGGCCTGTGCGCCGGCGATGAACCACGAAGGCAAGGCCCGCCAGGCACAGGCCGATCGCGCCGAGCACGCTCGTCGGGAATCCGGGAACGAAGCCCGCGCATATCGTCAGCACTGCCGCAATCGCCAATGCGCGCGGTTCCCGGAAGAGTTCGCGGCCGATATCGCTGCCGAGGCTGCCGTTGCCGTCGTCGGACACGCGGGTCACGACGATGCCGGCGGAGACAGCCATGAGGATGGATGGGATCTGCGAGACCAGGCCGTCGCCGATCGACAGCAGCGTATAGAGATGGGCGGCCTCGGCAAAGCTCAGTCCCTTCTGGAAAATGCCGATCGCCAGGCCGCCGATGAGATTGACGGCGACGATCACCAGTCCGGCGACCGCATCGCCCTTGACGAACCGCATCGCGCCGTCCATCGCGCCGAAGAACTGGCTCTCCTGTTCGAGGTGCGCCCGGCGCTTCTGGGCGGCCTCCGCGCTGATATGGCCGTTACGCAGATCGCTGTCGATGGCGAGTTGCTTGCCCGGCATGGCGTCGAGGGTGAAACGTGCGCCGACTTCGGCGATACGCTCGGCGCCCTTCGTCACCACGATGAACTGCACCAGCGCCACGATCAGGAAAATGATCAGGCCGACGACGACGTTTCCCGAGACGACGAAATCGCCGAAGGCCATGATGATCTCGCCGGCATCGGCATCCGCAAGCACAAGCCGCGTCGAGGAAATCGTCAGGGCCAGCCGGAACAGCGTGCCGATCAGAATGACGGCGGGAAAGGTCGAGATTTCAAGAACGCTCTTCAGATAGGTCGTGGTGATCAGCACCACGAAGGCGAAGGAAAGATTGAAAGCGATCAGCACGTCCAGAACGATTGTCGGAAGCGGCAGCACCAGCATCGTCACGACGGAGGCGAAAAACACCGCAAGCAGCATGTCCGTGCGCTGCGCAAGCATGGCGATGGCGGATGACCTTACCTTCATGATCCGGCTTTCGACGCCATCGCCTAATCTTGTTCGTTGCTGGAAATTTCGGCCAGCTTGGGCTCGGCATTCCCGGCGGAGGCGAAATTGACCGTATCGTCCTCACTGTCGCGGGAAACGACCATTTGGTCGTTGCGGATCTCCTTTATCCGCCAGCCGCTCGGGACGACATCGCCTTCCTCGTAGCGGTGGCCGTCGGAGCCGATGATGAACCTGACGGGCGTATAGCCGGCGGCGGCAACGAAGCCGTCGAGGCCGGAGGAGAGGGCAGTGAGATCGACGATGGCGACGGAACTGCGGCGGCTCATCGACGCGATGATGCCGCGCAGCTTGGTCTTGTCGGGCAGGCTGAGAGGAGGCGATCCCTCGCCGATGCGAATTTCGTCGGCGGTGGCGACGATGCTCAAATTAGGGGAAAGCTGCGCCATGCGCACAGCCTGGCGGATTTCGGCGGCGATCGCAGCCGATGACGGCGCCGGTTCGGGTGCCGCTGAAACCTGGACCAGCGGCGCCTGTTGCGCCGGCGCATCGCTGTTGTAAAGGCCGGCCAGCAAAAGCATTGCTGCCAGGGCGAGAAGGCCGGCTGCGGCGATCCGGCGCGGCGCAAAGCGCACGCGCCCGGCGCCAAGACCTTCGAGCCTGCATGTCGTGCCATCGAAAGAGACGGTCTGGTTTTTCCCGAGGGTAATCGTCTGATCGCGCTGAACAGAACGGCGATCGACTGCCAGGCCGTCCCGCAGCGCGGTCAACGACACCGTGTAGGAACCGCGCGAGCGTTGCAGATATATGGCCAAGGCGGGCTCCGGCTTGTCGCCGAGGATGATCAGGTCGCAATCGGCGCTGCCGCCGACCACCTGTCGCTCCGTCGCCAACGGCAGAATGGAGCTTCGCCCGGCACGCGTGATGCGCAAGGCCGGTGGTGCAATACCGCCTGACACATTGCTATCGGCAGCCGCGTTGCCGGTGGTGCCTTTGCCGGTGGTGCCTTTGCCGGCGGCGCCTTTGAATGTCGGCGAGGAAAAATCTAAATCGATAGCCATCTGTTCCCGAACCGGTCCGTCGAGCGGCTTCTATTGTCTTCGAGGGCGGGGAAGCGAGACGGGCGAACCCGTCTCGCCATTGCGTTTAATCAGCCTGGACCGATCTTCTTGATGGCGTTTGCGACGCCGTTGATCTTGGTGATCTCGGTCGCAACCTGCAGGCTCTGCGCTGTTGCTTCGTTCTGGGCCGACTTGAAGGCGGAAATTGCGGAGCTGATGCCCGCGTCAAGTGTAGAAGTACTGGTGCTGGTAGCCATGTCTTAAACTCCTTGCATGGATTGGCGGCCAGAACCTCGCAGAATTCAAAATAGATTTCAATATCTTATGTTAAAAAGTTATTAATTCGCAATATGTACAACAAATGCGCGAAATGGCTATCAAGGCTGTTCCCCGCGCCTTGACGATCTGCAACAATATAAACAGAGAACTGTTAATGATCGCTATTTCGTATCCATGTTTTAGTTCGATCATGTTGTTGGCGGGCGATATCCGGATCGTGAGGTAAACTCATATGTTTGCGCGTTTTGTTTACACGGCTGCACTCGGACTGTTGGCGGCTTTTCCCCTATCGGCCGGAGCCAGCGAACGGGAGGTGCGTCTCGATGTCGTCTCGCTGCCGCTTGGCGATGTCGTCCAGACGCTGTCCTTCATGTCCGGCATTCCGGTCACTACCGTCGGGACCCTCAGCGGCAAGGTCGAGCACTGGTCCGTCCAGGAAAGCGGCGCCAAGGCCTTCGTCAAGCTTGGCGATGCCAGCAATCTCTTCGTCGCCTACGACGGCAGCCGCATCATCATCGCGCCGAAGCAGGAGGTCTCCACCGTCGTCCTCGATCGCGGCGGCCGCAGCTGGAAGACCGAGCAAAACGCCATACGCGCGCTGTTCCCGCTCCTGCCCGACGATGCGTTGCGTGAAGATGTGGCCAGTGGATTGGTGCTGGTGCGCGGCCCGGCCGTGTTCGTCAAGGCCGTCGAAGATGTGCTGAGCCGGCCGCAGGATGACAGCATCAAGGTCATCAAGGGCGGCCAGCTGGAAATCCTGTCGACGAGCAATGGCGCCTGAGGGCGGTCATGAAGGCGTTGAGGCCTCTCAGGCAGTTGCTGGAAATACGCAATTTGCGGGCGGACAATCTTTGCCGCAGCCTCGCCGAGGCGGGTGAGGATGCCGAGCGGGCAAGCGAGGAGGAGATGAAAGCCTCCGAGCTGCACGAGATCGCCGCGAGCCGGGCCACAGGCAACCCTGTCGCCGACGCATTGCGCAAGGACGGCATTGTTTCCGGCGCGCAGCTCCAGGACGCCCTGATGCGGCAATCCATGTTGCACAGCCGTAAAGCCGATGCCGGAGTGTTGCTTGAGACGCGTAGGCTCGCCCGGCTCGCCGTCCAAGAGCGGGCAGAACAAGCCGCCGCCAATTTTTCCTATGCCCAAAAGGCGGTCCTGCGCACCGAAATTTCAATTGAAACAGCAGAAAAACGAGCGCGAGTATTAAGGTTCGATCGAAATTACTGATTTCCACTATGAGCGAATTGCGCGGCTGAGCGTTGGCGAGCTCGTGGCAGAGATTCATAAAATGCGATCTTGTCTGCTTTTGATCGAGGCCGTGAGACCACTTCAAGGAGAACAAAATTCCGTGCGCTCAAAACCCAGACCCGTATCAAGTGCCCGCAACCGAGAAGGCTCATATTCTGTGGCAATTTGATAACGGTCCTGCTCCGGCACTCGAAATGATCGCAGCATGAAGCGGTGAGCGGTCTCGAGCAGACGATCGACTTCATCATCCGTGCGGCCATTCAGCAGATGAAATTTCAAAAGCGGCAAGATCGGTCTCCTTGTTTCGATGGAAATCTCAGGATCGCCCAGGCGGCAACTTGAATGGCGTGGGCATCATTTCCGAGTCGAGGATAAGCCGCCCGTCCAATTGTCCATTCAAGCGCTCGACGAAGCCGGACGCTTCGTCCATGTGCGCGCGCATGAGGTGACGGACTCTTTCAGCGTCCCTCTGCCGGGCCGCCTCGAGTATGTGCGTGTGGCATTTGGCGTTGGCGCATCCGAATTCGGCATGCTCTTCTGGCGGCGTGTGGGTGCTAAAGACGACCAGGCGTCGGAGCATTTCATTGATCATCTGACAGAGGAAGCGCAGAAACGGGTCCGGATTGGCGGAAGCGAGAATGTCGTGGAAGTCGAGGTCCGCCTGCCTTTGATACACGAGCCGCGTTTCGTCACGAGAGGTAGGCTGGCAGTTCTCAATGTTCTCTTCCAGAGCGCGGAAATGCTTTTCGGTAAGATATGGGACAGCGCCCGCGGCGAGTTCAGGCTCCAGCAAACGCCTGGCGGCGTAAATGTCTTTCATCGTCACGTTTTGGAAGAACAGGTAGTTCTGTAAAAAAAGCAGAGTCCGCTCCAAGGGGACCTCGACGATGGTGGCGCCGCCGGTCGGACCGGTGCTGATTGTTATCAATCCTTGCACCTCGAGTGACTTTAGCGCCTCGCGAATGGTGCTCTTGCTCACCCCGAACAGTTTTTGCAGTTCCTTCTCCATCGGAAGTTTGTCGCCTGGCCTCAGCTCGTGCTGAGTGACAAGCCGCTTGATGTCCTCAGCGACGAGGTCGCCCCGCTTTTGCTGCCTCACCCGAGACGTCTGTGATCTCACGACATGTTCCATGGTGCGTCCTTTGTGCGTGTCCCCCAGCTTCCATACCATCCGTAGCCGTGTCTTCAAATCTGTTAATCGCGATGGATTGAATAATCCGGTTTATCATGATAAATACAATAAACAGCATGCGAGGGAGCTAATACGAGGTGACGCGCTACGCCGACGACGCGACGATTCTTCGCAAGGGGCAGGCCGTTCGGACAGGCCGGGTGTCGGACATGACCACGACTGAGATGGCCGAGGCAATGATCGGTCATGCATTGGAAAAAAGGGACACCAAGGCTCGGGCTCCAACATATTCCGAAGCGCTTTTGTCAATTCAAGGTCTCAGCGCACTGGGGGATATAGGCTTGCCTGCAGTCAAGGACGTTTCTCTTGATGTTGGAAGGTGCGAGATCGTCGGTGTCGCCGGGGTATCGGGGAATGGCCAGAAGGAATTGGTCGAGGCCCTGATGGGACAGCGAGATCGCTCGGGCGTTGTCAAAGTATGCGGCAGGCCCTTCCACGGAACCCGGAAAGAAATCGCCGATCTCGGAGTCTACGGTCTCCCGCAAGAGCCGTTGAAGAATGCCTGCGTTCCACGCATGTCGCTTCAGGAGAACATGGCGCTTCGAAACTTCGACAGACCGCCGGTCGCCGTGGGTCAGTTCATCAGCGGCAAGGCAATGGCAGAGCAAGCGGCGAACTTTGTTCAGCAGTTCCGCGTAAAGGCAGCAGGGCTCGATGCCGAAATGACCACACTGTCCGGAGGTAACGTGCAACGGGCCGTGCTGGCACGCGAGCTGACAAATGAGGTGCAGGTTCTCATTGCCTCCAACCCCACATTCGGCTTGGATTTCAAGGCCTGCGAGGAGACCCGCGAAAGGATTGTCAATGCTCGCAACAACGGCGCCGCCGTCCTGCTACTCTCCGAGGATCTCGACGAGCTATTCGATCTTGCCGATCGCATCGTTGTCATGAGCGAAGGCCGGTTTGTTTACGAGGTTGACGTCGCAACCGCGGACAAACAGACCATCGGCAAGCATATGGCCGGCGCAGCCTGACGATCTTGCGAAGCCGTCAGCCGCATGATGGTTTGGCTGGCGCGCTTTGACGACAAAGCCGATCAGCCTTCCAAGCCGAGGCTCGCCAGCAGGCGGCCGACATAGGCTTCCAGGCCGCCGACCATATCGAAGCGATCGGGGTCGCGCAGCCAGAGCATTTGCAGCCCGTCCATCACGGCGATGAGTTCGGCAGCCATCGCCTTGCCGTCGATCCCGCCGTCTATCGAGCGGTCGGCGACAGCCCGTTCGAAGGTCGAGGCGAAATTGTCCTGCAGCTCGGTGGCGCGATCCAGGAACCATGCCTTGGCAGGATGATCCTTCATCAGGCTTTCGGCATTGAGGATGGCGAAGGCCCTGACGACCTCGATCATGTCGGCGTTGCGGCGGAAGACGGTGACCATGCCCTTCAGCAGGCCGCGGAGATCGGACCCGTGGAGCCCGATGAAATCGGCACTGTCGAGATCGCGTTTGGCAAGAATGGCGAGCAGCAGATCGACCTTGGTGGGGAAGTGGTGCAGCAGTCCGGGCAGCGACAGGCCGACATCGCGGGCGATGGCGGCGATGGCGGCATTCTGGTAGCCGTCTTCGGCAAAGCGCCGCATCGCGGCCGTCAGGATTTCCGCGCGGCGGGTCTCTCCCTTGCGGGATCGTCGCTGCCGCTTCTCCGCCGGTCCGGTCTTCTGTTCCGACAATTCTGTCATCGTCCTCGTCTGCCGCTTGGAGCGGCTTTCGGCCATTTTCTCCCGTGTTCTCCATCCATACATCAGGCTTGCCCGATTGACATCCTAAAAATACCGAGTAATCGGTAGGTTTAAGGATTTCCTCGGGAGGTTTGCATGATCGATTCCATTCTCGACCAGATGACGCTCGATGAGCAGGTCTCCCTGCTGTCCGGCGCCGATTTCTGGACGACCGTTTCCGTCGAGCGTCTCGGCGTGCCGAAGATCAAGGTGACGGACGGCCCGAACGGAGCGCGCGGCGCGGGCTCGCTGGTCGCCGGCGTCAAGGCGACCTGCTTTCCCGTCGGCATCGCGCTCGGCGCCACCTGGAATCCCGATCTCGTCACCCAGATGGGCGCAGCTCTTGCGCGCCAGGCAAAGAGCAAGGGCGCCGCCGTGCTGCTGGCGCCGACGGTGAATATCCATCGCTCCGGCCTCAATGGCCGGAATTTCGAATGTTATTCCGAAGATCCGATGCTGACCGCCGAATTGGCGGTCGCCTATATCGACGGCGTCCAGGGCGAGGGGATCGCGGCGACGATCAAGCACTTTGCCGGCAATGAATCCGAAATCGAGCGGCAGAGCATGTCTTCCGATATCGATGAGCGGACGCTGCGCGAAATCTACCTGCCGCCGTTCGAACAGGCCGTCCGCCGCGCCGGCGTGATGGCCGTCATGTCCTCCTACAATCGCCTCAACGGCACCTATACGAGTGAGCACCATTGGCTGCTGACTAAGGTGCTGCGCCAGGAATGGGGTTTCGACGGTATCGTCATGTCCGACTGGTTCGGCTCGCATTCGACGGCCGAGACGATCAATGCCGGTCTCGATCTCGAAATGCCGGGTCCGGCGCGCGATCGCGGCGAGAAACTGGTTGCTGCCGTGCGCGAGGGCAAGGTCGAGGCTGCCACCGTAAAGGCCGCGGCGCGGCGCATGCTGCTGCTGCTCGAGCGGGTCGGCGCCTTCGAAAGCAAACCCGATCTCACCGAGCGGGCGATCGATCTGCCGGAAGATCGGGCGCTGATCCGCCGCCTCGGCGCCGAGGGCACGGTCCTCCTCAAGAACGACGGCATCCTGCCGCTTGCCAAGACCTCGCTCGACCGCATTGCCGTCATCGGACCCAATGCCGCCAGCGCGCGCGTCATGGGCGGCGGCAGCGCCCAGATTGCCGCGCATTACACGGTCAGTCCGCTCGAAGGCATTCGCGCCGCCCTTGCCAATGCCAACAGCATCAGCCACGCGGTGGGCTGCCGCCATAACCGTCTGATCGACGTGTTCAAGGGAAAGATCGCGGTCGAATATTTCAAGGGCCGCGGCTGCCAGGGCAATCCGCTGCATGTCGAGACCGTCGACAAGGGCGAGTTCTTCTGGTTCGAGCTGCCGTCCGATGAGCTCGATCCGGCCGATTTTTCGGCCCGGATGACCGTGCAATTCGTGCCGGAGGAGAGCGGCGATCATGTTTTCGGCATGACCAATGCCGGCCTGGCGCGGCTCTTCGTCGATGGTGCGCTGACGGTTGACGGCCGCGACGGCTGGACGCGCGGCGAAAACTATTTTGGCACCGCCAATGACGAACAGCGCGGCGCCATGGCGCTCGAAGCCGGCCGGGCCTATGCGGTCACCGTCGAATATGAGCCGTCCACCGCGAGCGAGGAGGGCATCAACCTCATCGCCGTTCGTTTCGGCGTTGAAAAGCCGCTCGGCGAGGCCGACATCGAGGCAGCCGTCGAGACGGCCGGCAATGCCGATCTGGCGCTTCTCTTCGTCGGTCGCGACGGTGAATGGGATACGGAAGGGCTTGATCTGCCCGACATGCGGCTTCCGGGCCGGCAGGAGGAACTGATCGAGAAGGTGGCCGCCGCCAATGCCAATACCGTCGTCGTGTTGCAGACCGGCGGCCCGGTAGAAATGCCCTGGCTCGGCAAAGTTCGCGCCGTGCTGCAGATCTGGTATCCGGGGCAGGAGCTCGGCAATGCCGTCGCCGATGTGCTGTTCGGGGATGTCGAGCCCGGCGGACGCCTGCCGCAGACCTTCCCGAAGGCGCTCGCCGACAATTCCGCTATCACGAGCGATTCCGCCATCTACCCCGGCAAGGACGGGCATGTGCACTATGCCGAAGGTGTGTTCGTCGGCTACCGTCATCACGATACACGCGCCGTCGAGCCGCTTTTCCCCTTCGGCTTCGGCCTTGGTTATACGCGTTTCAGCTGGGATGAGCCGCGGCTATCGGCCGGCGAAATGGGGCCTGATGGCATCACTGTGAGCGTCGACCTGACCAATATCGGCGATCGGGCGGGCTCCGAGCTGGTACAGCTCTATGTGCGTTCGCCGAAGACCAAGGTGGAACGGCCGGACAAGGAGCTGCGCGCCTTCGCAAAGCTTTCGCTAAAGCCCGGCGAGACCGGCACGGCCGTGATGACGATCCGGCCGCGCGATCTTGCTTATTTCGACGCCGAGGCCGGCGCCTTTCGGGCCGAAGCCGGCTGCTACCAGCTGGTCGTGGCGGCGAATGCCGCGGATATCAGGTTCGTGCTCGATCTGCAGTCACCAGTCGATTATGTGCTGCCGCCCTCGCACTAGACTAAAGGCAGGCCGGCGACACTATGTCGTATTCGCGCCGAGCCTGGCCGACAGCGGTTAGCGTCTGCGCCAAGCGTTCAGCGGTTTGAGCTGCGATCAGGCCGCGTCGGGCTGTGTGCGTAGATTGGTGACGACGCGCCGGTTCTGCACCTTGCAGGAGCGCTCCGTGCAATCGCGGACTTCGCGGTCGTTGCCGTAGCCCTTGGCCCACATGCGCTTGGCGTCCACGCCCTTCGAGGCGAGATAGGCCATCGCCGCATCGGCGCGCTTCTGCGACAGCGTCTCCATTTTCGATGCGGAGCCGGAATCGTCGGCAAATCCCTGCAGCTTGAGCAGCCAGGTCGGGTGGTTGTTGAGCCAGACCGCCTGATTGTCCAAGGTTGCCATGGCGACGGAATCGAGAGCGGCGGAGTCCTGCTTGAAGTAGATCCGCCGGCCGACATTGAGGATGAAATCCTCTTCGCTGCCGGCCGCGACATTCTCGAAACCGGGCGCGGGATCGTTGGTCTGGCCGGTCATCGGCGCTACCGTGGGTTCTTCCAGGGAGGCGACCTCTGTGGTGGAGCAGGCGGCGAGCGCCAAGAGCATGGCCGCGGCGAGAAGGCGCCTCGTATATTCTGCTGTAGCAGACATCAGGGTGATATTCCTTATTCGACCGGGGTTGTTTGGCTGACCTGGGTGGCGCTTTCGGCCTGGTCGGCAATATGCGGCAGAACCTGTACAGCCGTGCCGATGGGGCAACGCTGATAAAGGTCGATGGCGTCTTCGTTGAACATGCGGATACAGCCGCTGGAGGCATCCTTGCCGATGCTCCATGGCTCAAGCGTGCCATGGAAGCGATAGCCGGTGTCGACGCCGTCGCGATGCAGGTACATGGCCCGCGGCCCGAGCGGGTTCTTCGGTGAGCCTCCAGCCACGAATTCCGGCAGTTCGGGATGGCGCTTGCGCATCTCCGGCGGCGGCGTCCAGCGCGGCCAAAGGGATTTGGCGTCGATCGTGGCGCGGCCGAACCATTTGAAGCCCTCGCGGCCGACGCCGACGCCATAGCGGATGGCCGTCTTGTTCTCCATGATCACGTAGAGAAAATGGTGTCTGGTATCGACGACGACGGTGCCGATCGGCTCGCTGCTGAAATATTTGACAACCTGACGCTGCCACTTCTTGTCGATCTTGGCGAAGTTGGTCTTTTGGAAGGTCACACCATTGTCGACGGCGGTGCCGGCAAAATTGGAAGACGCCGCGGCAAATGCGGGTTTCTGAACTGCCCCGGCGCCAAGTAACGCCAATCCACCAAGCACAATATTTCTGCGTGTCCACGGCATCGGCAATATCCCCCTCAAAGCCAAGCAGCGGAGTAGCAGTAAATCAGATTTTTCTTTTGCGACAACAGAAAACTCTTCTCCGCCTGGAGATCGGGATCGAGTTGCGGGTCTGCGCTCAACCCGAGCAAAACTCAGGGGAAAAGATCGGGGAGTTCGGTGCGGGCGATGGGCCGCAACCTGACTGCTTCCGCCGGATCTATCGAGCGATAAGGAAACCGTAGACGGGTGCCCACGGGTCCCCAATTGCCGATGGCGCTCAATACTTTGTCGAGAGCAGCGTTCGAATAGCCAAACTCCTGGCGGAAGGGGAGGATATGCGCGTCCATGAACGTGCAGATCCGTCGTTCGAGATCGAGCGCGGCAGCGATATCGCTTCGCATCGAGGCCGTCCAGGTCTGCGCGCCGCGGGGGCTAAGACAGGCGACATTGGAAAAAGAGCCTGCGGCGACGCCCTCTTTGATGCCGGTCGCGAGATGATGACCGGGAACGAAGAGCGACAGGCCGGCGAGATATTGGCGCGCCTCCGCGTACCAGAGGCCGTCGCCATCGGCGAGCTTGATGCCGATCACGTCAGGGGTCGCCGCACAGACCGCACCCAACTCCCTTGGCGACAGTACGCGTTTCGCATGCGGCGGATTGTAGAGGATGAGCGGAATTCCATCGGCGGCGTCGGCAGCTCGATTCAAGAAGTCGATCGCTTCGGCATTGGTGAGTGGCCACCAGTCGGGCAATATGACTTGAATGGCGCGGGGATCGAGCGCGGCGGCACGGCGGACGCGGTTGAACATGATCGATGGGTCCGGTTGGCACGCCCCGATCACGTACGGGGTTGAAGACGCTTTGCAGCGTCCAGCCAGCATCTCCTGGATCCTGTCGAATTCCTCCTCCGTCTGATTGTGGAATTCTCCTGCCGTGCCGTTCGAATAGATACCGTCGACACCGGCATCGATGAGGGTATCGATCTCCTCGGCGAGCTTGTCGAATTCGATGCTGTCGTCGGCTGCGATCGGCAGAAGCAGGCTCGCCCAGTTTCCGCCGATGGCGGGATGCGGCGTCTTGGCGTTCATCTGTTTTCTCCGGTGGATGACGGATCAGTCGAGGTCGTCGCGGATGCAGGCCTTGAGGTGGCCGGGTGCGATTTCACGCAATTGCGGGATCGTGCCGGCACAAGCCTCGAGCGCGGTCGGACAGCGCGTGCGAAAAACACATCCGCTCGGCGGATTGGCCGGACTTGGGATATCGCCTTTCAGGATCTGCCTGTCGCGGTGGGCATCCGGATCGGGCGAGGGAATCGCCGAGAGCAGCGCGCGCGTATAGGGATGCTGTGGTCTCGCATAGAGATCGGCACTTGGTGCGATTTCCATGATGCGGCCGAGATAGAGCACGATCACCCGGTCGCAGATATATTCGACGACGGCGAGGTCATGCGAGATGAACAGCATGGTCAGGCCAAGCCGCTGCTGCAGGTCGCGCAGCAGGTTGATCACCTGCGCCTGGATCGACACGTCGAGCGCCGAGACCGGCTCGTCGGCGACGATGAACTCAGGCGACAAGGTCAACGCACGGGCAATCCCGATGCGCTGGCGCTGGCCACCGGAAAATTCATGCGCGTAGCGATTGATCGCTTCAGCAGGCAAGTCGACCTGGGCCAAGGCCGACAGCGCCCGTTCGAGCCTGTCGCGGGCGGTGCCGATCCCTTGGATCTTCAGGCCTTCCGTCAGGATCTCGCCGATGGTCATGCGCGGCGACAGGCTGGCGAAGGGGTCCTGAAAAATATACTGCATGCGTGGCCGTTGCCGTCTCAGCGCCGAGGCGGAAAGCGCTGTGAGTTCCGTCCCGTCGAAGCGGACGCTGCCGGACGACGGCTCAACGAGGCGAAGAACGGAACGCCCGATCGTGGTCTTTCCGCTGCCGGATTCGCCAACAAGCCCGACGACTTCACTCTTGCCGATATCGAAGGAGATGCCCTGGAGAATGTTCAGCCGCGTGCCGCGGGAGGTGTAATGTTTCGAAAGGTCGCGGACGGAGAGCAGCGGTGCGCTCATCTAGATCTCCTGCCATCGGATGCAGCGGCTGCGGTGCTGCGGATTGACCTGTTCGAGCGCGGGAACTGCGGCGCGACAGGCATCGATCGCGAATTTGCAGCGCGGGGAAAAGGCGCAGCCGCTCGGCATGTTCATCAGGCTCGGGACCATGCCGGGAATGGCGGCGAGCTTTTCGCCGGCCTGTTTCATCCGCGCTGCATCGCCAAGGCGCGGCATGGAGGCAAGAAGGCCCATCGTATAGGGATGCTTGGGATTGCGGAACACCTCGCCGACCGGCCCCTCTTCGACGATCCGGCCGGCATACATCACCGCAACGCGATGGGCGATTTCGGCGACGACGCCGAGATTGTGGGTGACGAAGAGCATGGCCATGCCGCGCTCGCGCTGCAACTTGAGAAGCAGGTCAAGAATCTGCGCCTGGATCGTCACGTCGAGCGCCGTGGTCGGCTCGTCGGCGATCAGCAGCATCGGATCGCAGGCGAGCGCCATGGCAATCGTTGCGCGCTGGCGCATGCCGCCCGACAGTTCGTGCGGATATTGGCCGGCGCGGCGTCGAGCGTCCGGTATGCCGACGCTTTCAAGCAACGCGACGGCTGCGTTCATCGCCGCTTTGCGATCGGCACCGCGATGGATGCGGATCGGCTCGCCAATCTGGTCGCCGATGGTGAAGACGGGATTGAGGCTCGACATCGGCTCCTGGAACACCATGCCGATGTCGTCGCCTCTGATCCTGCGCATGCTCTCTTCATCGAGGCAGACGAGATCGCGGACCACGCCGTTGCCCGTCGCAAGGCGGATGCTGCCTGCGGCAATCACGCCGATGTTGCGGGTGAGCAGCCGCATAACCGACAGGCTGGTGACCGATTTGCCGGCGCCGGATTCGCCGACGAGCGCGAGCGTCTCGCCGGCGGCAACGGTCAGGTCGATATCGTTGACCGCCGTGATCTCGCAGCCCCGGATGCGGAAGATCGTTCGCAATCCCTTGATGTCGAGCACGGGTTCGGCGGTCTGTTCCATCAGCCGGCTCAGTTCAGCAGACCGGTTGCACGCAGGATCTCGTCGATCCGCGCCGTTTCGGCATCGTTGAGAGAGGCACGCGGCCGCGGCATGACGGCGGAATCGATGATGCCGAGGCTGCGCATGGCGGTCTTGAAGGCGCCGATGCCCGAGGCGCCGCCGCTGACACGGCCCTGCGCGACCCAGACGATTTCGAACAGGCGGCAGAGACGCTCCTGTTCCTTCTTCGCGGCGATCCAGTCGCCGCGCTGGGCAGCGTCCCAAAGCCTGATATAGCCGTGCGGATCGACATTGGCGATACCGGGAACGACGCCGTGGGCGCCCATCAGCAGGGCAGTGTCGACGACGATCTCGGAGCCGGTCATCAGGAAGACGTCCTTGTGTTCGGCAAGATCGAGGAGCGCATAGCGGAAGTTGCCGTCGTCGCCGCTGGAATCCTTGAGGCCGACAATCGCGCCTTCCCTGGCGAGCGTGACCACGGTCTGGCGCTGCAGCTTGACGTGAACGCAGACGGGAATGTCGTAGGCGACCAGCGGTACGTCCACCGCGTCTCTGACATAACGGAAGTGGTCGAGAATCTCGGACTGGCTGGTGACGGTATAGAAGGGCGACGTCACCACGACCGCATCGGCGCCGGCGGCCTTTGCGACCTTCGCATGGGCGATGACGCGATCCGTAGTCGGATCGATGACGCCGACGATCAGCGGCACGCGGCCATTCACCACCTTGGCCGAATGTTCGATGATTTCCCGCCGGGTCTTTTCGTCATGGAAGATCACCTCGCTCGTCGAGCCGAGTACGAATACGCCATGGCAGCCGGCATCGATCAGATGCTCGAGCACGCGTGTATAGGATGGGTAGTCGACAGTGAGATCCGCATTGAGCGGTGTTACGACGGGAGGGACGACACCCTTGAATTTGGTCATTTTCGCTTCTTTCGATTGTCAGTTCAGTTCGGCACGCGGGTCGAAGGCATCTCTGAGGCCGTCGCCGATGAAGTTGATTGCCAGGACGGCAAGGATCAGCGCGGCGCCGGGGAAGAGCCATTGCCACGGATATTGTTCGAGCACGGCGGTCGAGCGGGCCGCGTTCAGCATGTTGCCCCAGCTGGCCGCCGGCGGGGCGATGCCGAGACCGAGAAAGGACAGCCCCGCCTCGAGCAGGATGGCATTGGCGATCTGCAGCGTCGCATAGACCACGAGGATGTCGATCGAGTTCGGCAGGCCGTGGCGGAAGAGCAGATGTCCGATGCCGGCGCCCATGCCGCGGGCGGCCAGGACGAAGTCGCGTTCACGCAATTCCAGCAGTCGCGAGCGGATCATGCGCGCCAGCAGCGGCCAGGAGAGCAGCGAGATGACGAGGACCGTCGGCCAGATGCCGGTACCGGCAATCGAGGCAAGCACAAGCAGGAAGATGACGGGAGGCAGGGTCATCACCAGATCGACGAAGCGCATCGAGACGGCGTCCGTCCAACGTCCTGCAAGCGCCGAGATGGCCCCGAAGAGAAAGCCGATGACCGCGGAAAGCGCGGTCGATGCGACGGCGACCAGGAGCGAGATCCGGCCGCCTTCGAGCACGCGCGCGAAGACGTCGCGGCCGACGCCGTCGGTTCCGAACCAGTGCGTTGCCGTCGGGCCGCTGTTCATCGCCAGGAGATCGATGTCGTTCGGCTGGAAAGCCCACCATAGCGGATAGGAGAGGATCAACAGCAGCATTGGAATGGCAATACAGACGCCGGCAACGGCCGCACGATTGAGTAGAAAACGACTGAAGGCGCGGGCAAGCGGCCCTGGGCTACGGCGTTCGGAAGAGCGTGCCAGCATGCTCAGCCCAACTTGATGCGCGGGTCGACGACCGCATAAGTGATATCGGTCAGAAGGTTGACGACGATAACGCAAGTGCCGATGACGAGCGTCGCGCCCATGATGACGGGGTAGTCGCGGGTCTGCACGGCATCGACGAGCAGGAGCCCCATGCCTGGCCAGTTGAAGACGCTCTCGATGAAGATGGCGCCGCCGATAGCAAGCCCGATGGTGGAGCCGATCAGGGTGACGATCGGAAGAAGCGCGTTGCGCAATGCGTGCTTGCTGATGACCCAGAACTCGCGAACGCCCTTGGCACGGGCCGTGCGCACGTAATCCTGGTTCAGGACTTCGAGCAGCGAAGCGCGCATGTAACGCATGATCAATGCGGCTTGAGCGACAGACAGAAGTGCCGCCGGTAGGATCAGATGGTGGAGGAGATCCCTCACCGAGAATTCCTCGCCCGGCGTCAGCATGCCCCCCGATGGCATCCAGTGCAGCCGGACGGAGAAGACATAAAGGCCGAGCAGCGCGCTGAGGAAGGCCGGGCTCGAAATGCCGGAAAGTGCCGCCACCGACAGGGAGAGATCGGCCAGCGAATTGCGGCGGACGGCGCCGATCACCCCGCAGGTGATGCCGACGACGATGGCGAAGACAAGGGCAGTGCCCATCAACAGCACCGTCGGCCCGATCCGCGACAGTACCAGACCCAGAACAGGTTGGTCGAGACGCTTGATCGAATAGCCGAGATTGCCCGTCACTGCCTGCTGCAGCCAGCCCAGATACTGGACGGGCAAGGGCTGATCGAGCCCGAGGTTTCTGCGCAGATCCGCAAGGTCAGACGGCGACATCGGCAGGTTCGGATCGATATAGGCATCGATCGGATCGCCGGGCGTCAGGCGCAGCAGCAGGAAGATCAGCATGCTCAGGGCGACCAGCATGCCTATTCCTATGATCAGGCGTCTGAGACTGTATCGAAGCATCGGCAATCCGTTTTGTCGGGCCGTCTTGTCAGGCCGTCCTTGTCAGGGTGGCCGAAGCCACCCTCAAGGCTTTGCGGAAAACGCCTAGTCGGCGATCGACCATTTCTGTGGGTTGGCCTGGTAGGGGCCGCCGCCGGGCGCCGGCGTCCAGACGAAATCCTTCACCTTGGTCGAGACGATGCCGTAGCGGTTTGCCACCCAGAGTGTCGCCCAGGGCAGGTTCGTGTTCATCACCTTGCAGACGTCCTGGTAGGCAACATTCCGCTTGGCACTGTCCGGCTCGGCCAGCGCACTATCGAGCGCCTTGGTCAGGTCGGGCATGCGAACCCTGGCGACGTTCGGTCCGGCCGGAGGGATCTGCTTCTCGTTGAGGCCGACATTGATGCTTCCGGCATCCGGCCCATTCTGCAGCCCGGCATAAACCAGCTGGAACTGGGCAATATCCGGCGTCGCATTGAGCACGATGCTGTTATAGGTCGGCGCATCGACGGCGCGCGGGACAATGTTGATGCCGACCTGGGTCAGCATCGCCTGGACTGCGGCAAGCACATTGGTCGCCAGCGGCGTGGTGTAATAGGTCAGAAGCGTGATCGGCTTGGCGCCGTTGATCTGATCCCAGCCGGCTTCCGCCAGCAACTGCTTGGCCTTCTCCGGATCATAGGCATAGCTGTCGATGCCCTGGGGTATCAGCTGTTCGGCGACATAGGCGCAATTGGCAGGCTTGGCAGCGCCGCCGTAGAGGCTCTGGATGATGGCATCGCGATTGATCGCGTACATCACCGCCTGACGGACGCGCACATCCTTCCAGAGCGGGGAATCGTGGTTGAAGCCGAGATAATTGACGACGAAAGAGTTGCCTTCAATGACCTTGAAGTCCTTACTGTCCTTGAAGGTCGGCACGTCGTTGGAATCGACATAGGTGAACTGGATTTCGCCGGATCTCAGCGCCGCGATCGCCGCGGCCGGGTTGGCGAAATAGCGATTGATGACGCGTTCCAGCGCGGGCTTGCCACCGCGATAATCGGTGTTTGCGGCAAGTTCGACATACTGATCCGAGACGTATTTGGTGAATTTGAACGGACCGGTGCCGATCGGCGCGGTGGACCACCAGGTGTTCTTCGCCAGCTGGTCGGCCGGAATCGAGGAGAGCGCATGCTCGGGCAGCATCATCACCTTGGTCATCGTGTCAGGAAAACTGCTGCTGGGCGCGCTGAGCTTGATGACAACAGTGTGATCGTCCGGCGTCTCGACGGACGATATGCCCTTCAGCCGGGCAGCGAGCACCGAGCCGGTTTTCGCATCCACGGCAAGGGCCATGGTGAACTTTGCGTCCTTGGCGGTGAAGGGTTTGCCGTCATGCCATTTGGCATCCGCCAGTTTGAACGTATAGGTCATTTGGTCCGAGCTGACCTCGTAGGAGCTTGCCAGCGCGCCGACGACCTTCTTCAGCTTCTCGTCATAGGCGATCAGCGGTTCGTAGTAGATGCTGAGCCAGGTGAAGCCGGCGGTTGCGGCAAGCGGATTGAAGTTGCCCTGAAAGCCGCCGGGGCCGACGTCGAAGCCGCCGGACAGCGTGGCTGCCTGCGCCTGGGCTGCAACGCCCGACACGACAAGAGCCGGAACGGCAACCGTCGACAGCAGGGCGCCAAGCCCGATAACGGATAATCTAGACAGTCTTTTCATGCGTTCCTCCCACGTTTGAACTTGTCTTGTTGTTGGCAATCACCCGGGCAATGCCCTCGTAGTGACGATCCAGGCGTCTGCGCGCCTCCGCCAGATCCCTCGTCTCGATTGCATCGACGATCGCGGCATGATCGCGCCACGTCGCCATCGGATCGAGATTTTCAAGATTGACGAAATCCGACGCCTTGTAGAAGGCGAGCCAGAAGACATCGATCAGCCGCACGAGCGTTTCATTGTCCTGGCAGCGAAACAGCAGTCGGTGGAACAGCTGGTCGTCTTCCGCAAAGGTTTCACCGCGCTCGGCATGGGCGCGCATGCGATTGACGGTGGCGCGCAGTTCGGCGATGTCCTCCTCCCCGATCACGTCGATCGTCTTGCCGATCAACCCCACTTCCAGCGTGCGCCGGATTTCGAGGACCTCTTCGATTTGCCGCAGAGCGCCGCCGAGGCCGTAAGCGAGATTGTCGAGAAGCGGCTCGAAGGAAAAGGCCTTCACGAAGATACCGACGCCGCGCCGCGTCTCCAACACACCGAGCGATTCCAGCGCCTTGATGCCTTCCCTCAGCGAATTGCGGCTGACGCCGAGCTGGGTGGCAAGCTCTCCTTCCGCCGGAAGCAGGGTTCCGGGCGCCAGGCCATTATCATCGATATAGGCGCGCAGGCTTTCCTGCACGGAGACATGCAGCAGCGGCGCACGCGTCAGCGGCTTCATGGATTTCAATGTCATGCCGGTCGCCTTCTCGCATCGTCTATCAGATGGGTTTTACATATATACTTGTAGGATATCTGTCAAATGGTCAAGTTGACACCGAACCCGGCTCGCAGGCGTTTGAGGCGGTCATTCTTGGGCGCCAGAACGACAACAGGCAAACAGCGCAGTTTTCCTGGGAGATTTTAGTTGGAGGTTTGACCGACCTCTGAAGCATGGACCACCACGCAGTTGCGGCCGGTCTTTTTGGCAAGGTAGAGCGCCGCATCCGCTTGGCGCTGCATGTGCTCTGCGGATACGACGTCACCATTTTGCAATATCGCTATTCCAATACTGACAGTGACCCAGGGAACGACGCGAGAGGTGGGATTTGGAAGAGACGCAGCTTCAACTCGGCTGCGAATTCTCTCCGCAACCGCCCTGGCCTCTTGTCCATTGGAGCCCGGCAGAAAGACGAGAAATTCTTCGCCGCCGTAACGGGCGACCTCATCCCGCTCATCTCTCATGCTGCTCTGAATGATGCCGGCAACTTTCACCAGGCAGCGGTCGCCTTCGGCATGCCCGAGATTATCGTTGAGATGCTTGAAGTCATCGAGATCGCACATCAGCATCGCGGCGCCGCTCGTGTGCTTAAGCTCCTCGTTCCAGAAATGATGGAGCGTTTCCATCATCGAACGCCGGTTGGCGACACCAGTCAGCGGATCGGTCCGGGCAAGCAATTCCAGCTGCGAGTTGGCGTCGGTAAGCTCTGCGAGGCGACTTCGATCGCGTAACTCAAGCAGGAAAGTCTTCTGAGCGAAGATGGTTGTGGTGCGTCGGGCAACGACGGTTGCGGCCACTCCGCTCGCGAAAAACAGCGTCCCGGCGAGCGCGCTTCCCGCCTCGATGCCTGGATTACGTAGTTGAAACACAAGGTAGAGACCGAGGGCAGAAGCACCGATCGCCATCGCCCAACCGAGCGGAATGGGAAAGATGATGATGGCGGTGACGGCAACAAAAAGCATGATGGTCAAATGCCGCTCATAAAACTCGCCGCCGCTATTCACGCCCACCAAGGCGACGGACAGCAGGATGAGAAAAACCGCCGAGAGGACGAAAACACCCTGCAGCCACAAAGGGTGCGGCCGCCGGAAGGCGAGCACGGCGACAAGAGCCGCAGGAGGAAGGATAGACGCTGGCCAAAGCATCGACGTGACGGTTTCGGCCGGAAGCAAGATAGCGTTAAGGCCCAATGTCAGGATGTCGAGCACGATAACCCAAACCATCCATGCGCGGATGATCTTGGCAGTCCGCGGCCAGGAGCGTTCGCGAAAAAGCTGAGCCAACTCGCCATGGAGGCGGATATCGCGCGTACGTCCGCCGAGCAGGCACTCGACTTGTGCTACAATGGCCGGGCTCAACCTCTGGAGAGGTTTCCGCGAAGACGCCCTTACCGATTTGATAGGAGCTGTGGTTCGCTCGATATCCATGTGTCGGATTTAGGGAGCAGATGACCGGAGACAAGACGGGCCGCGGAGTTCGCCCGAAAAGACGACGTGCTTGCCCTAATGATTTTGTACCAGGTGATGACAGTATGTCGGCAACATGCGTCACATCGAGCCAATATCTTACCCATGCCGGGCCGAATTCACGGTTCTGCTCCCATCAAGATCGGCGGGTTGACGGTCGTCTCGGTCCGCACCTGGCCTCTTACACGAAAACCGCCCTCCGCTGGCATTGACCCGGCGGAGAATGTTGCGAACCTCGATGCTGCGTGCAACCTACTCGGGAGAGTCAGGCGTGGAGATTTTATCGGCTAAAAGATGACTAAAAGAATCACCTTATGTTGACAAGGCCAATTTCGCTCCATAGGTTCCGCGCGCATCTGTGACGTAGGGACCCAGTGATGGCGCGTGTTTTTTTGAATGTTTCTAATAATCTACCGCGAATTTATAGAGATGGCCTATTTGCTACAACAGCGGTCGTTCTGATCGGCGTTGCAGCATCGCCGGCTTCCGCCCAGAGCGCCTCCACAGGTGACACCGCGACGGCGCTGGAACCGATCGTCATTCAAGGTGCAGCCTCTGATAGCAAGACCGACCGGACGTCGGTTACCGCCAAAAACAGCGCGGGCGCGACCAAGATCAGCACGCCGCTCGTCGAGACGCCGCGTGCGGTCTCGGTCACCACCGAGAAGGAAATCGAGCAGCGCGGCGCCCAAAGCATCATCGAGGCGGTGCGCTACACCGCCGGCGTGACGACGGGGCCGAACGGCTTCGACCCGCGATTCGATCAGATCTATATTCGCGGCTTCAACGTCACGACGGTCGGCGATTTTCGTGACGGCTTGCGCCAGCTCTACATGAATTACGGCATGTTCCGTACCGACACCTATCAATTGCAGCGCGTCGAGGTGATCAAGGGGCCGGTTTCCGTTCTCTACGGCTCGGGTTCGCCGGGCGGCCTCGTCAACAAGATCTCAAAGCTACCGACCGAAGAGCCGATCCGGGAAGTCGGCATGACCTACGGCACCAAGGATCGGGTGCAGGGGATGTTCGATTTCGGCGGACCGATCAGCGAAGACAACGACGATTTCCTCTACCGCATCGTCGGCCTTACCCGCCGCGGCGACACCAATTTCGATATTGCCGACGACCGCTATTTCCTGGCGCCGTCCTTCACCTGGAAGCCGGACGAGGGCACGTCTCTGACGGTGTACGGTCTGGCGCAGGCCGACGAGACCGACGCCAATGTCGGCGCGATCACGACCGTGGACGGCAGGATCCTCGATCTCAGGCAGAGCGATCCCGACTATGACTACCAGAAGGTCAAGCAGCAGCAGGTCGGCTATCAGTTCGAACACGAGTTCGACAACGGCCTGACGTTCCGGCAGAACCTGCGTTATTCGCATCTCGATCTGGAGGCCCGCTACCTCGGCGTTACCAGTTGGACCGGCACCGTCGCGCATCGCGGCACCAATGCGATCCGGGACGAAATGTACGTCTTCCAGGTCGACAATCAGCTCGAGGCGAAGTTCGATACGGGCCCTGTTGCCCATACGATGCTGTTCGGGCTCGACTACAGCAATCTCGACTCGAGCTTTGGCTACGGCTTCGGAGCCGCCGATCCGGCATTCGACTTCGATATCGCCAATCCGACCTATGGAGTCTCTGGCGCTACGCCGGACTATAATTTCCTGGCTTCCAAGGCCGATATGCGGCAGGTCGGCATCTATGCCATGGATCAGATCGAGGTCGGAAACTGGCGTTTCAACCTCGGCGGCCGCCAGACCTGGGTGAACCAGACGCGAGATTCGACCTTGCCCTCGGTCAGCTCGGAGGATGTCGACAAGAACGCCTTCTCCGTACAGGCCGGCGCCCTTTACCTCTTCGACAACGGCATTGCGCCCTTCGTTTCTTACGCCACCTCTTTCGATCCGGTCACCAACCGGTCGGCCGCCAACACGATTCTCCCGCCGACGAAGGGCGAGCAATTCGAGGTCGGCGTGAAGTACCAGCCGCCCGGCTCCGATATCCTGCTCTCGGCCGTCGCCTATCACATCGTCGAGCAGAACAAGCCGAGGCTCGCCGATCCGCTGACCTTCGCTTACGATTCCCAGGGAGAAGTGACCGGAAAGGGCATCGAACTGGAGGCCCGCGCGGCAATCGCCGATGGTCTCGATATCATTGCGGGCTACACCTACAACGACTCCGAAGTCACCGGGGGCAACAACGTTGAAAATACTCCGGCCGTCACCCCGACCCATATTGCGAGCCTGTGGACGAATTACACCTTCCAGGAAGGCAATCCCTTCAACGGTCTGTCGGCTGGCGCCGGCGTGCGCTACATCGGCGAGACCTGGACGGATGTCGCCAATACCTCGAAGAACGCTGCAAGTTTCTATGTCGATGCAGCCCTCTCCTATGATTTCGGCGCGGTCGACAAGAAGTATGAAGGGCTGACGGCAGCCTTCAACATCCGCAACATCGCCGATCACCGCGACACGGTCTGCGAAGAAGGCTTCTGCTACCTCGGCCAGGGCCGCAACATGACCGGCACACTGAAGTATCGGTGGTAAGCACGGCGGTTGAGATGAACCAGGCCGTCGCCCGCGACGGCCTGGTGGGGGAGGGCCGATCTCCTTGTTGCCGCGGGAAGCTGCTCGGTTCTCCCTGCAGACGGGCATAATCGTACCCCACAGGGATATTTGCGGCATCAAGGAGCATGTGCCATCAACCGCGCGCTCATTTACGATCGTGATCGCTACTTGATACTCCCGGAACGTTTCGCTCTCCGAGGTCCCAATAAAGCCCGGCCATCAACGCGAGTCCTTCACGCGCGATATCAATGGGCAGATGTTCGTTCGGCGCATGCTGAGAGCACCCCGGATATGAGTGCGGTATCCACACGGTCGGAAGCTGCAGAGTTTCAGAGAAGGCATCATTCGGCAGAGAGGCGCCGAGGTTCGGCAGGATGGCCGGCTTCTTGCCTGTTGTACGGCCGATCGAGTCCACCACCCAGTTGACCCAAGGATGCTCAGGATCGAGCCGCGTGGCACGAAAGACCTCACCGCTCGGCTGCGCTATTTGAACCTGGGAAAAACCGTGCTGATCCAGGTGACGGCGCAGAGCCGGCAAGACATTTTCCACGTCAATATCGACGACGAACCGTAACTGACAGCGAGCCCAGGCTCTCGCAGGAATGGCCCCGACAGGCGTCCTCGGGTTTCCGGCCTCGAAGGCGAGTACAGCAAACGAACACCAGGCGAACAGCTTTTCCGCTGGCGTCAACCCAGGCTCGCCCCAGTTCGGATCAATCTGCGGGCCTTCGGCATCGCTCTCGATCTCACAATCGGCAAGAACGTGACGAACATTGTCCGGGATGCTCACCGGGCGCCATTCCGGAACCAGAATCTTGCCGGAGGGTTCGGTGATACTGGCGATCGCATGGGCAAGCTGGATTGCAGGATCGGAGAGAAGACCGCCCCAGTTGCCGGAATGATGACCGCCTTTGCGCGCATCGATCCAGATGTCAAAGCTGATCGCGCCGCGAGATCCCAGAAAGACGGTCGGCCGTGCGGCGGAAAGTCGGGGACCATCCGAGGCGATCAGCACGTCGGCGCGGAATAATTCCTTATGCGCGTCAACGAGTGCGTGCAGGCCAGGGGAAATTCTTTCCTCCCCCATCTCGATCAGATATTTGGCATTGAATCCGAGCTTCCCGCGCGTTTCCAAGACGGCCCGGAGCGCGCCGATGTTGACGGTATGCTGACCTTTATTGTCGGCGACACCGCGACCGTACCACCTGCCATCCCGCTCGATGAGTTGCCAAGGAGAAAGACCGTCGGCCCATTCATTATCGAGCCCCCGTATGACGTCGCCGTGGCCGTAACCCAGCACCGTCGGTCGAAGGGCGTCCTCGTGGCGCTCGACGTAAAGGAAAGGCCAGCCGTTTTGGGAAAGCTTGCGACATTGGAAGCCGAGGGCCTCAAAGGCGGGTATCATCTCACTGTCGAGATACTGATCGAGAACCGGTGCACGATCAGGGTTCTGACTCTCTGTCGGCATCGCGACACGTCGCGACAGATCCTTCCGAAAATCGCCGGAAGCGAAGTAAGACTCTGCTCTGGCAATAGCGGCGTCTCGGGTCATACCTGCAACCTAACACGAGAGGGAATTGGCCGGAACGGTCAAAGAGGGATGCAACGACGATTGTGTTGGGCCATGAGCGGGCCTTGCCGATTGCCGCCCGCCTGTCACGTCCGCCGGCGCAGAACGACCAGCAGCATCGGCGCTCCGACCAGAGCCGAGATCAATCCGGCGGGGATCTGATAGGGAAAAGCGATCATCCGCCCCGTCCAGTCGGCAATGACCAGCAGGACCGCCCCAATCAGAGCGGCGGCGAGGAGCTGGGCGGAGGGGCGGCGAAGACCGAGCCCATGGGCAAGGTGCGGCGCCATCAACCCGACGAAGCTCAAAGGGCCGACGACGAGTGTCGCCGCCGCCGTCATGATCGTGGAGAGCCCGAATAAAACAGCGCGTGCAGGAACAATCCTCAGGCCGAGTTCGCTTGCCGTCTCGGTTCCAAGCTGCAGCAGGGCAAGCCACCGGCTGGCGAGAAAGGCGGCGGCCAGGCAGGCGAGCGCAATCAGAAGGGCGTTTGCGGCCACCGCATTGTCGACGAAATAGGTCGAGCCCGCCATCCAGCGTATCAGCGCCAGGCCTCTCGGATCGCCGCTCGCGGCAAGGACGCCGATCCCGGCGTCGAGGATCGCGCCGAAGGCGATGCCGGCGAGCAGCACGCGGTTCGGGCCGAAGCCGGAACGGGCGCTCAACAGGAAGATCAGCGTCAGCACGGCAAGGGCGCCGCCACCGGCAAAGGCAAGCTGGAGCATCAGTCCCGGTGCGGCAAAGGCAAACATGGCGGCCGCAACGCCGAGCGTTGCCCCGGCCGATATCCCCAGCACTTCGGGGCTCGCCATTTCGTTTCCGGTCAGCCGCTGCAGGATAAGGCCGGTCACGCCGAGCACGGTGCCGGCACCGAATGCGGCGGCGACGCGCGGCAGCCGAAGAGGCAGGATGTCGTCCCACGAGGCGGCAGGCAGCCATGCCCAGGCTCCGTCGGGTGCGCGGCCGAAAAAGATGGCGGTCACGGCCAAAGCGACGACCGAGACCAGCAGAAGAGCAAGGGATGCCGTTCTGTTGCCGACCGCAAGCCGCGGCGAGGCGATACCGGGCAGCGTGCGCGACGCGGTGGCGAGGCGCGGCAGAAGCGCGATCAGGATCGGCCCGCCGAGCAATGCGGTGACGGCTCCCGTCGGTACGAAATCGCCGGGCGCAAGAAGCTTGATGGCCTCGTCCGTTAAAAGCAGAAGACCGGCGCCGGCAACCGGCGACCAGATCAATTGGCTGATGATCCGCCTTGCGCCGGCCAGGCGAACGATCTGCGGGGCTACCAGCCCGATGAAGCCGATGACGCCGACGGCGCTGGTGACGAGGGCGCAGAGTGCGATGGCAATCGCCAGGATGAAACTCCGTGCCCATTTGACCGGCAGGCCGAGGCTCGTTGCGCCGGCATCGCCGAGTTGGCTCAGCGTCAGCGGCCTTGTGGCCAGAAGGGCAAGCCCCGCCAGCAGCGCCACCTTCGGCAGCAGCGACGTCGGGATCGCCCAGCTTTGCTGCGACAGCGATCCGGCGCCCCAGATGAAAATTCCTGACAGATATTGATCGTTCATCAGCACCAGAATGGCTGCCGCCGCCCCGCACCAGAGGCCGACGATCATGCCCGACAGGATAAGAGAAAAGGGCGAGAAGCCGTGCCGGGCGCTGATCGAAAAAATGGCGAGGGCAGCAAGTGCACTTCCGCCGAGCGCGACCGCGTCCCGGCCCCATCCCGTCAGCGAGGGAACGGCGAGCATGACGGAAACCAGTGCCAGATTGGCGCCGGCCGAGACGCCGAGCGTCGTCGGCGAGGCCAGCGGATTGCGCAGCACCTGCTGCAGCATCGTCCCCGACAGTGCGAGGGCGGCGCCCGCGATCAGGGCGGTCGCCATGCGCGGAAGCGTGGAATAGAGGAGGAGAAGATGCTGCGCATCGTAACCGGCGGTCGCCTCCAGATGCGGCAGCGCCGGCAGGAGATCGAGGACGGCCAGGCCCAAGCCTGAAAACAGCAGCAGCGCCGCTAGTGCCGGCGCGCCGAAGCGGGAATATCGAGGCTTCATCAGGCGGCAGTCTCCACAACATCGACCATCAAGATCGAAAAGCGCAGCGCCTCCTGGACCATTCCAAACATCAGGACGCCTGGGACGACCGAGATCCGCTGCCGCCGGACGAAGGGAAGGCTGGTCCAGAGTGGGCTTTCGGAAAGCCGGGTCAGGACATCGGACGGAAGCAGCGGCGACACGACGACGAGGTGGGCTTCTTCATCGAGTTCGGCGAGCTGTTCCAGGCCGATCGTCTGAAATCCCCAGTAGCTGGCCTCGCCTTTCCAGGCATTCTCGATGCCGATGCGTCTCATGGCGCCGCCGTAAAGGCCTGGGCCGCCGTAGATGCGCGCATGCCTCTGGTCGATGAAATTGATGACGGCGACCGGAGCCGCGGACAGGCTCTTCACCTGCTCGTGCAGCCGGCCGAACGTGGCGTCGGCGCGGGAGAGAAATGCTTCCGCTTCCTGCTGTCGCCCGATCATGGCGCCGAGACGCCGGGTTTCGGCATAGGAGCGGTCGAGCGCCTCGCCACCCTCCGCATAGATGGTGAAGGTCTCCACAGGCGCGATGCGGGAGAGCTTTTCATCCATCGCCGCAAGGAAAGGCGTGCTGAGGATGAGCGATGGCCGGATGCTGGTGAGGACTTCGAGATTGATCTCCGCCGTGGTGCCGATATCGACGACGCCTTGCGGCATGGTCGGCTCGACAACCCATTCCGACCAGTTCCGCAGCGAGGCGATCGCACGCGGCACGCTGCCGAGCGCCAGCATCGTCGATGCCAATCCGTAATCGAACGAAACGACGCCGCCATCCCCGGCGCTGGCGATGGTGGGTGCCGCGGCGCGCGCGATGGCGGGTGTGCCCGCCGTTGCCAGCGCGCCCAGAAGAAAATCCCGTCGTCTCAAGGCGCGGTCTCGCTTAGCTGTCCCCCGGCGAGCGGCTTGACCATGAACAGACACGGATGATCCTCGTGCCAGAGCGTGGCAAAGACCTCCGCCCTGACGAAGCCGTTCCGGTCGTAGAACCGCCGCGTCGCCTCGAATTGCGGCTCGTCGCGGTCACGCGGAGCGAGCGTTTTGACCGTCAGCAGCCGGGCGCCCGATTGATGGCCGAAGCGTTCGGCCTCGTCGAGGAGATGGCGTCCGGCGCCGCGACCGTGATATTCGGGGCGCGTCGCAATCAGCGCGATTTCGACGGCGCCGGGCAGATGCGGCTTCAAGGCCATCAACGCCGTCACGACATCCGCCTCGACATAACCGAACACCGGCAGATCTTCGACCGCCGCGGCACTCGCTTCAATGACTTCCGGTTCTGAAAACCAGTCGGGCAAAGCCCCCATGATCGAGCGGCAGAGCTCCGCCTTGCCTGTCAGGATCTCGACTGTTCTTCCCATTTTTTCTCGCATTCATCCGGTCGATTTAAACTTGACTCCTGTTATCACCTTAAAATAGACACTGCAATCACATCGTGCACTTCCGCTCGAAATAAGGAGCGCCAAGACCGAACCGACCAGCAACGACAGAGCCTGATTTTCCATTTGTAAAAAGGGTACAGGACTATGCGAGCATCGCATCGTGATGTGAACGGAAATGCCGTGGTCAACGCTATGATCGAGAATAAGGATAAACTCCTCAAAACGATTGAAAGCGTTGTTAAATCAAGATCATATTCCGAGGATATCTTTCAGGACGGAGTTATCAAAGCCTACGGGGTGAAAACCGACGACATTCGTTGCCCGATCGGTTACGCCTTTCGCATGGTCTATAATCTCGCACTCGACGAGAGCCGCCGGCGGCGCCAGCGGATGAACAACTATAGGTCGATCGACCAGGTTCAGGAGATCACCGCTCCCATCCCCACCGTGCTCGACCAGCTTGTCGCTGCCGAGACCCTGCGCGATGTGCTGGCCTCGCTCGAGGCTCTGCCGAAGCGTACCAATGATGCCTTCATCCGCCACCGCCTCAACGGCGTGCCGCAGAAGGATATTGCAGCCGAACTCGGCGTCTCCCGCACCCTCGTCAACTTCATGATCAAGGCGGCGGAGCAGCATTGCCATCTGGCAATCACCGAGCCTGCCATCCGCCCCGATCATGAACATCGGCAGGCGTCTAGCGTCTCGCTGCGTGCAGCGCCTGCTGCAGATCGCTCCACAGCAATTCCGGCTCTTCCAGCCCAACGGCGCAACGGATCGTCTGCTCGCTCACGCCGAACCGGATGAAAGAGGTCATCCGGTCGGGGATCTGCAAAGCGACCTTGGCGGGAACGACCAGCGTTTCAGGCCCACCCCAGCTGACGCCGAGGCGGATGTCGCGAAGCCCGTTGACGAAGCGCGCGACATCGATGTCGGGCGTGAGGTCGAAGGCAAACAGCCCGGCATAACCCGACAGCGTCGCCCGACCGGGGTGATCCTGAAAGGCCGGGTGGCGAACGCGGGCGATGGCGGAATGCTGTTTCAGCCGGTCGGCCAGCAAAAGCCCGCTGCGCTCATGCTCCTTGAGGCGGACACGCAGCGTGCGCATGCCGCGCAGCAGCAGCCAGGCCTCAAAGGGCGAAAGCTTGGCGCCGACATAGGGGTATGAGGTCACATTCATCCGGGCAATGGCTTCCTTCGAACCGACGACGACGCCGGCGACCGTGTCGCTGTGGCCGCCGAGATATTTCGAAGCGGCGTGAATGACGATATCGACGCCGTGCTGGATCGGCTTCTGAAAGAGCGGCGTCGCCCAGGAATTGTCGATGATGGTGGTAACACCAGCCTCCTTCGCCATGGCCGAGAGCGCCGTTATGTCCTGCAGCTCGAAGACGAAAGATGTCGGGTTTTCGAGATAGAGCAGTTTGGCGCCGGAGAGCGCCTTGCGGACTTCGTCGTGATCGGCGGGATCGACGAAATCCACCGCGACGCCGAGCCGGCCGAGCAGTTTCACCAGAAGGCGGTAGACATCGTTGTAGAGGTGGCGGACCGCAACGACCCGGTCGCCGGCTTCCACGAGGCTGAGGATCGTCGAGGTGATGGCGGCCGTTCCGCTCGAAAAGGCGCGTCCGTCCTCCGCACCCTCGAGGCGGGCGACCAGGAGCTCGAATTCGCGAACGGTCGGATTGTCGCCGCGCGAATAGATGTAATTGCGCGTCCGGCCCGCGAAGACATCCTCCATCGCTTCGTAACTGTCGTAGGTGAAGAGCGACGTCTGGAAGATCGGTGGAGACACGGCGTTGAATGGTGCGGGATCGACGGGCGTGAAGAGATCGTCGGCGACAGCATGGGCGCCAAGATCGTGCGGATTGATCGACTGGTTCATAGTGATCCTCTCATGGGCAAATCACGGGCAAAAGCGGGGGTAGGGACGGATGGAGGCCAGACGGTCGGCCGAGCGCTGCCGGAGTGCATTGAGCGCCCTCACCAGGCAGACGGCCGACAGCAGGCCGGTCAGGGCAGAGGCGAGGAACATTGCGCTGAGCAGGCCTGAAAAGCCGAGGAAGGGCGGCAGGAGCGCAAGCAGCGGCAAGAGCAGATAACCATTCTGCGCCAGACCGATTGCAAGCGCGGCTTTCGGCCTGCCCTGCGCCTGGAAGAGGACCAGCAGCGTTTGCCGCAGGCCGAACAGCAGAAAGGGAAGATGGGTCGCGACGATTGCCTGGCTTGCGACCGAAAGCACGGCCTGATCCTTGGTGAAGAACGAGGCGAGGTGTTCGGGAAAGCCGAGTGCGGCCAGTCCGTAAGCGCCGCCGACCGCGCTGGTGACCACTGTCAGGATGCGGACTGCCGACAGCACCCGGGCCACATCCCCGCTGCCCCAGGCGAAGCTCAGAATGGACTGGGCCCCGAGTGAAAGGCCGATAACGGGAAGTGTTCCGACGGCGAGCAGCCGCAAGGCAATCCCGACGCCGGCAATGCCGGCTTCTCCGTGATAGGTGCCGGCGAGCGACAGCATGGCCGCAATCGCGCCTGCCGTTGCGAGACTGGTCAGCGTCGTCGGCGCGCCCACGGCAAGAACCGGTCTGAGGCCGCCGATGTCTCTTAGCCGCCAGCCAAGCGTCAGCCGAACCGTCCCCAGCCGCCTGGCGTGGTAAGCGCCATAGATGGAAAGCGCGACGAGCTGGGACAGGATGGTTGCGATTGCCACGCCCTGCAGGCCGAGGCCGAATCCGAAGATCATGATCGGGTCGAGGACCATGTTTAGCGCGAAACAGGCGACCAGCGTCCACATGCTGAAGCGGGCATTGCCTTCGGCGATCGCCAGGAAATCGAGGATGATCTGCGCCATTGTCAGCGGTATCGAGACCGCGATGATGAGGAGATAATGCTGCGCCAGCGGCTCGATGGCGGGCGTGGCGCCGAACAGCAGGAAAGATGGGAAGGCAACGATTGCGACGGCGCTTGCCGCGCCGAAGGCGACGCCCGCGGCAAGGCTGACCGAGGCGAGGGTGCCGGCGCGCGACCGGTTGCCGGCACCGAGCGCGCGGCCGACCTCGGTTGCCACGCCGACGCCGATGCCCTCGCCGAAGGCAGCGACGAGCATCAGGATCGGCAGCACGATCATGATCGCGGCGATCTGGTCTTCGCCGATCATGCCGACAAAGACCATGTTGATCGTGTGATGCGCGGCATTGATAGACAGGCCGAACATGGCCGGCAGCCCGAGCCGCAGCAGCAGCCGGAAAAGCTGCGGGCTGGCAAGATCTTCCGGTGCAAGCCGCCGTTTCCGAAGGCTGCCGCTCATCTCGCTCATGTCGTTCATGATGCAGGCACCCAGAGATGGTCGCCGAAGAAGCGCTCACGGGTCAGCATCACCAGCAGCGCCCGCTTGTGCGGAAAATCGAAATGCTTGACCTTGGCAAAGCCCGAGCGATCGAGGTTGCGGATCTGCTGCTCGTGGCTGGCGCGCGGCTCGCCGACGATGCGCCTGGTGCGGGGGTCGTCGAGGAAGATGAAATGCATCAGCGAGGGAAGCCATGCGCTGATCCATTTCTTGCCGCGATAGTCGGGCTCGCCGATGGCGACATGCCAGCCGCGATCATAATCGTCGGCGTCGTAGAAGGGACCGAGCCGGTTCTCCTTGGCCCAGTAGACCTCGAAATAGCCGAAGGGAATGTCGGCGAAACTGCCGATCAGCGGCAGCACATGCGGATCGGCGATCCTTTCCTGCAGAATCTCCCGGTGCTTGTCGAGCGAGCCCGCATCCTCCCAGATCGTGTTGACCTGCTCGTCGTTCATCCAGCGATGAAAGGCGGCAAGATCGGTCTCCCGGTCGGCAACCCTGAAGGTGATATCCCGTTCGAGCCAGGGAATGAACCGTCGGTAAACCGAGCCCGTTGGCTTTGCCGGCCGGCGCGGATGGTACCGGCCCGCGGTCATCTCCGGCACAGGCGGCAGCGGATAGGGCAGCTGCGGCAGCCACAGCGACGGCCATTGCCAGAGGATCACGGAATCGAGTCTTCCGTCGATGCCCGAGATGTGCCGGGGAAGGCTTGCCTGATGCCCTTCGAAGGCGACCGACGTGATCGAGCGATCTTGCGCCGTCACCGCTTCGGCGGCGGCCATCAGAAGCTCCGCCGATTGCGGGGGATCACCGTGGTAGAAGCTGATCGTTGCGACGCCGGCCTCGACCTCGAAGGCGGCTTCGTGGAGTCCATGCGCGGTCTTCAAGTGGATGAGATTGGGGGCGAGGCTGACATAGCTGCGCGCCTGCAGAGCCCGCCTTTGTTTGGCGGCGTCGAAATCCATGATGCTCTCCTTGATCGGCAAGGTTTTGATGCTGCGAGCATGAAGCTCGCTCCTGTGCCGATTTGGTAGAATGACGATCCATCGCTGGCCGGATTTAGGGCCAAGAGAAGAAAAAAATTCTCAACAATTTTCTAAACTCCGGCTGGCGGGATCCGTCATTTGCGCATGACGTCAATCACGGCAGGAGCCTTCAATGGATAATCTCGAGCCCGGCGACGATCTCTGGATCGTCGTCTACGACACCGAGCATCACTACTCGGTCTGGCCGCAGGACAAGCGGATTCCGGTGAGCTGGCAGCCAGCGGGCTTTGCCGGTTCGCGCCAGGAATGCCTGGTCCATATTCGCGGCATCTGGGCCGATCCGCGCCCGCTCTCCCTCCGCTCGGCGATGGCCGGCGATGCACGTCTCTGAAAATCTGGATGGCAAGATGAACAAGCAGATCACCTACTTCGCCGACGCCCGCCCGACCGATGCGACGGTGGACACAGTCTTCGAGAGCTTTCCGCTGACGATCGCGCAGAAGCGCATCTGGTCGCTGGAGCAGATCGGCAATTACACGGTCTTTCCCGACCAGGTCATCGGGCTGCAATTGAGCGCTGCGATCGACGCCGAGACGATTGCCGGCGCCTGCCGCGCGCTCGTGGCTGAGAACCCGTCGCTCACCACCCGCTTCCGCCGGCTGGCGGGCGGCCGCATCGAGCAATATCGCGGCGCATCGAACGCCGTGCCGACCGAAATCCTCGGAAGAGAGGGAGCCGCTCTTTCAGAGGCTGATGCCTTGGCCGCGCGGAAAGCCTTCCGCGACAGGCGCTTCGATCTCCTGGAAGGGCCGGGGGCGCGCATCCAGATCATCCAGCTGGCCGATGGGCAGTCGCTGCTGACGATCGTGCTGCATCCGATCATCTCAGACGACCGCGAAAAATCCGTTCTTGCCGGTTCCCTTGCGCGAATTCTCGACGGCGAACCCGCCGGCAACATGCAGCCGGCGGAGATCTCGGCCGGAACGCGGGAGGAGGAATGGCTGGAGACGGATGAGGCGCGGGAAGCGCTTGCCTATTGGCGTGACACGATCGGTCTCGACTATGCGGCCTCGACTTTCCCCACCCGCTTCAACAGCGGCGGGCTTGCAGGCGTGGCGCGCGCCGAACATCGGTTTGCCATCGCGCCCGACCTCTGGAGCAAGCTCGAACGGCATGCGGGGAGCAAGGGATTTCAGGTCGAGCGTGTGCTCCACGCCGCCTTCTGCGCGCTGCTGGCGCGCTACAGTGGCAATTATGCTTTGCTGACCGGCCTGCTGGTCGCGCGGCCCCGCACGGAGCATTTCGCCAGCCGCGGCCGCGCCGAACAGGTTCTTCCCCTCGTCCTGCCGCTCGCCTCCCGACCTTCCCTCGACGACGTCGTCGCGGCGATCTCCTCGGTGACGGAGGAGGGGCTTCGCCGGCTCGTGCCGCTTGAACGCATCACGCAGGCACTGGTCGTCGACGAGGCGGCCGCGCAGGAAGCCGTGGTCAAGGCACTGTTCGAATTCCGCAGACCCTATCCGGTCGCGAGAGAGGCTGCGAATCTGGAGCCACTGGGCGCGCGCGCAGACAGCGAGCTTTCCCTGGTGATCGAGGCGCGTCCCGACGGCGGCGCCTCCGGGCTGATCGACTATGCCCAGGATCTTTACGACGGCGCCCTGATCGCCCGTGTCGCCAGGCATTTCGGCTTGGTGCTCGAGCAGATCGTCGCGCAGCCGGGCCTCAGGATCAAGGACATCGAACTCGTCGGCAGCGACGAACTCGACTGGTTGTCGGCGCCCTACGGGGATGACGTCGTCAACGACAACAGGCCGGTCCACGAGCTGATATCGGCCCATTCGCGCCGGACGCCTGAGAAGACGGCGATCGTCTATGGTGACGAGGAATGGAGCCATGGCTGGCTGGAGGCGAGCACCAACCGTCTCGGGCATCGGCTGCGGCAGCTCGGCGTTCGCGCCGAGGTGACGGTCGCGATCTTCATCAAGCGTTCGCCGGAGGCGATCGTCGGCATCCTCGCCACGCTGAAAGCAGGCGGCGCCTATATCCCCGTCGAGCCCGATCATCCGCCGGTGCGCAACCATCACATCCTGCGCGACGGCGGCGTCAAGATCGTCTTGACCCACAGCTGGCTGCGCCATCGCCTGCCGGAGGAGCTCGACGCCGTTATCCTCGAACTCGACAACCTCGATCTCGACGGCGAGCCGGAAACGCCGCTCGATGTTCCCATCCACAAGGATCAGCTCGCTTATGTCATGTACACCTCGGGATCGACGGGATTGCCGAAGGGCGTGGCCGTCGAGCACGGCCCGCTGACGCACCATCTGCAGAATACCTCGCGTGTCTACGGCATGAGCTCGGAATCCCGCGAGCTGCCGTTCCTGCCCTTCAGTTCGGACGGTGGCCATGAGCGGTGGATGAACCCGCTGATGGAGGGCGGCAGCATCATCCTTCCCGACCAGCCGCTCTGGACGCCGGAAGAGACGCTGACGGCGATGCGCAAGCATGGCGCCAACAATGCCAGCATTCCCACAACCTACCTGCAGCAGCTGGCGGAATGGGCCGACATGTCAGACGGGGCACCGCCGATGCGGCTTTATTCCTTCGGCGGCGAGGGGCTGGCGCAACCGACCTTCGATCTTCTGTCGCGGGCGCTGAAATCGGAATGGCTGATCAACGGCTACGGTCCCACAGAAACCATCATGACGCCGATGGTCTGGAAGGTCAGGGCCGGCACGAAGTTTCAGGGAGTCTATGCTCCACTCGGCCGTGCCGTCGGGTTGCGGCGCGTTTACGTGCTCGACCCCGATCTCAATCCGTGCCCGATCGGCGTGACCGGCGAGCTTTATATCGGCGGCGAGGGCATCGCCCGCGGTTATCTCGGCAAGCCGGATACGACCGCCGACCGCTTCATCCCCGACCCGTTCTCCTCGGAGGGCGGCCGGCTTTACCGCTCCGGCGATCTGACGCGTTGGCGCGACGATGGAACCGTCGAATTCGTCGGCCGTGTCGACCATCAGGTGAAGCTTCGTGGTTACCGCATCGAACTCGGAGAGATCGAAGCGGCTCTGCTGCAGCAGCCCGGCGTCGGCGAAGCCCTGGTCGTGCTGCGCGATGAAGATGGTGCCGAGAAGGCGCTCGTCGCCTATGTCGTTCCCAAGAAGGACGAGAGGATTGAGGTCGAAACGGTCCGTGCCGGCCTCGATCGCAGCTTGCCCTCCTACATGGTGCCGGCGGCGGTGGTCGAACTGGAAAAAATGCCGACCAATCCGAACAGCAAACTCGACCGCTTTGCGCTGCCGGCGCCGCAGCCGGTCCGGCGCGAAATCGTCGAGCCGGCGACGACACTCGAAGAAGAGGTGCTGGATGTCTGGCGCCAGGTTCTCAAGCTGGAAGCGATCAGCGTCGAGGATAATTTCTTCGCGATCGGCGGCAATTCGCTGGGCGCGATCCGCATCCTCACCCAGCTGCGCCAGCGCCGTCCGAAAACGCCGCTCACCGTCGCCGACATCTTCAACAACCCGACCATCCGCGCCTTTGCCGGCGTGATGGAGCAGGGGGCGGAACGGGATCTCTCCGAGGTGATCGTGCTGCGCGCTTCCGGCGCCAAGCCGCGGCTCTATTGCTTCCCGGGGCTTCTCGTCAGCACCCGCGAATATGTGAAGCTCGTCGATTATCTCGGCGCCGATCAGCCGGCGACCGGCTTCATCTGCCACTCGCTGTCCGAGAAGAAGGAGGTCGGCGCGCCGGTCGAAGAGATCATCGAGAGCTATGTCGATTATATCAGGAGCCACAGCAGGGGCGCGCCCTGCACTTTCCTCGGCTGGTCCTGGGGCGGGCTTCTGGCCTATGAGGCTGCCCGCACGCTGGGCAACGAGGTCGATGTCAGGATGATGGCGATGGTCGATGTCTGCGACCTCGGATCGGAATTTGCGATCGGCGCCAAGCCGCGCTTCCGGCCGGACGAACGCGACATGCTTCATCGGGACGTGCAGGCTTGGCTGCAAAAAACGGCGATGCGCCCGGAATGGGACCGGCTGCTGTCGACGATGGACGCCGATACCTACGATCAGTTCCTGCGCTTCGTCGGTGATGAGAAGGACCCGCTTCCCACCGATGGGCCCGATATCAGCAGCCGCGAGCATACGTTCTGGGTGCTGATCGACAATGCGCTGATCTTCCGCAAGCACCGGCTCGTTCCCCACGATGTGCCGATCTATCCCTGGGCGGCCGACGACAGCCTCAACCGTGGCCTCAACCTGATCGATTGGCGCCGCCTGTCGCCGCGGGCGTATGCGGCCGAAATCATCACCGGCACCAACCACCTGCACATGATCGGGTCTCCCGCCTTCCACTCAAGGCTTGCCCTGCGTCTCAAGGAAACAGAGAAGGATTTCGCATGACCGTCGCTTTTACCCGCAGGGATGCCCTCCACGAGCCGCTCGATCTTGCCGGTATCGGCATCGGTCCCTCCAATCTGAGCCTTGCCTGCCTGCTGGAATCGGTGCCTGAGGTTCGCAGCCGTTTCTTCGAGCGGCGCGGCGCCTTCGACTGGCATCCCGGCATGATGATGCCCGGCGTAGAGCTGCAATCGTCCTTCCTGAAAGACCTCGTCACCCCGGTCTTGCCGACCAGCCGCTGGTCGTTCGTCTCCTATCTGGTTGCCCATAAGCGGCTCTACGCCTTCCTGAACGCCAATTATGACGCCGTTCCCCGGCAGGAGTTTGCACGCTATCTCGCCTGGGTCGCCAACGGCGTGGAGGATTTGCGTTTTGGAACGGATATTCGCGACGTCGAACACCGCGACGACCGCTTCGTCCTGCGCTTCGACAATGGCCGGGAAGAAGCACGGAACCTGGCGATCGGGACGGGATCTTCGCCCTTCGTGCCCGACTGGTCAAAACCGTTTCTGGGCGCCGATTGCTTTCACAACAGCGAGGCCAAGTCGCGTCTCGCCGATCTCGGTGCTGCCCGCATCGTCGTGGTCGGCGGCGGCCAGAGCGGCGGCGAAGTGGTCGAAGCGCTGCTTGGGAATCCCAGTTCGATGAATGAACTGACCTGGATCAGCCGGCGTCACAATTTCGAGCCGATCAACGATACGCCGTTTTCGAACCAGGTTTTCTCGCCGGAATACGTGCAGGCCTATCTGAAGCTCGGCGGCGAGCAGAAGCAGGCCGCTTTGAAGAACTCGATCCTGACCAGCGACGGACTGTCGATTTCGACGATCCATTCGATCTACCGTCGCCTCTACGCCTTGCGTTATCTCGAGCCGGGCATGCTCAACGCATCTCTGGCGCCCAACCGCGACGTGATCCAGATGGAGCGGAACGGCAATGCCTATCGGCTCATCGTCAGGAATCAATTCGACGGCGGCATCGAGGTGCTCCACGCCGATGCGGTGGTGCTGGCAACCGGCTACCGGTTCCGCTTGCCGGATGCTTTGGGCTCGCTGGCTGAGCGGATAACGCTCGACAGAAACGGCTATCCCATCCTCAACGACGATTACACGATGCAATGGACGGGCCCGAGGGCAAACCGGCTGCTTGCGCAGAATGCCGGCCGATACTCGCATGGTATCGCCGACTCTCAGCTCAGCCTGATGGCCTGGCGCAGCGCAACGATCGTCAATACGCTGCTTGGCCGGCGGCATTTCGACGCGGAGCCGGACAATGCGCAACTGGCCTGGGCGACCGAGACCGCTTCGGCAATGCCGCATCAGCTCCGCGCCGGCTATTCGGACGGCATGCTGTCGTCCTGAAACATGCGCGTGGAAATGCCGGGCAACCCGGATTGGAAGCAAGCAGCCAGCGCGACGACGTGCTGGCTGCCGCTTTCGATCAGACGATGATGCCATCGCCGATCGCGATCGCTGCCGTCGATCATGACAGGGATGCCGTCCTTCCAGGAAAAGACGACACTGCTGGGATTTTCGCGCAGCCCGACGCCGAGCGCCTTCAGATGGCTCTCCTTGAGCGTCCAGAGTGCGACAGCCGCCCGCGCCCGTTCGCGGGCAGGCAATTCTGCGAGCCGGCGCCATTCGTCGGCACTGCAATAGCTCGCCACCGCCGCCTCTTCGATCTCGGCGTCGGCGCGTTCGCAGTCTATTCCCACGTGATCACATCCTGACGCGACAGCGACCGCTACCAGCCCTTCGGCATTGGCGAGGCTGAATTGCGGCGTGTCGTGCCCCTCAAGCCTGAGCTTGCCGTATTTGTCCGGAGACAATGCGACCATGCTCGGCGCTGTCCGGGTATGCACGCTCAACAGCCGTCGCAAAAGATAGCGGCCGGCAATGAACGAGGCTCGATCTCGTTCAAACCGATAGGTCGCCGCCCGATCCCGTTCATCCTGTGAAAGCGACTGCATCCAGCGGTTCCGGTCGTGTTCACTCTTGGGATACTGCCAGAGCGCGATTTCAATGCCGGCAGGTTGGGCTTCTGATTGCTGCATGGATCCAGTATGTGTCCCCTTGACGGATTGGCAAGCATGCAGGTGCTTGCCAACGGCAGGGCTACTGCGTCAGGCGAGACATTTTCGCTCGCCATGGCTGTTTTTTTCTCAAGTTTCCAGGAACTCTGAGTCGTGCCGCGTTTCAACTAATCGCGGAAGTGTCGGTCAGCGCAAAAGTTTTCTAAAAACGACACCGGGGTCATGGTTTAGTTAATACTAAATTATCGAATCTGATGCGAGATTTTGCCTCAAACCGGCAAGCCGGTCGTCCCTGCTACCTTCGAGGAGACCCGCATGAAGCGCCCGAGCATCAAGCAAGCCCTGATCTTAAAGCTGTCGATCATCAGTCTGTTCATGGTTGGCCTATCCTATGTCTCGCTGAGCACGATTTCGACACTTCGTGCCAATACTGAGCAGATAGGGACCTTCTGGATGCAGCGGCTTGTGACGGCTCGCGAGATCAAGGACGACTTCCTCGACCTCAAATTGGTCTATGCCCAATACCTCCTGGAGGATACAGCAGAGGAGCGGAATATCGGGCAGCAAAAAATCGATGCCGCCGGCGCCGCGGTCGAGAAAGTTGTCACCGAATACGAAAAGAGCGTCCGCACGGACCGTGGGCGCGAACTCATCAATCAGATCAAGCCGGAACTCGCCAAATATCGAGCGCTGGCAGAGCAAATGATCGCGTTTGAAAATGACGGGAAGACGCCTGAAGCAATCCGCCTCTTCAAGGAAAATATGGAGCCCCAAGCCGAGCTGGTGAACAAGGCGGTGGCGGATCTGGTCGCTTTCATTCTCAACCAGGCCGAAGGCTTTGTGACCTCGAGCGGTGATTCCGCACAATCCGCTTTCATGCTGACGGCCGCGATCGCAGCGCTGGCTGTGCTTCTTGCCGTAGCCGGCATCTTCTATGCGATATCGGGCATCGCCAACCCAATCCGAAGCATCGCCTCCGCCATGCGGCGCTTGTCCGATGGCGATCTTGACAGTGATATTCCCTATGCCGGCCGCACAGACGAAGTTGGCGAAATGGCCGGTGCGGTTGAAATCTTCCGGCAGAACGCCCTCAACGTCGTCAGGCTCGAAAAGGAAGCCGCCCAATCCCGCAGCGAGAGCGAGGCAACGCGCGCCGCAGCCCAACAGCGCGCCGAACGCGAGGCGGAACAATTGCGCTTCGCGACCACGACATTGGGCGAAGGTCTCCGGCGGCTTGCAGCAGGCGACATATCCTTCCAGCTTTCGGAGCAATTTGCGGCCGAATATGAAGCCTTGCGCGAAGACTTCAACGCCTCGCTCCGGCAATTGGGTACGACGATCGGCGCAGTGCTCCAGACGGTGCACAGCATCGATAATGGTACCGGTGAAATTGCATCTGCCGCGCAGGATCTTTCCAAGCGTACCGAACAACAAGCAGCCTCTCTCGAGGAGACGGCTGCAGCCTTGGACGAGATCACGTCGAATGTGACGATGGCGACCAAACGCACCGACGAGGCGCGCAATGTGGCCAAAGAAGCCGATATCAGCGCTCAGCGGTCGACAACTGTCGTCTCGCAGGCGGAACAGGCCATGCGACGCATCGAAGACAGTTCACAGCAGATTTCGAACATCATTGGTGCAATTGATGAAATCGCCTTCCAGACAAACCTCTTGGCATTGAATGCCGGCGTTGAAGCTGCCCGTGCGGGTGAGGCTGGCAAAGGTTTTGCAGTTGTCGCCCAGGAAGTCCGTGAGCTCGCCCAACGCGCAGCTCAAGCGGCCAAGGAGATCAAGGGCTTCATCCAAAAGTCATCAACTGATGTGGAAAATGGCGTGAAACTGGTTCTCGAAACCGGAACGTCGCTGAAGTCGATCGGTGAGTACGTCGTACAGATCAACCAACTTATGGATGCGATTGCCACATCGGCGCGCGAGCAGTCGACGGGACTTGCTGAGATCAATACGGCCGTCAATCAGATGGACCAGGCGACCCAGCAAAATGCGGCGATGGTCGAGCAGTCGACGGCTGCCGTTGCCTCGTTGTCCTCCGAGGCAGGCCGCCTGCGGGATCTGGTCAACCAGTTTCAATTGGACGGCGACAAAAGCGCGCCGGACGGGCAAGGCAGCGGGAGGTCATTCGAAGGCAGCAAGCCAATCCGGTTGGTTGCGCCGCGGCGCGTGATGCAAAGATGAAGCGCGACTTCTGTGCGATCAGGATGTCGCGCCCCGTCAAACTGGAAGCTTATTTTGATGAGCGGATAGAGGCATTCAGAGAAGCGGTATTCACAAAAGGCTGCCTGCTTGGCAATTTCAGCGCCGAACCGACACGAGCATGTCGGTTTCCTGCGTAGACAGCACCGTGATTTCGCTATCGCTGGGCCATGAATCCACACGTTCCACCCAGGCCTAGCCTTCAAGAATCGAGGGGCGGTCGTCATTGGGTCGTTCTCCAAGAACCATCGCCTATACAAGTTCACGTGCTATAAGGTTGCATTGTCAGCGAAAAAGAAAAGAACTCGCTGGCGTCAGCGCTCGCCTTGAATTTTTACATGGAGATTGCATGCTCTCGCAGCCGCAGCCTTTATACGAACAAATCAAACTCCATGTGCTAGAAAGAATCGCGGATGGCACATTCCGCCCTGGCGCGAAAATACCAAGCGAAAACCAGCTTGCCGCCGAGTTGGGATCATCTCGATTGACCGCCAATCGCGCGCTGCGTGAGCTGACCGTCAGCGGTGTGCTGCAGAGGATTGCCGGCGTTGGAACGTTTGTTGCTCCGCCCAGGGCTTCGTCTACTTTCGTGCTGTTGCACAACATTGCGGACGACATACGAAACCGCGGAGAAGTTCTATCGATTCGCGTGCACGCCGTCGAGCAGACAAGTGTCCCGCCCGACATTGCGCAGCGAATGGGAACAAGAGCTCGCGTTCCCGTCTTCCACTCGCTTATCGTCTACTGTGCAAACGGCAGCCCGGTGCAGCTAGAAGACCGATTTGTATCTCCTGGCTTTGCTCCCGGCTATCTCAACCAGAACTTCACCAGTTATTCCACGACAGATTATCTTCAGTCGATTGCGCTTCCAACGCGTACGGAGAACGAAATTCAGGCCGTCCTTCCAACTGCCAGAGAAGCCCAGCTTCTCGAACTCAACGAGAGTGATCCTTGCCTTGTTGTCACGAGAAAGACTTGGGTCGGTGATGATGTCACAACATTCACACGTTTCATCCATCCGGGGACCCGCCATACTTTCATCACTCAAGATAGCCGCTGATGACCGGCGCGAAGGCGACAGCTTTGATCTTGGAACGAGCGCTGTTGGCCATCCAAATCCAAGCATTGGCGCATCGACCGGGAGAGACCTGGCGTTCGTGGTGGCGCATTTGATGCAGCGTCTGGCGCGTCTTTAAACAGCCCCTCCTCCAATCGCACATTTTATGTGCAGTGCGGCATAAAGGCTAAAAACTGGCCTGGCCCGGTTGCGCACCCCTCGCTTTTGTGTAACCTATATATACAGGTACATATAAGTATGGTGAGCTAGGTTGATCACTTTCGAAAATGTGACGAAGCGCTATCAGGGCGATGTTGTGGCGGTGAACGAACTGTCGTTCACGGCGCCGACCGGTAAATTGACGGTGCTTGTCGGGCCGTCCGGATGTGGCAAGACGACATCGCTGCGCATGATCAATCGCCTCGTGGCTCCGAGCTCTGGCACGATCCGGCTGGGCGACGAACCGACATCGCGGATGGACGAAGCGGTGCTTCGGCGTCGGATCGGCTATGTTATCCAGCATGCCGGCCTCTTCCCACACCGGACGATCATCGACAATGTCGCGACGACCGCCCGCCTGAACGGCACGCCGAAGAACCAGGCTCGCGCTATCGCCCTTGAACTGCTCGAGCGTGTCGGTCTCTCGGAAAGCTTTGCGCATCGTTATCCCTGGCAGCTTTCGGGCGGCCAGCAGCAGCGCGTCGGTGTGGCGCGCGCCTTGGCGTCCAATCCCAAGTTCATGCTGATGGACGAGCCCTTCAGCGCGGTCGATCCCATCGTCCGCACACAGCTTCAGGACGAGTTCCTGCGTCTTCAGCGAGAAATGGGCAAGACCATCATCATGGTCACCCATGATATCGACGAGGCGCTGAAGCTCGGCGACCAGGTCGCCGTCCTGCGCGTCGGCGGCGAGCTCGCGCAGATCGCGACGCCGCAGGAGCTTCTGACGAAACCGGCCGATGCCTTCGTCGCCAATTTCGTCGGCCGCGACCGAGGCTATCGTTTCCTGGGTTTCGTCGGCGCCAATGGACGGCTGGCTGTCAAGACCGAGCCGACCGTGCGCCTCGGCGATACGCCGGAAGCAGCGCGAGGTGCTACCAAGGATCGGTGGCTGCTTGTCACCAACGAGCGCGGAGAGCCGCTTGGCTGGACGGAACCGGCAAGCCTGCAGGGACCAGTCCGGATGGGCGACCTCAATCTCAGCGGCACGCTCGCTTCGGCTGACGGCTCGCTACGACAGCTTCTAGACGCGGCTTTGAGCTCGCCCAGCCGACGCGGTGTCGTCGTCGACGATAAGGGCCAGCTGATGGGCTCCATCGGGGTTGCGGATCTGGTTGCGCTGCTCGACGGATCGGAAGATCCGGCGGCTCCGGTGAAGGGAGCGGACCATGCGGTTTGACTGGCTGCTGCGTGAGTCCGGGAACATTGCCAACCTGTTCTTGTGGCATGTCGGACTTTCCGTCATTCCCGTCATCGCCGCCCTCATCCTTTCGCTGCCGCTTGGATGGCTGGCGCATAAGAGCGGGCTGTTCAAATCGGCGATCCTTGGCGTTGCCGGTCTGCTCTACACCATCCCGTCGCTCGCGCTTTTCGTTCTTCTGCCTCTGGTGCTCCACACGAAGATCCTCGATCCGCTCAACGTGGTCGTGGCGCTGACGGTCTACTCCCTTGCCCTGCTTGTCCGCACCGTCAGCGACGGCCTTGGCGCCGTGCCGCCGGATACGCTGCAGGCTGCCACCGCCATGGGATACCGGTCTTTCCAGCGATTTTTCCTGGTCGAGTTGCCGATTGCCGTGCCTGTCATCGCGGCGGGCCTGCGCGTCGCGCTCGTGTCCAATGTCAGCATCGTCTCCGTCGCGGCATTGATCGGGACGCCGCAGCTCGGGCTGCTGTTCACGCAAGGTCTTCAGCTTCGGTTCGTCACGCCGCTGATCGCCGGCATCGTGCTTTGCCTGTTGCTTGCCGTCGTCCTCGACTGTCTGGTGATCCTGCTCAATCGTTGGCTGACGCCCTGGCGGCCGAGAAAAGTGTGAGCTCATGATCGAATGGTTTCTCAACCCAGCGCAGTGGCACGGTTCGGAGGGCATCCCGAACCTTCTCGCCCAGCATCTGGAATATAGTTTCATCTCTCTTTTCATCGCGGCGCTCATCGGCCTGCCTGCCGGCCTCTATGTCGGGCATACGGGCAAGGGGACATTCCTGATCGCCGGGCTTGCGAACGCCACGCGCGCCTTGCCGAGCCTCGGCCTGATCGTCCTGCTCGTCATCCTCGTCGGACCCTATTTCAAAACGGACCTGGCCTTTCTGGTGCCAAGCATCGCTGTCCTGGTGCTGATTGCGGTGCCGCCGATCATGATGGGCGCCTATTCCGGGATTACCTCGGTGGATCCGGCGGCTGTCGATGCGGCCAGAGGCATGGGATACAGACCACTCGCCTTGCTGCTCGCCGTCGAGCTTCCCTGTGCATTGCCGCTGATCTTTTCGGGCTTCCGCAGTGCGGCCTTACAGGTGATTTCGACAGCGACAATCGCTGCCTACGTCTCGCTTGGTGGCTTCGGCCGGCTCATCATCGATGGCCGCGCCCAAAACGACTACATGCAGATGGCCGCAGGCGCCGTTCTCGTGGGTGTTCTCGCCCTGATCGTCGACCTGTTCTTCGGCCTCGCATCCAGGATCGCAGTCTCGCCCGGCTTGACGCGCCGGACTGTGAAAGGCGTCGCCATCCGACGCCAGCTTGCAAACGAAAAACAACGGAACAGCTAGGAAGAACGATGATGATAAAGCGAAACATGCTTGCAATCGGCGCTATTGCCATTTCTGCCCTTCTCACGGTCGCTCCGCTCGCGCGGGCTGAAGACCCCTTGTCCTCGAGCACGCCACGCTCGGATGCCGATACGATCATCGTCGGATCCGCGGACTTCCCGGAAAGCCAGCTTCTTGCCAAGATCTATGCCCTGGCGCTCGCTGCCAAGGGCATGAAGGTGGACACGAAGCTCAATATCGGCAGCCGTGAAGTCTACATGCCGGCGCTGCTCGACGGCTCGATCGATCTTCTTCCCGAATATGCCGGCGCGACGCTGAGCTACCTCGACAAGAGCGCGACCGCGCATGCCCCGAAGGATGTCGTCGAGGCGCTCGGCAAGGTGCTGCCGAAGGGCGTGTCGATGCTGACCGCATCCAATGCCCAGGATTCGGACGTGCTTGCCGTCACCGAAGAAACCGCCAAGAAATACTCCCTGACATCGATCGAGGATCTGAAGCCGGTTGCCGGCGAATTCATCCTCGGCGGTCCGCCGGAATGGAAGACGCGCAAGGAAGGCGTCGTCGGTCTGAAGGACGTCTATGGCCTGGTATTCAAGGATTTCAAAACCCTTGACGTGGCCGGTCCGCTGACCCTTTCGGCTCTGATCAACGGTCAGGTTCATGCCGCTGATATGACCTCGACCGATCCGGCGATGAAGGCGAGCAAGCTCGTCGCGCTGAAGGATACGAAGAACCTGTTCCCGGCACAGAACATCCTGCCGATAATCGCCACTAGCAAGGTCAGCGACAAGGTCACCGCGACGCTCAATGCCGTCTCCACCGCGCTGACGACCGAGGACCTGATCGAGATGAACGGCCGTCTCGCCAATCAGGAAAGCTTCGACACCGTTGCCGGCGATTGGCTGGCGAAGAACAAGCTGAACTAATCGATATCACGGCGGCCGAGCCATGTTCGGCCGCCGGACCTGAATAAAGGGAAGTAGAGGGGCCGCTTGTCTCCAGATGGGGAAAGCCGGCGTCCGCCCAAGGAAACCGGAAATGCCGCACAGCAACAAACGTTCACAGAACTCCGCGACCGTTCGGCTCGGCGTGTCGCCGACCACGATCCAGGAAATCGCGGACATCGCCGCCGGAGCAAGAGTGACCCTTTGCCCCGATGCAGTAGACGGCATGAGCAAAGTTCAGACACTTCTGCTCCAAGCCATTGAGACAAACAGGCCGATATATGGCCTGACGACGGGGGTCGGTGACCTCTACACCGTGAAGCTTCAGCCCGAGGATATTTCCCGTGCGCAGCTCAATATGCTGCTCAGCCACGCGAGCGGCATGGGTACGCCGCTTGATCCGCCGGCCGTGCGCGCCATCATGGCGACGATGATCAAGGCGCTCTTGCAGGGTTGCAGCGGCGTCAGCGCCGGGCTTGTCGAGACCATGAGCGAGATGCTCAACCGCGGCGTCATTCCCTGGTCGCCTGCAAAAGGCTCGGTCGGCTACCTGGTCGCCACCTCGCATATCGGTCTTGTTATTTTCGGCGAGGGGCGCGCCTGGTACGAAGGCGAGCTGCTTTCGGGACGCGAGGCGATGACCCGCGCCGGCATTGCCATCAAGGCGCCCGGTCCCCGCGAAGGGCATGCGCTGATCAGCGGCACCTATGAAATTACCGGCATCGGCGCACTCGTCGTCCGTCAGGCTGAGCAGTTGGTGGCGATTGCCGATGTCGCCGGCGCCATGAGCCTGGAAGCGCTGAAAGGCAACAGCCGGGGCTATGACGAGCGCCTTCAGCGGATGCGGCCGCATCCTGGACAGGTCGAGACGGCGAGCCGGCTGCGAAGCCTGTTGTCGGATAGCGAGGTACTGGCGAAGCACCGCGATCATCGCCTTCAGGATGCGCTCAGCCTGCGCTGCATTCCGCAGGTCCATGGCGGCGTGCGCGATGCGCTCGCCTATTGCCGCGATGTCCTGACCATCGAGATCAATTCGGTGACTGACAACCCCGTTTTCGTCATCGAAGACGAGGAGCTCGTGCCTTTGCCCGGCGGCAACGGCCATGGCGCGCCGACGGCGCTCGCGCTGGATGTGCTGGCGATCGCAATCGCGCATGTGAGCACCATGTCGCAGGCAAGATCGGATCGCCTGACCAATGGCCATATCAGCGAGCTGCCGCCTTTCCTCATGGGCGCGAGCGGCGTCAATTCCGGCTTCATGATCCCGCCCTATGCCGCCGCTGCCATCGCCGGCGACAATCGTAGCCTTGCGGCACCGGCTTCAGTCCATACGGTGACCACCTGTGCCAGCCAGGAAGACCATGTGAGCATGGGCGTCTCCGCCGCTATGCAGGCGCGCGCAGCGGCCGACAATCTCGCGGATATCCTGACGATCGAACTGATCTGCGCCGCCCAGGGGCTGGATTTCCACCGGCCTTTGCGGCCGGGCAGGGGTACGGGCGCGGCCTATGACGCGATCCGGCATGTCGTTCCGCCGCGCCACAGCGACCGCGCCATGTACCCGGAACTGCAGGCCGTCCGCGACCTCATCGATAATGGCACCATCGCACGGGCCGTAGACCGTGCCCTCGCAGTCAACATTTAAGATCTTGGAGACTTCCGTGACCGAAGCAACGCGGGCCGTACGGCCGCTCGATGGAATAAAGGTGCTGGATCTGGCGCGCGTGCTTGCGGGGCCCCTGTGCTCCGCCATGCTCGGCGATCTCGGCGCAACGGTGACCAAGATCGAAATTCCCGATCATGGCGACGATTCCCGCGCCTTTTCGCCGCATGTCGGCGGCGAGAGCAGCTATTTCATGCTGGTCAATCGCGGCAAGAAGAGCGTCACGCTCGATCTGAAATCGGATGAGGGCCGCGAGCTGTTGCTCGCATTGATCAAGCAGGCCGATATTCTCGTCGAGAATTTCAGGCCGGGCGTCACGGCGCGTTTGGGCATTGACTACGAGGCCGTAAAAGCGCTCAATCCGCGCCTCATCTATGTCAGCATTTCCGGTTTCGGCCAAGACGGGCCGCTTGCCCACCGTGCCGCCTACGATCATGTCGTCCAGGCAATGGGCGGCATCATGACCGTCACCGGCTGGCCGGATGGGCCGCCGACCCGCGTGGGCGATGCGATCGGCGATGTTGTCGCCGGCATCTACGGCTCCTGGGGCGCGCTTGCGGCGCTGTTTCAGCGCGATCGGACCGGCAAGGGTCAGCATGTCGATGTCGCCATGCTCGATTCCATCATGTCCCTGCAAATGGTCTCGCTGTCGCAGATCACAGGCGGCAAGGGCGCTCCCGGCCGCGTCGGCAACGCACATCCGATCAGTGCGCCGATGGATTCCTATCAGGCGGCCGATGGCTATGTTGTCATCGCCGTTGCCAATGACGCGCTCTTTGTCCGACTGGCGCGGGCGCTCGGCAATCCGCGCCTGATCGAGGATCCCCGCTTCAAGACGGATCCGGATCGGCAGGGCCATCAGGAGGAGCTGCGAGCCCTCATCGAGGCTTGGACGCGCACCCACACGACGGAGGAGGTGACGAAGCTGCTCGATGAGGCGGGTGTCCCGGCCGCACCGATCTATAATCTCGCCCAGGCGCTCGCTACGCCGCATGCGCAGCACCGCCAGCTATTGCATACCGTGGAGCATCGCAATGCCGGTGAATTCCAGGTCATGCCGCAGCCGGTTCGCTTCAGCGGCATTGCCTCGGGCGGGGATTATGCCGCGCCGACCTTGGGTCAACATACTGATGCAGTCTTGAGCGATGAGTTGGGGCTGGCTGGCCCCGATATCGAAAATCTCCGGTTGCGGGGAGTCATCTGACCATGGCGCAGGACATCAGTCACAAGACCCGCACCCGGCCGAAGGTCGCCGTCCTCGGCGCGGGCACGATGGGTGCCGGCATCGCCGGCGTGTTTGCAGCACAAGGCTATCCCGTCGCCGTCTATTCCCGCAGCTCGGAGACGCTCGACAAGGCGCGGAGCCGGATCGTCGCCATCGCTGGCGAAGCGGCGGTCACGTACACGACCTCGATGGAGGATTGCGTTGCCGGCACCGGCATCGTCAGTGAGAATCTCGCGGAAGACGTTACGCTGAAGCAGCGCGTCTTCGGCGAGATCGAAGCCATGGCGCCGGTCAATTGCCTTTTGACGACGAATACCTCCAGCGTTCCGATCACCCTGATCGCGGCGGGGCTTGCCAGGCCGGAGCGGGTCGTCGGTGTTCACTGGTTCAATCCGCCGGCTGTCATGCCGCTTGTCGAGATCGTGCGCGGCGAGAAAACCTCGGATGAGGTGGTCCAACGCGCCCGCGCGCTCTGCGCCGATATCGGTAAGGAAGTGATTGAGGTGAAGACCGACATAGCGGGCTTCGTCGTCAACCGGCTGCAATATGCGATCCTGCGAGAAGCGCTCCATCTCGTCGAAGTGGGCGCCGCCTCGATTGAGGATGTCGACCGGGCGGTCGAAACGACGCTTGCGCCGCGCTGGTCTGCGGCAGGGCCGCTGCGGCTGATGGATCTGGCCGGTCTCGACACCGTCGAGAAAGTGTCGCGCATATTGATGCCGGCGCTCGATCGCAGCGAAGGCATCCCCTCCCTGGTTCGCCGGCTGTGTGAGGAGGGGGCTTTCGGAACGAAGAGCGGTCGCGGCTTTTACGACTGGACGGCTGAAGGGATCGCGGCCGCGATCGCGCGCCGCGACGGTACTGTCCGCCTGCTGACGGAAAGGCGCAAGCCATGACATCCTCGCTCGTCAAAACCGAGAAGCAAAGCGGCTTCGCGCGCGTCATCCTCGACCGCCCGGCCAAGCGGAACGCGCTCAACATCGAGATGCTGACCGGGCTTGTCGATGCGCTGCGCGACTGCCAGGCGGATCACTCCGTGCGGGCGATCGTCATCAGCGGCAGCGAGCGCGGCTTTGCCGCCGGCGCCGATATCGGGTCGCTCGCCGCCGCCACTCCCATCGAGCTTTATACCAGCGGCTTCAGCGAGAAATGGGACGAGGTGGCGGCCATCACCAAGCCGCTCATCGCTGCGATCTCGAGCTATGCCCTTGGCGGCGGTCTTGAGCTGGCGCTGATCTGCGACATCGTCGTCGCCGATCGCACGGCGGTGCTCGGCCTTCCGGAAACCGCGATCGGCACCATACCCGGCGCCGGCGGAACCCAGCGCCTCGTGCGCGCCGTCGGCAAGTCCATGGCGATGGAGATGGTCCTGGCGGGGCGAAAGCTCGACGCGGAAGAGGCAAGAGCCTGCGGCCTGATCAGCAGCATCGCCGTCGATGGCGAGACGGTGGACGATCTAGCCTGCGCGATCGCCGAGCGTATCGCTCAAGCTGCCCCCATCGCGGTCACCATGGCCAAGGCCGCTGTTCTCGAAAGTTTCGAGACTCCGCTGTCCGCTGGCATTCGTTACGAGCGTTCGCTGTCCGCATTGATTGCGGCAAGCGACGACCGGGCGGAGGGGATGCGTGCCTTTGCCGCGAAGGAACGGCCGCAGTTCAAGGGACGGTAAGCCGTGGAGACGCCGCGCGGGCAGGATAACCACATAAGCGGTCCAACTCCGGCAGGAAGGTTACGAACCTACAAGGACGTTAAACAATTTATTCTTGGCTGCATCAGTACCGGAAAATGGCCGCCACACCACCGTGTGCCGTCCGAAAATCAACTCGTGGTATCGTATGGAGTCAGCAAGACCACCGCTGAGCGCGCGTTGTACGAACTTGCCAGCGAAGGCGTACTGCGGCGGATACCCGGAATCGGTTCGTTCGTAGCCAAACCAAAATGCTTCCCGGCGGTCCTCGATATGCTCGATATTGCTGAAGATATTCGCCAGCGTGGGAAAATTCATACGGCCAATGTTATCACATTGTCTGAAAATCCAGCCAGTTTCGAGATTGGCAATGAACTCGGGGTTGAGGTCGGCTCCACAGTTTTTCATTCCGTGATCCTGCATCACAAAGACAACGTTCCGGTGCAGTTGGAAGATCGCTTCGTACTTCCGAGCGCCGTTCCTGCTTACCTCGCGCAGGATTTCACGAAGCGTACGCCTACTTCTTATCTCTTAGAGGCCGCGCAGGGTGCCAGAAACGAATACTCCATAAGAGCGGTTTCGCCAGAGGGATGGGAACAGACGCTCCTTGCGATCCTTCCGACCAAGCCGTGTTTGTCCATCCACGTGCGCCTCAACTCAAACCGGAATGTAGTCTCGGTTGCTCGCTTGGTTTCTCCGGCTGGTCGGTATCGACTTGAAGCGATCCGTTGACATGCCGCGCGAGCCTAACGACTAAGCTCCATAAATAGGCTTACGCCTCAAAAGTCAGCTTTCCCAGTGGCTTAGGACGGCGGTCGCGCAGGGACCGCGAGGGTCGCCGGTTCATTTCCTTTCAAGGCGGTCATCCTGCTTTTTGTCGCAAGACAGCATGGGCAACGCGATATTCTCATATTCCGCTGCATCTTGTAGGATCGGCATTGCAGATCTATGGGAAATTTCAAATCGATGAAGAAGACCTTCAATCCTCCCTCGGTGCGCCGGCCTTTTGGAAATTACAATCACGGCCTGCTGGTGCCACCCGGCGCATCGCTCCTGGTCACGTCGGGCCAGCTTGGTATCGGTCTCGACGATATTATTCCGAGCGACATCACTGCTCAGGCGGAACTCTGTTTCGACGCGATCAAGGCGATCCTCGAAGAGGCGGAGATGAGCTTTGCCGATGTGATCCGCATTTCGGGGTTCGTTACCCGGCGCGAGGATTTCCCGGCCTATATGGCGGTGCGGGATCGCTATACGCTCGATCAGAAGCCAGTTTCCACCTTGCTCGTCATCGGCGGCTTTACCCGCCCTGAGTTCCTCGTCGAGGTCGAGGTGACGGCCGCGAAGATTTTCTAAAAGCGCTCCATCGCGTCTCCGACGCGGGTGAGGAATTTTGCCCGCGTCTCCGGCGTGCAATTGTTCATGTCGTAATGGGCGAGGAAGGTCACCGGCCTCAGTGGATTGATCTGCGCCCTCAGCACCCTCTTGACGATCCTCTTCGGCGGGTTGCCGGCGGCAAACGCCCGAAAGGGCGTTGCACCATAAGTCAGAACGGCTGCAAGCTTGCGGATGTGGCGCAGCCGCGATTCCACCTTGCCGTTGACCAGTTCGAAGGAAACGCCCGGCAGCCACACGCGGTCGAAATAGCCTTTCAAAATTGCCGGAAAGCCGAAGTTCCAGATCGGGGTGCAAATGACAAGCCCTTCGGCTGCCTTCAACCTGTCGACATGGGATTCCACCAGCTTCAGATTTTCCGGATAGTCGTGATAGACGAGCCGGTCGCGGCGTGAGAGCACCGGGTCGAACTGCTCTTCATAAAGGTCGCAGGCATCCACTGTATGCCCGGCCTTTTCAAGACTCTCGACGGTCTGCCGGTAGAGCGCCTTGCCGTAACTTTCCTCGACCGGGTGGGAGTGGAGGACGAGAACCCTCATGAGGCCTCCATCAGGGCCGCCAGGCCGGGGAAGAGATAGTTCTTGCCGGCGTTGAAATCGAAATCGGGATTTTCCCAAGCAATCATCTTGCCGGGATTGAGCAGGCCCTTCGGATCGGTTTCCTGCTTGAAGGCGAGCTGCACCGTGTCGGTGCGCTTCATGCCGCCTTCTTCAAGCGTATAGCGGTGCGGGTTGAAGATCGGGCATCCATTGTCTTGGTGGATCTTGATGATCTCTTCCAGCCGCTCCTCGGTGGTGTAGCGTACCAGAGGCAGGCCGGAGCATTGGATCTGGCCGTCGAATTTGATGAATTCGAGATGACCGGGCACTTCGTCACCGAAGATTTCCACCATCTTGCGGACTTTAGCAACATGATCCGGTCCCGGATATTGCACCTGCAGATAGGTGAAGCTCGGATCGACCTTGAGGGCACGCAATGTCGTGTGGTTCCACGCGAGTTCGTAAGCATGCGGGATGCCGCGCATGCTTTCCACCTTGTCGGAGCGGAACATGATCTCACCCTTCAGCGCCGCCGTGAAGGCAAGAAAGGCATCCATGGAATGCGGCGCGATCATCAGTACGACGATCGACTGACCCTGACGGATATATGGCTTGTGGCGGGTGAAATAGTCGTGAGGGATAGGAGCCGCAATCGGCGCGATCTCCTTGACGAGGATGCCGTTGCATTTCGCCAGTGCGTCGGAGAAGCGCACCGCTTCCATGAAATCGTCATAGCCGACCAGCACATCGACCCAGTCATAGGCAGGCGCAAGCGGCATCTCGATCTCGGTGATGATGCCATTGGTGCCGTAGGCGTGGCTCACCTTCTGCAGATCCCAGCCGGTGAGATCGAGGACACGCGGCTCGGCTTCCATGGTGACGACGCGCAGCCGCAGGATATTGCCGATGTCGCGCAAGCCGCCCCAGGTGATCGAGCCAACGCCGCCGGAACCGCCGGCGATGAAACCGCCGACCGTCGCCGTCTGGGCGGTGGAGGGGTGGAAGCGCAGCTCCTGGCCGGAATGGGCCTTGGTCTGCTTGTCGAGCTGGGCAAGCACGATGCCCGGTTCGCAGATGACGCGGCCGGGATGGATCTCCTTGATCTTGTCCATGGCGGCGAGGTTCAGGACGATGCCGCCGGAAAGCGGCATGGCCTGGCCGTAATTGCCGGTGCCGGCGCCGCGCGGCGTGACCGGCACGCCATGGGCATAGGCGACCCTCAGCGTCCGGATGACCTCGTCCTCGGTCTTCGGCGTGACGACGAGATCGGCCGTCACATTGTCGAGCTGCGCCTTCAGGATCGGCGAGTACCAATAGAAATCCCGGCTCTTCTGGCGTACCAGCGCCGGATTGTCCTCGACGGCGATGCCTTCGAGTTCCTTTTTGATCTTCTGATAATCGGCCATGTCAGGCTCCAACGACGTTATCGAGTTCACGGTAGTCCGGCAGGCTGCGGTCGATCACCTTGCCGCGGCGAAGCACGACGCGGTCAGACTGCGGACGCGACAGGAATTCACTCCAGCGCCGCGCGCTGAAGAGCACGAGATCGGCCGGATCGCCGGCGGCGATACGGCCCTTGTCCGGCCGTCCGACGATAGCGGCGGGCGAGGTGGTGACGACACGGGCGGCGGTATCGAGCGGGTGGTCGAGATGCAGAATCCGGACGGCCTCGCGGAAGACCTCGACCGGATCGAGATCACCATAGGCATAGAAGGGGTCGCGGGTATTGTCGGAGGCGACCGCGGTCGCGATACCGGCGGCGGCCAGCTCGTGGAACAGAGTGACGCCGCGCCAGCGCGGGGTGCGGCCGGCATAGCGGTCCTGCAGATACATGTTGCACATCGGCAGCGAGATGACGGCTATGCCGGCTTTGGCGACCAGTTCGACGGTGCGCGCGGCGGTGTCGTCGTCCTGGCGGGCGAGCGAGCAGCAATGGCCGGCAGCGACCTTGCCCTTAAACCCGTTGCGCAGTACCGCCTCGGCAATTGCTTTGAGCGTCTCGGCGCCGGGGTGATCCGTCTCGTCGACATGCAGATCGATATCCAGGCCATGTTCTGCGGCCGTTCTGAAGAGCGTGTCGAGCTGCCAGGCAAGCTCTGGCCCCATCCGGGTGACGCCGCCAAGCAGGCCGCCGCTCTGCCGAACTGTTGTGACGAGGTCGGCAAAGAAGATGCTGTCTGCAATGGCGTCCAGCGGGAACAGGGCGACTGCCTGCAGCGCGATCCTGTCCTTCCAGGCATCCCGGATTTCGGCAAAGACCTCGAAGGAGATGCGATGCTGGGGCGCCAGCGAATCCAGGTGCGTGCGGATCAGGCTGGTGCCGTGGGCATAGGCGGAACGCAGCGAGAATTCCATGCGCCGTTTGACGTCTGCAGCCGACCAGTTGGCTTCCCGGTCGGCCCGGACGGCATCGAGCGCGCCCATGAAGCTGCCGTCGGGATTGGCCTGGCGCGGCCAGATATGGCCCTTGTCGAGATGGGTATGGATATCGGCAAAACACGGCCAGACCATGCCGTCCTTGAGATCGATCCTGGCATAGTCGGCGGGTGCGGCGCCAGCCGGCCGGATGGCGGCAATCGTACCGTCGCTGATGACGATATCGACTGTCGCCAGTCCCTCCGTCACGGACACGTCGAGAGGCCCGACGGTAACGGCGGGCACTGTCGCATTGCTCAGCACGAAGCGGGCCGCATTCGGCGGGGATATGAAGGAATAGGTCATCAGTTTTCCCGTTTGATGCTGCTTTCATGCCAGCGGTGGAGGCTCAGCCAGGCAATCAGGGTGGTGAGGCCGAAAATGGCGACCCCAAGCATGGAGAGCATCAACAGCGCCGCAAACAGCCGCGGGATGTTCATCCGGTACTGTGCTTCGAGCAGACGGAAGGCGAGGCCGGAGCCGGCACCGGCCGAGCCCGCGGCAAATTCGGCGACGACGGCGGCGATCAGCGCGAGGCCGCCGCCGATGCGGAGACCGGTCATGAAATAGGGCTGGGCGGCCGGGATCTTCAGATGGATCAGCGTCTGCCAGCGCGAGGCGCCGTAGAGCTCGAACAGGTTGATGAGGTTATGGTCGACGCTCTTCAGGCCCTGCACCATGTTCGACAGGATCGGGAAGAATGCGACGAGGAAGGCGCAGATGAGCAGCGCCACCTGCGTCGAGGGAGCGTAGATCAGGATCAGCGGCGAGATCGCCACGATCGGTGTCACCTGCAGGATGACGGCGAGCGGATAGAAGGCGATCTCGATCCAGCGCGATTGCACGAGGAAGATCGCAAACCCCACGCCGCCGATCAGCGCCAGCATCAGCGAGATGAAGGTGATCTTAGTCGTGACCCAGAGGGCCGGCGCCAGCGTACCCCAATCCGTCACGAAGGCGTTTGCCACAGCGGCCGGTCCTGGCAGGATATAGGGCGGCACGCCGGACAGTTTCACATAGGTGTACCAGACGAGGATCAACAGGGCGATGACGAGGAAGGGAATGGCGATGCGCAGCGCAAGATTGCGGCGCCTTGCGTTTGCGGTACCCTTAACGAGCGGCGGCGATGTGTCTGTTTCGTCACTCATCAATGATCCCCTGCCGAATTGATCGCCCCGATCAGCGAATACGATACCGTTTCGCAGGCCTTGCGGTATTCTTCCGAAGTGCGGTAGTGCGCGTCGCGTTCGAGGCTGGTGATCAGCGGGACGTCGGCATGCACACGCCCGGGCCTTGCCTTCATCACGACGATGCGGTTCGAGAGATAGGCGGACTCGAAGACCGAATGCGTCACGAAAATCACCGTAATGCCGGTCGCCTTCCACAGCCGCAGCACGTCGTCGTTGAGCTTCTGGCGGGTGATCTCATCGAGCGCGGCGAAAGGTTCGTCCATCAGCAGCAGCTTCGGCTTCGTCACCAGCGCACGGGCGATCGAGACGCGCATCTTCATACCGCCGGAAAGTTCGCGCGGATAGGCCTTGGCAAAATCCTGAAGGCCGACGGTAGTCAGCACTTCCATGATCTGATCATGCGCGGCTGCCTTCGAAACGCGCCTCAACCTCAGCGGCAGATGGACATTGTCGAACACGTTCTTCCAGGGCATCAACGTCGGTTCCTGGAAGACAAAGCCGATATCGCCCTCCGGCAGACCTCTGGAATTGATGCGCGAACTCGGCCAGTCGATCGTTCCCGAGGTGACATCCCCGAGACCGGCTATGATGCGCAGCGCGGTCGACTTGCCGCAGCCGGAAGGGCCGAGCAGGCTGACGAACTCGCCACTTTCGACGGTGAGCGACATGTTCGAAAGGGCGACAGTGCCGCTGGAAAAGACCTTCGAAACCGACTGCATGACGACCAGCGGCCGCTTTCGCGTTTCCTTCGACGGCGCCACCTTGGTTTCGGCTAGGGACATTTTCTCGCTCATTTATCGAAAGGGATGCGGTCCGCCACCGGGCGGCGGACCGAGCCTGGGAGGCTTATTTCTTCAGCGCCATTCCGGCGCCCTTGCACACGAACTTCGCCGTAAAGGCCTTGGTATAGGCAGTATCGGTCTTGAACACCTTGATGGCCGTCATCTCGTCGAAGAACTTCTTGTAATGGGCGTCGGTAATGCAGCCGATGCCTTTGTCGAGGCTGTCGCCGGATTCGATGATGCCATATTCCTTCATCTTGGCGATCGAATAGGCGATCTGGCCGTCCGTCATTTCGGGATTGTCCTTCTTGATCAGCGCGTTCGCCTTGGCGTTGTCGCCGTAGAGGTAGTTGTACCAGCCCTCGATCGAGGCATCGACGAAGCGCTGCACGACATCGGGCTTACCGTCGATCATCGCCTGCGTCGTCGTGATCATCGTCGAATAGGGGGAGTAACCGTTGTCGGCGAGCAGGAAGACCTTAGGCTCGAAGCCCGCCTGCTTCTGGATCTCGTAGGGTTCGGAGGTCAGGTAGCCCTGCTGGCCCGAGTCCTTGTCTGCGAGGAAGGGGGCGGGGCTGAAGTTATAGGGCTTGTACTGTTCGTCCTTGAAGCCTTTGAAGTTGGCCTTCATCCATTCGAAATAGGTGAGGTAGCCGTCCTTGCTGAGGAACAGCGTTTTCAGCTTGGCGAGGTCCTCGAATTTGTCGACGCCGTTATCCGGATGGGCAATCAGCACCTGCGGATCTTTTTGGAAGATCGCGGCGACATCGACCAGCGGAATACCCTGCTCTACGGCGGATATTTCTTCCTGAGGACCACCCATGTAAAAATCGAGCTTGCCGGAGATCAAGAGCGCGCTGTTTGCAGCATTCGGGCCGCCTTGGACGATGGTGACATCGAGGCCGTATTTCGCATAGGTTCCGTCGGCGACGGCTTGGTAGAAGCCGCCATGCTCGGCTTGGGCAAGCCAGTTCGTGCCGTAGCTTACCTTGTCGAGGGCAAGCGCCGGCGAGGCGCCAGCGAGCATGGATGCGAGGCCGAGGCAGCGCAAGAATTGCGTCTTCGTCTGTGATTTCAACATGGCAGGCAGTTCCCCTTTTTTCGCCGAGGGAAGCCTTGGTCGGCTCCCTTTTAACGCAATTTGAGCCATTGCCATGCGCTTTGAAAAGCATCAAAATTCGTGCGCATTGATGCCTTTTCGGCATCTGTGGAAAAGCTGAAGATAATTTGTGCGCCCTGCGCAAAATTTATGCACCGGAGAGATCATGTTGCACTCCAGACGCCTTCTTTACATCAACGAGATCGCCCGTTGCGGTTCGATCCGCAAGGCGGCAGCGCGCCTCAACGTTGCGTCATCGGCGGTCAACAGGCAGATTTTGGCGCTGGAAGAGGAGATCGGGGCGCCGCTTTTCGAGCGGCTGCCGCGTGGCTTGCGGCTGACGGCTGCCGGTGAACTCTGCATCGAACATATTCGGGAGGTGCTGAAGAATTACGAGCGCCTGGAGGGGCGCATCCGCAGCCTCAAGATGCAGCAGGCGGGGAAGGTGCGCATGGTGACCACCGTCGGCCTTGCCGCCGGGCCGCTGCCCGAAATCATCGCGCGGTTTCTGTCAGAGCATCCGCGCGTCTTCGTTCAGCTGCGCAACGATGCCGGCGGCACGACGGCCAGCCACGTTGTATCAGGCGAGGTGGATATCGGTCTCGGCTTCAACATCCCCGCCATGCCCGGCATCCGCACGCTTGGAAATTTCGATATCCCGATCGGTGTGGTACTGCCGCCGGGCCATCGCCTGATTGGTCCCGGGCCGATCAACCTCGCTGATGTCACGCAGGAAAAACTGGTTCTGGCGCAGCCGGGCACCAGCCTGCGCGAGGTAATCAATCTTGCTTTCGCGCGCCTGCCCATCTCGGTCGAACCGGTGCTGGAAACGAACGCATCGGAGATGCTGAAGCAGCTCGTCAAATGCGGCACGGGCCTGACGCTGCTCAATCCGCTCGACGTCATCACCGAATGCCGGCGCGGCGAACTCGTCTTCCGGCCGGTCGCCGAGCCGCATGCGCGTTACCAACAGATGAAGCTGTTTGCGCGCGCCCGCGCCCCGCTCGATGCAGCCACCAGCCTATTCGTCGAATATCTGCTCGCCGAACTGCTCGGCCTGGTGCAGGAATTGCAGGCCAAGGGCCATATCCCGCCGGATGTGAAACCCGTGGCTGACCCTATTTCACATAGAGATTCGAAAGCGGATAGGCCTTGAGATCCCGGAGCAGCTCGACAAACCCCTTGACCTGATGGCGGCAGATCGCCTCGCCCTTTTCGGCTGTGGCGATCGAGGCATCGCCGACCACGCCGAGGGGATTGAGGTCATGCGCAATCCAGGCTAGCGAATGCGGCGGCAGAGGCTGAAGATATTTGGATTGCTGCCGCATCCATTCGGCCTTCGAGGCGAAATTCTCAGCCTTGTCCATACGCACCAGCTCGGGGCGGAAGTGCAGCATCAACGACGTCTCGACATCGCCGCCGTGGATGCCGTATTTGCTCTCGTGATCGCTGACCATGCCTTCCGGATGACCGAAACGGCCCCATTGCGTGGAGACCACCGCCATTTGATGGCGCACGCGCAGTTCACGCGCGACGATGCTCATAATGTCGACATTGCCGCCGTGGGAGTTGACGATCACCATTTTCCGCAATCCAGCTTCGGCAACCTTTGCCCCGATCGCCGTCCAGACGGGGATGAGCAACTCGGCGCTGAGCGACAGCGTGCCGGGGCCATAGATGTGTTCGTTGGCCTTGCCGATCTCCTGTGTCGGAAGGACCAATATGTCCAGATCCTCCGGCCGCTGCCTCTTCAGCTCCGCCAGCATGCCGGCCGCGATGGCGACATCGGTTGCGATCGGCAGATGCGGGCCGTGCTGTTCCGTCGAGGCGATCGGCAGAACGGCAATCGTCGTCTCGGGGGAAAGGCCGGCAAAATCATATGTGTTGAGCTCGTTCCAGTAAAACGGCGTCGCCATGCGGTAGTCCCCTTTTCATCACCTGCCTTGACAGGGAGTAGGGAATAACGATGAGCGCGAAAAGCATCATTTTGTGTGCATGGCGCTGCTTTTTCGAGTGCGCCAATACCAATTGCAGTAGTCCCCGGTGTGATCTGAACCGGAAGGCCTCGACGAAGGCGCTGAAGGCCGACGAGAAAGGGCGGCGGCTGGGATAGTCGAAATGACAGCCTTGCCTCGTTTGCGCAAAGTGTTGCGGCGCGCAACGATCGATCTTTTCGGATCGCGAATTGTCTCGGCAGAGGATCTACCAGCGGAGCAGCCGAGGACCGGTGAAGGCGCCGAGCGCGCCGGTGAGCAGGATGCCGAGGGAATACCAGATCAGCACGAAGGGCATGCCGTTTTCGGTGCAAAACCACGAATAGACCCAGGCGCCGGCTGCTCCCGCGGCAATGCCGGCGACCAAGCCGGTTCGCCTGAGATTCGAGGGCGCCGCGCGACGCAATGCCCAGACCACCCCGGCATAGACCGGTAATGCGAAGGCGATGATCAGCAACGGGCAATGGAGCGCCGAAGAGCCGAGGATCAACACCCGGTAAGATCCAACGGGAGCCATCATGAGCTGGATCGCTGCGACCGCTGTCATGGCAGCGAAGATCGAAGTCAGCCAACCGAAAAACCGTCCTTCGGAACCGTCGGGGCGGGAAAGCCGGAAGACAGCGAAGAGAGCCGCCACGGCAATCACGGCATTGTAGGCCGATTTGATCCAGAAGACCGGCAGCATCAGTACATCAGGCATATCGACCCTGAGGCCGAGAATGGCCAGCATCAGCAGCAGCGAGAGCCCGAGGGCCGGCAAGAGGCCAAGCGCGAAGCGGCGCCACAGCGCATGGCGCGGCACCGGCTTCAGGTCGCTTACCAGGCTTTCGATGATGTCGTCCGTCTTTGTCACGATGCGCCTCGCAATCTCTCTCCGAGCGCCTTGAGCGCCCGGTGGATGCCGACTTTCACCGCCGATTCGGACTGGCCGGTGCGGGTTGCGGTGTCGGCGACCGATTGGCCCTCGAGTTTTACCTGCCGGATCAGTTCCTGCTGCTTCAGCGGCAAGCCGTCGAGCAGCCGCTCGACATCCATACGCGCCGTCAGTGTGTCCTCGCTGAAGTCGCTTTCGATCTCCTCGCCAAGCTCGGTCTCACCAAGCCTGCGTCCACCGTGGCCGCGGTGATGGTCGATCAGCTTGTAGCGGGCGATCGAGAAGAACCATGCCGTGAAAGGTCTGTTTCGGTCGTAGGTGAATCGGCGGGAATGCAGTGCCAGCAATGTCTCCTGGACCAAGTCCTCCATATCCGCCTTCGTCGCCGCAGCCATCCGGCGGCTGTAATAACCAACAAGCAGCGCGCGCAAGACCGTCAGCAAACGCCGATAGGCCGCCTCGTCCCCGTCAAGGGAGAGAAGCATCAAGGCTTTCAGGGCTTCTTCCGAACGGGCGGTTGTCATGCTGTCAGAGAGTTCATTCGGAAAAACAGCCAATCGGTTACAGAAGATCAAAAACAATATCGGCATCACAGCTCTATCACATGCGCGTGAAGCTGTAACGCATCCCCACACTCGCTCGAATGGGCTGATGTGAGCCATCGGCAGGCCGCCGGCGGACACGACAATCCGATTCCAGGAGAGTTCCATGACCAAACTTGTTTCCAGCCTTGCAGCCTGCTCCTTCATCGTCGGCCTTTCGCTCGCCGGCGTGGTGTCGGCTGAGGACGCCATGAAGTCCGATTCGATGAAGAAGGACACTATGCAGAGCGACGCGATGTCGAAGGACGCCATGAAGACATCGGCCACCAAGGCGGACTGCACTCATAAGGCCGGCATGGAGAAGGATGCGATGAAAAAGGCCGACATGATGAAGACCTGCGACGCGATGAAATAGGCGTTTTTCAGATCTGCGCGGCCGCTGAAACTTTATCCGCGGCGGTCGCGTCTTCTCTTCTCGAAATGTCTCTTCATCCGGAGAACTATCATGGCGATGATCGATGCCGGCGCGAAAACCGGCCGCACACTTATCTACCGCCACAGCCTTGCCGTCCGCCTGTCGCATTGGGTGAATGTGCTTTGCCTCACGGTGCTGCTGTTCAGCGGCCTGCAGATATTCAATGCGCATCCCGCACTTTATTGGGGCCAGTATGGCGCCGACAACGACCCTTCCTTCATTTCCATGGAAGCCGTCGACGATGGCGACCAAGTGAAGGGGCTGACGCATTTGGGTTCGCTCACCTTCGATACGACAGGCTTGCTCGGTCTCTCGAATGTCGATGGTGAAGCGACAGCCAGGGGGTTCCCAAGCTGGGTCACGGTACCAAGCTATCAGGACCTGTCGGCCGGCCGGCGCTGGCATTTCTTTTTTGCCTGGCTCTTCGTCCTCAACGGCCTTGCCTATCTCGTCTACGGACTGGTCAGCCGGCATTTCCGCCGGGATCTCGCTCCGAGCGGCAACGAGCTCAGACCCGCGCATCTCGGTCATGAAATCGTCAATCATATCAGGCTGCGCTTTCCGAAAGGCCCCGAAGCGCGGCACTACAACACGCTGCAGAAGCTGACCTATCTCCTGGTGATCTTCCTGCTGCTGCCGTTGATGGTCGCGACGGGGCTCACCATGTCGCCGGGCTTCAACGCCGTGGCGCCCTGGCTGCTCGATGTCTTCGGTGGGCGGCAATCGGCCCGCACCCTCCATTTCCTCACCGCCTTTTCGCTCGTCGCCTTCGTCGTGGTGCATGTCGCCATGGTGATCCTGTCGGGTGTCTTCAACAATCTGCGGTCAATGATCACCGGCTACTACGCCATCGAACAGGGAGACAGACAATGAGCCGCCTGATCACCCGCCGCCGCTTCCTGATCGGCTCGACCCTGACCGCCTCTGCTTTGGGACTAAGCGGATGCGACGCATTGGTCGAAAGCGACCGGACGAAGTCGGTTCTGAAGGTCGCCGAGGGTTTCAGCATGAAGGCGCAGCGCTTGCTGCTCGGCGACAAGGCATTGGCCCGTGAATTCAGCGAGGCCGATCTGTCGCCGGTCTTTCGCTCGAACGGCACCAGCATGCCTGACAATCCGCAATATCTCGACTGGATGAGCCGGCAGTTCTCGACCTGGAGACTTGATGTCGGCGGATTGGTGGAAAAGCCGTCGCAATTCTCGCTCGCGCAGCTGAAGACGATGCCGTCGCGCACCCAGATCACCCGACACGACTGCGTCGAAGGCTGGAGCGCGATCGGCAAATGGACGGGCCTGCCGCTCGGCGCCCTGCTGCAATCGGTCGGGCTGAAACCCCAGGCGCGCTACATCGTGTTCCACTGCGCCGATGAATATGAAAAGACGCTGGATGGTACCGGCTGGTATTATGAGAGTATCGATCTGGTCGATGCCTTCCATCCGCAGACGATCCTTGCCTATTCGATGAATGGACGCGACCTGGAAGTGGCGCATGGCGCGCCGCTGAGGCTTAGGGTCGAGCGGCAGCTCGGTTATAAGCAGGCGAAATATCTGACCCGCATCGAGGCGGTGGCAGGCCTCGGCCAGATTTATGGCGGCAATGGCGGCTTCTGGGAGGATCGCGGCTACGAATGGTATGCCGGGATCTAAGTTTTCCGGAGGGCTGAAGCCGGCACGATAGCCGCTCTGTCCAAATCACCAAGGTTCCCAGCCTGTGGCTTTCCTGTTTAACGTTTATGCGGCGGATTGACGCACAGCTCACGGGATGGTACCTCTGTGCGAATTGGTCAGGCCAGTTGACCAGCTGCGTGCTTGAGGAGAAGCCGCCGGGGAGGCCACGATGTTTTCGCCTGTTGAATCACGCCGCCTCTATCGGCAGGTGGCGGACCAGATCCGCTTGATGATCGCCAGCGGCGAGCTTGCCATCGGCCGACGGTTGCCGGCCGAGCGTGACCTGGCCGAGCAATTGTCGGTGTCGCGCCCGACCGTGCGCGAGGCGCTGATCGTCCTGGAGGTCGAAGGCCTGGTCAATATCCGCATGGGATCCGGCATCTATGTGGTGCGCCAGCATGCCGCTGATGTGGCCGGAGCCGAGCGCGAGCCGGTGGAGGGGCCTTTCGAGCTGCTGCAGGCGCGCGCCATCATCGAATGCGCCATTGCCGAAGAGGCCGCAGGCCGCGCCAGGCCTGAGGATATCGCTTTGCTCGATGAAGCGCTGATGCGCATGAGCGGCGTTGTCAATGATGCAAGCGCCGTACTTACCGCCGATCGCGCCTTCCACACCGGCATCGCCGCCATCGTCGGCAATGCGACGTTGATACGGGTGACGGGCGAGATGTTCGACATGCGCATGACCCCCTATTTCGCGCAGCTCGCGAGCCATTTCGAGGGGCCGGGCACATGGCGCAGCGCCGTGGATGAGCATCGGGCCATTCGCGACGCAATCGCCGTCGGCGATGCCGCGGGCGCGAAGGCCGCCATGCGCGCCCATCTCACCATGTCGCAGAAGAGGTTTTCCGAGAGCTTCGGGGAGGAGTTTTCGGGAGAGGAGGAGCGCGGCCGCAGCAAGCGGCCCGCGAAAGGAACGACCAAGACTTAAACATAAGCTCGGAGGAGAGAGCGATGAAGAAGAGACTGGCAACGATACTGTGCGCCGCAGCCGCGATCATGGCGAGCAGCGCGATCGCGCATGCCGAGACCGTGCTGAAATGGGCGCATGTCTATGAAACGTCCGAGCCCTTCCACACGGATTCCGTCTGGGCTGCGGAAGAGATCAACAAGCGCACCGACGGGCGTTACAAGATCGAGGTTTACCCGGCCTCGCAGCTCGGTAAGGAAGCCGATATCAACCAGGGCCTCAAGCTCGGGACGGTCGATATCATCATCTCGGGTTCGAGCTTCGCGGCCCGCGACTACAAGCCGATCGGCGTCACCTACTTCCCTTATATTTTCCGCGGTCCCGATCACCTGATCGCCTATACGAAGAGCGATGTCTTCAAGCGCCTTGCCAAAGGCTATGAAGACAAGACCGGCAACCACATCGCCGCCGTCAGCTATTACGGCACGCGCCACACGACATCAAACAAGCCGATCGCCAAATGCGCCGACATGCAGGGCTTGAAGATCCGCGTGCCCGACGTTCCGGCCTATCTCGCCATGCCGCGCGCCTGCGGCGCCAACACCACACCGATCGCTTTTGCCGAAGTCTATCTCGCTTTGCAGAACGGCACGGTCGAGGCGCAGGAAAACCCGCTGACGACGATCGAGGCGAAGAAATTCTACGAAGTCCAGAAGAACATCATCCTCACCGGCCACATCGTCGATCATCTCAACACCGTGGTCTCGAAGACGCGGTGGGCAAGCCTTTCCGACGAAGACAAGAAGATCTTCGGCGAGGTCATGCAGGAGGCGGCCGAGCGCACGAGCAAGACGATCGCCGGCAAGGAAAACGGTCTTATTGCGACCTTCAAGGAAAAGGGCCTGAACGTCGCCGAGGTCGACAAGGCCGATTTCGAAAAGGCCGTAATGGAAAAGGTCAAGTTCGAGGACTTCGGTTACGAGAAGGCCGATTGGGAAGCAATCCGCGCGATCCAGTAAAGCCTGGCAATGACGGTTGCCCCTCACCCTAACCCTCTCCCCGTAAAAACGGGGCGAGGGGACGTGCCCTGCGAGAGGTGGGCGGGGGACGGAGAGGTCGCGGCATATCCCCTTCGCCCCGTTTACGGGGAGAAGGTGGCGGCAGCCGGATGAGGGGCAGGCGCCGCCGAGCGCAAGACGATGTCGACACGAAGGGCACGCGCCCCACACGCCGGGCCCTTCTTCCCCAACCCAAACAAGGCCGATCATGTCGCAAGAAATTCACACCCCCATCACGGCCGAGGAGATCGGCCACGAATTCGAAGGACACGCGCCGACCGCAAACGTCTCGGATTATGCCATCGAAGACTGGATCACGCTGATCGTCTTCTGGCTGATGGCGGGTTGCGTCTTCCTGCAGTTCTTCACGCGTTATGTGCTGAACGACAGCTACGCATGGACCGAGGAAATCGCGATCAACTGCCTGATCGGCGTCGTCTTTCTGGGTTCCGTCATGTGTGTACGCACCTCGCGGCATATCCAGGTGGATGTGTTCTATCACTATATGCCTGCAGGCCTGGCGCGCGTGCTCGCCACCTTCGTCGATATCGTCCGCATCGGCTTCTTCGCCTATGGCTGCCATCTGATGTGGCGTTATGTCGACATCGTCGCCGACGAGCAGATGGTCACCATCGACCTGCCGCGCAACATCGTCTTCTACTCCGTTCTCGTCGCCTTCGCGCTGATGCTAATCCGCGCGATCATCGTCTTCGTCGCCAATATCCGCCGCGGCTACTCCGTTCTGGAGCGCCCCGAAGAATTCCAGACCATCGAGGGGTGATCCGATGCTGCTGCTTCTTGGCTCGTTTCTGGTGCTGATGCTGGTCGGCGTGCCTGTCGCCATCTCGATGGCCGTGGCCTCCGTGCTTTACATCGTCCTCTACGGCGTCGCGCCCGACATCATCGTCGCCCAGCGCATGATCGCCGGCGTCGAAAGCTTCCCGCTGCTCGCCGTCCCCTTCTTCATCCTTGCGGGCAATCTGATGAATTCGGCCGGCGTCACCGGCCGCATCTATTCTTTTGCCGTCGCGCTGGTCGGCTGGATGAAGGGCGGTCTCGCCCAGGTCAACATCATCGGTTCCGTCATCTTCTCCGGCATGTCCGGCACCGCGCTTGCCGATGCGGCGGGTATCGGTACGATCGAGATCAAGGCGATGAAGGATCACGGCTATCCGGTCGAGGCGGCGGTCGGCGTGACGGCGGCTTCGGCCACGCTCGGGCCGATCTTCCCGCCATCGCTGCCTTTCGTGATTTACGGGATGATGGCGAACGTCTCGATCGGCGCTCTTTTCATGGCCGGCATCCTGCCCGGCGTCGTCATGACGCTGTTGATGATGATCACCGTCGCCGCCTTCGCCTATTGGAAGCGCTGGGGCTCGGACGCGCCGTTCGATATCAGGCAGCTCCTGTCGGCGGGACTGGAAATCGTCGTCGTCCTGGCGGTGCCCGTGGCCATCTATCTGCTGATGTTAGCTGGCGTATCGATGAATGCGGCGGCGGGACTTGCCCTTGCCGGGCTTCTCGCGCTCGACTGGTATTTCCGCTTCTCCGCCGTCATGGCGCTGATGACACCCGTGATCCTGATCGGCGGCATGACGATGGGCTGGTTCACGCCGACGGAGGCCGCCGTTGCTGCCGTCCTCTGGTCGCTATTCCTCGGCCTGGTGCGCTACCGCACGATGACGCCCTCGACGCTCGCCAAGGCAAGCTTCGATACGATCGAGACGACGGCATCGGTTCTCTTCATCGTCACCGCGGCATCGGTCTTCGCCTGGCTGCTGACGGTGAGCCAGGCGGCCCAGCTGCTCTCCGATGCGATCCTGTCGATCACCGACAACAAATGGGTTTTCCTGATCCTGGTGAACCTCTTGATGCTGTTCGTCGGCTGCTTCCTGGATACGATCGCAGCTATCACCATCCTCGTGCCGATCCTGCTGCCGATCGTCCTGAAGTTCGGGATCGATCCGGTCCAGTTCGGCCTCATCATGACGCTGAACCTGATGATCGGCCTGCTGCACCCGCCGCTTGGCATGGTGCTTTTCGTGCTGTCGCGGGTCGCGAAACTATCCGTCGAACGCACGACCATGGCAATCCTGCCCTGGCTGGTGCCGCTCTTCCTGGCGCTGATCTTGATCACCTTCGTCCCGGCCATATCGCTGTGGCTGCCGCAGCAGCTTGGACTGCTGAGATAGGAGCGGAGTAATGCAGACACGTCTGGCACGGCTTTACCAAAAGGGCGATCTGAGGATCGAAACCGCCGCGGTTACGGCCCCCGGTCCCGGCGAGGTCCTTCTCAAAATGGCGGCCGCAGGCATCTGCGGCTCCGATCTGCACTATTATCAGGATGGCGGCTTCGGGCCGGTCAGGGTTCGCGAGCCGATCATACCGGGCCACGAGGCATCGGGGACCGTGAGCCAAGCCGGCGAAGGCGTCGATCTGAAGGCCGGTACGCTGGTGGCGGTCAATCCCAGTCAACCTTGCGGGCACTGCGAATATTGCGACCAGGCAATGCCGATCCATTGCCTGGACATGCGCTTCATGGGCAGCGCAATGCGCCTGCCGCATGAGCAGGGCATGTTCCGGGAATGGTTGGTGGTGTCGGCCAGGCAATGCTTTGCGGCAGGCGCCGCGACAACTGCCGCAGAGGCGGCCTGCAGCGAGCCACTCTCCGTCTGCCTGCACGCTGCATCGCGCGCAGGAGATATTGCCGGCAAACGCGTGTTGGTCACCGGGGCCGGCCCGATCGGCGCGCTGATGGTCGCCGTCGCCTGTTATCACGGTGCAAGCGAGATCGTCGTGACGGATCTTGCCGATGCGGCGCTCACCAGAGCCAAGGCGATGGGCGCCAGCCGCACGATCAACGTCGCCAAGGATGCCCACGCACTTGCCGAATTCGAGGCGGGAAAGGGTTATTTCGATCTCGTTTTCGAATGTTCGGCCGCCGTCCCGGCGATCCGCAGCGCGATCGCCGCCATCAGGCCGCGCGGAACGATCGTGCAGGTCGGTGTCACAGGCGAGATCCCGATCCCTCTCAACGCCATTGTCGGCAAGGAGCTGCACATTCACGGAACGCAGCGCTTCCACGAGGAATTCGCCGCCGCCGTGGAGCTGATCTCCAGCCGCAAGATCGACGTGCGCCCGATCATCAGCCACAACCTGCCACTCGAACAAGCCGATGCAGCTTTCATTCTCGCCGGCGACCGCGCGGTCGCCTGCAAGGTGCAACTCATCTTTTAGAGCAATTCCAGCAAAAGTGTGAAGCGGTTTTGCGTCAGGAATTGCGTGAAAACAAAGAGCTAGAGCATTTTCGTGATTCGAAGAAAAACGGAAATGCTCTAAAGCGCGGTGCGGTGTCCGTCGCTGACGACGATCTCGATCGAAGCCGAGCGGCCGAACCTCACAAGGTTGCTACGGCAGCAGTCGAACGGTGCATGTTCTGTATGAGCCAATCTGCGAAAATTCGGGCCAGTCGCCGCTGCGTGCCGGTCTTCGGATAGGCAAGGTAATGTCCGATATACCTGTTGTCGCGAGACCCTGCCGAAAAGGGCCGCACGAGTTTTCCACTTTCGAGCTCGCGAGCGGCGAGGACGTTGGATTCGAGCGCCACGCCCAGGCTGTTGACGGCAGCGTCCAGGGCCAGAAAGCTTCTGTCGAAACTCATCGCGGGCGGTGGCGGAGAGCCGAGCTGATTGGCTTCGAACCAGTCGATCCACTGTATCCTTTTCAGGTCGCTTCTGATCAGGGGATGGCGCAGCAGGTCGCGCGGAGACTTGAGGCGCTGAGCTATCTCCGGTGAGCACATCGGAAAGACAAGCTCCTCACCCAACGGGATCACGATGAGATCGTCGCGGTTTTGCGGCTCGCCATAGACGATGTCCGCGTCGAACAGATTGTCGACGAAACGGGCATAGTTCGTACTGGCGGCGACCCTTACCTCGATGCCGGGATTCTCCTTGAGAAAACCCGGCAGACGCGGCGAAAGGACTTGTGCGGCGAAGCTCGGTGCACAGTGCAGTCGGAGCAGCTGAGCCTTTTTGGATGAAATAAGTTCAACACCGCGCCGCAGCTCTTCGAAAGCGTTCGACGCGTGCAGCAGCAGCGTCTGACCTGCAAGCGTGAGTGCAATGCTTCTTGTGCTGCGTTCGAAAAGACTCGCCCCCAGATCGCTTTCCAACCGCACGATAGCATGGCTGACAGCGCTCGGAGACAAGTTCAGCTCCTCTGCCGCTCGGCGAAACGAACCGAGCCTGGCGGCTGCTTCGAATATTCGCATGGCGGAAAGCGAGATCGTATTGAGCATCCGATTAGTGAAACAGATTCATCTACTGATGTAAACTTGGCGTTTGATGACTCCTCTCCGTTCGGCCAGAACTATGGCTGTCGCAGTGACGATCGCTGCAGGGAAGAGAACCGGACGCCGGGAGAGCGTCAGGAGGAGATCATATGCTTTTGGAAGGAAAGACCGCGGTCATTTCCGGCGCGGCAAGCAGGCGCGGTATCGGCCGTGCAACCGCGCAGCTTTTCGCCGAACACGGGGCCAGAGTGGCAATCCTCGACATCGACGCTGGCGCAGCCGAGGAAGCTGCCGCCACCCTGCCGACCGTTGCCGGCGGTGACCACATCGGTCTGCGTTGCGATGTGGCCGATAAGGCGTCCTGCGTGGCTTCCGCCGACGCTGTGGTCGCGACGTTCGGACGCGTCGATGCTTTGATCAACAATGCCGGTATAACGCAGCCTGTCACGACGCTGGAAATTTCCGAAGCGGATTGGGATCGCATCGTCGCGGTGAACATGACCGGCGTACTTTTTCTCAGCCAGGCCTTCATTCCGCAGATGCGCGACCAAGGCGGCGGCTCGATTGCATGCATGTCGTCCGTCTCGGCGCAGCGCGGCGGCGGGATTTTTGGCGGACCACACTATTCCGCGGCCAAGGCCGGCGTTCTCGGACTCGCGAAGGCAATGGCTCGCGAGTTCGGCCCTGCGGGCATCCGCGTGAACTCTGTCACGCCGGGACTGATCCAGACCGATATCACCGGCGGAAAGCTTACCGACCAGATGCGGGTTGATATCATCAAGGGCATTCCTTTGAGCAGGCTCGGTGAAGCGAGCGACGTCGCCAACATCTATCTGTTCCTGGCATCCGACCTGTCCGCCTATGTCACCGGCGCCGTAATCGACGTCAATGGCGGCATGCTGATCCACTGATCGCCGAGTGGAATCCCGGTGTCGTTGAAAGGCGCTATTCAAGAATGAGCCAGATTGGTCATAACATCAGCCTTGCCGAGCGCGCGCGACGAATTCGCCGCAACGCTTTGCGAATGGGCGAGGTCCAAGGCCAGGGCTACATCGCCCAGGCCCTCGGCGTGGCTGACGTGCTCGCCGTCGCCTATTTCCATGCCACAAACTACCGGCCGGAGGATCCGGAATGGGAGGGCCGCGACAGGTTCCTGCTTTCGATCGGACACTATGCGATCGCGCTCTATGCCGCCCTTATCGAGGCGAAGATCATCCCGGAGGACGAATTGGAGACATACGGCACCGACGAAAGCAGGCTGCCGATGTCCGGAATGGCCACCTACACGCCGGGCATGGAAATCACCGGCGGCTCTTTGGGTCACGGGCTCGGCATCGCCGTCGGCATGTGCCTCGCCCTCAAACGCAAGAAGTCGCAATCCTTCGTATACAACCTCTTCTCTGACGGCGAGCTCGACGAAGGCTCGACCTGGGAGGCGGCGATGTCGGCCGGCTCCTACAAGCTCGACAACCTTATCGGGATTGTCGACGTCAACCAGATGCAGGCGGACGGCCCTTCGCTCGGCGTCCTGAATTTCGAGCCGCTCGCTGCGAAGTTCGAAGCCTTCGGTTGGTTCGTCCAGCGGATCGACGGCAACGATATCAGCGCGCTGGTCAAAGCATTCGACGCCGCGCGTACTCACGCTGGGCCGGAGCCGCGCATCATCATATGCGACACGAAAATGGCGAAAGGTGTCCCGTTCCTCGAGGCTCGCGAGCGCAATCACTTCCTCCGGGTCGAGGCAGACGAATGGGCCGAGGCAATCAGGATCATCGATGCGGGAGTTGACGCATGAGGCGCTCGAAATACATCCGCCCGACGCATCTTTCGCAGGGAAGCGACCGGCCGCGGCTGACGACCTCGGCGATGATCGCCTCGATCGCGGGCGCCGACCAGCCGACGAAGCCGGCGCCTTTCGGAAACACGTTGGCGGCGCTCGCGGAAAAGGATGAGCGGATCGTCGGCATGTCGGCAGACCTTGCAAAATACACCGATCTTCATGTCTTCCGGGCGGCGCATCCCGACCGCTTCTACCAGATGGGAATGGCCGAGCAGCTGCTGATGATGTCGGCTGCGGGCATGGCGCGCGAAGGCTTCCAGCCATGGGTCACGACATATGCAGTCTTCGCCTCCCGGCGCGCATATGACTTCATCTGCCTGGCGATGGCCGAGGAGATGCTTGACGTCAAGATCGTCTGTGCACTGCCTGGCTTGACCACGGGCTACGGGCCAAGCCATCAGGCCACCGAAGACATCGCCATGTTCCGCGGCATGCCGAACCTGACGATCGTCGACCCCTGCGACGCGCTCGAGATCGAGCAGGCGGTGCCCGCGATCTCCGCCTACAAGGGGCCCGTCTACATGCGGCTCCTGCGCGGCAATGTTCCCCTTGTGCTGGACGAATATGATTACCAGTTCGAACTCGGAAAAGCGAAACTCCTGCGGGATGGGCGCGACACCCTGATCATTTCGTCGGGGCTGATGACGATGCGCGCGCTCGAGGCGGCCAAGGAGCTTCGCAAGGACGGCGTCGACGCGGCGGTGCTTCACGTGCCGACCATCAAGCCTTTGGACGAGGAAGCCATTCTGGCCGAGTGCCGCAAGAGCGGCCGCCTGGTCGTCGTCGCAGAGAACCACACTGTCATCGGCGGTCTTGGAGAGGCCGTGGCGGGCACGCTGCTGCGTGCCGGCGTCGCGCCTGCCGCATTCCGGCAGATCGCATTGCCGGACCAATTCCTGGAGGCCGGCGCGCTGCCGACGCTCCATGACCAATACGGTCTGGCGACCAGTCGGGTGACATCGTCGATCAGGTCCTGGCTGGGGACGTAGGGACGGGACGACCTCGGTTCTTTTCAGGAGGGGAGCCGAGTTTTGATGTAAGCACATAATGGAGGAGAAGATGAGCTTGCAGACCAACAGACGCAGATTTCTGGTAGCGACGGCGGCGGCCCTGGCTGCCCCCGCACTTCTTACGAGCGTGCGTCCGGCGCGGGCAGGCACGACATTGACATTGGGTCACGGCGCTGCTCCAGGCAATCCCCGGACGGTCGCCGCCGCCAAATTCGCGGAGCTCGTGGCTCAGAAGACCGACGGCCGTGTGAAGATCAACGTCGCGGGTGCTGAGACGCTCGGCAGCGACTCGGCGATGCTTACCAGCCTGCGCACCGGTGCGCTGGATTTTACCGCAAACAGCCAGGGCGCCACCTCGGCAATCGTGCCGGAGCTTGCCGCGCTTGGTCTGCCGTTTCTCTTTGGCGATACCGAGAAGGCGATCAGAGTTCTCGACGGTCCGGTCGGTGAGGATCTGAACAGGCGTTTCGAAGCCGTCGGCGTCGTACCGTTGGACTGGTGGGACAACGGAATTCGCCACCTGACGAATTCCAAACGCAAGGTCGTCGCCCCGAACGATCTCGCCGGCCTGAAGATACGCACGCCCGCGGATCCGATGACGATCGACATCTTCCAGGCTCTTGGAGCCGGCACAGAGCAGATCGCGTTCGGCGAGCTGTATATCGCCCTGCAGCAGGGCGTGGTCGACGGACAGGAAAACCCGCTCGCCAACATCGAGAGCTCGAAGCTTCACGAGGTCAACAAGTTCGTCAGCCTGACGGCACATAAGTGGGAGTCGACGCCCTTCCTGATGTCGAAGATCGCCGAAGCCCGGCTCGGCGCCGACTTCGACGCGGTCAAGGCGGCGGCGAAGGAGGCGGGAGCGCTGCAGCGGACGCTGTCGAACGAGAAGGCGTCCGAAGTTCTCGGCGCCTTCAGGAAGAACACGGCGATCGAAGTCGTGGACGTGGATCGGGAAGCCTTCGTGAAGGCGACCGCCGCTGTCGCCGAGAGCTGGAAGAAAAAGCCTTTCGGCGATTTCGTCAGCAAGGTTGAAGCGGAGGCAAAGGCCTGACCGGCCTTTGCCATGACGCGGAGTCATCTATGGAAAACGTGCTGAAGGCCGTCGATACGACGGCCGGCGCCATCGTCGCGCTGTCCCGTTTCGTCATCATCGCCAGCGGCATTGCGCTGACCGTGGTGACGACTGCCAATGTCCTTGCTCGCTACACGCTGCAGAGCGGCGGTTTCTCTTTCGCCCAGGAACTGCCGCTGCTGATCTTCCCGCTTTTCATCCTGGCGGGGATCGTCATCGCCGCGCAGGCGGGTGGACACATGGCGGTCGAGTGGCTGTACGACCAGCTTGAGGGGCGATTGCGGATCGCCGCCTTCGTGACCGCGAACGCAATCAGCGTGGCAGCCTTCCTCGTGCTCGGCTATCAGGCCGTCGTGGTCGCCGAGATCGCCGGCGTCGAGCACAGCCCGGTCCTGCAACTGCCCAACAGCATCGGATATTATGCGCTCGCTGTCGGTGCGCTTCTGGTGTCGATCGTGACCGTTTGTGCAACGCTACGTGTCTTGCGCCTCGGCTGGGAGCACCGGACGGTGATCGGATCCGGGGAGATGCCGCTATGACCCTTGTCATGATCATCTCCTTCTGCGTTCTCATGGTTCTGGCCGTTCCGGTCGGCTATGCCCTGATCATCGCGGCCGGCCTCGGCGTGCTGTTCAACGGTTACGTCCCTTTGTCGGTGGTGGCGCAACAGGTCTACGACCAGACGCAATCCTTTCCGATGCTCGCACTGCCGTTCTTCATGCTTGCTGGAACCCTGATGCTCGGCGGCGAGCTCGGCCGCCAGCTTCTCGAACTGGCGTCCCGCGCCATGCAGCGCTGGCGCGGCGGGCCACTCTCCACCACTGTCGTCTCCTCCGTCGTCTTCGGTGGCGTGTCCGGTTCGGCGGTGGCCAATGCAAGCGCACTCGGATCTGTCCTTATTCCCTGGCAGAAGCGCCAAGGCTTTCCGCCGGCCCTTTGCGCGGCCAACAACGCCACCTCCGCGGTCATCGACGTCCTCATCCCACCGTCGATCCCGATGATCCTCTACGCCCTAATCAGCGGCGTCAGCGTAGGCGACCTGTTCATCTCCGGAATCCTGCCCGGGCTGATGATGGCGCTCAGCTTCATTTTCGTCTGCTGGTTCATCTCCGTGCGGCGGGGTTACGAAGCGCAGGCCGTCAAGGTTCGCAAGCGGGATCTGGCGAAGCTTGCCGTTCAGAGCTTCCCGGCGATCATCCTGCCCATTCTGATTGTTGTCCTCCTGCGTTTCGGCTTTGCAACGCCGACGGAGGTCTCGGTCCTTTCGGTGGTCTACTCGCTCCTGCTCAGCCTGCTGTTCTACCGGGACCTCACCTGGAAGCGCTTTTGCGACAACATGGTGGAAGCCGGGGTCGCGACCGGCGTGGTCATGCTCGTCATCATGGGAAGTGCGGCCGTCGGCTGGGTGCTGACCTTCGACCAGGCCCCACAGCAGATGGCCGAGTGGGTGGCGACCCACATTTCCAGTCCCGTCGTCATCATCCTGATGATGAACATCCTGATGCTGATCGTCGGGATGCCTTTGGACATGCCGCCTGCCATCCTGCTGCTGGGGCCGATCTTCGTGCCCCTTGCCGACGCGATCGGTCTCGACCGGGTGCAACTCGGCCTGATGATGGTGATCAATCTCGGTATCGGGCTCTACACCCCGCCGATCGGCACGACGCTCTTTATCTCGTCGTCGATCGCCAAGGCGCCGCTGGGGACGACGACCCGCGAGCTGTGGCCGTATTTCGGGATGGCGATGCTGCTGCTGCTCGCCGTCAGCTTCATCCCTGCTCTGACGATCTACTGAAGGTGGGATCATGATGGAGACGCAAAATCCGGTTGTCAGTGTCAAGGGACTGACGAAGTCGTATGGGGCGACGTCGGTTCTCAAGGGCGTCGACTTCTCCGTTGCGCGTGGCGAGATCCACGCGCTGCTCGGAGGGAATGGCGCCGGCAAGTCGACGATGATCCGCATCATCACCGGATCGGCCTCGAAAGGGGACGGTGACATTACCTTCTTCGATCCGAGTGGAGCGCCGCGCACCGATGCCGAGGGCCGCGCCAGGGTAGCGGTGGTCCATCAGGAGCTTGCCCTTCTTCCCCACCTTAGCGTCGCCGAAAATATCACCTTGCCGCATTATCGCAGGGGTTTCGCAGCGGTGAAGAAAAGGCTGTCGATCGAGAAGGCGTTCGAAGCTTTGGCAATGATCGATACGGAGTTCGCAGCCAGATCCTTGCACCGGCTCGTGGAAGACCTCAGCCTTCACGAAGGCCAAATGGTCGAGATTGCCCGAGCGCTGTCGTCAGGCGCCGAACTCATTCTTCTCGACGAGCCGACGGCGAACTTGACGGCCGCGGAGACGGCTCGGTTGTTTGCCGTGCTTCGCCGTTTGACGCGCGAGACAGGGCTATCCGTCGTCTTCGTGTCGCACCGGATGAAGGAGATACGCCAGATCGCGGACGTCTGCACGATCATCCGCGATGGTCGCACCATCGTCGACCGCTTGGCGCTTTCTGAACTTTCCGACGTCGCGATCATCGAGAAGATGGGGCAGGTCGCTGCCTCGCATTCTGCGTCGAGCGGGGCCGTGGACCGGAACCGAATGAAGGGAGAGCCGCTGTCGATTCGGGAGGCGGATCTCGAGATCACGCTCTCTCCCGGAACGATCCTTGGAGTGGCAGGCGCGCCCGCCGGTCCCGCGTCGCTGATTTCGGCCCTGGTGGGGGCTGCTGAGGCGAAGCGTTGGACGGTGTCGCGCGCGGGCTGGCCGGAGCGCTTCGCTTCTCCTAGGAGGGCGACTGCGGCAGGAGCCGGTTTCGTCACCGGCGACCGGGCTCACAAGGGGATTCTCCACAGCCTTCCGATCATCGACAACGTGCTGGCGTCGCGCCGAGTTGTCCGGGGCACTGCGTTCATCTCAGGTGGCGAACGCCGGGAATGCGTGGACTTGCTGCAGGCTCTCAGCGTGAAGGCCGCCTCCATCTGGGATCTGCCCGCAACATTGAGCGGCGGCACCCAGCAGAAGTTGCTCCTGGCGCGGTGGCTCGGCTTGCCGTCGAGCCTGCTTGTGCTCGAAGAGCCGACGCGGGGTGTCGATATCCGCACCAAGAAAGAAATCTACCAGCTTATCCGGCAGATGGCATCGACGGGAACGATCATCGTGTGGTGGTCGACCGAGAATGCCGAGCTCCTCGATGTATGCGACCGGATCGTTGCATTCGACACCGAGGGTCGCGCCTCCGGCATCATCGAACGGCAGGACATGAGCGAGGACAGGCTCGCGGAACTGACAGGAATGGCGACATGATCCCAACATCGACCAACGAGGCACGCGCAGTGGAGCCGTCTCCCCAGGCTATCAAAAATCGCGACAGTCTGCTCAGTGCATACCGGACGGAAATCGCGATCGCAGTAGCAATGGTCATCCTGGCTCTTGCCGTCGGGTCGCAGGTTCCCCAGGCGCTGAGCTGGGGGAATTTTTCGAACATCACCCAGGCAGGTGCGCCGCTGATCATCATGTCGCTCGGTGTCCTCCTGGTGGTCATAACCGGTGGCATCGATCTATCCGTCGGCTCGGTCTTTTCGCTGACCGGCATGGTGACGGCGCAGGTCATGGCAAGCGGCTACGGCGGCATCACCGCCAGCCTTGCCGGTCTTGCCGTCGGACTCCTCTTCGGCTCCATCAACGGCTTCTTGGTCACGGTCGCGGGTCTCGCGCCGTTCGTGGTCACCCTGATCACCTTCGCCGTCGCCGGGTCGCTCGCCTTCATCGTCACCAATGGCCGCTCCATGCCCATCCCGGATCCCGACTATTGGCTGCTCAATGCCGGTAGCATCGTGCCCGGCATACCGAACTACATCCTGTTCTGCGTCGTCCTGCTGGTCGCCATCGAGATCTTCCTGAAGAAGGTCGTCGCCGGACGCTGGTTCTACGCCGTGGGCAGCAGCGCCGCGGCCGCCTATCTGCTGGGCATCCCCGTCAAACGCACGAAATTCTTCGCCTATGTCGCCTCGTCCCTTCTGTCGTCGTTTTCGGGACTGCTGACGATTTCCTACATCCTGAACGCGGAATCGACGGCCGGCGCCAGTCTGATGCTTCAGGCGATCGCGGCCGTGGTGATCGGCGGGGCGAGCCTTCTCGGCGGCACGGGAACCGCGGTCGGCGCCGTCCTCGGCGCACTGATGATCACGGTGATCCAGAACGGCGTCAATCTCATCGGTATCAACAGTTTCTGGCAGGGTTCCGTCACCGGCCTTGCCATCCTGATCGCGGTCCTGATCGACCGCTTCGGCAAGGCCCGGCGTAGTGCGGGCTGACAACCAGCAGCCGGTTGGTGCCGGCTCAATGAGGAGGAGGGAAAGACATGAAATCAAAATCTAAAATGAGACGCACCCTGGCGTTCGGCCTGGCTGCCCTCGGTATCGGACTGGCGGGTTCCGTCCATGCGCAGGATAAGAAGACCGTCGCCTATCTCGCGCCGTCGCTTGATATCTCGTATTGGCAGTGGGTCGGTTATGGCGTGAAGGAGAAGGCCAAGGAGCTCGGCATGGACTACGTCGAGTACACCTCCGAGAACTCCCCGGCCAAGCAGATGGACAATGCGCGCACCGCCGTCACCAAGGGCGTCAGCGCGGTCGTCATCGGCCCGGTGAGCTCGACCAGCACGCCGCCGCTGCTCGCCTATCTGAAGTCCCAGAACATTCCGGTCTCGTTTGCCGGTATCGGGCCTCAGCCCGGCCAGACCGACTATACCTCTGCGGTCACGGCGAACAACTACGAGACCGGCAAGGCGCAGGGCAGCTTCGTGTGCAAGCTTGCAAAGGAGCGAGGAGGAAACCAGGTGGGAGTGCTGTCGCTGCCCCAGGACCGAGAGAACGCCCAGAAGTACCTGAAAGGTGCCGAGGAGTCCTTCAAGGCCGACGGTTGCGAACTTGCGCAGATGCTAGAAACCCGCGGACTGACGGTCAATGAGGCCGTCACGCAGGCGAACGATATGCTGACGGCGCATCCCGACATCAAGGCGATCTACGGCATGTATGACGAGGCCGGGACAGGTGCTGCGAAGGTTCTTCAAACCCGTGGGCTGACCGGCAAGGTCGGTATCGCCGTCGCCGACGGGAGCCCGACGACGATCGCGCTGCTGAAGTCGAACGCCATCCAGGGCATCTTCTTCCAGGAAGCGGTGGGGCAGGGCATCGACGGGACTCAGCAGGTCTACAATGCGCTGACTGGCGCACCGGTGTCCAAGGACCTGGCGCTGGTCATGCCGCTTGTGACGGCCGACAAGGTGGACTCTCCGGAAGCCAAGGCGGTCATCGCGCGTGTCTTCCCGCCGAGCAACTGATCAGATGGAGTGCCGCCTCGGCGGCACTCCATCGCCAATCTCCAACGACCATGGAAACGAACAAATGGACGGCCTTCCCATCATCGATCCCCACTTCCATCTGTGGGACCTGAAAAACAACTACTATCCATGGCTGTCCGATGGTGTGAAGCCCTCGGCCTTTGGCGACTATACGGCAATCAACCAGACTTATCTGATCGGCGACTATCTCGCCGACGCCAAGAACCAGAATCTCGCAAAAGCGGTGCATCTCGACGTCGGCTACGACCCCAGGGATCCCGCCGGCGAAACGCGCTGGCTTCAGGGCGTTGCGGACCAACACGGCTTTCCCCATGGCATTGTCGGATATGCGGACCTGCGCAAGCCCGACGTTGGCGCGCTGCTCGACGAGCACATGCAGTTTGCCAATTTCCGAGGCATTCGACAGTCGATGAACTTCCATGACGATCCCGCCAAGACCTATTTGACCGAGCCGGAAGTAAGCCGCACCCCGGAATGGCGGCGGGGGTTCAAGGAACTGGCACGGCGGGAACTGAGCTTCGACCTGCAGCTTTACTATTGGCAGATGGAGGAGTTCCTCGAACTTGCCCGCGACTTTCCCGATGTTCAGATCATCCTCAATCACACAGGCATGCAGGTAGACGGACCTGATCACTTCGAGGGCTGGCGGAAGGGGATGAGGGCGTTGTCTCAGGCGCCGAACATCGCATGCAAGATCTCTGGCCTCGGGATGGGGGACTGGATCTGGACGACCGAGTCGATCCGACCCTATGTGGAGGAGGCGATCACTTTGTTCGGAGCAGATCGATGCATGTTCGCGTCAAACTTTCCGGTCGACAAGCTGTTTTCAAGTTATGACAGGATCTGGAATGCGTTCAAGGAAATCACACGGAATTATACGGAAGGCGAGCGCCGCGCGATCTTTCACGACAATGCTGCGCGCTTTTATCGGATCTGATTTCAGGCTGAGAGCGCACTTCTCGATCCTGCTTATTCGTCCTAGAAGTCTTGTGCCGTTTTGCGGCTGTAAGATCTCAGAGGCCTAACATGTGCTCGCCATTGAATCGCCTTGTCGTTTGCGATGGCGTTTCCCGACCTCCCTCAAGCGCACGAATGGAACGACTGAGGCCTCGGTTATGTTCTGCATGGTAATGGGCTTGCTGACGTTCGCATGCATAAATTCAACGGCTCGACGTATATGCCGCGGCGCGGACGGCAATGTCGAGCGCTACCGGGGCTGGCAGCCCGGCTGGTGGAACTCGGCGCCGATGCCGTCTTCGTCGACTGCGAACGCGGTAGCTGGAGCTTCGAGGATGTGCGCATGACGGCGCAGATCGTCCGCTCCGCCGACGGGGCGGCGATCCCGGCCGCATTCGCACGAGCGCCCGATCATCATCCGCTACCTGAATGCGGGCGCCGACGGGATCATGGTTCCGATGGTGGATACGGCCGAACAGGCGCGCGCCATCGTCGATGCCGTCCGCTACGCTCTTCCGTCCGACTTCGACAAGCGCCTGGTGGTGGCGATGATCGAGACGGTGGATGCCATCGACAACCTCGACGAGATGCTGAAGGTCGATGGCATCGACGTCTTCTTCATCGGACCTGGCGATCTCTCGCAGAATATGGGCTATCCGCCGGCTCCACCCTTCGGCGAGCCGCGGCCTGAAGCAGTGATGGAGAAGGTCGCGGTCGCCGTCGACAAGATCCGTGCGGCAGGCAAGATTACCGGCACGCTCGCCACCGCCGACGAACTGCCGCATTGGTGGGCTTTCCACCATTCGTTCAGTATCCCCGTGATCCAATGCTTGGATACTAAACATACGGCGTGGGGTAGCAGTCCAACAAGGACTGAAGCCGCAGAATTTCTGCGACATCGGCCATTCTAGTTTGCTTTCCAGTTCGCATTATCGGGGATCGACCGCTGCGGCACGACGACCTGGATGATGGACGGACTGTTCAGGTTTTCTTTGGCGCCGTTTATGGCCTCCCTCAGTTCGCCATAGGTGCCCACTTTCCAGCCTCGGCAGCCAAAGACCTCTGCCAACTTGCTGTAATTCCACCGGTGCAGGATGCATGAGTTGTAGAACGGTTTGTCGCCATGGAAAACCGATGCATCGGCAAGCCATTGCTCCACGCCATAGATGCCGTTGTCCATCACGAAGATGATCGGGTTGAGATTGAAGCGGGTTTGTGTCGAGAGGCATTGAGCGGTCATCTGAAACCCGCCATCCCCCGCAAAGACCATCAGCCTCTGTTGATTTCGCTTTGCCAGCGAAACCCCTGTCGCGGCTGGGCCAATATAACCGATCGCCGAATAGGATGATTGTACGATGAAACCGCGGCGAGCACCCACTTCAAGAAGCAGGCTCCCGAAATAATTCAAACTCGCATCGGCACCAACGATGGTATTTCGGTCGATCTGCGGCTGAATGAAATCGTAGAAGCCCTGATAGGTAATTTCGCCTGTGGAATTCACGACCGGCGCTTGCCGGGCCGTTTTCGCCGGAAGACTTTGAGCTTTGCACGTCAGCCTTTTGTCAATCAAGCCATTGACGAGATCCGCCAGCGAAACCTGTGCGTTGAAGATCGTGCCATATTTCACGGTATCCCAGGAGGCGAATGCGGTTTTATCGAGATCGATAGGCCAGCCTAAATCATTGATATCAGTCAACCAGGCGCCCAGCGCCAACACGAAATCGGAGTCTTTGACCAAAGACTGGACATAGGGTGACGACGATTTGCCATCGAACACCCCGGCAAATTGTACATCGTCTTCCGATAGGATGGCCTTGCTCAAAAGCTCGGTCACGTAGGGAATTTTAAGGTCCCGAATGAGCCGCTCCGCCTGGTCGTGAAGGCCAAACCGGTCGATCTCGACACCGATCCAGATCAGGGGCTTGGCGGCGTTTTGCAATCTTTCGCTGATTTGCGCGATCGACTGATCGAGACTGTCCTCGTCGGATATAACAGGCGCCGCTTTTAATGCATTCGACGGTCGCGCGCATTCCAGGTCCACCATATCCTCCAGCAACTCGATATAGACCGGACGTCTTTCCGTGATGCACTGCGTCAGCGCATAATCTATGAGCATTGGCGCAAGATGGGGGCTGTCGATGCGGACGGCAGCGGCCGTTATGTATTCGAACACCTGAAGATCGGTTTCCCGTCCGCTGATGAAGTGATGCGAACTGTAGCCGGTTTGTTCGAATGTGAGCGTCTTCTTGATGCTTGGCGCACCGTTGATCAGAACGACCGGCACCTTCTCGACGTAAGATCCGGCGATCGCATTTGTTGCGCAAAGCGAGCCTGCGGAATAGGTGACGCACAGCGCACCGATTCCTTTCAGTCGCGCATAGCCGTCGGCCGCATAACCGGCATTCAGTTCATTCACCTCTTCGATGACCTGAATATCGCTTTTCTCGACATAACTGTTCACCCATTCGATCGAATAATCGCCCGCTACGGAAAACAGGTGCCCCAGGCCCAGTTCGCGAAGTCTGTCGACCAGATATTGTCCAACCGTGTATGTGTCGCCCATGTTCCAACGGCTCCCCTGTTGACGACAATTGACGTGTAATAGAGCGCCGTGCGTCCTTTCGGACGCACAAAGGACGCTCTAACACTTTGAAATCTGCGCATCGTGCTTTCCGAAAATCGATTCCGATTTTCGGGCCGATGCGCTAGAACTCGCTCGCGTTATCGAATAAGCGCGGTATGTATATGTCGAATATGCCGGGGCATTTTCGCTCGGGAAATCTTTCCAGCAGGAAGTGCTTGAAAGCATCATTGGTGCGTCCGTTGCCGGCGGCCTCCAGGGCGACGGACAAATACTCTATATTTTTGGCAACCTCGTTTTTGTCGGCCGGGAAGCCGTGACCGGGAAGGAACAGGTCATAGTCGGACAGCAGCATACCCTGCAAAATCCCAATCCAATGCTCCATGTATTTCGTCAGATAAAGGTGCGTTCCGCTGTAGATTAGGTCTTGCGCAATAAAAACGCCCACGTCCGGGAGACCTATGGTGAGAAGAAAATCGATCTCCGTGTCAACGACTTCATCAAATAGGTATTTGACTCCGTCGATGATTTCCTCGCCGGCGCGGACAGTTCTTTCGGGAATGATCAGGCTCTTCGGAGCGAGATTGCCCAATTTCCAATGGTCATTCAGGGAATCCTCCCCATGCTGCTTCAGGAACTCTATCGTTTCCGGCAATGCATAAATCGGAATGTCGCCGAATGCGGCTCCCAGCCCGAACCAATGGTCGGGGTGCCTGTGCGACAGGTAGATCCGGTCGATTTTCTTGCCGATACTGTTGGCATATTCCCTGAATTGCAGCGCATAGGGAACGAGGAATTGCCCATCGACGAGAACAAGCTTGTTCCTGCTTTCGATGATGTGCGTTGCATTGGCGATATTGTCAGCCGTGAAAGCTGAAATGAAAGTATGAATGCGGACATCGCCTGCTCGCCTGACGATTTTAATGGGATCCGGCAATTGCGTGACCATAGGTATCTCCCTGATTGAAAGGTCGTTTGCTGAGGTTTGACGTTCACTCGGGCACGGCGGAGATGAGAGGTCCCCGGCATTCCTGGCCAACATTCCTGGGTTGTTTCCAACATTTGCGCGCCAACGCGCCATCACGGATGAGATCAACGGCCGCGGGACACAAGTTTCTCCTCCAATGTCTTCAGGGCCGCGCGCGCAACGTCGTAGGCGCTGTCGACGTTTGCCTCCGGCGCGTCCTCACTGGGCCGCCAGAAGCGTCTGCGCGTCATTCGCATCGAGCTCTCGAAGGGTGGAATTGCGTTGAAGACTTCGACGAGATAGGGGCCGGAATAGACCGGCTCGATTTCGTCCAGCATGATCTCCCAGGGAATCCAGCTATCTCTAACCGCGCCCCGGTCCGGCGCTGAGATGTGAACGTAGTTCAGCCGGTTCTGCTGTACGGCGCGGGCGACATTTTTCCTGAAGATTGCCGGCCCCTGGCTTTCCATCACGACCTGGGCTGTGTCGATCGTGACGCCACAGGTCGGAATGTCGGCGCTTTCGAGAAAATCCAGCGCTTCCGAGACCATGGTCGGCCCGGGCGTTTCCCAATTCTTGACGGGTTCGATGGCGAGCTTCACCCTCTTCCCGGCAGAATATTGCGCCAACTCCCGGAAGATCGAGGCCGCCGCCGCGTATCGTGGCTTCATCCAATCCTGAAGCGCGTCGCTCCAGATCCCTTCACCGTCATCCGTCAGCGGAAAGATACCATAGGGGTACAGGAACGGCCCCGACATGATCGTATTCTCCCCGCCCAGCACCGAGGTGATGTCGACGCGGGATTTGAGATAGGACAGAGCCTGCTTGCGCTGTTCCTCGTAGGGCGAGGTCGGATCGAAGGTTCGCGTGGTCCCCACATTGGTTGTGAACTTCACATCCCGGAAGCCGGCCCGATCGAACGTCCTCTTGAGGCTGATATAGCTTTCGACCTCAGCGTGATGACCGACATCAGCCGGTCCTGGGGCGATATGCACATCGAAGCCGGTGTAGCCGATCTCGGTAAGAGCTTTCAGATGTCGGACGAGAACCTGGGTATAGCCCGCGTCATTCGGCCTCAAATCCGCTGTAAACATAAAGAAGCTGAAATATATATCTCGCCTGCGTGCCTCTTCCATCTTCATCGCTCCAGCTGTCGCTATCCAGTCATGCGTGGTTCAGGATGATGTCTCGCCCGACACCGTCATGAGGCGAGATCCTTCCCCGCCTCCTTCACATCGCCATCGGGCTGAAACAAACGGTCCGCGCCGGGCTACCATCCGAGCAGCTTGCGCAGATATTCGCGGCCCATTTTCGCGTATTGCAGCGGATTGGCTTTGGCCGGGTCCTGCTCTGCCTCGACGCAGATCCAACCGGCGAAATCCGCCTCGGCCAACGCATCGAGGATTTCCGGAAAGGTCCCTATGGAGCCGTCACCCGGGACGGTGAAGATCCCCGCCTCGATCCCTTGCTGGAAGGACAATCCTTCTTTGTGAATCTTCTCAACCACCTCGCCGCGAATGTCTTTCAGATGAACATGCTTGATGCGGTGGGCGTATTTTCTGGCCAGCGCCAGCGGATCGACACCGGCAGCCGCCTGATGCGCGGTGTCGAGAAGCATGTTGACCAGGCGAGGATCCGTCTCGTCCATGAGCCGGTGGATCGCTTCCGTCTTCATCACCCCGGTCCCCAGATGCGGGTGGTAGCAGAGCCGGCGGTTACGGGCTCTGGCTTTCGCTCCGGCCTCATGCAGGCCGTCGATCAGCTGTCTCCACTGATCCTCGGAGAATTCGGGGCAATTCGGAAACAGGGCGACCGGAAGCGGATTGACCGCTCCGCCAAATTCGGCGACGACCAGATCGGCCCTGCGCGGATCGTCGCTGCCGCCTTCCATGGCTTCGAGGAAGTCGAGCTGAGCATCGACATTATCAAGCGTATGACGCTTCATCGCATTGATGGTGAAGTAAGTGCTCACCCAGGGCTCGGAAATCCGCAATCCCCTGAGTTCGAGGACAGGCCGCAATATTTTCGGGTCCGTCGGATATTTATGGCCGACGCCGCATCCGACATAGCCGGCGAGCGCCATTTCACTCAGAGCCTGCTCGTAGGGAATGCCGATGTCGATGTTGATGAAATCGTCATTCCACCAGAGCGTGGGGATGACACCGAGCCAGACCTTGGCAGGCGTCAGTCGATGCAGATGTGTCGTCATGGCAATGATCCAGTTCTTTGAAGACAAACAGAGGTGGCGTCAGGTCAGGTTTTGGAATGGAGAGCCGGAAAAAGCCGGAATTTTCGGCGGAAAGGCCCAGGAGCCGAAACCTGGCCCCTTGGCGCCCGCAGGGTGGGCTCCGATCGCCTTCCAGAGCAGACCCTCGACATAGGCATCGGGAGAAACGACGAAGGTGATATTCGCAGCCCTGGGGCCAAAGCGCTCCGTCCAGGCGGAGGACAGCTCGAACCAGGTGCCGGAATACCAGAGCTTGATCAGCGCACGGGCCACGTCTCCCAGCAATTCATTGCCCAGAATGGTCGTGCGCACTGCCTGGATACGGGCCTCACCTTCCGCCGGTGGCAGGGCGGAGAAGGCGGCCAGCAGCGCGTCGACGATCTCGCCGCCGACCACCTTGTCGAGCGTGGCGAGATAGCGGTCCGCCAGGCCCGTTCCCAGAAGATCGAAATGGGAGAAGGCCGTCAATTCCCCGGAAAGACCCAGAAATGCCTCGAAACGGTTGCTCATGCGTTCACCTCCGCCTGCCGGGTGGCGGCTGGCTGTTTGATGGCGCCGGGGATCTCATAAGTGGGGCTGCCGTTCTTACCGGGATGTTTCGGCAGGGGATTGCGGATGAGTTCGAGGATCATGTTGCGGAATTCGAACATCATCGGAACGGCTTCCAGCAGCAGGTTCGGCTGGCCGTTATAGGCACGTGTCAAAAGCTGGAGAAATTCGCCATAGCGCGTGTTGAAGGCGATAGCCGCCTCGCGCAGCTCCGAGCCTTCGAGTATGTCCTCCACTTTCAGGTTCTTTTTTATGGAATAGGCGCCTTCCCAATCGACCTGCAACTCAGGACCTGTGGGGTGGCCGGGCTGGTCGCCCTTCTGGTAGTAGCGGCCTTTGACCAGTTCCTCGAAACGATAGTAATGGGCCAGTTCGTGGTCGTCATCGTCGTAGATACCGCCACCGTCGCCCTCGCCCTGTTCGATGATGAGATCGATGGCTTCTAAGGCGCTTTTGAGATCGGTCACCGGAAACAGCTCGCCGCCGCCGGAGTAATAATATTCCGAGGTGATCTGGCGCGACCTGTCGCCGGTAAAGATAGTTGTGCCCGCCCCATGCGCTTCGGCTTCCAGGTATTTGATGCCTTCCGCGATGGCCGAGTAGAACTCGCCGATACTGAAGAAATGGAGGTCCTCATGGCTCGGATGGCTGGCAAGCACGGTGATATCAGGGGGAGTTTTGCGATATATCAGGCCTTTGCCGACGAGATGTTCAGGGCGCTGGGCCGGCCGCTCGATTTTCAGGAAAGTCGCCAGCGCCTCACGGCCGAAAGCCTGGATGCCGACCTTGAAATCGGTCTCACCGTCCGGCAGGGCGGCGGGATAGCGGGCGACGAAGTCCGCCCTGACAAGATCCGGCGTGCCGCCGATGGCATTGAGAACATTGGCCGCAATGGTCAGATGCAGCATTTCTTCCACGACGATCACGCGCAGAACCTGGGTCGCATCCTGGTTGACGCCGGGCTTGATCGAGTAAAGCGCCGTCAGATACGGCGGAATCGTCGCATGTTCGAGCTGCATTGCCCGGTAGAGAAACTCTTTCAGCTCATCGAGCGTCTTAATACTGAAGGAATACATGCTCAAGCTCCAGGAAAGATAAGTTGGGTGCAGAGGCCGGCTTCGTGTCGCTTGCGTCGAGCCCATCGGTTCGTTCCGCGCAGCGGAAGCCGGTCTTCGTTCAATGCAGAGACTTCAGAATGTCGCGGCCGCTGCGGAAGCACATGGCGGCCAGCGTCAAGGTGACATTGGCCGTGCCGATCGTCGGCATGCTGCCGCCGCCCACGAGATAGAGGTTTTCGTGGTCCCAGCTGCGCTGGTTCTTGTCCACGACGGAATTGGTCTTCGTCGTTCCCATGATATGGGTGCCGGCCAGATGATTGCCGCCGCGGATCGCATAGCCTTGCCCCTCATAGGCCACATAGCCGAAATCGCTAGGGTCGTATTGGGTATGATCCTGCGCGCCCAGACGCGTGAAGACGGTGCGCGCAAACTGGCGGCCATAGGCGGCACCCTTCATGGTATATTCCGGAACCGTGAAAGACAGGATGGGCCGCATGTTGCCGAGAGCATCGGTATATTGCGGATCCACCGTGATGCGGTTGCTTTCGACGGGCATGACCTCGATCATGAATGCCAGCAGCAACTGCCGTGACACCTGGTCGATCATGCCCCGCCGAAGATCCGCCCCGTAGAGGTTGCGATCATCCACCAGTTCGAGAAGGTCGGAGGTCGGCGCGCCCGTGGCCCAGCCCCAACCGTCATTATGGATATCGATGGCGAAAGCGGCCTGTTTTTCCCGGAACGGGCCGTCCCGCAGGTCCACGATACCGCCCGTCGAACTGGTTCCGCGCATCGTGCCGCAGATTTCCGGCATCAGCGCCCAGTTCAGCAGGTAGGCGTGGTCCATCAGATTGCGTCCGACAAGACCGCTGGTGCTACGCAGGCCGGAGGCCAGCATAAGACGCGCCGTTTCGATGGCGCCTGCCGCAAGCACGAAGACCTTGCCTTTGACGGTGATGGTCTCGTGAGCAGGTGAGGCCGGGTCCTTGTAAATCTTGACCTCGAGAGAGCGGACTTTCCCGCTATCCGGATCGATGTTGACCTTCGATGCGACCGCCTGTGGCAACAGTTCGACAAGCCGCTCGCCCCATTTCCCGTTTGCCGCGAACGCCTTGGCAAGCGTTTTGCCGGAGTGGTAACGCGCTTGCACGGGACAGAGCGGTACGCAGTTGGTGTTGCCCTGGCAGCGGCCGCCCTCTTCGACCTGATGCGTATCGACTGCACCGATGGGACGGTAGCCCTTCCCACCGTCATAGGCCGGGTTTGGTATGCTGTTGCGCCCCTGCGGATAGGGCCTGACCTTCAGGGGATAGGTCTTGTCGTAAAGTTCGACACTGGTGCCTTCGATGCCCTTGTTGACCCGCTGATCCAGATAGGAAAGCGGCAGGCCGCGCATGGGAAAGACATAGTCTTCCGCGAAGGTCTGCCCCAGATATTGCTGATCTTCGACATCTGCCGATACGCCGATTTCCCGCTCGGCCAGGCGGTAATCATCCTCGACTTCCTCAAAGCTCAGCGGCCAGTCCAGCCCTTGGCCGAAAATGCTGCGCGTCTTGAAATCCGAGCGAAGCAGGCGAGGCGTTTTCGCCTCCCAATGCATGGTCGTTCCGCCGAAAATACGGGTATATGTCGTGTCGCTGACATAGGGGCCGGATTGAACGATATAAGTCGAGCTATCGGTTTCCCCCGCCTGCAGTTTGCGAAGCTGCGGGCTGCGGGGCATGGCCGCGTTCGCATTCAGCGGAAACGGCGACTGGTTGTCCTTGGAGGCCGCCGAATAGAACGTCGTCAGCAGATTGTCGTAGCCTTCCAGAGTGCTGTTGGCACCGGTTCCGGCTTCAAGGATAAGGACACGCTTGCCCGCCTCCGCAGCCTGCTTGGCAATGATTGCTCCGGAAATGCCGCTGCCGACGATCACGATATCGTATTCGCCAGAGGCTGCGACGGTCTTGGCATCGGCTTTTATCGCGGATTCGAGGGGAAAAAGCACGTTGGTCCTCCATTATTCCCGGAAAGCCGCATCAGGCTTTGCGGATCATGCGGTTTGGGACTCAATCGAGATTTCAGGCCGGACGGCCTGAAGTCGTCACGATCTCGGGCCGCGGGAGTTTCGGGGTTTGGACTTGGCAGCGGCCGGGGCGGCGGCGGAACGGGCTCTGACTGCCGAGAGAAAGGAGGCGTAGCTCCAGGTGAGGTTCCGGACGCTTTTCTCGTAACCAACGGTTCCATCGAACTGTTCGCTGAGTTCATAGTGATCGCTGTGATAGACGATGGCGCGCAGCATGACGTCAGACGAAGCCCGCAAGGCAGCTGACGCGTCGGCGGCGCTGCTGGATGCGCCAAGTCCCAGTTCCGCGAAGAAGGGCTCGGAGAACTGATCGAGGGGGATGGCGCCGCTGGCCTCGATGGCATTGGCAAGCCGATATTGAAACTCGGCGAAGTTGGCGGTGCACAGAGCCCAGGGATGCCCGCCGACCACCGGAGCCGCCACATCGCCATCGTAGTGATCGCCAGGATAGCGCCCGAAGAGTGGTCCGAGCCCTTTGGCCGCGTCGGCGCCATTGATCGGGTAATAGTTCGAAGACGAGGGATCCGCCCACTGGCGCCGCAGGATGGCCGCCGTTGCCAGAAGCCTGGTATCGGTCGGGTCGATCCCGCCATAGCAGACCGAAGAGACGATATCGATGTTCGCGTCGTAACCGGCTTGCTCCGCGGCATCCAGAATGCTCACATAGAGCTGCCCGTTCCAGTGGGTGGCCAGCTGGCTTTCCAGCCAGGAGATGGCATCGGCTACCCCCGCAGGCACCGCTATACCGATCGTGTTTGTGGAAATTTCCCGGAAAAAGCGCAGCTGTACCGCCCTTGCGAAAAAGGAATAGCCCTCATATTCCTCCCAGAGATTTGTGGTCTTGTTCTGGTAAACTTCGAGAAGATAAGAGAGGTTGGTCTCGACCAATTGTTTGGCGATCGTCTGCGTGGCGCCATCCAGCTGATCGAACACGGTCAGGATCGCAATCGACTGAATGGCCGGTCCGTCATTCTGCTCCGACCATGGACGAACCTCGCCGGTGATGGTGAAGCAGGCGTGGCCAAGTGTGACGGTCGCGGAATTCTTCGCATTCGCCTGACAGAGCGCGGCGAAGTTCACGTAGTCGACCAGGCTCGGCGAAACCCCGCCCGGAACGGGCAGCAAGCCGGCAAGTGCGATCTCGATGGCCGTAATGGCCCCATCGCGGACCCAGTTGAAAACATAGTCCTGGTCGACACCAGGCGTGTTCGCTGGATAGGAGGGTGCGGCGATGACGCAGCCCGGGGCCGAAAAGACGCCGGGCGATGCCGGATCCTCGATGACATAACCATCGCTTGTGATGTTGCGCATCATCAGAAGAGAAAAATAGCGCGACAATGCGACCAGATCGGTCTGGGCGAAGGCGGGCCGCGGTTTGACTGCAGGCGCATTGGCGCCGATATGGGCCGGGTTAGCAACTGTCGTTGGCTCATTCCAAAACGCAACTGTCATGGCGGACTCCGAAATCGGTTGAGACTTGCCGGGACCGGATCGAAAAAATAGGTGGTCCCGGATGAGGGAAATATCGTGGCCGAATGGGTGGCGTTACTTTCCGTACAGCATGCCGCTGCTGAAGCTCCGATCAGAAGGATGGTTGAGTATCTTATTTTTATCAACCTGAAGATGTTGAGCGGAGATCAAAAAAACGGCACAAAATTGCGCTTGGCGTTACGGGTGTGCCAGGGGGATGGATTCGAGCAGCCCGATGAGATTGGACCGGGTAGACGCGGGCCGGTCGCGCAGCGCCAGAACCAATTGCAGTTCGGTGGTCGAGATCGGGCTGTTCCTGTGCCAATCCATGGTGCCCCGCCCGAGCAGCAGCCAGTCGAGGGAGACATCCAAAAGGTGCGCGAGGGCGCAGGCGCTTTCGAGCGAGGTGTGACCGCCATTCTGCCAGCGCGAGACGGCGGCGACGGACACGTTCAGTTCGGCAGCGAGTGCGTGAACTTTCCGATACTTGCCGCGGGATATCGCCTCGCGAATGCGTTTGCCGCGTGCCAGGTCGTACGTCATCGGAATCCTCCCCGTGGTTGTATTGAACTTGACAGCCATTGAGGGCGCTCGGCCGATCAAATATCAGAAATCGCTTATGAAGGTGAAAGGCAAAGCGGGGCGCGGTCAATCTGGTGAAATATCCATATTGTCCGAGGCCGGTCTCCTGTTGTGAAACATCTAGAAGCATGGTCGCGCAAAGCTGTGCGGCGGTTTTGCGATCCCGACATGCGGAAAACCAAAGATCTCAAGCGCGGTCAGCGAATCTGAAAGATCACGGCACGCTTTTAGGATCGGGAGGGACGGAGATGTTGCGGATACTCACCAGGGACATGCTCGAGACTGAGCCGCATGCATTCGATCAAATGTTTCGGGCACGCGCCGCCGTTTTTCGCGATCGTCTGGGATGGCAGGTCGATGTCAGGGACCAGTGGGAAAGGGACCGTTACGATGAGGCGGAAGATCCCGTATATCTCGTCACGCAACGGCCTTCCGGCACGCTGACGGGTTCGCTGCGCCTGCTGCCGACCACGGGAGCGACGATGCTCAAAAGCGAGTTCCGGCATTTCTTCGATGAGCCTATCGACGTCGATAGCCCGACGACTTGGGAATGTACCCGCTTTTGCCTTCATCCGCTTGCCGGACACATCGATCAATCGCGCACAGTCGCCACGGAACTGCTCTCCGGGCTTTGCGATCTTGCGCTCGACACCGGTATCGAAAGCATCGTCGGCGTCTATGATGTCGCGATGGTCGGGGTGTACCGCAGGATCGGCTGGAGGCCGACGCCGCTTGCCCGATCCCGGCCCGAAATCGGCAAGCTGTATGTCGGCCTATGGGATGTGACGGCGGAAAATTGTCGGACACTTCGGGCCAACCTGTCCCGACTTCTGGAGCAAGCCTCTCCCTTTCCTGACAGAGCCCTTGTCGATGGCGACATGCGGTAAGCGCGGTCGCTGTCCCATCGCTCAGCAGTGGAATGATCTCGTCAGCTCTTAACCCATTCTTCATCTCGCGGCATGGTTGCTATAAAATAATGCTGTTCCCGGTAGTCGCGAAATGTTATTTCTGCGGGCGGTCAGGGAATCACGCAATCACGAGTCCATCTCATGCTGAGCAGTTCTCGTTTTTTCTATAGTTTGGACCGGATCTCCGCATCGCCGACATTGCGGGATCTGGAAACGACGCTGGACGAAGTTCGCCATATTTATGCGATATCGCACATGGTTTTGCATGTGACGCGCTCCTCGGGGGCGGCGGCCAGCAATCCATTGCTGATGCTGACCTACCCGCCCGAATGGGTAAAACAATATCTCGACCGGGACTATTTCAGCATCGATCCCGTCGTACGCCTCGGCCGGAGGGGCTTCTTGCCGGTGGAATGGTCCGCGTCGAAATGGGATTCAGGCCGGGCCTACGGCTTCTTCAAGGAGGCCATGGCCTTCGGTATCGGCCGGCAAGGCGTGACCCTGCCGGTGCGGGGACCTCAAGGGGAGCGATCGCTGTTTACGGTCACGTCCAATCATCCCGATGCCTATTGGCGGCAATTCCGCATGGACAGTATGCGCGACCTCCAGTTTCTCGCCCACCATCTCCACGACAGGGCCATGGTTCTGTCGGGCCTGAGAAAAATGGCCGATATTCCGCAATTGTCCGGCCGCGAACTGCAATGTCTTGAAATGACGGCCAGCGGGCTGATGGCAAAGCAGATCTGCGCCCGCCTGTCCATTTCGGTAAGCGCGGTGCAACTCTATCTCGCCTCGGCACGCCGCAAGCTGACCGTCGCCACGACGACTGAAGCAGTCGCCAAAGCCACGGCGCTCGAATTGATATGAGCATGGGGATCGCGGTTCAGCGTCTGCCTCTCGTGCGCGTCGCCAGAACATTGCGGATCGAGAAGCTGGAATGAATCCTGAGGACGCCGGGCAGGGTCGATAGGATCTCCTTGTGGATCCGCTCGAACTCGCCGGCATTGGCGACCTCGACGCGCAGCAGATAGTCGGAACCGCCGGTCATCAGAAAACACTCGCGAATCTCGGGATGCCGGCGGACCGCCGCCTCGAAGCGATCGAGATGGTCCTCGGTCTGCCGCTCGAGGGTGATATTGATGATCACGGCGATCGTCTCGTCCGCATTGCCGGTGTCCACCAGCGCCGTATAGCCGCGGATCACGCCCGATTTTTCCATGATCTTGATGCGCCTGAGGCAGGCCGAAGGCGACAGTCCGATCTCGGCGGCGAGCCTGGCATTGCTCATACGCGCATCGAGGCGCAGCAGCCTCAGTATATTGCGATCGATGGCGTCGAGGCCAGACATGACGGATCATCCCAAATTTTTGTCGATTATGCGAAGAATATACGCTTGACGCAATAATCGGCTGCGAAATGATAGGCAATTTCGCTCGTTATTTCATACTCTCGCCTTTCATCCGACAAGCGGCCGGGAAGGGCGGAGATGGACGGCGATATTTTGGTTTCTCGCACACACACGGCGACGATCAAGCAGGGAGCCACAGGCTATCTGACGATCGATCTTGCGGCACTCGGCCGTAATTATCGCAAGCTGGCATCGATGCTGGCGCCGGTTCGCGCAGGCTCTGTCGTCAAGGCCGATGCCTATGGCCTCGGCGCCGAACGGGTTGCGGCAACGCTCTATGGCGAAGGTTGCCGGCACTTCTTCGTCGCCCAGTTCGTCGAGGCCGTAAGGCTGCGGCCAACGCTTGCCCATGATGCCCAGATTTTCGTGCTGAATGGCTTGCAGCCGGGCAACGAGATCGCCTGTGCCGAGATGGGTATCGTCCCGGTTCTCAATTCGCTGGCCCAGTGGCGGCAATGGTCGACGACGGCGCGCATGCTGAAGCGCTGCCTGCCGGCCGTCCTGCAGTTCGACACCGGCATGTCGCGGCTCGGCTTTCCCCGGGAAGAACGAGCCGAGCTTGCGGCGGCCCTTAGCGACGGCACCAATCTCGAAATCCTGTTCATCATGAGCCATCTGGCGTCGGCCGACGACATGGAGAGCGAACAGAACGCCGAGCAATTTGCCGAGATGTCCTGCATCGCCGACGAATTTCCGGGCTTCGACATATCCTTCGCCAATTCCGGCGGCGTCTTCCTCGGCGATGCCTATCACGGCGTGCTCGCCCGGCCCGGCATCGCGCTTTATGGCGGTGCCCCGAACGCCGGCGAGAAGAACCCGATGGAGCCGGTCGTCAGTCTCGACGTTGCCGTCGTGCAGACGCGCACCGTGCCATTCGGCGCGAAAGTCGGCTATGGCGGTGCGCACGTCACGCAACGGGAAATGCGTCTCGCCACCATTGCCGCCGGCTATGCCGATGGCCTGCCGAGGTCGCTGGGCGACCGCGGCGCCGTCTATTTCGATGGCATCCGCCTGCCGATCGTCGGCCGCGTGTCGATGGACAGCGCGACCGTCGATATCTCGGCACTGCCCGAAGGCGCCTTGACGCTGGGCAGCCTGGTCGAGGTGCTCGGCCCGAACCAGACGCTGGAAGACGTCGGCAGGGATGCCGGAACGATATCTTACGAAATCCTAACCGGTCTGGGCGATCGTTACGACAGGCAATATTGCTGAGAGCCCGGCGGCTCTATCATTGGGGACATCATGAAAGTCATCGTTCTGGGTGCCGGCATCGTCGGCGTCACATCCGCCTACCAGCTGGCCAAATCAGGCCATGAGGTCACCGTCGTCGACCGGCAGAAGGGGCCGGCGCTGGAGACGAGCTTTGCCAATGCGGGCGAAGTCTCGTTCGGCTATTGCTCGCCATGGGCAGCCCCCGGCATTCCGGCGAAGGCGATGAAATGGCTGTTCATGAAACATGCGCCGCTCATCCTGCGCCCGAAATTGGACATGGCGATGCTCTCCTGGATGGCGAGGATGCTGTCGAACTGCACGTCCGAGCGCTACGCGATCAACAAGAGCCGCATGCTGCAGCTTGCCGACTACAGCCGCATCGCGCTGGCCGAGCTTCGCACGGAGACCGGCATCGCCTATGACGAACGCATGCAGGGAACGCTGCAGCTGTTCCGCACGCAGCAGCAGCTCGACGCCTCGGCAAAGGATGTCAAGGCGCTGGCGGCCGACGGTATTCCCTATGAGGTGCTGGACCGGGACGGCTGCATCCGCGTCGAACCGGCGCTGAGGCACGTGCGCGACAAGATCGTCGGCGGTCTGCTGACGCCGAAGGACGAAACCGGCGACTGCTTCAAGTTCACCAATGCGCTGGCCGCCAAAGCCGAGGCGCTCGGCGTCCGCTTCGCTTACGGGACGACGATCAAGGCGCTGGATGTGGAGGCCGGCCGCGTGCGCGGCGTCATCACCGACCGCGAGCGGATGAGCGCCGACGCGGTGGTGGTCGCGCTCGGCAGCTATTCGCCGCTGCTGCTCAAGCCGTTCGGCATCAGGCTGCCGGTCTATCCGGTCAAGGGTTATTCGCTGACCATCCCGATCAATGATGCGTCCCGCGCACCGGAATCGACCGTCATGGACGAAACCTACAAGATCGCGATCACCCGGCTCGGCGATCGCATCCGAGTCGGCGGCATGGCCGAGATATCAGGCTATACCAACGATCTCGGGCTGGCTCGGCGCAGCACGCTCGAACATTCGGTCACCGATCTTTTCCCCGGCGGCGATGTTTCCAAGGCTTCCTTCTGGTCCGGCCTGCGCCCGATGACGCCGGATGGCACGCCGGTGATCGGCCCGACGAAAATCAGCGGTCTGTTTCTCAATACCGGCCACGGCACGCTGGGCTGGACGATGAGCACCGGTTCGGCGCGGCTTATCGGCGACCTCGTCAGCGGCGCCAAGCCGCAAATCGACGCGCGGGATCTCGCCGTCAGCCGATACGGCTGAAACTGTCCGGCCGGCGCCAAAGGAAAGCATATATTTCTTGAAAGTGAGTCGTGTCGGCGGCCGGATGGTTCCGTCGGCGATGGAGCAAATGCCCGATCGCCGACGAGCGAGACGCCGGACGCAGCTCTATGCCGCGCGCTTCAGCGCATCGCCGAGCGTCGAGACGATCGTGTCGATCTGGCCTTTCTCGATGATGAGCGGCGGCGACAGCGCGATGATGTCGCCGGTCACCCGGATCAGCAGGCCCTTGTTGAAGCAGTCGACGAAGACGTCGTAGCCGCGTGTTCCCGGTGCCCCGTCACGGGGCGCCAGTTCGACCGCGCCGACCAGGCCGAGATTGCGGATGTCGACGACATGAGGCAGGCCTTTCAGCGAATGCAGGCCGTCCTGCCAGTGGTCGGCAAGCTCGGACGCGCGGGTCAGCAGGCCTTCCTCCTCGTAGATTTCGAGGGTGGCGACGCCGGCGGCGCAGGCGACCGGATGGCCGGAATAGGTATAGCCGTGGAAGAGCTCGATGGCATTTTCCGGCCCGACCATCAGGCCGTCATAGACCTTGCGGCTGGCAAAGACCGCGCCCATGGGGATCGCGCCGTTGGTGAGGCCCTTGGCCGTGGTGACGAGATCGGGCACGACGCCGAAATAGTCCACCGCGAAAGGCGTGCCGAGACGGCCGAAGCCGGTAATGACCTCGTCGAAAATCAGCAGGATGCCGTATTTGTCGGCAGTGGCGCGCAGCTTTTCCAGATAGCCCTTCGGCGGCAGGACCACGCCCGCCGATCCCGACATCGGCTCGACGATGACGGCGGCGATGGTTTCGGCACCGTGCAGCTGCACCAGGCGTTCGAGATCGTCGGCAAGTTCCACGCCGTGCGCGGGAAGCCCCTTCGAGAACGCATTGCGCTCGACGTCGAGCGTGTGGCGCATATGGTCGGCCGGTATTTGCGGGAAGACCCGCCGGTTGTTGACGAGGCCGCCGACGGAAATGCCGCCGAAGCCGACGCCATGATACCCTTTTTCGCGCCCGATGATCCGCGTGCGCGTGCCCTGGCCGATCGCACGCTGGTATGCGATGGCGATCTTCAGCGCCGTATCGACCGATTCCGAGCCGGAGCCGGTGAAGAAGACCCGGTCGAGCTTGGCTTCCGGGCCGCCCGGCGCGTTCGCCGCCAGTTTGGCGGCGAAGTCGAAGGCGATCGGATGGCCCATCTGGAAGGTCGGGGCATAGTCGAGCGTCGCAAGCTGCCGCTCGACCGCCTGGGCGATCTTCTTGCGGCCGTGGCCGGCATTGCAGCACCAGAGCCCGGCCGTGCCGTCAAGAACCTGATTTCCATCGACGTCGGTGTAATACATGCCCTCAGCGGCTGCCAGAAGGCGCGGCGTTGCTTTGAATTGCCGGTTCGCGGTGAACGGCATCCAGAAATTATCGAGCACGGGCGCGTTCGTGTTGCTGATCTGGTCCATCCTGGCCTCCTATGGTCGGCGCCGAGAATGGCAATTTCCATCCGTCAAACAAGTCCTTTTCTTTGCTGGTGCAAGTGATTGAAATTAAATGGATGAATATATAACATTTTCGATATTCTGAACAACACAAACGGACCGCACCATGTCAGTCGATATCGGCAGCCGCCTTCGCCATCTCCGTATCGCCCACAAGCTTTCCCAGCGTGAGCTCGCCAAACGGACGGGCGTGCCCAATTCGACGATTTCGCTGATCGAATCGAACGCCTCCAACCCCTCGGTCGGGGCCTTGAAACGAATTCTCGACGGCATCCCCATTGGGCTGGCGGAATTCTTCGCCTTCGAGCCCGAGCGTCCAAGGAAGGCCTTCTATGCGGCCGAGGAACTGGTGGAGATCGGCAAGGGCGCCATCTCCTACAGGCAGGTTGGGGAGAACCTGTTCGGGCGCAGCCTGCAAATCCTCAAGGAATGTTACCAGCCGGGCGCCGATACCGGAAAGATTCCGCTTGTTCACGAGGGGGAGGAGGGCGGGATCGTCCTCTCGGGAAGGCTCGAGGTGACCGTCGATGACGAGCGGCGGATCCTCGGACCGGGTGATGCCTACTATTTTGAAAGCAGGCGCCCGCACCGCTTCCGCTGCGTCGGGCCGGTGCCTTGCGAAGTCATCAGCGCCTGCACGCCGCCGACTTTCTAGTTCCTGCCCTCGATCCGGGCAAGTACGCCGTCGAGGGCGGCGGTCAGTGCGGCAAGGCCGCCCCTCTTATCGAAGTCTGAGAAAACCTGCTCGTTCAGCCCGCCCTTGGTCGCGAATTCGCGGCTCAGCGCGCTGAACGGTTCGTTGCCGGGGCTGTTCGCCTTCTGCGCCAGGCTTGCGAAGAGCGGGGCGATGTAAGCCTGTCCCTTCGTCCTTTCGAGCCCGCCTCCTTCCAGCCAGACGGTAACCTGCTCCATGATGCCGAAATAGGTCGACATGACGGCGCTCGCGGCTGCGAGAAGATCGTATTCCTTCCTCGACTGGCATTGCACAGCCGTTCCGAGCGCATCGAACAGCGCTGCAACGGCGGTATCGGGCGGATAGACGGCGGTCACCCCTTGCCGCCTTGCGACGAAGGGCAGGGGGATCGCCTGGACGAGATGCACGTCGGCGCCGATCCAGTCGAGCAGCGCCTGACGCTCCGTCGCCGCCACGACGCTGACGATCCTCTGGCCGGCCTTAAACGAAAGCCCTCGCACGACCTCCTCGGCGACCTGTGGCCGTATTGCCAGGAACACCATGTCGCTGCGATCGACGACGTCCTGGTTGTCCTCGGCAACCCTCACGGCAGCAAATTCGTCTGCCAGTGTCGCGGCGATGTGAGCGCTTCGTGGAGAAACGTGCATCGCGGAGGCATAGGCCGGCTCGGTGAGAAGCCCGCGAACCATTGCTTCGGTGATGGCGCCGGTGCCGACGAATCCAATGCTGTTGACGGTCATGTGATTACTCCGCAGCCCGCAGCGGGCCCAACGCGACATCGGTCGTGTAGTTCTCGCGCAGGAAGTTGATGGCGCGCGACGGCATCATCTCTTTCATGATGATCCTGCTTTCGTTTCGGAATTCAGATGTTTACAAGGCTGAGCCGTGAACATTCGACCGAACGGAAGGCTTCATGAAGCTCATGCGTCGCGCGCTCCTCGGGTCCATATGGGCCATGATCGGCTGGAAACCAACCCTGGGCAAGGAATCCAGCTCGGAATTCGGCGAAGAAACGACGACGCAGGAGGAAGCATCGTCGGTGACCCCTCGGCATGTCCTGTGTTTCCTCGGGCGGGATCGCGACCTGAGCCATCTCTCCGAGGCGGCATCGCAGGCGATCCGTGACTTTGCCACCGGATTCAGCATTGACGATGATTATTCGCAGGCCGAGCCGGACGACCGGATGAGCCGGTCGTTCGACGTCTGCTGGGATCGGGTCGAGCCCGATGCGTGGGATCAGGCGGACGAACAAGCCGTCGCCGGTCATCAATCCGTCCTCTACATCCTCGGGCCGAGCATGTCGCAGGCGGAGACGGTGAAGATTTCGATGCTGGCGCTTTGCCTCGTCGACCGCTTGATCGGCGCGGGGGCGGTTGCCGTGAAGGGTGAAAGTGCCGGTATCGCACATGGGCTCGATCGGTGGAGAGAGCTGATCCGGCAGGCAGACGCGGCGCAGAAGGCGGCCGACCGGCTTGCGGAGCAACGGATCGGCCGGCTGGCCTTTGCGAAGCGGCCGCTCTCTGCACGGGGGTATCTGGAGAGCGTCGGCTTCCATCTCGTCGGATTGCCGGAGGTCTATGTGCCTGAGACAGCCGGCAGCGAACGGGAGATCGTCGCCATCATCGATGCGGTCGCCGACGAGATCGCCGGTCGGGGACTCGAGCCGACGCTGAAGGAGCGTCGGGCAAGCCTCTCCTTCGATTCCACCTACGAAGTGGACGAGTTCAAGTTCAATCCATACGGCATCGTCAGGCTCGCCGAGTGAGCTGCGCCTCTCAATAGAGGCTATAGTGGTAATCGTAGCTGCGGAACCAGAGCCGTGGTTTCTTCGGCCCGTCGAAACTGAGCTGCAGCAGATTGCGCGGATGGGCGCTGTCGATGACCAGCTCGTCCTCGGTCTCGGGATAAGCGGCCTGGGACAGCGCGAAGCGCTGGAACACGTTGATGAGCGCGGCTTCCGCGCTTTTGGGTTGATAGTTGTCGTCGAGCAGCAGCTCGGGCTCGTCTATGTGCTCCTGATGCAGCCAGTACCACACACCCTCATTGGATGTGGCAGGCCGGGCGCCGGGATTGCCCTTATCGGCCCAGGTGTTGGGTGGCTCCCGCGGAGTGACCCCTGCCGGATCCCAGGCGAGGGCGCCAAACCCGTCGCCTACCTCCACGAACACCGCCACGCTGCGGTCGTAGCGAGCCCGTACGGTCTCCGGCAGCAAGGTATCCAATGCGGTCGGGCCGCCGTTGCGCGTATAACCCCAACCCTTCAGCAGCAATTCGCTCACCGTCCCGAGGTCCTGTGGCGCCAGGAAATAGGAGTCGTCGATCTGTATGTCCGCTTCGCCGAGCAGTTGCCGCAGCGGCGCCGGCAGTTGAACATGCAGACGCCGCTCCAACTGCTGGAAAGCCGCTTCCGCCGTCGTGCCGGCGGGCAGCCGGGGAGCGGCCACTTCCGCCAGTTCGGTTTTCTCTACAAAAGCCCGCACCCGTTCGATCAATGGCCGTGAGCCGTCATAGAGCGGAGTCGAAATCGGGGCCATGTCGCGTACGGTCCATGTTTTCGAGAACAATCCAGCCCGGCCGTCGGCGTCCCTCAGCGAGCCGCGCAGTTGCAGCCGCTTCAGTCCCCGCGGCAAGTCGAACACCACCGCCGGCAGCTTTTTCAAGCCGGGAAGCGTCGCTGTGTCGTCCAGCCGCGCCAGCACCTTGCCGTCCAGCAGGACGTCAGCGGTCAACTGCTCTCCGACCCCGAGCCAGGGGTGGATGCCAGCCCTGCCTTCGCGGCCTTCAGCGCTCTGCTGCGGTTGGTTCGTCGCGGCCGCAGGCATGCTGGCTCCAAATATTGCCGACAGTGCTGCCCATAGCCCTGTCAGAAAAGATCGCCGTTGCAGACTCTCGCTCATGCTCAATCCGTCTGCAGTTCCAGTGTCTTGGCAAGCTCCTCGTAAAGGCGGGCAGATCCCGCATTCTTCTCGGCGGCATATTTGGCGCCGACCAGCCGGGCTGCTTCGGCCGCGATGCGAAAGGCGTCTATCCGGTTCTGCGGATCGGACTCGGTCTGCCCGCCGATGTCGCCGTCGCTGAAACTGCCGGCTCTATATCCTTCGCTCAGATCGACGACGCCGATCTCGGGAACGCCGTCCTTCATCCGGCCGAAGAAGGCTGCTCCCGCCTTGTCGCCATCCCGGCGGCGCAGCATGCCTTCCCCGGACGCCTTGCCGTCGACGCAGGCGCCGATCCAGAAGGTCGGGCCGCTGGTCAGGGAGACCGGCGCGACGAATGTGCAATGGCTGCCCGGATCCTGCGTCCATTGCAGGTCTCCTGGTGCCGCACCGGCAGAGCCATGTGAACACAGCACGGTCGCCAGGGCGACCGGCGCGATGACCGGCAAGCGTCCCATGCCGCCGAAAACGCTTCTTGTCGTCACTTCATCTTCCTCGTCACTGAAGAGTTCTCGCATCGTTTGCGGCCATTGCGCTTCCTGCAGAAGGCCGATCCGCAATCAGCAAGCAATGCACCATTGCCGGCCCGGCGACAACTGGTCTGGTTGCCGCTGGCGTCCCGGTTGACAATTCGGCACACGCCGCGTATCAATTATTACATTAAGTAAGAATGAAATCGCTGGGAGGGCGGCGTTGTGAGGCTTGCGAGGAGTCGCCAGGAGACGCGCGCTGCCGTCTTGAATTATGTCTGGAAGAAGAAAGGCAGCTTTCGCACCGATATTGCTGACAATGTGGGCCTTACAGAGGCAAGCGTCTCGCGCATCGTCTCGGAATTGCGCTCTGAGGGCGTGCTCTCCGAAAAGCGGCAGCCTGCGGAATATCCCGGTGGTCCCAGCGCAATTCTTACTTTAAGCAAAAATCGTTATCTCGGCGCTTTGGAAGTCTCGAGCAATCGTGTCCATGCAGGTGTCGCCACCCTGGCCGGCGACCGTGTGTTCTCGGAGCGGTTCGATCTGAAAGACGGCGCGTCGGCGGAAGCGGTATCGCAAGTCATCGGAACCGCCGTCGCCGCCTTGGCCGATTGTGCCGAGCGTTCGCGGTTGCAGCTCCATCTCGTCGGTGTCTCGGTTCCCGGTTACGATCCGCGCCGGGCGGCAAATCCGATCGTGATGCTCAATCCTTCCGAGACCCTGGAAAGGCTCGATGCAAGTTTTCCCGGCGTACCTGTCGAGATCGCCAATTCCATTGTCGCCCGGGCCATCAATCAGCGGCTAACGCTGGGAACGGCCGGCGTGAGCGACGATTACCTCTATGTTTTCGCCGGTCATGGCGTGGCGGCTGCCCTTGTCAGCGAATTCTGGGGCAATGGCGAGGTCACGACATGCGAGATCGGGCATATGGTCATGGACCCGAAGGGTCCGCAATGCCGCTGCGGTCACTTCGGATGCCTCGAAGCCTATCTGTCGACAAGCGCCATCGCGCCGCGGCTGAAGATCGACGAAGTGGAGCTTCTGGCCCTCGGTGATGCCTGGCCGCAGAGGGTTCCGATCAGCGAGAAGACCGGCGCGGATCTCAATGCCCGACTGTCCCGGCTCGGCATGGCGATCGGCAACGCTCTGAACCTCGTCAGAACGCGGCGCGTCTTCCTGGGTGGATGGCCCGCAAATCTCGGCGAGGCCGGACGGGCGTCGATTCTGGCCGGCATCGATAGCTGCCTGCTCGGCGGAGCCGGCTCCGTCGTGCTGAATTTCGTTCAGTCCGAACTGGGAAGTGAGCCTGCGGCCGCCCTGTCGCTGGCCACATTCGGTTACCTGAAGCGCGGAGCCCAACCCGCTCAGGAGGAGGAGAACGTCCTGGCGCAGGCCGGAACGGAAAGCATGAACCCTTAACACTGTGGGAGGAACCAACATGAAATCTCTGAAATTGACCGGCGCGCTTCTGGCGCTGGCGATGGCCCTTGCGTCGGGAACCGCACTTGCCGCCGACACCTTGCGGATCAAGCCATCGGGCGACGTCAAAGCGCTCGATCCCCATCTGGGTTCGGATTCGATGGCGCGAAACTACGGCTACATGGTCTACGACACGCTGTTCGCCATGGATGCGTCGCTCGCCGTCAAGCCGCAGATGGTCGATACCTGGTCGAAATCCGACGATGGAAAGACCTACACGTTCACGCTGAGAGAAGCGCTCAAGTTCAGCGACGGAAGCCCGGTGACGTCGGCCGACGTCATTGCCTCGCTGAAGCGCTGGAGTGCAAACGACAGCCTCGGCCAGCAACTCGTCGCCAAGGGCGCCAATTGGACCGCTCAGGACGATCGTCGCTTCACGCTCACTCTGTCGGAAAGCTGGGGTCTGGTGCTCGATGCGCTGGGGAAGGCCGGTGCTCCCGTGCCTTTCATCATGCCTGCGCGCATTGCCGATGCCACGCCTGCGAACGAAGCGGTCAAGGACCACACCGGTTCCGGGCCTTTCATCTTCCTCGCCGATGAATGGGTTCCAGGCGCAAAACTGGCATTTGCGAAGAACCCCTATTACGTGCCGCGCAGCGAGGAGGCGAGCGGCCTGTCCGGCGGCAAGGTCGTCAAGATCGACCGCGTCGAATGGATGATCATTCCGGATCAGCAGACGGCGCTCGATGCCCTGCGCAAGGGCGAGATCGATATCGACGAGGATCTCGCGGCCGATCTCATTCCGCTTGCCAAGGAGGCAGAGGGCGTTGCCGTGGCGAACCAGGATGATATCGGCGTCGCGCAGCAGATCCGCCTGAACACGATCCAGCCGCCGTTCAACAATCCTCTGCTGCGCAAGGCGTTGCTGACGGCGGTCAACGGCGATGACTTCCTCGCCGCCGTCATCACGGATGCTTCGCTCGGCAAGGCGTGCCAGTCCTTCTATTCGTGCTCTTCCCCCTACGTGACCAAAGCCGGGTTCCCCACACCGGACCTGGAAAAGGCCCGCGCCCTGGTGGCCGAGAGCGGTTATGACGGCACGCCCGCGGTGTTGCTGGACGCGACCGAAAACGCCAATATCCATGCCTTCGTCACCGTGACCGACCAGCTCTTGAAGGACATCGGCATCAAGACGCGCGTGGAGGCCATGGACTGGGCCACCGTTACCAGCCGCCGCCAGAGCAAGGAGCCGGTCGACAAGGGGGGCTGGTCGATCTTCATTTCCGGTCCGGGCGGGCTCGACTTTCTGGAGCCGGTCGGTCACCTCGGCCTGCGCTCGAACTGCGAGAAGGCCTGGTTCGGCTGGCCTTGCGATGAGCAGATCGAAACCATGCGCACGCAGTTCGCAGGTCTCACCGACCAGGCGCAGCGCAAAACGCTGGCCGAAAAAATCCAGCTGCGGGCCGTTGAGACCGTGCCTTACGTTCCGATCGGCAGCCAATACCAGATCCGCGCCTATCGGGACAATCTGACCGGCATCCTCACGCCTCCGGCCCCGGTCTACTGGAATATAGCGCGGAAGTAACGCGAAGCGGAGGGCGCCGGAACAGGCGCCCTCCCGATCCCCGCAGTGATCGTTCGGTTAAGCCAAGACGGCTGCGCGCATATTCGCGGCCCGCGCGCACTCTCCTTCAAGGATGGGAGGAAAACATGATCAGTTTTGCCATCAGACGTGTGCTGTCGACCGTTCCGGTCATGCTGTTCGTCGCCTTCTTCGTCTTCAGTCTGCTCTACCTGGCTCCGGGCGATCCGGCCGCATTGATCGCCGGAGACCAGGCATCCGCGGCGGAGATCGCGCGCATCCGCGAAAACCTCGGTTTGGACGAGCCGATGCTGGTGCGCTTCCTGGAGTGGATAGCGCATGTGCTGCGGGGAGACCTCGGCGTATCGATCTTCTCCCGGCTGCCCGTTTCGACGCTCATCGCCCAACGGCTGGAGCCGACCTTGTCGCTCATGGGGCTCACGCTGGTCATGTCGGTTGCGATCGCGGTTCCGCTCGGCGTCCTGGCAGCGGCGCGGCAGGGGACGTGGGTCGACCGGCTGGTCATGGCGATTGCCGTATTCGGCTTCTCCGTGCCGGTCTTCGTCATCGGCTATCTCTTGAGCTATGTCTTCGCCATCCGGCTCGATCTGCTGCCGGTGCAGGGTTATTCTCCCCTGGCCGGCGGTTTCCTGCCTTTCCTTCGAAATCTCATCCTGCCGGCGACGGCGCTGTCCTGCGTCTATATCGCCTTGATCGCCCGCATCACCAGGACGTCGATGATCGATGTGCTCTCGCAGGACTATATCCGTACGGCGCGTGCCAAGGGCCTGAGCCCGACCCCCGTTCTTTTTCTGCACGCACTCAAAAACGCGTCCGTGCCTATAGTGACCGTGATCGGCATCGGCATCGCCATGCTGATTGGCGGCGCCGTTGTGACCGAGACCGTTTTTGCCATTCCCGGGGTCGGCCGCCTCGTGGTCGATGCGATTCTGCGGCGCGACTATCCCGTCATCCAGGGTGTCGTGCTGCTGTTCAGCATGGGCTACGTGCTGATCAATCTCGGCATCGATCTTCTCTACACGCTACTTGATCCGAGGGTGCGCTACTGATGAGCACGGATATCCTGGAACTCGGCCAACTGCCGGATCTCTTTCCACAGCCGCGGCAATATGGACGCTTTCGCAGGCTGCTGCACAAGCACCCGACGATCGTCATCGGCGGCGGGCTCCTGCTGCTGCTCGTCGCTGCCGCGATTCTCGCGCCGCTGCTGGGAACCGTCGATCCGGAATTCGTGTCGCCGATAAAGCGAAACCGCGAGCCGTCGCTGATGTTCTGGTTCGGCACCGACACGCTCGGCCGCGACCTTTATTCGCGCGTTCTCTACGGCGCCAGGGTCTCGTTGTTCGTGGGCTTCTGCGTGGCCGCATGCGCGACATTCCTGGGACTTGCGACAGGACTGGCCGCCGGCGCCTACCGGCGGCTCGACTCTGTCGTGATGCGGATCATGGACGGGCTGATGTCGATCCCGCCCATCCTGCTCGCCATCGCGCTGATGGCGGCTACGGGCGGTTCGGTCGGCAATGTGATCATGGCCATCACCATCGCCGAATTTCCGCGCATGAGCCGCCTAGTGCGCGGCCTCGTGCTCTCCATCCGTGAACAGCCCTTTGTGGACGGCGCAATCGCCTCGGGCTGTTCCATGCCGCGGATTGTGCTGTGGCACATCCTTCCCAACACGCTCGGGCCGGTCATGGTCCAGGCGACCTACATCTGCTCCGCGGCCATGATCACCGAAGCGGCCTTGTCCTTTATCGGCGCGGGCACCCCGCCTTCGGTTCCGAGCTGGGGCGGCATCATGAACGAAGGCCGGATGCTCTGGCAGCTCAAGCCCTACATCATCCTGTTTCCCGCGGCATTTCTTTCGATCACGGTCCTGGCGGTGAACCTGCTGGGAGACGGTCTTCGCGATGCCTTCGATCCGCGTGCCGCCAATAGGACGTGATTATGAACGCTCAAACACCAATCTTGGAAGTCTCCAATCTCAGAACACATTTCCGCGGCGATGACGGTGACGCCGTCCGGGCCGTGGAAGACGTATCCTTCGCGCTCAATTCCGGTGAGACCCTGGCAATCGTCGGCGAGTCGGGATCAGGCAAGTCGGTGACATCCCTGTCCATCATGCGGCTGCTTCCCGGTCGAAACGCCAGGAATGCCGGGCGCATCGACTTCATGGGCCGCGACCTGCTGTCGCTTAACGAAAAGGAGATGCGCCGCATACGCGGCAACGACATCGGCATGATCTTTCAGGAGCCGATGACCTCGCTCAATCCGGTGCTGACGATCGGGCGGCAGATCATGGAAACGTTGATCCGGCATCAGGGCCTGTCGAAACGAGAAGCGCGGGAACGCGCCATCGAGATGTTGAAGCTGGTGGACATTCCGGCGCCTGAGCGGCGGATCGACGAATATCCGCACCAGCTTTCCGGCGGAATGCGCCAGCGGGTGATGATCGCCATGGCGCTCGCCTGCAGGCCGGGCCTCCTGATTGCCGACGAGCCGACGACGGCGCTCGACGTGACGATCCAGGCCCAGGTTCTCGATCTGATGCGGGCGCTGCAGAAGAAGACCGGAACGGCCATCATTCTGATCACCCATGATCTCGGCGTGGTGGCCGAGATGGCCGATCGGATCATCGTGATGTATGCAGGAAGAACCGTCGAAGAGGCGGCCACTGCCGAGCTGTTCGAAAATCCGCTGCATCCCTATACGCAAGGGCTTCTCGCCACCATACCGCAACTTGGTTCGTCGTTCGATGACGATACCCCGCAGCGTCTGCAGGAGATACCCGGCCAGGTTCCCAGCCTGCGCAAGCGGCTTACCGGCTGCGCTTTTGCCGAGCGTTGTCCGCTCGTCGCCGAGCAATGTCGAACCGAGGTGCCGGTGTTTGAGGCCAAACGTCCGGCCCACAAGGTGGCGTGCCACAAGGTGCAGAAAGGAAACGGAGCATGACCGGCGGATCGCCTCTCCTGGAGTTGCGCTCGCTGCGCAAGCATTATCCGATCGCGCCCGATTTCTGGGGCCGACCCACGTCGACCGTCCATGCCATGGACGATGTCAGCCTCACGCTGAGAGCGGGTGAAACACTGTCCGTCGTGGGGGAGAGCGGCTGCGGCAAGTCGACGCTCGGCAAGACGGTGGTGCGGCTGCATGAACCGACGAGCGGCGAGATCCTGCTGAACGGAGAAAGGGTCGACGCCATCTCCGGCCAGGCGCTCAAAACTTTCCGATCGAAGGTGCAGATCATCTTTCAGGATCCGTTTTCGAGCCTGAACCCGCGCCATACGGTCGGGGCGATGCTTGCCGAACCGATCAGGAATTTCGCGATCGCCTCGGCCAAGTCGGAAATCGACGAGCGGATTGCCTCGCTGCTCGATATGGTCGGCTTGCCCAAGGATGCCGCCCAGCGCTATCCTCATCAGTTCTCCGGTGGGCAGCGCCAGCGTATCGCCATCGCCCGCGCCCTTGCGGCAAATCCTCAGCTTATCGTTTGCGACGAAGCGGTTTCCGCGCTCGATGTCTCGGTGAAGGCGCAGATCGTCAACCTGCTTCAGGACATCCAGCGCAAGATGGGGCTGTCGCTTCTCTTCATCAGCCACGACCTTGCCATCGTCGAGCATCTGACGCACCGGATTGCCGTGATGTATCTGGGCAAGGTCGTGGAAGAGGGAGAGCGCAGGGCGATTTTCGGTTCTCCGCAGCACCCCTACACCCGAGCCCTCCTGTCGGCGGTTCCTGTCGTCGCTGCGGCGGAGAAGCGGCAGCGCATATTGCTGCGCGGCGATATTCCCAGTCCCGTCAAACCGCCTTCGGGATGCCGTTTCCACACACGATGCCCCTTTGCGACGGAGCGTTGCGGCAGCGAGGTTCCCGAACTCCGGCCGGTCGGCAGCGACCACCGTATTGCCTGTCATTTCGACCTTCCCGAAAGCGCCGTGGGTTCGCATGCTGCAGTCTGATCTCCATTTGCCCGCAACTGAAGCAGCGGAGATCGCGCTGCCGCAAGGTCGACTGCGCGGGCGCACCGATGGGCTCGTCAATCGATTCCTCGCAATACCCTTCGCGGCGCCTCCCGTCGGAGCCCGTCGCTGGCGTGCGCCGGAACCGCCGCAGCCCTGGGACGGCATACGCGATGCCGGTGTCTTCGCGCCGGTGGCGCCGCAGCCTCGGGACGAAGGTTTCTTTCCGGGTGATCCGGCGGCCATGCCGGCCCGGCCGATGGACGAGGATTGTCTTTACCTCAACGTCTTCGCGCCCAGCGGACCTGGTCCCTTCCCGGTGCTCGTCTGGCTGCACGGCGGCTCGCAACTCATCGGTGGCACCTCACGGCCGGTCTATGACGGCGCAAGCTTCGCTCGCAACGGCATCGTCTGCGTCACCGTGGGTCACCGCTTGGGCCTGCTGGGCCTTGCGGACGCGGAATCCCTGTTCGGCGAAGACTATCGCGACACCGCCAACCTCATGCTGCGGGATCAGCTTGCGGCACTGCGCTGGGTGCAATCCAACATCGCATTCTTCGGCGGCGACCCACAGCGCGTCACGCTGGGTGGGGAGTCCGCCGGGGCGAAGAATGTCTGTGTCCTGACCACTACATCAGCCGCCAGGGGTCTGTTCCACGCGGCGATTTCGATGTCGGGAGGGGCGGACACCGTGTTTCCCGCTGAGACAGCGACCCGTTTCATCGAGGACGTGGTGCCAACGGGTGCTGCGGAGAGCCGATGGGGCGACGCGCCCTGGGAGAGGATTCTGGCGGTGCAGGAAGCCGTGCTGGCTCGCGCGCGAAAGCGCTTTCCACTGAGGCCCGTCTACGGCCAGTCGCTTCTTCCCGTCGCTCCCATCGCCGTTGTCGAAGCGGGTCAGGCCCTGCCGGTTCCGATGCTGCTGGGGAGCTGCCGGGACGAATGCTATCCGATGGTCGTCCGCCAGGAACCCAATCAGCCCTGGGCGGATGCCCTGCTCGGTCATCTTTCGCAGGAGCAGATGGCAGAGATAGAGGCGAAGCTTGCAGGTTCGAGGCCGGATCTCGACTGGCGCAGAAGGCGTCTGCTTCTGCTGACGGCCGAAGAATATGAATTGCCTTCGTTGCGCCTGGCGCGGCGTCGCGCGATGCACGGTGCGCCGACCTGGGTCTATCGATACGAACGCCCTCAACCTCATGGCCCCTTTGCCGGCTATTCCACGCACCTCTCCGACCTCGAGGACGCGTGGGGCATTCCTGCGAGGGAGGTGGATTTGCACGGCATCGTCTGCGATTTCGTGACGAGGCATGAGGCTCCGTGGGAAGCTTTCAACGAGCGCAGTCGTCTCGCCTTCATCGGCGATGGGGTACAATGCGGCAGCCACCCGGATCGCGATATCCACGCCTTGTTCGAAGACTGGAACTGAAGCCGGCCCGATTACGAGGGTCTTTTGGCTCAGTTGTATTTGATCGTGGCGCTGACTCTTGGGCGATTGAAGAAATAGCGATCGAAGCTGTAGCCGTTCTGTCCGGTGAAAGTTGAGAAAAACGCCGAGACGGGTGTCGTCAACGTGTATTGAACACGGGTCAGCACGACCTGCACGCCTGTCTCCTGGATTGTCGAGGGGATCGCGACCGCGCTCGCTGTGCCGGAATTCACCGCTGAGGTGTTCAGCGCCGCAGACCAGTTGACGGTCGGGCTGCCGCTCGCCTTGACATCGTTCACCGCGACCGAGATCGTCAGCTTGCTGGTGTCATAGGGCTGCAGGATGAACCTGGCGCCGGAAAGAAGCTTGGCGACGTCGGACTTCGTCCAGGAGCTCTGCTGGGCTATCATATCGCCTGTGGACGAGGCGATCTCGTCTATTTTTCGGCTGACCGTCAGCGCATGGCCGAGATCGACGGTGCCGAACAGCAGCATCACCAGGATCGGCAGCACGAGCGCGAATTCCACCCCCGAAGCAGCCGACCTATCGCTTGCGAGATGTCGGATGCGGCACGGCGCGAACCGGAAAAGGGACAGGCTCCGTTTCATGGTCATGTCAGAAGGGCTCGTTGCGGAACAGAGCGGAAGATCCAAGCAGATAGCTGCCGTCGGAAAGCTTGGCGCTCGACAGGCTGAAGAAATTGACGACGGCCGTCCATGGCAGGAACGCCTGAACCAGGATGTAGTCGCTGCCCTTACCGATATCATACGTCTCGGTAACGGCAAGTTTGCCGCTGCTGTCGATGGGATCGGTGCTGGCAGCGGTGGACATGTCGGAAAGCACGTTCACCTTGACGACAAGACCGCTGGAGCAGTCGAAGGACAGAAGCATGTCCTCGCATATCTTGGCCTTGAAGCCGCCCAGCGTGATCTTGGAGGACGCCGCCTCGCCGGTGCGGATCATCCGGGAAATCTTGTGAACCGAAGCGTCCAGCGCGGAGTTGACGAAAAACATCAGCGACACTTCGATAATGCCGAACAGCATGATGAAGAGCGGCAGGGCCAGGATCGCAAATTCGATCGCGGCAGCCCCCTTATGATCGCCGATCAGGCGGCGCAGCGGCGTGAATGGTTTTCTCCGCCTCATTGGGTCAGCCGTACGGCAGAGAGATATTGGGTGAAGAGCGCCGACAGGCCTGCCGTGATTTCGGTCGATGAGGATGCCGATATGAACAGGCTCTTCGACGATGCGCAATCGGCAAGCGCATAGGGGATATAATCCCGCCGCGTGATGCTGGTCGATACACCGCTTTGCATGGTGCCGCCATAGGTGTTCTTCCAGTTGGCGCTCGCCATGGTCGAGCCGACGGTTGCGTTGTAACCCCAGTCCGAGGTGATCGGCAGATATTCGGTGTAAAGCACTGCCATCGTATTGGATTGATTTTTCAGATAGCCGCACCAATCGGGGTTGAGCGGCGCGACTTTATTCCAGTATGCGCCGGAGATCGCCTTGCCATTACTCCATACGACGCTGTCGGTCACCCATTCGCGTTTTGATTGGACGCCATCCGTCAACAGAAGAACCAGCTTGAGCGGCGAGCCCGAGGAGGTTCCATCCCCCCCGGCGCCGACTTTCTGCTTGAGCGCGGCGAGCGAAACGTCGAAATAGGTGGCAGCCTTCGAGGTCGCGCTGGTGAGGCCGTAGCTTGAGTCCAAAAGGCGTGCGCGCGCCGTGCTCGTGCTCAGCGTCGGGGCGAGAACCTCCGTGAGCGTATCGCCCAGGCTATACAGTCCGACCTTGATCCGGTCGTGATTCTGGTCGGATGTGTCGATCAGGCTGAGCACGTCTCTAACGGCGTCACCGGCGACATCGGCGCGCAGCTTGATCTTCTTTTCCGAGCTGTAGTCATAGTTGTTGGCGTACGTCTTGTTGCCGATGGTGTGCGAATCGCCGGTGTGGCAGGCGAACTGGCATTTGATGCCGGAATACATGGCCGACTGGCCCGCCGTCGTTGCCGCCAGGAGCATCGACGGCGAGGTGTCGATGACGATATAGACATTGAGATAGGACGTCGACGGCCCTTTGACGGCGCTTGCCACGCTGACGGGGACGGTGTCGATATTGGCGATCTTCATGAACGTCGTCGGCACGGTCCCGCGTGCCGTCGCCGTGATGTTATGATTGGTAGTATCGATGTTGATTTCGCCAAGCGTGTAGCTGTTTTCCACTTGTGCGTGGAACCAGTCGGAGACCTTCAGCTTGAGGGCGTCGGTGTCCGCGGTATTGTTGATCTGCTTGACGGCGGCGATCAGGGCCGCATCGAGGTCGCTCTGCATCCTCTGGCGGACATTGTAGCTGCGGATGTAGTCAAAGCTCGCGCCGACGGCGACGAGCATCGGCACCAGGCTCAGGGCAACGACGATGCCGACGTTGCCGGCTTTGTTCCTTCGCAGACCGCGAAGGGCTTCGAAGGCCCGACCGAATGAATATGAATGAACCGACTTCAATAAAACACCGCCGCAGAGAATATAAAAAAGAGTGAGGGCAAGATGTGTTAAGGACGCTTAAGCCTTTGTTAATTCTTGCAAGTTCCGGCGAAATCAGGTTGCGGATGCGCCGTTTTCTGCGCATATTGGATATTCCTGCGAATTATGGATATTGAGGAGCCGGCATCGGCAATCGTCATCCATATGTCAACGCTGTCACGGCGCCGATGCGTGGCGCGCTCAGGGCAGCGTGAGATCGGCGCGCTTACGGCAAAACCGTACTGAAATATTGGATGATGAGCAGGCGAGGTCGACGGGATCGCTGGCCAACAGCGGTCCCTGCCCATGAAAACCTGTGTTCAGCGCTGCATCAGCAGATCGTGCAGGCGTTCTTGAACTTCTCTAGGGGACATGTTCCGATTGTTGAAGAAGTCGCCCACGACGGCGATCCAGCCTTCCGACATCTGGGTCGGCATGGCCTGGGATTGGGCACTGACTTCGCCTTTCCTTGCCTTGATCATCTCCAATCCAAGCTTGCCGCAACGATCAAGTCCGGACGGATCGACATCGGTGCGGACGGGCAACGATCCCTTGACCCGGCTGAAGGCCACCTGATTGTCGCGATCGAGCACCATGCGTGCGAAGGCCTGCTGCGCCTCTGCCGTGCCGTCCCGATTGGTCAGCGGAAAGGCAAAGGCGTCGATTACCATGAAATAGGCGATTGATGTGCCCGGAACCAGACTGCAATCGAAATCCTTGTCGACGTTGTAGCCGCGCGCTGAAAGCTCACCCTTGGCCCAGTCGCCCATGAACTGCATACCGGCCTTGCCTTGGCCTACCGCCGCCGTGGCATCAGCCCATGTCTTGTCCTTTCGCTGTTCGATCGGTTCCACATAGTTGGAGAGACGCAGCAGCAGATCGAGGGCTTCGATCATGCGTGGATCCTGCACGAGCTCGGCGTCGCCGCTCATCAGGCGGGCATAACCTTCCGGACCGAACTTGTGATAGATGATGTCATTGAAAATGAGAGATACCTCCCATCGCGTCCCGCCGAGTGCAATCGCCAGACGTCCCGTCGCCTTGATTTTTTCGGCCGCGTCGAAGAGCTCGTCCCAGGTCTGCGGCGTCTTCACACCCGCTTCGGCCAAGGCCGCGGTGCTGGTCCATAGCCAGTTTTCTGCATGAATATTGGTCGGTGCAAAGTAGACCTTCCCCTTGTAGGAGATTCGGTCGAGAACTGTTGCGGGAATGACGTCTTGCCAATGATCCGCCTGAGCGACATCGTCGATATCCTGCACGATGCCCATTTCCGGCAGTTCGCGCGATCCCTCATTGGCATTCCACTGCATCACTGCCGGCGCATATCCGTTGGCGATGCGATCGCTCACCGCCCGCTGGACGGCAACCTTGTTCTCCGCCGGCATATCGACCCATCGGTTGCCGGCTGCGGCCCAGGCCTTGCGGTAAACGTCGAGCGCTGCGGACTCGCTTTTCGACACCCAGAAATGCACGACATCAACCGCCATGTCCTGTCCCGCCAAAGCTTGTGCAGCGGGGCCTGCGGCCGCCAGAGCCGTGGCAAGCCATGCCCGTATGATTCCCTGTTTCATTCGTTTCCCTCTTTTCTTTGATGAATCCTGCCGCACCGTTCCTGTGCAGCCTCTCAGGAGACAGTTTCAGCCCGTAATTTGCGTGATCGGCCTGATATCCCGCGCAGAACCGGCCGGCGGGCCAATCGTTCGACCGCCGCAGCCGCCGGTTCCGGCTTGGCATAAAAATAACCCTGGCCGATTTCGCAGCCGGCGTTCAAAAGGAAATCACGCTGGCTCTCGTCCTCGATGCCTTCGGCGACGCACCGTTTTCCGAGGTTGCGGGCCAGATCGATGATTGCTCTGATGATCTGCTCCGAGCGTATATCCTTGCCGATCTCGGCAACGAAGCTGCGGTCGATCTTCAGTTCGTCGAAGGGAAAGTCGCGCAGATGCACGAGCGACGCAAAACCGGTGCCGAAATCATCGAGCGAGACCGACACGCCATGTTTGCGGAAACGGGAAATGGTTTCGATGATCTGATTGGCGCCGCGATTGAGAAACACGTCTTCCGTGACCTCGATGGAAAAATCGAGCCAGTCGAGCCGGTTTGCTTCGACCGCCGCAGCGATGAGGGCGTAACCGTCGTCGCCGACCAACAGGGCTTCCGGCAGATTGATGGCAATCGACCCCACCCTGAGCCCTGCTGCCTTCCAGCTCCTCAGATCACGCGCGACGATATTGACGATACAGCGCGTCATGCCTTGTATGATATGGCTTTCCATGAGCGGCAGGAAGCGGCCGGGCGGAAGGATGCCGAGCTGGGGATGGCGCCAGCGCACCAGCGCCTCGAAGCCGAGATGCACGCCGGTCTGCAGATTGACCTTCTGCTGATAGTAGACGACGTACTCGTCACGATCGGCAGCGACGGAGAGGGCTGCTGCAAGCCGGTTCTGTTCCAGACGCTGGGCGAATGATGCTTCATCGAAGATGACGGCCGTGTTGCGTTTGGCCTTGGCGGCATAAAGCGCCAGATCGGCAATGCGCATGAGGGTCGCCTCATCCGACGCGTGGCCGGGCACGACCGCGCCTCCGACACTGGCCGAAACCGGCAGCTGCCGACCCTCGAAGTGACATTCCGTTGCAATGGCCGCGACCGCCCGCTCGGCAATTCCTTCCAGCGTTGCCGCATCTGAAATTCCAGGAAGGAGAGCGGCAAACTCGTCGCCGCCAAGCCGTGCGACGACGTCACCGGCGCGGAAAGTCTTCTGCAGCGCGCTCGCGACGTGGCTCAGAACCGCATCCCCGGCCGGATGACCGAAACTGTCATTGGTGGCCTTGAAGTGATCGAGATCGACCAGCAGCATGGAAAAACCGGCGCCTGTCCGCTCGACCGAACCGAACAGCCCGTTCAGCGCCTCATTGAAGGAAGATCGGTTGCCAAGGCCTGTCAGCGTGTCCGTATGCGCGAGATGCGTCAGCTTGATCTCGAAATCGAGCGACCGGCGATGCTCGGTGCGCAGCTTTATCAGGAGCGGTATGAAAAGGATGAGGGTCGCCAGGATAAGTGTTGCCGCAGTGAGGCTGAGAAGCACTGCGCTGATCAGGCGGGTATGATCTATGCTCATATCGCTACGGTCATGCGCGCTCTCGATCAAGGCGCTGAACTGACGCATGAGCATGCTATCGGATGAAACGGCGAAGTCGATTGGCCCCCAGAAGCTGTAACGCTCCCGCCGATCCAGCAATTTCGCGGACACGACGCGTTCAGCTCTTTCAAGAAAGTCCTCCACCCGCCCGTCAAGTTCCAGACGCAACTTTTCCGATGCGGCATCCCGCCCGTTCAGCCGTTCGAGAAGGTTCGCCTCGACTTCGACATTCAGCGTGTTCAACTGTGTGTTCATGGCGCGGATGTCGTCGATCGCTCTTTGAACGTCCTCGACCATCGGCCTGACTATATATTCAGGCATGTTCGGATCGGCCGAAGCGCGCATGATCGCCCGGGTCTGATTGGCAAGCTGCTGGAAGCGAATGAATTGGCGGCCGATCAGATAGCTGATGTTCTGCTGCAGGGAATGGCGATCGAGAGCCACCTTGACCGTCTGGAAGGTTGCCCCGATCAGAACTGTCATGACGACGACGGCGACGACGTAATGGCGCCCGATGGAGCGGATATATTTCGCCACGGAGGAATGGGACTCGCCGGGCGGCGTCACCGTGTTTTCCAAATCCGAACCAACCACCATTCACGCTCCATCAGGAAAGTATAAATCGGCCGAGTTGCATTCGGCGCACAGGCCGTTGAGCCCGTTCTCAAAGATGCCTTGAATTTTTTGCTGCTGAAGCCCGCTGCTTGAATCCGCCGTGTTTGCGCCGGACGGGAAGCGTCACCATGATTTATCGGGAGATCGGCCCTCATGGCCTGGATTCGCGCCGGAAAATGCAAGGCTCACGTCGTGACATCAGCTCTTCGAACCGCCGTCGCCGTCGCTCGCCCGCAAGATGTTGTGAAGGCTCCCGGACCGACGCGGCTCCGTGCGTCAGGAATTCCAGACGACGGGGATGTTCCGGTCTGTCGGTGCGGACTGGCTCGCGCCGTCTCCACTATATTGAGAAAAACTGCCGCCATGTGCATGCGAATTATTGAACATTTTCCCCTCTGAGCGCATGCCATCTCCATTGATGAGCAGCGCCTATTCTGGCTGGTCCCGCAACCCGTCTTCATGGCGGAGAGGCACGGGCAGCACCCCGTTCGAATGGTTCAAAACTGCGGACGGTCTGGTTTCAGAAGCGTAAACGCCTTCGTGAAAAACCAACGAAACCAGCTTCTTGCGGGAAAAACCGCACGAAAACATCGTAAATTGGCCATACTGTTCGGATTTCGGATAAGCGCTATGTCCCTTTCCGATCCGTTCGCCGGCGATGAAAACCAAAGCAGGGCAGGTCGGCAGTATCCAAATTACGCGGTTCGATCCGGATCGCGCGCCGAAAGGTGAGGCGCTGCAGGAGTGCGCAGTGATCTCTTAATTTTCTGGCCGCAGTATTCAGGGCTGAGTGACGTGCTCGGTTGCAGCGGGCCGGCGCTCCTAAAGTTACATCTTCATCAGTTTGCGCCTCAAATGACTTGGGCGACTTTTCCAGAGAATTCTCGACCGGATGAATGACGCATCCGGCCGGGCGCATGGTGAGGATATCCATGATGAAGTCGTCGTCCGAATCGCTCCAGCAGCCGGCCCTTTTCTTGGGAGGCCACGAGCAGGATGGAGCGCAGCATCAGGACGCCGCTTTCACCGGGGAAGCTCTTCCGGAAGTCTTGCTCGGCGCGTGTCCCCTTCCTGTATTCTACAAGAACACACATGGACGCTATATCGGCTGCAACAAGGCTTTCGAAGATTTCATTGGCCGCAGGCGCGACGAGATCATTGGGAAAACGGATTTCGATTTCAATCCGAAGCATCTGGCCGAACTCTATTTCGCCGAGAATGATGCACTCCTTGAAAGGGGTGGAGCCCAGTACATCGAAAGAAAATTTACCACGGCGAACGGGGCCGTGCGGGACGTCGCCGTCAACAAGGCGGTATTGACTGGGGAAAACGGCGATCCGGCTGGCCTGATCGGCGCCGTCGTTGACATTACCGAGCACAAGCAGGCGGAGCGAGACCTCACGAAGGCGCTCGAATTCGCGGAGGGGATCGTCACCGCCATTCCGGATGTTCTGTTCGAGGTGGATCAGGACGGCCGCTATCTCCAGGTCTGGACGAGAAGCCCCGAACTGCTGGCCCAGCAGAAGGAGATGCTGCTCGGCAGAACGGTCAATGACGTTCTGGCGCCGGACCAGGCGGCCATCGCAATGGAGGCGCTCGGCACGGCCGCCAAAGAGGGGGTGGCCTACGGTCGCTGCATCAGCATCTCCTTGCCGAACGGCGAGACGCGTTGGTTCGAGCTGTCGGTCGCCAAACGACCGAGCGCCGATCCCGCGGTCAACACGCTTCTGGCATTCTCGCGTGACATTACCGAACGAAAACGGGCGGAGGAAGCCATAAATTCCGTGCGGACGCAGTTGCTCAGCGTGCTTCAGACCATGCCTGATATGGTCTGGGTGAAGGACATGGATGGCGTCTATCTCTTATGCAACCACGCATTCGAGCGACTGACCGGGATGGCGGAATCCGAGGTTGTCGGACAAACGGATTTCGAGCTGTTCGGGACCGAAAGGGCTCTGTACTTCCTGGAGTCAGACAAAGCAGCCATCCAGGCTGGGGGCATCATCGTCGGCGAGGAATGGGTCATCTCCCAGGAGAATGGTCAATCTGTTCTTCTTGAAACACGCAAGGTTCCGATATTGGGTGCAGGGGGGGAAGTCGCCGGGGTTCTCGGTGTGTCGCGGGATGTGACCGAGTTGAATGTCTCGCGCCAAAAAATCCACCAGATGGCCTTCTACGATCCCCTGACCTCGCTGCCGAACCGGTCGCTGTTCAACGATCGACTGCGGCAGATGATCACATCAGCCGTATCGCGTGGTCAACGGGCCGGCGTGATGCTGATCGACATCGATCATTTCAAGGCGGTCAACGATACGATGGGGCATCCCGTCGGGGATCAACTACTCTGTCAGGCCGCCTCGCGGCTGAACGAAAGCGTTCGCGACTACGACACCGTTGCGCGCCTCGGCGGCGATGAATTCGCGATCCTGTTGCCGGATATCCGAGAAGGCGACGATCTCGGTCGGACAGCCGGCAAGGTCCTCGAAAGGTTCAAGGAGCGTTTCCTGCTGGATGGCCAGGAGGTATTCATTTCTTGCAGCGTCGGCATCGCACTCTATCCCGATGACAGCGCCGACGCCAACGACCTGGTGAAATACGCCGACTCGGCGATGTATCTCGCCAAACGCTCGGGGCGAAACAGTTTTCGCTTCTACTCCAAGGACCTGACGGCGAGCGCTGAAGAGCGCATGCGGCTGGAATCGGAATTGCGCCGTGCCATCGAGCGCGGAGAACTGGAATTGCACTACCAGCCGAAGGTGCTTTTGGACAGTGGCGCCATGGTGGGCTGCGAGGCCTTGCTGAGATGGCGTCACCCCGAGATGGGCATGATTCCTCCGGCTCGTTTCATTCCGGTTGCGGAAGATACGGGGCTGATCGTGGAACTCGGGCGATGGGTGCTGCGCGAGGCATGCCAGACCGCGGCCGAAATGAATGCCGGCAGCCAGGTGCCGCACAAGGTAGCGGTCAATCTGTCGGTCAAGCAATTTCAATCCGCCGGACTGGTCAGGTCGATCGCCGAGATTCTCGAGGAGACCGGCTGCCGCGCGGAATGGATCGAAATCGAAATCACTGAAAGCCTTCTGCTCGATCAGAAGGATTATACGCTGCAGATGCTTTCCGAACTGCGCAACATGGGATTTTCGATTGCCATCGACGATTTCGGCACTGGCTATTCGGCGCTGAACTATCTGGCGCGCTTTCCGATCGACACGCTGAAGATCGACCGGTCGTTCATCAACAGCACCGACAGGCGGAACGAGGAACTGGTGAAGGCGATCCTCTCCATCGCCCGCTGTCTCGGGCAGAGCGTGGTGGCCGAAGGCGTCGAGACCGCCGAGCAGGCGGCCTTCCTGGCGGCAAACGGATGCGGTTCGGCGCAGGGGTTTCTTTACAGCAAAGCCGTGCCCAAGGCTGAGATCATGGCTCTGTGGCTCGGCTCCCCGGCCAACGGCTTCGACCTAGGGGAGGAGCGGATTCGAGTGTGAAAAGTTTATCGCCGAACTAAGTGCAATTCGGCGATTGCTATTCCTAACCCGCCTGCATCAGTTTGGATGTTTGCAATTCCGGCAGGGCTTCGAACAGATCGGCGACGAGGCCGTAGTCGGCGACCTGGAAGATCGGCGCCTCCTCGTCCTTGTTGATGGCGACGATCACCTTACTATCCTTCATGCCGGCCAGATGCTGGATAGCGCCTGATATGCCGGCGGCGATATAGAGCTGCGGCGCAACCACCTTGCCGGTCTGGCCGACCTGCCAGTCGTTCGGCGCATAACCGGCATCGACGGCGGCACGGCTGGCGCCGACGGCAGCTCCGAGCTTGTCGGCCAGCGGCAGGATCACTTCCCGGAATTTTTCCGCAGAACCCAGCGCCCGGCCGCCGGAGAGGATGATCTTCGCAGACGTCAGTTCCGGACGGTCGGAGGCCGACAGGGCGTCCTTGACGAAGGTCGACAGGCCCGGATCGGAAACCGCCGCGATCGCCTCGACGGTGGCCGAGCCACCTTCCGGTGCAGAGGCGAAGGAGGCGGTGCGCACGGTAATCACCTTCTTGGCATCGCTGGCCTGCACCGTCTGGATGGCATTGCCGGCATAGATCGGCCGCTTGAAGGTATCGGCGGAGATCACCTCGATGATCTCCGAGACCTGGGCGACGTCGAGCAGGGCAGCGACGCGCGGCAGCACGTTCTTGCCGACCGAGGTGGCGGCCGACAGGATCGTGTCGTAGCTGCCTGCCAGCGAGACGATCAGCTCGGCCAGCGGCTCGGCCAGATTGTTGGCGAGTGCATCGCTTTCGGCCAGCAGCACCTTGGCGACGCCCGAAAGTTTGGCTGCCTGTTCGGCAGCAGGCTTGGCAGCCTTGCCGGCGACGAGAATGTGCACGTCGGAGCCGATCTGGCTTGCCGCCGTCAGCGCCTTGGCGGTCTGGTCGGAAAGGCTTTGATTGTCGTGATCGGCGAGAAGAAGAATGGTCATGATATTTTGCTCCTGTTCTCAGCTGATTACAGCACGCCGGCTTCGTTTTTGAGCTTGTCGACCAGTTCGGCGACCGACTTGACCTTGACGCCGGCCTTGCGGCCGGACGGCTCCTCGGTCTTCAGCACCTTCAGCCGCGGCGTGGTGTCGACGCCGAAATCGGCAGGCGCCTTCTTGTCGAGCGGCTTCTTCTTCGCCTTCATGATGTTCGGCAGCGAGGCATAACGCGGTTCGTTCAGCCTGAGGTCGGAGGTGATCACCGCCGGCAGCTTGATCTCGATCGTCTGCAGGCCGCCATCGACCTCGCGGGTCACCTGCGCCTTGCCATCACCGATGTCGATCTTCGAGGCGAAGGTTGCCTGGGCTGAACCAAGTAGTGCGGCCAGCATCTGGCCGGTCTGGTTCGAATCGTCGTCGATCGCCTGCTTGCCGACGATGATCAGGCCCGGCTGCTCGGCATCGGCGACACCTTTCAGGATCTTGGCGACGGCGAGCGGCTCGACCGCATCATCGGTCTCGACCAGGATCGCCCGATCGGCGCCCATGGCAAGGGCGGTGCGCAGCGTCTCCTCGGCCTTGGCAGGCCCGATCGACACCACCACCACTTCCTCGGCCTTGCCGGCTTCCTTCAGCCGCAGCGCCTCTTCCACCGAGATCTCGTCGAACGGGTTCATCGACATCTTCACATTGGCAAGCTCGACACCCGTGCCATCCGCCTTCACCCGGATCTTCACGTTGTAGTCGACAACCCGTTTGACGGGCACGAGAATCCTCATGTGCATTCACCTCTGTTCAGCGGGCCGGGGGTCAGCGGGAAGGGACGGGCTCGGGGCCACGGTAGTCATAAAAACCTTTGCCGACCTTCCGCCCTAGCCACTTGGCTTCGACATATTTGACCAGCAGCGGACAAGGACGGTACTTGGTGTCCGCGAGCCCGTCATGGAGCACATTCATGATGGCAAGGCAGGTGTCGAGGCCGATGAAGACGGCAAGTTCCAGCGGACCCATCAGATGGTTCGCGCCAAGCTTCATGCTGCTGTCGATGTCGGCGACCGAACCGACGCCCTCGTAGAGGGCATAGACCGCCTCGTTGATCATCGGGATCAGTAGCCGATTGACGATGAAGCCCGGATAATCCTCAGCCACGACGGCCGATTTGCCGAGCCTTTCGACGACCCCGCGGACCGCCTCGAAGGTTTCCTTGCTGGTCGCAATTCCACGGATGAGCTCGATAAGCTGCATGACCGGAACCGGGTTCATGAAATGGAGGCCCATGAACTGCTCGGGTCGACTGGTCCCTCCGGCGAGCCGGGTGATGGAAAGCGAAGACGTATTGGTCGTCAGGATCGTTTCCGGCCGCAGGTGCTCTGCCAGATCGTCGAAAATCTTCTGCTTGACCGCTTCCTTCCCGGTCGCGGACTCGATGACGAGATCGCTCTTCCCGAGTTCCGGCAGCCGCACCGTCGTCCGGATGCGCTGAAGGCCGAGCAGCTTTCCTTCCTCGGTTATCACGCCCCGCGTTACTTGCCGGTCCATGTCCCTACCGATCTTGGCAATCGCGGCGCCAAGCCGTTCCGCGTCGACATCCATCAGCGAGACGTCGTATCCCGCAAGCGCAAGCACATGGGCAATGCCGCTGCCCATCTGGCCGGCGCCGACCACTCCAACGGCCTCGACTATCATTCTGCGTCTGCCTTTTCGGAGGGAAAGTTCCAGTGTCCGTCACCCAAGATCGGAGAAGCCCTGTCGAGCGTCAGCGGGCTGCGCGACAGGCTGATCGGCGTTCTCAAACCCGGCAGGCCTTCCGGCGCGATCCTCAGTCCGCGTGCCTCGATCTGCGGCTCGTCGATCGCTTCGGCGACGCTGTTGATCGGCCCGCCCGGAATGCCTGCCCTCTCGAGGTCGGCGATCAATACCGCCTTTGGCCTGCGGTTGGTCTTTTCCGCAATCAAGGCGCAGAGCGCCTCGCGGTTCTCCACTCGCGCGGGATTGGTGGCAAAGGCCGGATCGTCCGCGACCCCGTCGAGGCCCAGCAGGCCGCACAGACCTTGAAATTGCCGGTCGTTGCCACAGGCGATGATGAGATGACCGTCGGCGGCCGGAAAGACCTGGTAGGGCACGATGTTGGGATGCGCATTGCCCATGCGTCGAGGCACCTTGCCGCCGGCCAGATAATTCATCGCCTGATTGGCGAGCACCGCGACGCCGACATCGAACAGCGCCAGATCGACCTGCTGGCCGAGACCGGAACGTTCACGCTCGGCAAGCGCCGCCTGAATGCCGATCACGCCGTAAAGTCCGGTGAAGACGTCGATCCAGGCGACGCCCACCTTCTGCGGTTCGCCATCGGGCTCACCGGTCAGGTCCATGATCCCGCACATGCCCTGGATCAGGAAGTCGTAGCCCGGCTGCTGCGCGCGCGGACCCGTCTGGCCGAAACCGGTGACGGAGGCGTAGACGATGCGTGGATTGATCGCGGCGACGCTGTCATAATCGAGGCCGAATTTCTTCAATCCGCCGACCTTGAAATTTTCGACCACGACATCTGCTTCTTCGATCAAGGTCCGGACGCGGGCAAGATCCTCCGGATCGGCGAAATCGCAAGTAAGCGACGTCTTGCCCCTGTTTGCTGCGTGAAAATAGGCGGCCACTTTCTCGGTGCCGCCCCTGCCGTCCGGCCGTTCGATAAAGGGCGGACCCCAGCTGCGGGTATCGTCGCCTTGCGGGCTTTCGATCTTGATGACCTCAGCGCCGAGATCGGCAAGCGTCTGGCCGATCCAGGGGCCGGCGAGAATGCGGGCGAGTTCAACCACTTTCAGGCCGGCAAGCGGCGCGCCGTTTACGCCGGCCATCAGAAGAATGCCTGGATGCCGGTCTGGGCGCGGCCGAGGATCAGCGCGTGGACGTCGTGCGTGCCCTCATAGGTGTTGACCGTTTCGAGGTTCTGGGCGTGGCGCATGACATGATATTCGATCTGGATGCCGTTGCCGCCGTGCATGTCGCGCGCATGCCTGGCGATCTCAAGCGCCTTGCCGCAATTGTTGCGCTTGACGATCGAAACCATTTCCGGCGCGAACTGGCCCGCGTCCATCAGCCGGCCGACACGCAGGCTGCCTTGCAGCCCGAGCGCGATCTCCGTCTGCATGTCGGCGAGCTTCTTCTGGAAAAGCTGGGTGCCGGCGAGCGGCTTGCCGAACTGGATGCGATCGAGCCCATATTGCCGGGAGCGGAACCAGCAATCCTCGGCAGCGCCGAGCACACCCCAGGAAATGCCGTAGCGGGCGCGGTTGAGGCAGCCGAACGGTCCCTTGAGGCCCGCAATGTTCGGCAGCAGAGCATCTTCGCCGACTTCGACGCCGTCGAGCACGATCTCGCCGGTAATCGAAGCGCGTAGCGACAGCTTGCCGCCGATCTTTGGCGCGGACAGGCCCTTCATGCCCTTTTCGAGGATGAAGCCGCGAATCTGACCCCCATGCGCTTCCGATTTCGCCCAGACGACGAAGACGTCGGCGATCGGTGCGTTGGAGATCCAAGTCTTCGAGCCGCGCAAGCGGTAACCGCCGTCGATCTTCTCGGCGCGGGTCTTCATGCCGCCCGGATCGGAACCGGCATCCGGCTCGGTCAGGCCGAAGCAGCCGATCAATTCACCGGAAACGAGGCCCGGCAGGTATTTGTCCCGCTGCGCTTCGGATCCATAGGCATAGATCGGATAGATCACCAGAGAGGACTGCACACTCATCATCGAGCGGTAACCGGAATCGATGCGCTCGACTTCCCGGGCGACGAGGCCATAGGCGACATAATTGGCGCCGGCAGCACCGTATTTCTCCGGCAAGGTCACGCCGAGAAGCCCGGCCTTGCCCATCAGCCGGAAGAGAGCGGGATCGGTGTGTTCCTGGAGATAGGCATCCTGAACACGCGGCAGCAACTCGGCTTCGGAAAAAGCCCTGGCCGCTTCGCGGATCATGCGCTCTTCCTCGGACAGCTGGTCGTCGAGCAGGAAGGGATCGTCCCAGGCGAAGGACGAAGCTTTAAAGGCGGTTGCGGTTCTGTCGGCGGTCACGGATTTCCCCTCGGAATGACGAAGTGGCTTTCCTATTCATATAGCGATTGCAAAAAGCGAGGAAAAACCCTATTTAGGCGTAACATCATTCATAAAATGCATAGGTAAGATGCGCCCGCGCCGGTTCCTTCCCTCGATAAGCCTCCTCTCGGCTTTCGACGCCGTCCTCAGGACGGGTTCAACCGCAGCGGCGGCGCGTGAACTCGACCTGACGCAGAGTACAGTGAGCCGTCTCGTCCAGAATCTGGAGCAGCAACTCGGCCGTCCGCTTTTCGAACGGCACAGGCAGAAGCTCATCCCCACGCAAGCCGCGCATGCCTATGGGCGGGACGTCAGCCGGGCACTCGATCTCATTCAACGCAGCAGCATGGAGTTTTCCGCCAATCCGGGCGGCGGCGGCCTGTCGCTCGCGATCCTGCCGGCTTTCGGCACGCGTTGGCTGGCACCGCGGCTGGGCGAATTCCTCATTAAACATCCCGGCATCACCATCAACCTGGCAACACGCCTCAGGCGCTTCAATTTCGCCGCCGAGGGTTTCGATGCCGCCATTCATTTCGGCGCGGAGGATTGGCGCGATGCCGATCACATGAAACTATTCGAGGAACGCCTGACGGCCTGCATCTCACCGGCGCTGCTTGGCGAACATCCGATCACCTCGGCTGGCGACATGGTCGGCCTGCCGCTTCTGCAGCTGGAGACCAGGCCGACGGCGTGGAGACTCTGGTTTGCCGCCCAAGGCGCGGAACCGGCAAATGTGACGGGCATGCTCTTCGATCAGTTTGCGACGATGACACAGGCCGCGATCTCAGGGTTGGGCGTCGCCCTTCTGCCGGATTATCTCGCCGACAGTGAAATCGCCGAAGGACGGCTGGTGCCTGTCTTGAAGAGATCGGTGCCGGGGTCGGGATCCTACTGGCTGGTCTGGCCGCAATCACGTGCCAATTACCCGCCGCTGGAGGCTTTCCGCGCCTGGCTCGGCGCGGAATTACGTGCGGGGGAGTCCTAAGTTTCGCTTTGGAGCCTATGCTGCCGCGGAGTCGGAGGGCACGGAAAATGCCGCCTCGATTGCGGCCTCCAAGATGTTCAAGCCTTCCGAGAGGACATCCCATTCGATCGTCAGCGGCGGCAAGAGACGGATTACGTTCAGGCGGGTTCCGCAGGAGAGAAGGATGAGACCCCGCGCCTCGGCTTCCGCGACGATGCGGTTCGTCATCGCAGGCGCGGCCGTCTTCGTCTGCCGGTCCTCGACAAGCTCGAAGGCGATCATCGCCCCAAGCCCGCGCACGTCGCCGATCCGTTCCATGCCCTGCCGGGATGCAAGCGACGTCAAGCGGTCGGTGATGCGCCGTCCGATTTCGGCCGCGCGTTCACAGAGCTTCTCCTCGTCGATGACATCGAGCACCGCGTTGGCGGCCGCGACGCTCAGTGGATTTCCGGCATAGGTGCCGCCGAGCCCTCCGGGATGGGCGGCGTTCATGATCTCGGCTCTGCCGGTGACGGCCGACAGCGGAAATCCGCCGGCGAGTCCCTTCGCCATGGTCACGAGATCCGGCTCGACGCCGGCATGCTCGAAACCGAACATCCTGCCCGTCCGGGCCATGCCGGCCTGCACTTCGTCGGCAATCAGCACGATGCCATATCTGTCCGCCATCTCGCGCAAGCGCACGAGGAATTCCTTCGGCGCGACGTTGAAGCCGCCTTCTCCCTGAACCGGCTCGACGATGAAGGCAGCGATGCGTTCGGGATCGATGTCGGCTGCGAACAACCGCTCGAGCCCCGATATCGCCTCCTCGGTGGAAATGCCGAGGAACGGATTCGGGAACGGCGCATGGTAGACGTCGGCCGGGAAAGGCCCGAAATTCTTCTTGTAGGGCATGACCTTGCCGGTCAGTGCCATGCCGAGCATGGTGCGGCCGTGGAAGGCGCCGGAAAATGCGACGATGCCCGGGCGCTTCGTATAGGCGCGGGCGATCTTGACGGCGTTTTCCACCGCTTCGGCACCTGTCGTCACCAGCATGGTGCGGTTTTCCTGCCCTGTCGGGGCGATCGCGTTCAGCCGTTCCGCAAGTCTGACATATCCCTCATAAGGGGCGACGTGAAAGCAGGTATGGGTGAATTGCTCCGCTTGATCGGCGACGGCCTGCATGACTCTGGGATGGCGATGGCCGGTATTGTTGACGGCGATCCCGGCGGCGAAATCGATGAATCGTTTACCGTCCACATCCCAGAGTTCGGCATTCTGAGCCCTTTGCGCGAATATGGCCCGTGTTCCAACACCGCCGGCGACGGCGGCCTTCTGACGGGAATGCAGGTCTGCTGAGGCGGTCATTGTAAAATCCGGAATTGTTGATCGAAGGCATGGGGTGGCGCCTGGGCAGAACCGCTGCCCAGGCGCAATGCGTTTGGTCAGCCGAGGTGCACCCAGACCGACTTCGTCTGGCTGTATTGGGTCAGCGCCTCCAGGCACTTGTCGCGGCCGTTGCCCGTCTGCTTGTAGCCGCCCCAGATCGAGGTCATGTCGCCATGATCGAAGCAGTTGACCCAGACCACGCCGGCTTCCACGTCGCGGGCGAAGCGATGCGCCTTTCCGATATCGCGGGTCCAGATCGAGGCGGCGAGGCCGTAGATCGTGTCATTGGCGATCTCGATCGCGTCGTCGATGCCATCGACGGGGATGATGGCCGCCACCGGCCCGAATATTTCCTCGCGGGCGATCCGCATCGAATTGTCGACGCCGGTAAACAGCGTCGGTTCGATGAAGGCGCCGGCCGGCGAGGAGGCAAGTGTGCCGCCGCCGAATTTCAGGGCCGCGCCTTCGCTGCGGCCGATGTCGATATAGCTGAGCACACGCTGCTGATGCGACGAGGTCACCAGCGGCCCGATCGTCGTCGACGGATCCAGCGGATCGCCGAGCACGAAACTCTCCTTCGTGCGAGCGGAGAAACGTTCGACGAAATCGTCGTGAATGCTCTTGTCGACCAGAATGCGCGAACCGGCGTTGCAGACCTCTCCCTGGTTTCCATAGATGCCGTTGACGGCATAGGTGACCGCGGTGTCGAGATCGTCATAGTCGCCGAGCACGATCTGCGGCGTCTTGCCGCCGCATTCCGTGGAGACCCGCTTCATGTTCGACTGTCCGGCATAGACCATCAAGAGCTTGCCGACCTCGGTCGAGCCGGTAAAGCCGATCTTGTCGATATCGTTGTGCAGGCCGAGCGCCCTTCCTGCCTCTTCGCCGAGGCCATGGACGACATTGAGGACGCCGGCCGGGCCGCCGGCCTCGATGAACAGTTCGGCGAGCAGGTTTGCCGAGAGCGGCGACTGCTCCGCCGGCTTGAGAACGACGGAGTTTCCTGTCGCAAGGGCAGGGCCGAGCTTCCAGGCGGCCATCATCAGCGGGTAGTTCCACGGCACGATGAGGCCGACGACGCCGAGCGGCTGGCGGAGGATGTAGTGGAGGGCGCTGGCCGACGTGTTGGTGACGGCGCCTTCGATCTTGTCGATGGTCTCGGAGAAGAACTTCAGCGACGTCACCGAGCCGGGGATGTCGATGTTGATCATGTCCATGACCGGCTTGCCCATGTCGAGGCTGTCGAGCAGGGCGAATTCTTCCGCGTTCTCCTGTACGAGAGCCGAGAAACGCTCCAGCACCGCCATCCGCTCGCGCGGGTCCATGCGCGACCAGGAGCCGGATTTGAAGGCCCTGCGGGCGACGGCGACCGCCCGGTCGATCTCCGCCTGGCCGCCGCGGGCAACTTCTGCCAGGACTTCGCCGGTGGCCGGATTGATGGACTTGAAAGTGCGTCCGTCGGCCGAGGGAGCATATGTTCCGTCGATAAAATGCTGCGTCCGGAATTTGAGAGACCTGGCTTTGGTGTGCCAGAAATCCCGTGTGTAGGTCGATGCGTCCATGAAAGATCCTCCTTGGTTATCGTGATTTGGGCTGGTTCCTGAGCATCGTCACGGAAAGGACGACGAGAACGAATGAAACGGCGACGATCACACTGCCGACGGCATTGATCTCGGGCGTGATGCCCCGCCTCAGGGTCGAGTAGATGTAGATCGGAAGCGTCACCTCGCGACCGGTGAGGAAGTAGGTGACGGGGATTTCGTCGAAAGACAGTGTGAAGCAGAGCAGCGCGGAGCCGAGGATCGAGGCCCGGATATTGGGGAGAACGACCCGATAGAAGGTTTCGAACGGCGTCGCTCCGAGATCCGCCGAGGCTTCGAGAAGGCGCCGGTTGAGCTTGGCGAGGCGCGCCATCACCTGCGAGACGACGACGCCGAGCAGCGCCGTCGCGTGGCCGATGACCACAGCGGTCAGGCTTTGTGGGATGCCGATCTGCTTGTAGAAATTCAGCATCGCGATCCCGGTCACGATCCCCGGCAGGCTGAGCGGCAGCAGGATGGCGTTGCTGAAGAGCCTTTTGCCCGGAAAGCTGTAACGATCGAGCGCCAGCGCGGCCGTCACGCCGACCGTGACGCTGACGAGCGTGGCAAAGGTCGCGACGATCAGGCTGTTGGCGAGCGCCGTCAGCATCTGGCCGTTTGCCAGGAACTGCTGGTACCAGCGCAGGGTGAAGCCCGAGAGCGGAAAGGAGGTCACGGCGCTGTCATTGAACGAGAACATCACGAGGATGACGATCGGTACATAGAGAAAGACCAGCACCAGCAGGCTCAAGCCCACCAGGCCGCGCTGCCACCATTGAAGAGAAGCCATCATCGCATCCTCCTAATTCATGTCGATGTGACCGGTGCGGTCGAACCGGCTGGAGACGGTGAGAACGACGAGCACCAGGATCAGCACGAGGGTTGCGAGCGCCGAGCCGAGCGGCCAGTTGAGCGCCGCGCCGAACTGGCTTTGCAGGAGATTGGCAACCATGGTGCCGTCGGGCCCGCCTACGAGCACCGGGGCGACGAAATCTCCGAAAGACAGGCAGAAGGTCATCGTCGCCCCGGCAATCAGCCCGCCGAGCGACAAGGGAAAGATCACTCTCCAGAAGGTCATGAAGGGGCCGACGCCGAGGTCTTCCGACGCTTCGACGAATGCCTTCGGAACATTGTCGAGCACCGTGAACAGGGGCATGACCATAAACGGGATGAAGATGTAGACGAGCGTGATCACCATCGTAGCCTGGTTGTAGAGGAACAGCGACAGCGGCTGGTCGACGAGACCGAGCGACAGGAGCAGGGAGTTGAGCGCGCCGTTCGTTCCGAGGATGATCTTCCAGGTGTAGGCGCGCAAAAGATACGACACCCAGAGCGGGACGATGACCGACATGTAGAGAAGGTTCCGCCACTTTTGGCTTTTGACCGTGAAGGCCAGGAAATAGGCCAGGGGATAACCGAGCAGGGTCGCTCCAAGCGTCACCAGCAGGGCAATCTTGAGAGTGCGCAGGATGACCGTTGTATATTGAGGATCGTTGAACAGCTGGGCGAAGTTGCCCCACTGGAAATCCGGAACGAAGAGCGGGAACTGGCGGGTCCAGAAGCCGACGGCGATCATCACCGCGTAGGGTATGATCAGGAAGATCAGCGCCCAGCCGAGCGGAATGGAAAAAAGGGCTGCGAAGGCTGCCAGATTGCGACGAGTGACGATCATGCGCCCGGCTCCGGAGCAAACAGCATCACGTCGGCGGGATCGACGTGTAGGCCGATCGTCTCTCCGGGCGCGAGCTGACGTGACGTCCCGGCCGTGCGCGGGATATCGACGAAGATCCGCCCGGCGTTGCGCGCCAAAGTCAGTTCCAGACGCACCCGGTCTCCATGGAACAACGTCTCGACGATCCGGGCCTCCAGGGTGTTGGCGCCGTCAAAGCCGTCGAGCCTTATTCTTTCGGGCCGGATGCCGGCCGTGACGGTGCCGACGTGCGGGGCCGCCGACGCATCGCGATGTTTGACGCCCCGCCTCAGGAGCGTTCCATCGTCGAGCCGAAGGAGATCGAATGTTCCGTCCCGGCCCTCGTATCGTGCCGATACCAGGTTCGAGGCGCCGACGAAGTCGGCGACATAGGGGGTGGACGGATTGTCGTAGAGGTCGGTGGGCGCGCCGATCTGGACGATCCTGCCCTGTTTCATCACGACGATACGGTCGGACAGCGCCAGCGCTTCCGTCTGATCGTGGGTCACCATCAGGAAGGTGATGCCGAGCTGGCGATGAAGCCGTTTGAGTTCGACCTGCATGTCTTCCCGGAGCTTGACGTCGAGCGCCGACAGCGGCTCGTCGAGCAGCAGGACACGCGGCCGGCGGACGATCGCGCGGGCGACCGCGACACGTTGGCGCTGGCCGCCGGAAAGGGCCGCCGGCACCCGGTGGCCCATCGTTTCCAGACCGACCATCGCAAGCGCCTCGTCGACGCGTTGCTTGCGCTCCTGCGGCGGGACGGAGCTCCCCCTGACGAACAGGCCATAAGCGATGTTCTGCGCAACCGTCATGTGAGGAAAGAGCGCATAGTCCTGGAAGACGGTGTTGACGGGCCGCCGGTAGGGTGGAGCGCTGGTGACATCCTGCCCGGCAATCGACACGGCGCCCGACGTCGCATATTCAAAGCCGCCGATCAGTCTCAGCGTGGTGGTTTTTCCGCATCCGGACGGTCCGAGCAGCGTGACGAATTCGCCTTCGCTCACGTCGAGGTTGGTCTCATGCAGGGCCGTGAAATGGCCATAGGATTTTGTCACGCCGTTCAGCGTCACGATAGCACGCGAGCTCATGCGTTCTCCAAAAGTAAGATCAAAGAGGAAGGGGAGGATGCGTGCAGCATCCTCCGGACTACAGGTGGTTCAGGGCGCCGCCTTTACCGCGTTCCAGACCTCGAGATACTTGTCCAGACGCTTGGGCTGCTCCCACATCACCAGGCTCTTGACGAACTCGACGTTGTTGACCTGACGTTCCTTCTTCATGTCCGCATTCATGCAGCTTTCCACGGCCTTCGGGTTGACCGGGAAGTAGCCGGTCGATCCGGCAATGCCGCATTGTCCCTCGGCCGATTGCATGAACGAGATGAATTTGTAGGCGCATTCGGTGTTGGGTGAACCCTTGGCGATCATCATCGAATCCATCCAGCCTTCGGCCTTTTCCTTCGGCGTGAATTCGACGACCTTGAAGCCTTTGTTCAAAGCATTGACGTCCTTGCTCGACAGGCCGGTCCAGGCATTGGAGACATAGACTTCCTCGTTCGCCATCAGCTCGGTCAGTTCCCCGGCGGACGCCCAGTATTTCCGGATGAGCGGCTTCTGCTCGATCAGCTTTGCCTTCACCGCCTCCAACTGCTCGTCCGAGAGATCGAAGACGTTGTCATAGCCGAGATAACGCGCCGTCCAGTAAATCGCCGATTTGTCGTCCCACAGCGAGATCTTTCCTTTGTTGGCGGGATCGAATAGGACGCCGATGGAGTCAGGTGTGGAGGGCAGTTTGTCCGGTCGGTAGATGAGCGAGACCGAGCCCCAGATCAGCGGCACCGCCCAGGTCTCGCCGTCGGCCACGACTGCGCGTGACTTGGAAAATTCCGGATAGATGCCGTCGTAGCCATCGACCTTGGCGGTGTCGATCGGGTCGACGAAACCCGCCTGATGCAACATCGGAACGGTATCGAGCGATGGCGTGATGATGTCGTAGACACCACCGCCGGCGGCGAGCTTGGCAGCAAAGTCGTCGTTGGAGCCGACATAGGAGGCCGTAACCTTGCAGCCGGATGCCGCCTCGAATTTCGAAACGAAGCCATCCGCGGCATAGCCTTCCCAGGTCAGCAGGTTGAGTTCAGCAGCACTCGCCGAGGCGATGTTCGGCAATGCCGAGATCGCCGCCAATGCGCCGATCGCGAATTTTCTGATGAGATTCATGTTGTGGTTCCCCTGTATCGCGTTTCATTGTTTGCGTTTCGTCTTGCGGACGAGCGTGGCGATGTCGATTCCGAGCGCCTTGGCGGCGCCTCTTTTGCTTCCATTCTCTGCGATGGATTTTTCCAGGATCCAGGTCTCGAACTCCTGAACCAGATCTTTCAAACCGGCGCGCGCGGGTGCGGTGGCCTCAGGCCCTTCCGAACGCTCGGGCTCGGCGCGCGCGGAGGCGGGTATCGGCGCCATGAAATGCTCGGCAAGCGCAATCTCCTCGGCTGAGGCCGCGGCATGCTCGAGGATATTCGACAGTTCCCGCAGGTTTCCCGGATAGGCATGCTTCAAAAGGAGATCGGCAAACTCCCGCGACAGGCGCAATTGAGGCTTTCGCCCGAGATTGATGCGGTGAAGCATCTGGTCGGCGACTGTTTTCACGAGATCGGGCTGCTGCCGCAATGGCGGCAGAGGGATCGTGACGACGGCGATACGATAGAAGAGGTCCTGTCGGAAGGATCCGCTGGCGATGCTGTTCTGCAGGTCGAGGTTTGTGGAGGAGATGAGGCGCAGGCGGGCGCGCCGCCGCTGCATCGATCCCAACCGGCTGAACGTCTGGGTCTCGAGAAAGGACACGAGCTTCATCTGGGAAGTGACGGACAGATCGGTGATCTGGTCGAGAAACAGAATGCCACCGTCGGCGGCTTCGATGAAACCGAGCTTGCCGCGGGTGGATTTGTCGAGCGGCGCCCCGGGCTCGATGCCAAACATCTCCGCATCGAACTGTTCGTCGGACAGCATGCCGCAGTTGACGTGCACGAAGGGCAGGGCGCCGGCTTCGCCCGCGCTTCCGATGCGGTTAGCGAACTCAGTTTTGCCCGTTCCGGTTTCGCCGGTCAGCAGGATTGCGCTGCCGCGTTCCAACGCCACCCCGGCTTTGCGCGCTAGGTTCTCGAGCTGCGGCGTCATGTGGTAAGCCGTCCGGCCAGGTTCACCGGCCTCCGTCTCGAAACGGAACCGCTCCAGGCCTTCGCTCGCCCTGTGCTGCCGGCCCGAGTCGCGCATGGTGATCAGCGCTCCGTAGGCGCCTCCCTCCTGGTTGCGCAAGATGCTCAGCGACGCGAACACGTTCCGCTGAGAATTGAGCGGGCCCGAGACCTCGGTCCGTTTGAGTTGATGAAGGGCGGCCGCCAATTTTTGAATGACGGGGCCGGCGGTTTTCGCATGTTTGGCGAGCTCCGTTCCGACGAGGTCGGCGCGCGCGAGGTTGAGGATGAGCTCCAGCTTGCCGTTGACGATCTTGATCGTGCCGTCGGTTTCCAGGAAGGCAACGCCGTCGGGCAGGGCTTCAAGAAGGCTGCGAAACTGCGGATCGTCGATAAAGCCCGGACGCAGCCCGCGCGGTGCCGATATGTTGATGTCGTTGGCATAGAACTTCATGACAGCGCCTCCTGTGCAGTGAGGCGCGACTTTCTTCTCGGTTTTTTCCGCGCCGTCAGCACGTAGCGGCGCATCTCTCCCTCGATGCGCGCCGCCCTGAAGCGCCAGCTGTCCCTGCTGTCGCTCGCCGAGATGATGACGAGGTCGCATTCGCTGTCCCCGGCCTCCTCCTCTTCGAGCGCTGCCTGCAGCAGTTTTTCCAGGACGTTGCGGGTCTCGACAAAATGCTGGAGCGGTCGCCCCAGCATCTGGTCGACCGGGCGGCCCCAGGCGGTTTCGGCGGCGGGATTTGCCGCCTGCAGCAACCCGTCGTCCGATATGACGAGGATCGGATCGGGCGTGGCGCTCAGGATGTCGAGCATCGTCTCTGCGCGATCGTAAAGCTGCTGCTCGCGCTTTCTGTGTATTCCGATGTCGCGCGTCGTGCCCCAGAGCCGGATCAGGAGCCCGTCCTTGACGGCGGCGCGGAAGTCGTTCTCGACGAGCATCTCGCTGTTGTCGTGGCGCCTGTCCACGGCCTGTGCACGGTCGAGGCGATAGTTGGAGCGGACGAGATCGCGCACCATTCGCCGATTGATTTCGGTCGCCGGGAAATAACGGGAAACCGGCTGCGTGTTGAAGTCCTGGTCATCGGGTACCCGGTAGAGGCGCGACATGGCCTCGTTGCAGGCGCGCCACCGGCTTCGGTTGCGGAAGATCTGCTCGACGATTTCCTCTTCGGCGAGCGACGTATCGACCGGCTCGAGAAACTCGATGCACCAGCAAGCATCGGTGGCAGCGCCGATCATTTGCGACAGGATTTCCACCCGCTCGACCAGTTCCGCGCCGATGCCAAGGGTCGGCGGCGTCAGCGGCTGCTTGAGGATTGCAAGGCCATTCGGCCCGTCTGCGAACGCACTCGCCACCATGGCCATCTCACCATAGGGACCGGAGTTCATCCATACCGGGAAGCTTCGATCGGCAGTCCGTTCGCCGCGAGCGACGGCACGGATCAGTGAGGCGGACACGCCACTATAGACGCTTTCGAGCGGCATGCCGATCACCGTCCGCGGATCGATGGCCAATTCCCTGGCTTCCCGATCGCTGATGCGGGAGATGCGGCCTTCAACGTCGATCCAGTCGATGAGGAGGCTGTCCATATCAAGGGCGGTGTTCATTCGTTCGTTCACGTCGCGGGTCTCAATCATGCGGTCACTCCAAATGCGCCTGGACTGACCGCGAAAACGCAGCAATCCAGCCAGAGGCGGGGGTAATTGCAACGGGCTACGAAGCCAGCCGGGAAAATTCTAGCATTTTGGGGGAAGAGATGTGCAGATATGCAGCGATTTGCTGCGGTTTTGCCGTAACTGCTTTGCTTGTAACGGCAGAGGATGCAATTTCATCGTCAGCACGGAACCGTGCGCAGCAACTCCCGTTGGCCCGGCACCGCCCATGGTTTATCCGGAGGCGCCGTCAACTGCCCGTTTCTGTAAGGCCGGTTTCGAAACCTTGTTCTCCAGCTCTCGGCTTTCGTCCTCGCCGGAAAGCCTCGCCTGGAACGCTGCGATCAGCCATCTCGTCGCAGGCCCCGGCGGGTTTGCAATATTGCGGACCGCGTGAACCGGGAATTCGCGCTGATCGAAGGCAGGAAAGTCGAGGCGGATGAGACGGCCGTCGGCGACATCGTCCTTGGCTACAGATGCCGGCAGTCCGCCCCAGCCCAGTCCGCCGCGGATGAACAGATGTTTCGTCGCATTGTCGCTGACCCGCCAGGTCTTGAGGGAGAATACATTGAAGTCCCGGCCCTTCGCCAACCCCGGGGCGTCGAAGACCACGAGCTGGGTTTCGTCCCGTACGTCGGCAAGCGTCATCGGCCGCCGCAGCATCGAAAGCGGATGATCCGGTGCCGCGACGGGAACCATCGCCTGCTGGCCGATCTTTTCGAAAACGATCTGATCGCTTTTGACCGACATAGTGCCGCCGAAGCCGACGACTGCCCTCCTGTTGATGACCGCATCCATGACCATCCCGGGTGTGCCGGCCGTTACATTCAGCGACACCGTGGGATAGTGGCTGCGGAAGGCGCGCAGCACGTCGACGACGATCTCCGACGGCACGACGGAACTCAGCGCGACATTAAGCTCCGCCTCCAGGCCGTCGCTCAGAGCTTGCACGCGCGCCCGCATCAGATCGAGATCGCCGAGCAGCCGGCGGGCGTCCTCGAGAACGGATCTGCCGGCCTCGGTCAGCTGCGGCCGCTTGGTGCCTGAGCGGCTGAAAAGCGCCACCCTGAGCTGCGCCTCGAGATTGGCGATCGTATAGCTGACGACCGACTGGGTTCGGTTGAGGGCACGGGAGGCGGCTGAAAAGCTGCCTTTCTCGACCACGGTGAGGAAGACCTGGAGCTGATCCAAGGTCGGCTGGGGCTGCATATCTCATCGATCCAATCGATAAATTTTTTCGAAAATATAACGGTTTTCACGATGAGCTTCCAGCCGTATCTTTTCGGCTCGCCATTGTGTTCATGAGGTTCGAATGTCCAGCGCCGCGACCGCCTCGCCTGCCGCGCCCGCGGGAAAAGGGCTCCAGATCGCATTATGGGTCGCGCAGGCGCTCATCTTCGCGTCCTTTACCCTGTTCGGCTGCATGAAATTCTTCATGCCGGTCGATCAACTGGCGGCGATGTGGGTCTGGCCGGGCGAGGTTCCCGTATGGTTTCTGCGCCTGATGGGCGTCATCGATTTTGCGGGCGGGGTGGGCGTCCTCTTGCCGGCCCTGACCCGGATCCAGCCGCGCCTGAGCGTGCTCGCTGCGCTCGGCTGCGTGCTGCTGCAGATCGCCGCCATGATCTTTCATGTCTCCCGCGGCGAAACGCCTGCGCTGCCGCTCAACGTCATCCTGCTCGCCCTTTCGGCGTTCATTCTCTGGGGCCGCGGCAAGAGGGCACCGATCGCGCCGCGCGGATAAGGGCTTCAAACCCGATACATAGGATTGGTGAGGATAAGCCTGGAATGCCGCAAGCAAGTTGGAACGCCTTCGATCACCTGTCCTTCGCCGGGACGGATCTGCAGGAGCTTTCAACTTCGCTTTCCCGCTTGCACAGCAGAATAGACGTAAGACCGGAAGGCAGTCGGAAGGCGCAGTATCAGATCAACATGGTTCGCGCGCGCGGGATCTCGATCATCGCAAGCGTCTATGACGGCGATTTCTCGATCCATTTTCCCGCATCGGCCGAGACGATCACGGTTCTCATTCCGCTGGCGGAAAGCGCAACGGTCACGGTCGCCGACCGCAAGCTGCCGTCCATCCAAAACCAGGGTATCCTCTTCGACGGTCAGTCGAACGGTCAACTGCGTATTGCCGGCCCCAGAACGCATCTTTGCCTTAGAGTGCCCCACCTCGAATTCGCCCGGCGGATCGAAGCCCGGTTGAATGCTTCATTGCGGGGACGCCTTCGCTTCGCAAACGAGATCGATCTGTCGCAAGGATCCGGAATGGACGTGGCGTTGCTCGCAATGACCATGCATCACGGCCTGATGGGTGAAACCCTCCGTAAATCGCCGAGGGCGCTTGGCCATCTCCTCGGAGCTATGCTCGAGCTTCTCATCGATGCCATACCGCATAACTATTCGCAGGAGTTCTCCCGTGACAGGAAATCTCCGGTTCCATGGCACGTCAAGCGCGCGATCCACTACATGCACGGCAATATTTCCCAGGTGATGACCCTCAAGGAAATCGCCGACGCGTGCGGCGTCAGTCCCCGTACCCTGCAGGATGGCTTTCGAAAATTTCGCATGACGACGCCCATGGCCTATCTGGAGCATCTCCGTCTCGATGTCGTTCGCCAGGAGCTTTCATCCGCCCATCCCGATCAATCGGTGAGAACCATTGCGCAGAAATGGGGCTTCACCCATGTCGGCCGTTTCTCGGGTCAATATCGAAAGCGCTTCGGCGAACTGCCATCCCAAACCCTTTCCCGGATCGGCGAAAATCCCGTCGGTGCCGGGAAGATCGAGATAAGCCGCTCGCAACGAATGGCGCTTGCCGAATGAACCCGTCTTTGCTCGGAATTGATAGCTGTCCGAATTTCGCATCTCTATCCATTTGGCGCGGCAAAGGTGCAAACTGAGCTGCCGCTCGGGTGAAAATAGGGATTTGTTAAGGCTAATGCGGCGTTTAGTGTTATACGAATAAGACGCAACACATTGAAATGAAAAGCGAAGTTGTTCTGGTTGATCGGCGATGAAACCACCGCAGCCCATTGAGCCATCGGACCTGGAGACATGAGAGTTTCCTGTTCTCCACAACGAAATAAGAATGCAAATGGCTGAAATTATCCCGTTTCCAACGCTGGTCTCCGACACCCCTCTTCACGATCACGATCACGAGGCCGCAGGCACACCGTCCGGCGATTCGCAGGTGGATCAAATGCTCCAGGCGCGCGCGCGGATCCAAAAGGTCCTGGACGAGCTCGACAGATTGAACGGTGCGCTGAAAACCAGTTTCGCGCCGCCAGGAATCGCAGGGTAACCGTCGCCCCTCCCGTTGAGGCGTCGAGCGAGTTCGGCGTGTGAATTGCAAGACATCAGGGCGTCTCGTGGCGAAGGGCTGCGACGACGCGATCGGCCATGAAGGCGCAACGGGCACCGTCGAACGGAAACAGCGCCGAGAATGCGCCGGAAAGCTGTTTTTCGATCGACTGGCGCAGCATTCTGCGCGCCCGGTGCAGTCGGGTCTTGGCTGTCTCGGGTTTGATGCCGAGATAGGATGCGGCCTCGTCGGTGCTCATGCCCTCGACATCGCGCAGCACGAAGACGGCGCGAAACTCGTCCGGGAGTTCGTCGACCGCATGTTCGAGGAGATGGCGCGCCTGGCTCCGCGACAGCTCGGTTTCCGGGTCGGCTGCCGAAAGCGAGGACGGAAAGTGAAGTATTTCGCCGCCCCGCGATGTCGTCTGCATGTCGATTTCCTCAAGCCCGGTGGTGTTCTTGCGACTGCGCACGCGGCTCAGCGCCTCGTTGAGCGTTATCCGGGTTAGCCATGTCGAAAGCTCGGCCTCGCCGCGGAAGGTCGCCAGATTGGTGAAGGCTTTGACATAAGCGGCCTGCACGACATCCTCCGCTTCCCAATCGTTGCGGATCACGGCGCGTGCCGTGCGGAACAGGCGCTGATTGTGACGTTGGACGATGGCACGGATGGCGGGCTCGTCGCCCTTTCTTGCGAGGGGCACACGCTCGGCGTCGGCGAGCGTCGATAAAGGTGGCCGGTGTCGTGCGACCGGAACCGGAATGGCTGTCATGAAAATCTCCGCCTGCCTGCCTCGTCTTTTGGTGGAGCCCGGCCCTACGGCCGGACGTCCAGTTTACCCGTCATGGTGGGATGAAAGCGGCAATAAAAATCGACCGCTCCTGCCCGGCTGATCGTCATGCGGCCTTCCGATTTCGGCGGCAGGTCGATATCGAAGCTTTTGTCGCGAGCCGTTGCCGTATGCCGGAATATATCATCATTTCGCCAGACGATCACATCGCCGACATGCAGCTCGGCCGGCGGCGCGGCGAATTTCATGCCCGCGATGGTGAGCTGATATTCCCCCGCCGATGCAATGCCGGCGCCTGCCCAAAGCAGCGCCAACAGCGACGGAAGCCGCAGCGATATCTTGAGCAGACCCATCGCAGACTACTTGATTATCGAGGCAAGATGCTCGGCATGCATCTGATGCTGCTTGAACAGGGTCAGCCCCGTTTCCAGCAGCGACTTCAGTTCCTTGTTCTGAGCCGAGGGGATCAGCACCTCGGCAAGCGCTGAGTTGACCGACTTGTGATAGGCGACCTCGTTTTCGACATAGGCCTTGTCGAAGGCCGCGCCGTCGAGAGCACCGAGTGTCGTCAGTTCGTTGCTTGCCTGTGTCGATAAGGACTGGCTGATCGCATTGTCCTCAGGCGTCACCTTCAGCTTCTTCACGAGGGCGAGCGCCTGTTCGTTGACGGCCTTGTGGTCGCGTTCCATGGTCTTGGCGAATGCGATGACTTCGGCATTCTTGCTCTTTTTCAACGCCTGCTCTGCGGCGGTGACATCGATGTGCCCCGCCGTATAGGCGATATGGGCGATCTGCGGGTCGGTCGGCTTGGCATCGGCGGCCATCGAAGCCGTGCCGAGCGAGGCCGCCAGGAGGGCTGTGCCGAGAATTGGTTTCAACATGATCTGTCTCCCTAATGTCATATGACGGAACGTCTCCCAGCAACGGTGGTGCGCCTCTGGAAGCGAGCATTGGATGCAGACCGGTCGAAAAGGTTCCCGGAAAATTTTACGCCGTGCAAGCGGCGTATCATCGGCATTGGCCGCCGAGGCTTCAGTCTCTGCCGAGGAAGCGCTGAAGCACGAGTTCCTGTCGGTAACGGCGCTGAAACTCGGTCCACTTGGCCGGATCGTGGCCGAACCATCGGCGCAGCACCGGGCCCGGCGCGATATTCTTCAGCCAGATGTGTCGACGGCCGCATCCTGCTTGTTCAGCCCGCGCGGCCAGAGCCTGTCGACCAGAATGCGCGTGCCGTCTTTGTCTACGCTAGGCTCGTAGATTCGTTTGATGTGCAAGGTCATTTGCTTGCCTGAATAGGTTCAAAACCGTTTCGACCGAATAGGTTGACGAAGGATTTGGTTCCAGCTCAAAGCCAGATGGTTGCCAATTAGTCACAGCGGGCTGCCTCTGAGCTGTCATAATTGATTTTTCGCGTACAACTGGTATTGCTCGGCCACCTACCGCTGATAATTTTCGATTCTCTCAACATTGCCAAAAGGATACCTGATGCGAAAGCTGGCGCCGTTGGTCCTTGTCGCAGTTCTTAGCGCATGTGCCCGGCCATCCGATGGCCCAACTGCCGGTGGTTTCTATAATGCCACCTCACCGCAAACGAACGAGCGAATTCCTGTTGTCCGGTTGTCGGAAGCGCCGATGGGTCCGGTTTCTTCAGCCCCGCTCGCCTATGCGGCCACTGATACAGGGCTCAGCAGCATGCGCTCGAGCGGATTTGCCGATACCAGGCTGCGGCGTGGCGACGTCATCGACGTGACGATTCTCGATCCCGGCGAGGATGGGCTTTTCTCGTCGACCCAGAGCAAGACCCTCAATCTCGGCCGCTTCACCGTCGATTCCACCGGCAATGTGACGCTTCCCTTCATCGGCAAGCAGCGGGTGGTGGATTCCTCGACCGAGGCTCTGCAAACGCGCATCGTCACCGGCCTGAAGGGGTCGGCCGTCAATCCGCAGGCTGTCGTCACCGTGGTCGACAGGCCTTCCAGCGGCTTCACCGTCAATGGCGACGTGCGGTCCGCCGGCCGCTTCCCGCTGACCGCCCGCAAGGAGCGCGTGCTGGATGCGGTCGCACTGGCCGGCGGCGCATCGTCTGCGCCGGGCTCGGCGACCGTGACGCTGATGCGCGGCAAGCAGCGCGCCACCGTGCCGCTGCAGCGCGTCATCGACGACAGCAAGCAGAATGTCTATCTGCTGCCGGACGACCAGATCTATGTCGACAAGGATTCACCGACCTTCACCGCCTTCGGCGCCTTCAAGAGCGTCGGCGAGTTCGAATTCGAGCCGGGTAGGCTGACGCTGGCCCAGGCGCTCGGCCGGGCGGGCGGCCTGCTCGACGACCGGGCCGATGCGAGCAATTTCTATGTGCTTCGCAACCAGCCGGTCTATACGCAGGTGGCGGCTGTGAATGCCAAGACTGCCGCGCCGGTCTTGGTGAGCAGCAAGCCGGTGATTTACCGAGTCAATATGAAGGACGTGTCCAATCTGGCGCTGATGCAGCGCTTCCAGATGATGGACGGCGATATTATCTACGCCAGCAATGCCAGCCTGGTGGACTTCGCCAAGCTCTTCAACGTCTACCAGAAAAGCGTGCCGACGGCCGCTGCACCCATCCCCGGCTCGAGCGGTAATTAAGCGCCGACTGGACGTTTCGCGGGGCCGCCGAGCAGATGCAAGGCGGCCTTCGCATTTTGGGGCCTGTCTTCAGGATTGCGCTGCGACAGGCAGATCGCCAACGCCTCTAAAGCCTGAAGCTCTTCGCCTTCCTCGTCGCAATGATGCAGGAGCAGGGACAGCAGAAGTCCTGCGGCATAGAGGTCGGATCGGCCGTCCAGCGATCCACCGGCCATTTGTTCCGGAGACACGAAATCCGGTTGGCCGGCAAAGGCGAGATCGAGTTGCCCGTGCCGGCACCCGATCTCGATCGCGATGCCGAAATCGGCGATCTTCAAACGGGAGAGGTCGCCATCGGCAAAGAGAAGATTGAGCGGCGACAGGTCGCAATGCACGGAGCCGGCGGCATGGATGGCCTCCAGCCCGGACAGCACCGATATTATGACCGAGATGACCTCATCCGGAGAGAACGGTTGTTCCTGCAAGCGATCCGCAAGCCGTCTCCCGAGCCATTCCAGGACCAGAGCTGGGCGTCCGTCGGCAAGGCGCAGAACCGCTTGTGTTCCAGCGATATGAGGGTGACGGAGCGTTATGCCCATCTCGGCTTCGCGCAGCATGAGCTTCCTCAGCACGGGATCGTCGGCATGCTCGGGCCGCGGCATCTTAATGGCATGAAGCGTTCCGAGATCACGATGGCGGGCACGATAGATTTGGGTGAACGCGCCGTCATGGACCAGCGCCTCGAGCACGAAGCTGTTGGCGATGATCCCGGGATCGGTATCGCTGAGACGGGCCTCGCCTCGATCGAGCGCATCCCGCACCCGGTCGACCAGGATCTGCCGGGTCCCGGGCGGATACGGATTGTCCGCGCTAGCATTCAATGCCTGCCAGAGATGGGAGAAACGTCGCGCGATCTCCTCGAAATCCGCTTCCGGAGGTTCACGGCTCATCGGTCTTCACGTCGATCACGATGGCGCTGAGATTGTCACGGCAATTGGCGATCAGCCCTTCCTGGACGAGGATGTCGGCCGCCTTTTCGATTTTTGCGGAAAGCAGGATTTCAGCGATGCTGCGTTCAGGGATCGCATTCGGCAGCGGCGCGCTGCAGAGCAGGAGCCGATCGCCGGCCTGCAATCCGCCGCAGAGGACTTCCGGAATGAGATGCCCGCGTAGGCCGATGGCGCGCGAGAGCGTGCGCCGCAGGCCGATCTCCACATGGTCGCGGGTGAGGCAGCGCATCATGCCTTCTCGCAGGAGGTAGCAGCGGGCATCCCCGACCCAGAGCAGGGCGCAGCTCTCCCGAAGCGTGGCCAGCACGACGATGCTGGCGGCCGACGGTTCGCGATCGGAGGAATGATAGGCCGATTGAAGCAGGCCGTGGGCACGGCCGAGCTTGCCCTTGACCTCCTGCACGAGAGCCTCGATCGTCTGCTGCTTCGCCGTTTCGGCCAGCACATGAACGGCGATCTTGCCGACTTCGGCCGCGGCGTTGCCATCACCCACGCCATCGGCGACGGCAAAGAGCGAATGCGTCTCCGAAACGAGCAGTGCGTCGGCATTGACGGTGAGCCGCGTGCCGGCATGTGTGGCGTGGCTGTGACGCAGCACGAGAGGCTGATGCTGTTCGACGACAACTGCGCGCGTTGTTGTCGCGGCCGTTTCGGGTCGCGGGGCCGCCGAAGCGGTGGGGGAGTTGTCGTGCAGCAGTTTCGGAAAGTGCTCGGGTTCAGGGGCGCCGCTGACGCCGAATCCCTTCGCCCGCCGCTCCTCGGGGTCGATCCGCCACCAGATCGTGCCGCGGCTGGACGCTCTGTCCTGCAGCGTCTCGTTTTCGGCGAGATCGGCCGGCCGCAAGCTCCGCAGCCGCTTCAGGCTTGCGGTGAAATGGTTGATGTCGAAATCCCGCTTGGCAGAGCTTTCGGCGATCGCCTCGGCCGCCGTGAACCACGCGTCGTCGAGATAGAGCTGGCGCGGATGCTCGGCAAAGCCGTGAAGCTGGGCAGCGATAACAAGCGGAAAACTGCGCCCGACGCGATCGAGGCTCGGCAGCAGAACGCCGGCGACGGTGGCCGGTCCCCAGAGGCCGCGTTCGACGATGAAACGCCATGCCGGCATGAAACGGAAGCGGCGTTCCCAATCCCCTCCGAGTTCCTGCTGTGCCGCTTGCAGCCCGGCCTGCAGCCACGCGTCGAGCGCGGATTGCAGGTTGCGGCCCAAGCCCATCGAAACGAAATCGCCATGGCTCGGCAGTTTGCCGAAGAAGCCGATCCTGTCGGCCTCGGTCGGGTTTCGCTCGAGGGTGGCGCGCTCGTTCATATCAGGCCGATCAGAATTGCACCGGGCATGAGAAGGCGCCGAGCGCCTCCAGCCGGAATGGATTGAGCACCGAACCGAATTGCACGTCGAACTCCGCCGCCTGGCCGTCCTGCTGGAATTTTGCCCGGAAGAGATCGTCGCCCTGCACCGTGACGTTGGCATCATCGAAAAGGCGGAAGGGCGACCAGTCGCCATTTTCCGTCAAGGCCTGCTGCCAGCCGCCCGGCTGGAAGGCGATGCGCGAGGCGTTGCTGGCTTCCGTCGATGGCCAGGTGATCGATTTCGACTGGATCGGACCGTGGAAATAGACCACCCGTTCGCCTTCGATCTCCAGCATCACGGCGCTGGCGGCATCGGTCAGCGAGACCGGTTTGACGTTGATCGTGATCGACGGGTTCTTGCTGCCGGCCGGGAAGAAGGCATGGTTGATCTTGTCGGCATTCTCGAACTGGGCGATTGCGGCGCTCGGGATGCTTGCCGCGCCGAACGTGCCTTTCCAACCCCATGGCGAAGCACTGGTGTCGACGAAGGCTTCGAGCTTTTCCTTGAAGAAGGTCTTGAACAGGCCCTCGGGGCCGAACAGCCTGACGAAGTCGCTCATCGCCACGTCACGAGGGGATTTCCGGTCGAAGGGATAACGGCCGGCGACGACAGTCGAGCAGAAACCCGCGCCTTCCGCGGCCCAGGCGCCGCTGATGCGAGAACGGGCGGATTTGACCGCCAGCGATCCGACATCCGCAGCCAGCCCCGCCATCCAGCTATCGACCGGCCCGGGCAGCTTGCGGGCCTGCTGAAGCAGGTCCTGATTGGCGTCGGTCAGCTGGCTGTCGACGTCGAACACTTTCGCCACTTCGGCGGTCGAGGTCGTCGCCCGCGAAAGCTGCTCCTGGACCCGCTGCAGGATCGGCTCGAGCTGCCCGATCTCCGACCGCGGCGCATCCTTCGACTGGTCGGGAAGCGGAGACTGGCCGGCCGGCGCCTTCAGCGCGTCGCGCAGGCGGCCGAAGGGATCGGGCGCATTCGCCGCACTGGCAAGCGCCGCGGTCGAGGTCGCCAGGCTGTCGCCGGCGGCCGAGGCGATTTCGGCGCCAGGCCCGCGCAGATCGGTGGCAGCAGTGATCGATTTCGCAATCGTCTCGACCGGGCCGGGCTTGCCGGCCAGAATGCGGGTGGTTTCCGCCGCATCGCCGATCGTCTGGGAAGGCTTCACCCTGATATCGGCGAGAAGCGTCGACCAGCGCTGCTCGAACGTGTCGAAGTAAAGCTGAAGCGTCGCCTGAGCGACCGTATCGACCGTGACGCCGGCAGGATTGGGATCGCCGCGGACCCATTGCTCGTCGAGCGCTTCGCGCGCCGCGTCGGTGATCCCCGTGAGAACGACCGTTCGGTAGCCGGTCGCGGAGAAAAGGCCGGGAATGCCGTCGCTGAGCGGCGCCTTGGAGGTTCTCTCGAAAGCCTGTTCGCCGAGCGGTCCGAGCGCGCCGGCCGGACTCCAAGCCGGAAGAGCCCGGGACTCGCGGTATTCCGCCAGGATGTCATAGGCACGGCTGGCGATATTCTCAGAGCGGATGATCGCGCGCGCCTTGGCGATCAGCGCCTTGTCGAGCTCGATCGGCGGCAGCGCGCCGCGCGTCATGGCTTCGGCATGGGCGATCAGCGCGTTGCGGGCTGCGGCCCGGCCTTCGTCGGGGTAGAGCCTGGTGAACATGTCCTCCGCCTCAAGCGAGGCAAAGTCCGCATTCACAGGGCCGAGTCCGCCGAGCATGCCGTAGAGTTTCAGCGCGTCGAAGGTGCGGGTGACGTCGGTGGTCTCGGTCATCTCCTTCTGCAGCTGCACCAGCATGCGCGGCAACAGCAGCGTGTTCAGCGCCCGCTGATAAGCCTCGCGCTGGCGGCTTTCGACCTTTCCTTCCTGATCGAGGCCGAGGCTCACCGGCCAGACGCGGGTCTTGCCGAAGTCGGTGGTGACGGCGGCCAGATTGTCGAGCGCCGGCAGGATGCGCAGGAAATCAGCATCCGAGACGTCGCGCACCGGCACGCCGCGCACCAGCTGTTCATAGGCGTCGATGCGTCTTTCCGCGCCGGCAAGCGCCGTGGTGTTCTGGATATAGGTCGCCGTCCAGCTTGTGAGAACGACGGCAAGCAGCAGGACCGCCGATACATAGGCTGCCCGACGGAAGAGGAGCTGCCGGCCGGAAAGCCGCTTGTCGCGGGCAACCAGCGAGGCCTCGCCGAAGATCACCTCCTTGAAGAGCCGCGAGAGGAAATAGCTGCGCCGCGTGCGGGGAACGGCGACGGTCTCCTCCCTCTGGGTGCTGGAGGCGAAATAGATGCCGCGCAAGAGCGGCGCTTCCACCAGTTTCGAACCCGAGCACAGTTCGGTCACGACATCCTGCAGGCGCTCTTTCAAAGAGACGAGTTCGGCCGGGAAGCGGAAGATGCGGCCGCGCAGCTCCGGATTGGGCTCCTGCTGCAGGCGTTCGATCAGCATGGCGTCGACGCGCTGCTGCAGCAGGGTGAATTCCTCGTTGAAGCGTTCCGGCAGGTTCGCCGCCTTGTAGCTTTCGTCGAGCCCGAAGGTCGTGCCCCAGACCTGTTCGCGGTCGCTTTTGTTGAAACCGTCGAAGAATTCGACGAAGCCGGTCAGGAGATCGGCCTTGGTCAAAAGCAGATAGACCGGCACGCGCGCATGCAGGAGTTCGTCGAGCTCGGACAGCCGCTGGCGGATCGCCCTGATCTCCTCGCGCTGGGCTTCGGGATCGCGCGTCAGAAGATCGCCGATCGACAGCGTCACCAGCGCGCCGTTGATCGGCTGCGAACGGCGGTATTTGCGCAGCAGGCCGAGAAAGCCTTCCCAGCCGGCCTTGGCGGTGCCGTTCAGATCGTCCTGCGTCGTGTAGCGGCCGGCCGTATCGATGAGGATCGCCTCATCGGTGAACCACCAGTTGCAGTTGCGCGTGCCGCCAATGCCCTGCACGGAATTGCTGCCGAGCGCATCGCCGAGCGGGAATTTGAGGCCGGAATTGCTGAGCGCCGTCGTCTTGCCGGAACCCGGGGCGCCGAAGATGACATACCACGGCAGCTCGTAGATATAGCCGAAGCGCTTCTTGGTGATGCGGCGCAGGAGCTGCAGCGCTTCCTTGAGGCGACTGTGGATCTCGCCGACCTCCGCCTGCTGGCTGGCCGCCGCTTCGGCTTCCGCGTCCCGCTCTATCCCTTCGACGAGCTTCTTGTCGCGGCGGCGGTCGCGGATGGCGGTGAAGACGAGATAAGCGAGCCACGCGGCGATGATGATGCCGATCAGCGTCAGCCGCGCGCTGGTGCTCGCCAGCGGCTTGAAATCGCCATAGGCGGCGAGATAGCCGTAGAACCAGATGACGACGCAGATTGCCGCCACCCAGATGATCGAGATGAAACGGCGGCCGATGAGGCCGGCATAGGCCTCCACATAGGAACGCAGCGTATAGAAATAACTGAGTGGGTTCATCGCGAACCACCTCCTGCAGCAGGCAGCGTCGGTTCATCCGGCATGTCGGCCCGAGGCGAGGTCGTCAAATCCGCATCGTTCAGCCGCTCGCTCGGATCGGTCAGGACCAGGATCTCGGTGCGGCGGTTCATCTCCCGGCCCTCCGGCGTATCGTTGGCGGCGATCGGATCGGTGTCGGCACGCCCCTCGGTCAGGATCGCGCCCGGTCCGGTGAACGAAGTGAGGATTTCGCCGACCGCCTTGGCGCGGGCTTCGGAAAGGTGCCAGTTGGAGGGGAACTGGACGGTGCGGATCGGCACATTGTCGGTATAACCCACCACCACGGCGCGGAAATTCTCTGCAGCGAGCGCGCCGCCGATCCGCTGGAGAAGATCGTGGAATTTCGGGCTGACCTCGGCGCTGCCGATGGCAAACAGGCCGGAATTGCTGATGCGCACCAGCAGCCTGCCATTCGAATCCGAGAGCGTGACCAGCTTTTTTTCGACCTCCGGCTGGAGGAAGGCGAGCAGATTGTCGAGCCGGCTCGGCGGTTTCACTTGCGGCGGTGGGGTTAGCGGCGGGGTTTCGGCGACGACAACGGGCGGCGGTTGCCGCGACGGCTCGGGAACTTTGACCAGCACGCTCGGCATATCGCGCGGTGGCAGCTTGGCGAGCCGCTCGAATGTTCCGTCGGAGGCGCGATTGAGCGAGAGGGTGAAGAACAGGTAGCCGAACGCCAGGATCAGGGTCAGGAGGGAAAGCAGCGTCCAGATCGCGGCCGCGGTGCGCAACGGCTGGTGCCGGGCCGAAACGCCCCTCCAATGGGGAGAAAGCTCCCGTTCGAACACGCCGTACTGGCCAAGCAGCGTCTTGTAGAGACTGTCGCGGATGCGGCCGAGCTCCAGCCCGCCGCGCGCCGAGACGCGGGTGCGGCCCTCGAAGGCAAGCGACAGGCAGAGGTAGATCAGCAGCAGCAGGTCCTTGTTGGCGCCGGGGCTCTGCTGGAAATGGTCGAGCAGGTCGAACACCCGTTCGCCGCCGGTCACGTCCATGTGGAAGGTGGAAACGAGACCCGAGCGAGCCCAGCCGGCGCGAACACCCCAGGCCTTGCTGAGCACGACATCGTCGACCGTCGCGCAGACGACATAATGGGCGGCGCGCGCCCGTTCGGGGCTGATGCGCGCGCTGGCGAGATCACGCTCGTAGCGGCCGACCGCTTCGATCGCCAGCTGGCGCAACGCGTCGATCTCGGGCTGTTCTTCCGTATAGCGCAGGGCATGGGCAAGGTTGAGCAGCGGTGCGGCCGAGCGCACCATGGTCGGTACGTCCTCGGCGCCGAAGCGAAAATCCCGGACGAGTGTTTCGATGGACGCGGCACTCTTCGCAAGTGATCCCACCGGCCCCTTTCCCCCCTCGCTTTCGGGAAAATCGAGAACGTCATCCAGCATTTCCGCCATCTTGCGGGCGGATTGCTTTTTCCGAGTGCCGTCCTCGGTGAGTTCGACGACGGTCGGCAGGTTCTGCCAGGAGGCGGGTTCGGTCTTCATTCTCTCAGGGCCCACAGTTCTATTTCGAGCCCGGGGAAATCGCCGGCGAGATGCACGGCGATGGCGCCCGAAGTGTCGAGTTGTTTCCAGAGCGGGTTCTTGGTGTCGAGTTCGAAATAGATGGTGCCGGAGCGATAGGGGAGCTGGCGCGGCAGCACCGGCAGCGGCCGCACGGGAATGCCCGGCAGCGCCACGTTGACGAGGTCGGCGATACGCTCGACCGGGCCGACCTTGATCTGCGCCGGCAGCTTGCGGCGCACGTCCTCGGCCGGCATCTCGGCCCGCACCGCCAACACGAAGCCGGCGTCCCTGAGCAGCGTACGGTCGTTGATCGTGCCGATCCTGACGCCATGCCGGCGTTCGGCCAGTTCGATCGCCACCGCCGCCTGTTCCAGCACGGAGGACAGCGAGGCGCGCAGATCGTCGAAGACGGCGGCAAATGTCGCCTTCAGGTCGTCGTGGCGATAGGGCGGGAAGTCGCTGGCGCGCTTGCGGTCGGTCGTGAAGGTGGCGAGTTCGCCGGCAAGCTGGATGCAGTTCTCGTAGAAGGTGATGGGATGGATGCGCGTTGCATTCGCCGAAATATGCTTCAGCATCGGATCGGCGCGGTTGAGGATCTGCAACAGCAGGTAGTCGCCGACCTCCGCCGTCCCGCGGATGGTGGGGTCGCCGATCCGCTCGGCGATCGCCTCTGCGCGATGGCGCACGATGCCGAGAAGCTCGGTGATCAGCTCGTTCAGCCGTCCCGCGGCCGTGCAGTTGAGGCTCGGCACGATATAGTCGGGATCGAGGATCACGGCCCGGTCGGAGCGCACCTCGATGATGCGGGCGAGCCCGATGAGCTCGTAGCCGGCGAGCTCGTCGCCGGTCCGGAGATAGCGCAGGCTGAGGCGGCCGACATCGATCGGCGCCATGAAGTCGGTCTCGACATTGGCATCGGGCGCTTCGTAGGGCGAGGCGACGAGGCGGACGCTGTTGCGCGCGGCACCGCCGTTCAGCGCCACATCGGCCTTGCCCGGCTGACGGGCGGGAAGTGCGAGATAGACGATCGTATTCTTGGTATTCTCGTCGAGATCAAGCGGCGGCGGCAGGTCGGTATCGATGGGGGCTTCGAACGGCGTTCCGTCGGGCAACACGCCGCGCAGGTTCGACAGCGCGAATTGACCGATCGCCAATGCGCCGCGGTCGATGCCGATCTCCGCTATGCCCCAGGGATAGGGCGACAGGCCGTGCGTGGCGGTGCGCACGAGCCGCTCGGTCCAGCGGTCCGCCTGCTGGAAATGCTGCACGCGAAGGAACATGCCTTCGCTCCAGGCCACCCGGTTCTCATTCCTCATGGTGCGCGTCTTTTCCTTCCTGCCTGTCTTGCGGACGAGGCCCTGCGTCTCTGCCGTTCATCGCGCCGGTCATGGCATCGCGGAAGAGGTCCTGAATCGACCGGCTTTTGCCGTCCTTTTCGAATTGCGCCCGGTAAGCCCGCCAGTAATTCCGGTCCCGGCGCCAGGCGCCGGTCTCGACACGCGCTTCCAGGCTGCGCGGCTCCAACTGGCCCGCCGTCCGAACGAGAGCCTGGAGGGCGGAATTGAGCGTGAGCTGTCGCCCGAGCAGCGCCTCGATGCGGGCAAGCAGCGCCTCCTCCGTGCCGCCGGCCAGGAAGTCCGGCTGCCTGTCGAAGGACGGCACATGCATTTCGAAAACGGCATAGCTGTTCTCGACAGCCTCCTCGAACCGGGCGAGCAGCGGCTCCAGCCGATCGGCGAAGGCTTCGAACCGGCCGATCGTCAACGATGGAAATTCCTCGGCTTCGGGCTGCGGGTCGTTGTCGTTGACGATCTCGATCACCGGCGCGGCGCGGCGCTGAGCGATCGGCACGGCGACATGGGTGGCGGACCCATGTTCCAGGTGGCTGCCGTATTCGGTCTCCTCCGAATTCCAGTCTTCCGGCAGAAGCTGGGTGGCTGAACGGATCTCCGGAGGGCCGCTCCAGCCGATCTCGACATTGCGGGATGAAGCCGCGCCTTTCTTCCCGCCCTGTTCGGGAAAGGCCCAGTCATCGGTCGCGCGCTCACCGAGAATACCGCTTGCGGTGCGACCGCCTGGAGCGATGTCGGCCAGGATCGCAGAAATGGTCAGCGGTTCGTCGCTCAGCACCAAACCGGCATCGGGATCCTCGATCTCGCGGTCCTTGTCGCCTGATATGTGGACGGAAAAGGCAAGTCCGCCCATCTCCAGCCGCGACCTGTCGGAAAGCCTGGCGATTTGACCTTCATGAACGGCGACGCCGTCGACCCAGGAGCCGTTTGCGCTCTGGTCGCGCAGCAGGAAGCCATCGCGGTCACGTTCGATGATGCAATGGAGCTTGGAGATGGAGCGCCGATCCTCCGGCAGCCGCCAGTCGCAATCGGGCGCCCGCCCGAGCGTTCGCCGGCCGCGTTCGAAGAACCATTTCGACTGGCCTGACGCCGTCGCGTCGCTGGTGATCTCTTTCAGTTCGAGCCGCATTCTCGTCTCCTCACCGCGCCTGCACCGACAGGCGTTCGACGATCACCGCATCGCCGCTGTCCTTTGCCGCCGGCGCGACCCTCGCCCAGCTGTTCCAGCCCAGGCGCGGCGGATCGCCCGCTTGTCCGAGCTGGCAGAAGGGAACGTCCTCCTTCTTCAGGATGGCCTGTATGTCGAATTCGAGTGCGGCGCCGACATAGAGCCGCGTCAGGGCGAAGAGCTCGGTGACGGCGCGGCCGCCCGGCGCAAGCTGGAGGTAGTCGGCATAGCCGAGCGGACCGATGACGATGCGAAAGCCGCCGCTGAAATCGTGGATCGCGGCACCCGCCGTCGCATTGACGCCAAGCTGGACGCCCTGCGGTTGGCCCATGCGGCTGCGCTCTTCCGCCGGAATGGCCAGCCAGCGGCCGCGGAACAATTCGATCTCCACCGGCAGGCCGCTGAATTCGGTCAGCATGGCGCGCAGATTGACGGCATTGCGGTTACGCGCGGCGAAGAAACCGGAAAAACGCAGGATCAACTCCTCGTCGACGCCGCTCTTTTCGACGAGCCGCTTGGTGCCGAAACCGGTGAGCGACAGCAGCGTGGTGACGAAAGCATTGCTTGCCCAGGCGCCGCCCCAGCGCAGCCGCCGGGCGATGCGGTATTTCTCGCAGGCATCGGTGAAGAGTTCGGCCATCCGCGCGCCGAAGAGATCGAAGAAGCCGGCGAGCGCCCGCGACCGGTTGCGCTCCTCGCGCATGACGAGTTCGTTATAGGCCGACGGCATCGAGCCGAGTGCGCCGACGAGACCGGCAAGTGCACTGCGGACGGTGGCGCGACCGGCCTTGCGCTTGTAGCCGCTGACCGCAAGCGGCGCCGGCGAGACGCCGACATGGGCGGCGACATCGAGGCGTCCTTCGCCCACCGAAGCCTGCGCGACGCGAAAGGCCGTCACCGGCTCGAAGCGGCCGGGGTCGCGTTCGAGCAGATCGGCAAGGGCGTCTGGTTTGCGGGCGACGGGGAGATCCATGATTCGCTAGCGATCCTTCCTCAAAGCAGCGGGCGGTCGGCGGCGCGCGCCGGCCACCGGGCAATCGGCCTCGACTGGCCCTTCATGCCGATGGTGAGCCGGGTGAAGCTGTTGACCGAGGTATAGAGACTGAAGAAACGGTCGAGCACGCTGCCGAACAGGAAGGCCGAGGGCCGGTCGATGACGGCCGGATCGCATTCCAGTGTGATTTCGGTGCCGGGCACCATGCCGCCGCTGCCGAGACGGGCGGTCGAGTTGGCTGCCTTGATCCGGACCAGCGCGTCGACGAACTGCTTGGTCTCGGGACTGTCCCGGAAGGCATAAAGCGACAGGATATCCTTCAGCGCCGCGCCGCCATTGTCGAAGAGCGACAGGTGGTTGAGGACGAGATGCGAGATCAGCCGCCAGTTCCGGCCCTCCTGATCGTTCATGCGGACCGATGGCGTCGGCGGGATCAGCGCTTCGACGCCCGCCACCGCCTCGTGGCCGGAGGCAAGCTGCAGGAAGGGATGGCCGCCGCCGAAGGGAAGCTGTTCCGGCAAATCGCGGTTGAGGCAGAGCGTGTCGACGCTTGCGACCGCATCGACGGGACCTGAAGAGCGGCGCTGCCTGTCGACGAAGGCAATATCCATATCGCTGGTTCTGTCGTCTTCGTCGAAACGGCGATAGGCCTGCCAGTGAGTCGGGCTCGCGCCTGCCCGTTGCGACCGTCCGAAGAAGGGCTGGCAGAATTCCTCCTGGCCGCGCGATCCGGTGAGCAGAACGCGATCGATCGAATAGATCTCGCGGGTCTTCTGGCGCCGCGCATCGGGCAGGAGACGGTATTCCGTGCGGGTGCCGTCGATGGCGATCGGCTCGCAGACCTGGCGGAAGAGATTGACGACGGGCGTTGCGTTGAGCGCGAAGTCGCGGACGGACACTGCACGCTCCAGTTTGGCGTCGCTCTCCTTGAGATAGATGAAGAGCTCCAGCGTCTCGCCCGTCCAGGCATCGAGCCCTTCGATGTCGAGAAAGAGAAACTTTCTGGGCAGGGCGAAGAATTCGGTCAGCAGCCGGTAGCCGGTGAAACTCGGCGCCGGATAGGGCAGCATGGCTTCTTCGGGCTCGAAGCCGACCGGTTTGAGGCTCCCAGCCGGCAGGAAGACCGGCGACCGATCGTCGGCATGTTTGGCAAGGGCGATGCCGAGCGTCTGATTGGCAAGCAGTTCGTAGATTGCTACCGCCTGTTGCCACGGGGAGGGAATGTGCAGGCGCAGCCGGCTCACGCCGAGGCCGCCGAGGGGCTTTCGGGCATCGAGGCTACGGAGGGACAGCCTGAGGCAGCCGGCAACGCCGGCATAGGGTGAAAGCGGCGCATTGATCGGCTGGCCGGAAAGTCCGGCGCCGGCAATTTCGATCGGCGCCATCTCGACGTCCTGCGTGGTGCGGAAGCGGCAGGCTTCGCCTCTGACCGGCTCGGCCAGCACCTCCGTATGGCGCGGCACGGTCTGGACCGAGGCGAGCGTATCGCTCGGCCGGAACTTGACGATGCTCATCGACGGCAGCGGCGCGAGATAATGCGGATAGAGCGTTTCGAGCAGGCCGTCGGTGAGCTCGGGAAATTCGTCGTCCAGCTTCTGGCGGACGCGGGCGGCCGAATAGGCGAAGCTCTGGATCAGGCGTTCCACATGCGGGTCGTCGGCGACGTCGCCGGTCATGCGCAGGCGGCCGGCGATCTTCGGGAAGGCATCGGCAAAACGCGCGGCCCGACGGCGCAGCGCCAGCAATTCCTCATTGTAACGGTGCAGGAAACCTTCAGCCATTGCCGGCCTCCACGAGGAAGCGCTGGGTCGACGGATCGATGGTCGATTCGAAGCTGATCGGCGGCATGCCTTCGTGCAGGCGGAAGGTCGCCTGGATGCGCATGCGCAGCGCCCGTTCGGTCATCGTCCGGCTTTTCAGGATCGTCACCCTGACATCGGCAAGCCGTGTCTCGAACAGCGCGATCCGCCGCTCGATTACTGCGGCAAGCTTGAGCTTGGCCTGCTCGGTCATCAGATTGGCCGAGACGATGCCGTCGACACCATAGCTCACCAGGGCGTCCCTCAACTCGGAAAGCACGGCCGGCGGCGTCGCCGGGGAGCGCCGTGTGTTGAGCAGCGCCTCGAGATCGCGGCGGATGGCCTCTCTGACCTCTCGCACCTGGTCGACGAAGGTCATCGGCGGGTCGACGGCGCGATCCGGCGCCTCGTCCATCAGCCTGTCGAGGATCGAGCGGGACAGGACACGGTCACGCAGCCGGTAGCGTTCGAGGGGATCAACCATGCGCGACCTGCCTGCCGGCAGCCGTTGCCGGCACGATCTCCAGACTTTGAGTATCATGGAAGGAAACCAGTTCGTCGCCGGCGAGGTAGCAGCGCTGGCCGCGACCGGTGGTGATGCCTGTCGGTTCCTCGATCCAATCGGTCTCGCGGCCAAGCCTGAGCGTCGGATCCTTGCCTGTGCCGTGATAGACCGCCGGCAGAAGCACCGAAGCGGCGGCGCCGTCGATGAGCGACAGTTCGGCACGGCGGAAGGCGAGATCGCGCGGCCGGGCAATCGGCTCGATCGACAGCGCTGCGATCTTGGCGAAATCGATCCACAGATAGCCGCCGCCGGTCATGATCACTTCGAGAGCGTGCGGCGTGCGGTCGTCTAGGTCGCGGAAATCGGAGACCGGTCTGCCGTTCCAGATCAGCGGCCGCTCGTTCCTGAGCTGCTCAAGCGCATCGAGCGCGGTTCGCGCCTCATCCGCATTGCCGTCGCGATGGGCGATGCCGAGGCGAACGGCGAGCTTGTCGAGTTCGCTCGGCCCCTGCGGAAATTCCGGCACGCCGCCGCTCGCAAACCAGGCGTCGCGCGCCGCCATCGCCCGAAGCTCGTTGCGCAGCAAGGCAAAGCCCATCGTCGCGTCGGGAGAGAGAGTGGCGGCAAGGCTGCATTGATTGTCCGCCCGCTGGTAATCGCCGGCAAGCACGAGAAGATCGATATAGAGATGCCGCGCTTCCTGATCCGAGGGCTTGGCCTTCAGATGCGCCTTGACCTCCTCGAGCGCCTCCTCAAGGGCATTGTCTCTGAGCGATTGGGCGATGCTGGCGGAAAGCGTCATGCGGACATCCTCTCGGGTATGGCGACCGGGCGGCTCAGGATCTGGCCGGTGGTCGTGGTCTCGGCGATGAGATGGAAGCTCGTGGCAACGTCATCGAGCTGGAAATGCGGCTGCAGCCGGACCGTGCAGGAGAAGCTGCCGGGCTTGCCCGGAATCTCGGCGACGCCGATGCCGGCGGAGCGCAGGGGAAAGCGCGTGCGCAACGCAATATCGGCATCGTCGTTGCCGAGCGTATAGGCGGTGAGCCAGTCCGCCAGCCGGCGCTCGATCGAGATCGCATCCGAAAGCTGGCCGATTTCGTCACGCATGATGACCTTGAGATAATGCGCGAAGCGCGAGGCGCAGAGCACATATTGCAGCATGGCGGCAAGCCGCGCGTTCTGCCGTGCATGTTCGTTGGAATAATGCGGCGGCGCATGCAACGACTGATTGGAATTGAAAATCGCCGAAGAGGAGAGATAGGTGGTCGCGGCAGGGATGATGCCGAGCTCGCAAAGCTGCTGCTCCTGGCTGCTGGTCAGGTGGATTTCCACTGGCGCCTGGGCGGAAAGTCCGTTGCTCTCCGTGCCGAAATCATAAGGCGGGAGCTCGGCTGCGCTCAGCAGGCCGCCGTCGATCGCATCCTGCGTGACGCCGCGGATATCTGCGAACCAGCCGGAAGCGATGAAATTGCGGATGACAACAGTGGCAAAGGCGAAAGCGGCGTTGCCCCAGAGCAGTGAACTGCCGTCGCTAGCAATGCTTTCGCGGAAGGGAAAGCCGTCATTGCGATCGCGCGCATGCGGTGTGAGCGGCGAACGCATCAGGATACGCGGTGCGGCAAGCCCGAGGAAACGTGAATCCTCACGCGCGCGAAGACCATTCCAGCGGATCCGGTCGGTCTCTGTGGCAAGCCAGGAAAAGTCGTTGACCCGGTTCAGTTCGTGAAAATCTTCAAGCCCGATCGCAAGCGGCGCAGCACCGGCGACGAAGGGGCAGAAGGCGGCGGCCGCCACCATGCCGATCTGCGACAGCGTGCCAACAGGATCGCCGTCGGCGGGATCGGCCGGAGAAAGATGATAGTCGCCGACCAGCAGGCCGAAGGGTTCGCCGCCTGGCATGCCGAACTCGCGGCTATAGATCAGTTCGAACAGGTGGCTCTGATCGAAGTCGCTGGCGCGCTCCATGCTTCGCGCGAGCTCGCGCCAGCTGACGCTGAGCAGCTTGACCTTCACCTCGCCGCGGCGGCTTGCCTCGCGCACGAGCATGGCGAGGCCACGCCATCTCGCCTCCATCGCCTGAAAATCGGGATGGTGGAGGATGGCATTGACTTGCCTGTTCAGCGCCTCGTCGATCAGCGTAATCAGCTGATCCGCCCGGCGCCGCCATTCAGTGCTGGAACCCATCGTCGACCTGACCAAATGTTTCGGAAGAGTTTGGCGCGGCGGCGAACCGCCGCGCCGGACCCTGATTTCATCAGTTCTTCGACGGAATCCGGGCGACCATGCGCAGCGAGGTGGTCAATTCCTCCATCTGCAGCCAAGGGCGCATCCAGGCGACGGCGTTGTAGGCGCCCGGCCTGCCGGGGATTTCCTGCACGGTGACTTTTGCTTCGCGCAGCGGATATTTCGCCCGCGACTCCTCGCCGGCGTCGTCATTGGCGTTGACATAGTTGGAGATCCAGCGATTGAGCCAGGCCTCGCAATCTTCCGCCTCCATGAAGGAGCCGATCTTGTCGCGGCCCATGACCTTGAGATAATGGGCGAAGCGCGAGGTCGCCATCATATAGGGCAGGCGGGCGGAAACGGCGGCGTTGGCGGTCGCCTCGGGCCGGTCGTAGAGCTTCGGCTTATGCGCGGTCTGCGCCCCGAAGAACACGGCATAATCGGTATTCTTGTAGTGGCAAAGCGGCAGGAAGCCGAGTTTGCCGAGTTCGGCGTCGCGGCGGTCGGTGATGCCGACTTCCGTCGGGCACTTCAGGTCCAGGTCGCCGTCGTCGCTGGAGAAGATATGCATCGGCAGGCCTTCGACCTTGCCGCCGTTTTCCGCCCCGCGAATGGCGGTGCACCAGCCGTTCTTGGCGAAGGCTTCGGTCAGGCGCGTGCCCATCACATAGGCTGCGTTCATCCAGCAGTAGGAATCGTGCGACAGCTCGCCGGTCTTGGAGCCGCCTGTTTCGTCGAAGTTGAACTCTTCGATCGGGCTGGTCTTCGGGCCGTAAGGCATGCGGGCGAGCACGCGCGGCATGGCAAGCGTCACGAAGCGGGAATCATCGCTGTCGCGCAGGCTCCGCCACTTGGCGTATTCGACCGTTTCGAAGATCTTTTCGAGATCGCGGGGTTTTGCCAGCTCGCGGAAATCCTCGAAGCCGAACATGCGAGGGCTGGCGGCCGAGATGAACGGCGCGAAAGCGGCCGCGGCGATCATCGAGACCCCCTGCAGAAGCTGGACGTCGTCGAAGGAATTGTCGAATTCGTAATCGCCGATCAGCGCGCCCATCGGTTCGCCGCCGGGTGTGCCGAACTCGTCTTCATAGACCGACTTGAAAAGTCTGGACTGGTCGAATTCGACGGCCTTGGCCAGATCCTTGGCGACATCGCGCTTCGATGCATTGAGCACGCGGATCTTCAGATTGGCGCTGGTCTCGCTATTCTTGACGAGATAGTTCAAGCCGCGCCAGGCGCCTTCCAGCTTGGTGAACTCCGGCGACTGCATGATTGCCGCGAGCTGGCTTGATATCGCCTTGTCGATCTCGGCAATGGCATTGTTCAGGGTGATCGTCAGATTGCGATCATAGGTGACGGTGCCCTTCAGGGCCTGGTCGGTGAGGGTGCGCAGAAGATCCTGCGCACGGTCGGGCTCGGTCTGGCGGGTTGCCGCAACGACCTTCGAGAGCAGGTTCTCATCAGGCGCGAAGCCTACTTCTTCCTTTGTTTGCAATTGCGTTTCGGCGGTCATCTATCGATCCTTTTTGCGAAAGCGGCGGCCCTCGAAGCATGAGGGGTTCCCTTCAAAAGGGGCCGCGGCCGGACAAAGACTCTTCAGGAATTCGCGCGGGCCATCACCGGCCCGCGATCCCAGGCATTCAGTTCAACGCGTCCTTCGCCGCTCCGGCTTCGCCGCCGCCAAGCTGGGCCACCAGCTGCGAGAGATCGGCCTTGTTCTGCAGGATGTCCTCGAGCAGACGCTCGAGCTCCTCGGAGCGGTCCGCCTTGCTCATCAGGTCGCGCAGCTGATTGCGGGCGTTGAGCAGGGCCTTCAGCGCCGGCACCTGATCGACGACCGCGCCGGGTTCGAAATCGGCCATGCTTTCGAATTTCAGCGAAACCGGCAGCTCGGTTCCGTTTTTCTCGAGCGTGTTCTCGACCGATAGGGTGAGGCCCGGCGTCATGCGGCGCATGACGTCGTCGAAATTGTCGCGGTCGATCTGCACAAACTTGCGCTCGCCGAAAGCTTTGAGCGGCTGCGTGGGATTGCCGGAGAAATCGCCGAGCACGCCGACGACGAACGGCAGCTCCTTCACCACCATCGCGCCTTCGGTTTCCACTTCGTATTTAATGTGGACCCGCGGTTTGCGAACCCGTTCCAGTTTCTCATGCACACTTGCCATCGAGATTCTCCTTCGTCTCATCGGCGGATTGCCAATTGAGGATGCTCCGGATTGCGGCCGAAAGCCCGGCCGCGCGCCGCTAGCCTCCCTTGTCGTTTACGGGCTGAATGCCGGCTGCCGTCAGCACCGCATTGCGTGTGTGCTGTTCGGGCAGAAGCTCGGCAAGAAGCTCGGAAAAATCCATGCGGCCGCGACGCACCAGCGTTTCGATCGACATGGAGATCGGTGAATGGGGCTCCGTGCGGCGGAAATAGCGCGCCACGGCGACCAGAAGTTCGAAGGCCTCTTCCCGCGAACGAATCGCCTCAGCGCCGACAGGCCGCGTGCGAACGGTCTCGGCACCGTCGGTATCGCCTGCCTGCAGCGGCTCCAGCCCTTGCAAAGCAGGCGTTTCAGACGCGGCCGGGGGAGCTTCGATGCCGGCGAGCATCCGGATTGCAGACGCCGCCTCTTGCAAAACATTGCGTGTATTCGAACTCGGCGGCGCCTGGTCGCCGCAGTGTTGGTCAAGTATTTCGACCATGCGGTCGAAAGCGGCGATGCACTCGGTCAGCACGCCGAGATAGGCTGACATTTGCGCGACACCGGCTTCTGCTGCCGCCTGCTGCAATTCCTCGCGCCGTTCGGCCTCGTTCGGCCGCTGCGAAAGCTGGAAATCCCAAAGCGAAAATTGAGCGAACTTCCCGTCCGGGATCAACGATGTCAAACGAATAGCCTGGATGAGGGTTCCCTCGCCGCCGACACCGTTGAGGCCTGCGAAGGGCGCGAACCGTTCCTCGAAATCGCTGTCCCCGATCGAATGCAAAGTGTCGAAATACTTGCCTAAAAGCGACGCGGTTGCAACGTAAACATCTCGCAATCCTGAGAAGCCGCGCAGCCGCAGCTGGGCCTCCGCCAGCCAGGCCAATACTTCGATGTCCTTGCTCCGGGAAGAAAGGATCTGCAATCCAAGATTGCTAACATCATGCCAGGCGGGTGCAAGCGCAATAACGTCACCAGGCGAAATACTACGCTCGGCTGTACGTGCAGCGTTTCTCGCGTCTTTAATTCTATAGTATATTTCGCGTGATGCAGTATTAACGCGCACGTTTTCTCCGCACGGGCGATCTGTTTCAAGTGGATCTATAATTTCGTGGACGTTCACGCGGTTAAATACCTCAAAAATCAGAGAATACAGCAGATAGCTGGCATTTTGGGCGGCCTGTATTGGCTTGTCAACCATCTCCTGATGATGACGGATTTATGACGACTTTCGATATGCTCATTTTTTAAAATAGAGTCGTTTTTCTTCTGGACAAGGGTTTATGAGCGCCCTAGTTGTTCTTCGCATCACGAGCGCGCGCTGAATTTCGACGTAAAAACAGGACTAGCGGATGTCCCATATCGATCTCAATCGTCTGATAAGAACGCTTGAGCCCAATTTACGTGTCGGTCTTGAGACAGCGGCTTCGCTTGCTGTGCGTCACCAGCACGCCGTTGTGGACATAGCCCACTGGCTTCGCTCCCTTGTTGATATTGCGGGCTTTTCCGCCGTTTTCGAAGAGCTCGGGACCTCCTCCGCGACGCTGAGGACGGAGCTCGACGCGGCAATCGCCGACATCCCGCGCCAGGATGGCGCCTCGCTGGCGCTCTCCCCCAATCTGCTTGCCCTTGGGAGGGAATCCTTTCTGGTTGCATCGCTGCAATGCGGGCGCAATATCGTGCTTCTCGCCGATCTGCTTGCCGCGCTGCTGAGCGATCCGGCATTGCGGGCCCTTATCCGCGGCATCGCCCCGTCGCTGCGCAATCTCGACAGAGCAAGGCTCGACAGATTGCTGGAGACGGAAGCGCCCGCTCCGTCGGAGCAGCTTTCCGTGTCGGCCGCCTCGGCCGGAGACAATGAATTCCTGCGGCTCTACGCCCGCGATATGACGGCGGACGCCCGCGCGGGCCGCATCGATCCGGTCATCGGCCGTGATCGCGAGCTGCGGCAGGTGATCGATATCCTGATGCGCCGGCGGCAGAACAATCCGATCCTCGTCGGCGAGGCGGGCGTCGGCAAGACCGCGGTGGCCGAAGCCCTCGCCCTGGAGATCGCCGGCGGCAATGTGCCCGCCCGGTTGAAGGACGTGAAGCTGCTGCTGTTGGATCTCAGCCTGCTGCAGGCAGGCGCCGGCGTCAAAGGCGAGTTCGAGAGGCGGCTGCATGGCGTGGTCGATGCGGTGAAGACCTCCCCGCAGCCGATCATCCTGTTCATAGACGAGGCCCACGGGCTGATCGGCGCCGGCGGACAGGCAGGGCAGGGCGATGCCGCCAATATTCTGAAGCCGGCTTTGGCGCGGGGAGAGCTGCGCACGATCGCGGCGACGACCTGGGGCGAATACAAGCGGTTCATCGAAAAGGATGCCGCGCTCACCCGCCGCTTCCAGACGGTGCATGTCCGTGAGCCGGACGAGGAAGCCGCAATCCGCATGCTGCGCGGCGTGGCGGAAGGCCTGAAAACCCATCACAATGTCCGCATCCGCGACGAGGCGATCGTCGCTGCCGTCCGGCTTTCGGCGCGCTATCTGCCGGACCGGCAGCTTCCCGACAAGGCGATCAGCCTGATCGACACGGCCGCCGCCGCAGTGGCGCTGGCGCGCCAGACGACGCCGGAGGCGCTGAAGCTGCTGACCGACGAGCGCGATCTTCTGGAAACCGAGGCGAACTGGCTCGCCCGCGAGCCGGAGACTCCGGAAAAGCGCGCCCGGCTTGGCGAAATTGCTGCCAAGCAGCAGGAGATCGTTTTCGAGATCGAGGCGTTGCGGTCGAAATTCGACGAAGAAAACCGGCTCGTCCGCGAGGCCGACCGGCTGGAGGAGTTTTTCTCGCCCGACGACGCCGTCGTCCCGCTGGCGTCGGCCGACAATACGGGCGACGGCACGAATGTGGCGCCTTTCCCACCGCAGACCATGACTGCCGAGGGCGCCCGCGCGGCCTTGGCCGCGACGGAGCGGAGCCTTGCGGCGGTGGCGGATCAAACGCCTCTCTTGCCGCGGGTCGTCGACAAGGAGATCGTTGCCGCCGTCGTTGCCCGCTGGACCGGAATCCCGTTGGGCAAGCTGCTTGCCGACCAGATCGAGACCGTCAAGACGCTCGATATCAGGCTGAAGGAAAGGGTGCTTGGCCAGGACGCGGCGATCGAGCGGATCGCTTCGGCCATGCGGGCGGCCCGCGCCGGGCTTTCCGATCCGCGCCGGCCGCCGGCCGTTTTCCTGCTGGTCGGCATGTCCGGCACCGGCAAGACCGAAACCGCACTGTCGCTCGCCGACATGCTCTACGGCGGCAGCCGGTACCTCACGACCATCAACATGTCCGAGTTCAAGGAGGAGCATAAGATTTCCATGCTCCTCGGCTCGCCCCCCGGTTATGTCGGTTACGGCGAAGGCGGCGTGCTCACCGAGGCGGTGAGGCGCAGACCCTACGGCGTGCTGCTGCTCGACGAGATCGACAAGGCGCATCCGGGCGTTCAGGAAATCTTCTACCAGGTGTTCGACAAGGGAACGCTGCGCGACGGCGAAGGCCGCGACATCGATTTCAAGAACACCACCATCGTCATGACGGCGAATACCGGTTCGGAGATGATCGCCGCACTTTCTGCCGATCCCGACACGATGCCCGGACCGGATGCACTTGAAGCGCTGCTGCTGCCGGAATTGCAGAAGCATTTCAAGCCGGCCTTCCTTGGCCGCACGACGGTGCTGCCCTTCATGCCGCTCGGCACCGAGACGCTGTCGGGCATCGTCGACATCCAGATCGGCCGTATCCGCGAGCGGGTTGTTGCCACTTACGGGACGACGCTTTCGCTGTCGCCGGAAGCCCGCGACGCGCTGATTGCGCGGGCGCGCACCAGCGAGATGGGCGCCCGCGCCATCGAGGTGATGATCGCCCGCGATCTCTTGCCCGATCTTTCGACATTTTTCCTCGATGCCGTCGCAACGGGCAAGAAAATTACGGGGATTGCCATCGGCTACGATGGCCACCGCTTCGGCCTTGATGCCGACGAGGCCGCCCCGCAGGAATTCGACACGCCGGGGGAAAACCGGTTGTCGGATGAAGTAACCCCGAGCCGCAAGCGCACTCGGGGAGCAGGAAGAAGAAAGGCAACTACGCCTTAGACGCAACTAGGCACTCAACCGCCAACAGGAGAGCTGACAGCATGCCGATTTATCTTCAGATCGACGGAATCCAAGGGGATGCTACCCACGAACAGCATCGCAAGTGGATGGACATCGAAGCCATCCACTGGAACGTCGCCCGCAACATGAACACCTCCGCTGGTTCGGCGGCAAACCGCGAAGCTTCCGAGCCGACCGTTTCGGAAGTGATCCTCACCAAGGTCAGCGACTCCTCGTCGACCAAGCTTTTCCAGGAAGCCTGCTCGGGCCGCACCGGCAAGCGCTCCGTCATCCACCTCGTCACGACGGGCAATCCCGGCGACACCTATATCGAGTATTCGCTCGAGAACACGCTGATTGCCAGCTACTCGATCGATTCCAACGGTGACCGCCCGGTCGAGACGATCAAGCTGAACTTCACCAAGATGGAAGTGAAGTACACGCCTTACGACGACAAGCACTCGCCGCAGTCGCCGATGATCGCCTCTTACGATCTCGCGACCACCAAGGCTGCCTGACGCTTCACGACATCGGCAATGCCAGCCTTGCTGCTGGCATTGTCGTCCCATGTTCTCTCGTCTCCCCAAGGAAGGCGATTGAACAGGTTGTTTTGCGCTTTGGACAATGGAGATGATCGTGTCGGCTGCAACTGAGCGTTTGAACGATATTCTGGTAGAACTGCCCAAGTACAAGTCCCAATGGGAGACGAATGTCTCCAGTCCTTATGTGCGGGCCTACGATCTCGCCGTCGACAATTTCCAGAAAACCACAAAGGCCCAGGAAGCCCGCGACCGCATGCTGGCCGAGCTTTTCGTGTTTTCCGCTTCCGTCTTGACCGGCAGCATCATGATGGCCGCCTTCGCGACGACTTCGTTGCGGGTGCTGGCGGGCCGGGCCGCGCTGAACGTGATCTGCAACAACAACCTCAACCGTACCTTCAGCGTCATGCATGCCGCCGCCAACAGCAAGGTGGTGATGTTTGCGCTTGGCGGCGTCCTCGACGAAGCCAAGAAGCTTGCCAGCAAGCAGGTGACGAGCGCTGCGGAAAAACTGACGAGCAGCGCGCCGATCGCGTCTGCCCCGACCGCTCTGAATTTCAAGACGCGGATCGATGATTTCATCGCCATCAACCACGTCTGCGTGCACGAATTCATCAGGGGCGTGCAACAGGACAACACGATCAGCGAAGCCACCAAATCGAGGCTTGTCGATCTGGTCGGTCAGACGCCGTTCTGCAATCCGCCGGAGAGCCGGCGCGTCGACGAAAACCGGCTGTCCCAGAAGATGGAGCTCTTGTTCTACATGAGCGCCGTCCTGGATTCCGACAAGCTGGTGACCTATGCGCCGTCCACCGGCGGGACCGCCGGCGGCATTGGCCGCGACATCGAATACAGCAAGAAGGCTATTCCGCAGTTGCCTTCGGCATCGGACTATCCAAAGTCCATTTCGCCGCGTTTCACCGGCCGGCCTTTCCAGCCTTACGATCCCGGTCAGCGTGTCGAATACGACAATGTCGGTTCGGTCGTGCGCGATCGCATCAATACGCTCAGCCGTCTCACCGGCAATTCGTCCTTCTATCCCGAGCAGAACTTTGCCGAAAAGCTGTTGATCGATCCGACTGGCGGCGCCCAGATGGCGAAGGCGGAGCAGATCATCAACCGCCTTTCCACCGATGCACGGCCCAGGCAGCTCACCGATGTCAGGATGATCTGAGGCGGTGCCGATGCGATTGACTGACGTCTTGAAGCGTGGATTGATGGGTCGCATGCGATGGCTGGTGATCCCGGCGGCCGTCGCCTGCGTTCTGGCAGCGACTGCTGCCGGCACAACCGGCGCATCCGGTTCCGTCGATCAATCCCTGCTTCAAATCGAGCAGGTGGGAGCCGCCTTTCCGCCACGCCTGCCGCCGTCGAAAATGTCGCCAAGGCCGCGTCCGATCGCGGCATTTCCGAGGCTTCGCAAGTGCAGCCGCTGCTCGAAATGGCCGCACGGTCTTCCTTCAAAACCGACAGCATGGCTGCCGAGATATCGAAGGCCGTGGCAAACGCCGGCGACGATGGCGTCGATCCGAAAGCTCTCGCCAAAGCGGCGACGGCATTGGAAGAGGGGCAGGCAAAGATTGCGCGGATGACCGAAGCGCAGGATCAGACGGCCGCGAAGGATATCGAGACACGTCTTGGCGACCCGGACAATGGCCCGCGCATCAGCCAGCTCGCCGATCTGATGGCCGGCCCGGATCTTGCCGTCGAAACCGCCTTCACCTCGCAGCTCATGTATCTCTCCCTCGAGGCTCTTTCCAATTCCGATACCGAAGAACTGGCGTCCGCTTCGCAAGGCAAGCTGCAGTCCGAAATGTCAAGCGTGATCTCGGCGCTGCGCTCCCGAAACGAGAACGAGAAGCCGATTCCCAAGGATACGGCGCGAGCGAACGAGAAGGCGCAGCTTACCTTTGCGCTCGCCACCCTGTCGGCGCAGGACTTGTCGGTGCTGTCGGATTTCTACGGGAGTCCGGGCGGAAAGGCCAAGCGCGACGCGCTGATCGAAAGTTACAGGCAGGTGGCCGATCGGGCGAATACCGAAATGCTGGGGCAATATTTCTCGGCACTGGCGGATTACCTCAAAACCCATCCTCGGCCGCAACAGCAGTAGTAATCGGCTTTTGAAGACGGAACGTGATGTTATGGACGATTTGCAATCCCTCGCCGCCGATTTCATCCAGGCGAACCGTATTCTGAAGATCGTCTCGCCGCTCGGCGAGGACCAGCTTCTGCCGGAGCGGGTGACGATCGAGGAAGGGATTTCCTCGCTCTTTGAAATCAAGCTCTCGGCCCGCGCCAAGAAGCCATCCGTCAAGCCGGAGGAACTGATCGGCCGGCTGATGGATGTCTCCGTCGAGGTGCAGCAGGGCGAGGATGGCGGCGGCGTGCGCCGGCCGTTCAACGGCCTGGTGACCGAACTCAACGAGGGGCCGCCGATCACCCGCGGCCTCAGATCCTATTCCATGGTGCTCAGGCCGCAGATGTGGTTGCTGTCGCGCCGTTCCGACTGCCGCATCTGGATGGACAAGACCTCGGTCGATATCGTCGAAACGCTGTTTTCCGAGCACGGCATCCCGGCGCCCGATACGTCAGGCGTGATCACGCCACCGCCGCCGCAGCATTATTCGGTGCAGTGGAATGAAACGGACCTTGCCTATCTCACGCGCCGCTTCGAGGAGGACGGCCTGTTCTACTGGTTCTCCCATGAGGACGGCAAACACAAGCTGCATGTGGCCGACGGTGCCAGATCCTGGCTCGGCCCGTCGCCCTCGGCGCAGGGTGAGGGGCGGGTTCGCCTGGCGCAGGGCTCGTCCGACCGCAACCATATCAACGACTGGAGCCGGCGCTATTCCTATGTGCCCGGCCAGCGGGCAGGCGCCGACTGGAACTTCGAGACGCCGCGCATGGTGCCCGGCACCATGACGCCATCCCTGGTGCAGATGCCGGAAGCAACCAAGCGCGAGCTTTACGAATATCCGGCGCGCATTTCGTCCGTCGCCGAGGCGGAGCGGGCGGAAAAACTCAGGATGCAGGCCTCCGAAGCCGATCACGACCGGGTCTTCGGCGGCTCCACATCCCGCATCCTGGAGGCGGGGCGCCGCTTCACCCCCTATGAAGTCGCTCATCCAGATCACGCCTATGAGGAACATGTGGTGGTCAAGGCGGTGCATACCGTCGTCGACCGTTCCTACGAAACCAACAGCAACGAGCCGGAATACACGAACACATTCGAGGCGGTGCCGTCGCGGGTGGCGATGACGCCGCATCGCGAGACGAAGCGGCCGCGGATCGAGGGCACCCAGGTGGCGATCGTCGCCGGCCCTTCCGGCGAGGAGATCCATCCCGACCAGTACGGCCGCATCAAGCTGTGGTTCCCCTGGGACCGCAAGGCGAAGAAAGACGGCTCCGACACCTGCTGGGTGCGCGTGGCGCAGAACTGGGCGGGTTCCACCTGGGGCGGGCAGATCATTCCCCGCATCGGCATGGAGGTGATGGTTGCCTTCGTAGACGGCGACCCCGACCGGCCGCTGATCACTGGGGTGGTGCCCAATCCTGCCAATGCGGTGCCTTATACGCTGCCGGCGAATAAGACCAAGAGTACATTCCGAACTCAAACCCATAAGGGCACTGGCTTCAACGAGATGAGCTTCGAGGACGAGAACGGCCGGGAAGAAATCTACATGCATGCGCAGCGGGATCACCGCATTCATGTCGAAAATTCTCGTTCGAAGCGCGTCGATAACAACCAGTCGGAGTCGGTCGGCCATAACAAGACGATCGAGGTCGGTAACAACCACCACGAAGTGATCGGCGGCAACATGACGCTGATGGTCGGTCCAAACATCCTTCAGAAGGGAGTGACGGCCGCCATGGGTATTCTGCGCAGCAAGGTCGGCGACTTGCTCACCGATAAGCTTGGTGCGTTCACAGATAAACTTGGCTTCCTGTCCGACACGACCATGGGCGAGGGCAATCTCGTGATCGGGGTGGCCAAGAACAAGGCCGAGACGGTGATGGTATCTTCCACAGAAATCGTCGGCGCGGCGAAGTCGATGACGATCGGCGGCGGATTGCAAACGACGGTCGGGGGCATCCGCAACGATTCGACCGCCATCGGCCACTATCAGGAAGTGGGTATGGCCAAGTCCACGGTCGTGGGCAAGACCTACGAGATCGTCGTAGGCAAGACCAGCGTCAGGATGGAGGCGGACGGGACGGTTCACCTCAAGGGCGAAAACGTGACGATCGAGGCGGGACAGGAACTGGTCCTAAAGGCTTCGAAGGTCGATATCCGCAGGAACTGACGCGATGACCCTAGTGCCGTCGGGAGAGTGGATACCCATTGCTGCAGAGCGCCGAAGCGTTCGCGACGAGGTTCGCGAGCGCTTTCAGGCCCGCGTGGGTATCAAGCCTTTCAGTTCCATGGGTCAGTTGTCGCTCAGCCCCGAACAGCAATTGCCGCTTGTGCAGGGGTTACTCACCAAGGCCAATCCACAGGGATCGGCAGATATTACCGCATGTCTGGGAGCGCTGTCGCAGGCGCTCGGAGAGATCGGTCTCGGCGCCGGCGGCGTCATGGCTCCGGTGGGGCACGCATCCTTGAACTTCTACAAGATGCTTCCTCAGGAACTCCTGAAGTGGCATTTCCTCGGAGAAGATGCCGATGGGTAGCGCGGCGGCTCAATATCCCGACTCGCAGCTTCCCGGGACACATCCGCATCCGGACACCGATCTGCAGAAATACACCTACGACCGACTGCTCGAATACTGGAGCATGGTCTATACGCTTGGCCTGTTGGGCGGCGTCCTGGGCACTGCGGAGGAGCAGAAGGCGGCACGAGAGGCGGTGCTTGCCGCCCTGGAGGGCGCGGTCAAGGAGGCCATGGGCCTCGTCGAAGCCGCCGGAGTTGCGATCGACGACTACACGCCGCCCGGTTTAGGCGCCGCCCATCTCGGTATGCAGCGCGGCGGCCTATGGGCAGCGCAGAAGGTCGGCACATTCTTCGGCTATGATCCGGGCTTTAAGGACGATATCGAAAATCTCGACCGCAGCATACGCGACAGCGTCGCCGTCGACGTGAACCAGACCTCGCAGGTCATGAAGGGTGGCAAGGCGACGGTCGAATGGCTCGGCAAAAGTACCGGGCTTTACGACTACAAGGCGGACACGACCACCGAGGACAAGGTCATCGCGGCCACGCAAGGTACAGTCAGCGCGCGCCAGGCACAGGTCACCGCAGCGCTTTCCAAGGTGTGGAATGCGTTGAAAGAGACCGCTCTGGCGCGCTACAAGCAGTTCCTTTCCGACTGGGAGAAGGGCGGCCCGACTTACGCCTTCGGGACCCTTGGCATTGACGGCGCCTTCCTCGCGCTTGAATTGGCGATTTCGGCGGCGGCCGGCGCTCTTACGGCCGGCGCGGGCGCTATCGCCCTCAAGGTGGCGGTGTCGATCGGCAAGAAGGTCGGAACAGCAGCGCGCAAGATCGTCATCATGCTGAAGCGGGCCGGGGGAAATGTCGGCAAGACTGCCCGCATTGAGCTTCCCGAAGCGAAGGTCGTGGAGCATGCCAAGTCACATAAGGGTTTTGGCGACGACCAGGCGGGGCTGCCGAAGTCGACCCATGAAAATGTCAAGGATCCCGGCGGGCCAAGGCCGGGCCTCTGGAAGAAGAAGGAGGTCGGTGGGCGCACGGTCTACCAGAGAGACGATTTGATCGATCCGAACCTAGTCGATGAAAAGGGACGCACCAATTATCAGCGTATGAAGGCTGGACTTGCGCCCTATGGTTCGGATGGAAAACTGATCGAACTGCACCACATGGTTCAGCAGGAGACTCTGCGCGAGACAGGCAAGAAGGGTCCCTTAGCGGAGGTGCAAAGCACCTTCCATAGTGACAACTACAACACCATTCACATCTACCCGAAAGGCGACGCCGACTATATAAGTTGGCGGAAGCTGCATCCGCAGGACGAGATAGACTACAACAATTACCGGTCGAGATATTGGCGCGCCAGGGCTAGGGATTTCGGCAATGGACCGCCTCCATAGGGGCAGCGCCAGGCTCTTTGGGTAGGCCGTGGACAAAGGAGTAGATGATGAGCACCGCGATGTTTGATGATGCAATCCGCAGCCTGCGAGACAACGGGATCGACATTCTCGGGACCAGGAGCGCGACTGAAGAAGATTTGAAGCAGATCGAGAGCCGGCTCGGCGTGTCGCTGCCGGTGTCGTATAAGAAGATGCTGTCCGAATATGGAGCGCTCGAATTCGACACGGTTGAGATTTACGGTTGGCTCTCCCAAGGTATAGACGCGAAATTCATCACCAATGTCGTGTATGCCACGGAACGAGAGCGCGCCGATGGTCGGATCAGCGAGACGATGATCCCGTTTCTGACAGCGGGTTATGGTCCCTTCTTTGTGATGGATTGCGCCGAGATGAACGCAGACGGCGAGGCGCCGGTCTACGAGGTGTCCGCTGGCGGATACGCGAACGGCAAGGACAAGATTGCGGACAGCTTTGGCGAGTTCCTGCGCAACGAAGTGCGGCGCACTCTGGAAGCGCGCGCCCAAGGTGGTCCGGAATTCGATGACGACGACGAGGATTCGCCACCGTCACGTGAATTCATCAGCGAATACTGGAAGGATCGGGCAAAGGACTTCGAGTAAGTCCGACGCCCAGTTGGGGCCGGGAGGGGTATCGGCGGCCGAGTTTCTATGGCTAGTTATTTCGATCAACAGGGATTGGACGGAAATTTTATATGTCATTTCACGTTTCCCTCAAGGGTCACAACCACCTTTGCCCGATGGTTGAACCGGGACCCAAGCCGCATGTCGGCGGGCCGATTTCGCAAACGCAGACATTGGTGACCGTCGACGGCGTGCCGGTTGCCGTTGTCGGCGACAAATGCACCTGCATGGTCGGCGGTCCGGACACGATCAGCGGCGGCTCGTCGATTGTCTTCATCGAGGGCAAGGCCTTGGCCCGGATGGGGGATCCGACCGCGCATGGTGGGCGCATCGTCGAGGGCCTCGGCTGGCTCACTGCGGATTAACATTGGCAAAACGGTCTGTTCTTTTGGTCAGCCACGAGAAAGATGCTTATTACTATCCTTGGCTCAAGCAAGGGCTGGAGCACGACGCTATGGGACTCTTCTGGGCAGAAACCGAGGAAGGTGGTTGGGAGAAGCCGCGCTCATCAAACTGGCTCACCGTTCTCGGCGAAGCGAACATTGAGGCGCCCGTTAGTTCTCAAACGGAGCAAACCTTCGCGCCGGGGCCTAGCCTGTCTTGGGCGATGCTGCGAGCGGGGGGGCGGAGAGCTATCGCGCGGTCGCACGGCTCATCAAACCCATTCGCTTTGAAGGCTAAAGATGGGCTGATCAAGAGCCGTTTCCAACTGACGATAATTGATGTGCGCTTCGGTCCTTAGGTGCAATCCATATGATTAAGCGTTGCGCCCGCGAGGAAGCGGGCGCTGTCCAGCAGATTGTGCCACCAGGAAAACGCTTTTCGGGAACATGGACGTGGCTTCAAACTACAACATCTTCGAGATCAAGTGGTTCGACGAATTTCTCTCTGCTTACAAGATCGACAATGTCATTCGCCCGAGCGCGGCCGATGTGGAGGCCTATCGCGGAAAACTGCCAGATTTTCTTCTCCGTTTCTGGATCGATCATGGTTGGTGCAGTTGGTCCGACGGTCAATACTGGCTCTGCAATCCTTCCTTGCCGAAGCCGGTGCTGGACTATGTATTTCGCGGTGATCCGGAACTTGATCCGAAAGAGTGTACGCCTTTGGCTATAGTGCCTTCGGTGCGATCGATATCTGGTACGGCGATGCCATGATTGGGTTGAACCTGCCGAGGGGAGAGGTGGGTGTCGACAATCGAGGATATAACGAGGAACACCAACGCCGGTGGACCGATGAAGTCATGTTGGGCCTGTGCTTCTCAGGGCGCCTTTCCGCCACGCCTGCCGCCGTCGAAAATGTCGCCAAGGCCGCGTCCGATCGCGGCATTTCCGAGGCTTCGCAAGTGCAGCCGCTGCTCGAAACGGCCGCGCGGTCTTCCTTCAAAGCCGACAGCATGGCTGCCGAGATATCGAAGGCCGTGGCAGACGCCGGCGACGATGGCGTCGATCCGAAAGCTCTCGCCAAAGCGGCGACGGCATTGGAAGAGGGGCGGGCAAAGATTGCGCGGATGACCGAAGCGCAGGATCAGACGGCGGCGAAGGATATCGAGACGCGTCTCGCCGACCCGGACAAAGGTCCGCGCATCAGCCGGCTCACCGATCTCATGGCCGGCCCGGATCTTGCCGTCGAAACCGCCTTTACCTCGCAGCTCATCTATCTCTCCCTCGAGGCTCTTTCCAATTCCGATGCCGAAGAACTGGCGTCCGCTTCGCAAGGCAAGCTGCAGTCCGAAATGTCAAGCGTGATCTCGGCGCTGCGCTCCCGAAACGAGAACGAGAAGCCGATTCCCAAGGATACGGCGCGAGCGAACGAGAAGGCGCAGCGTACCTTTGCGCTCGCCACCCTGTCGGCGCAGGACTTGTCGGTGCTGTCGGATTTCTACGGGAGTCCGGGCGGAAAGGCCAAGCGCGACGCGCTGATCGAAAGTTACAGGCAGGTGGCCGATCGGGCGAATACCGAAATGCTGGGGCAATATTTCTCGGCACTGGCGGATTACCTCAAAACCCATCCTCGGCCGCAACAGCAGTAGTAATCGGCTTTTGAAGACGGAACGTGATGTTATGGACGATTTGCAATCCCTCGCCGCCGATTTCATCCAGGCGAACCGTATTCTGAAGATCGTCTCGCCGCTCGGCGAGGACCAGCTTCTGCCGGAGCGGGTGACGATCGAGGAAGGGATTTCCTCGCTCTTTGAAATCAAGCTCTCGGCCCGCGCCAAGAAGCCATCCGTCAAGCCGGAGGAACTGATCGGCCGGCTGATGGATGTCTCCGTCGAGGTGCAGCAGGGCGAGGATGGCGGCGGCGTGCGCCGGCCGTTCAACGGCCTGGTGACCGAACTCAACGAGGGGCCGCCGATCACCCGCGGCCTCAGATCCTATTCCATGGTGCTCAGGCCGCAGATGTGGTTGCTGTCGCGCCGTTCCGACTGCCGCATCTGGATGGACAAGACCTCGGTCGATATCGTCGAAACGCTGTTTTCCGAGCACGGCATCCCGGCGCCCGATACGTCAGGCGTGATCACGCCACCGCCGCCGCAGCATTATTCGGTGCAGTGGAATGAAACGGACCTTGCCTATCTCACGCGCCGCTTCGAGGAGGACGGCCTGTTCTACTGGTTCTCCCATGAGGACGGCAAACACAAGCTGCATGTGGCCGACGGTGCCAGATCCTGGCTCGGCCCGTCGCCCTCGGCGCAGGGTGAGGGGCGGGTTCGCCTGGCGCAGGGCTCGTCCGACCGCAACCATATCAACGACTGGAGCCGGCGCTATTCCTATGTGCCCGGCCAGCGGGCAGGCGCCGACTGGAACTTCGAGACGCCGCGCATGGTGCCCGGCACCATGACGCCATCCCTGGTGCAGATGCCGGAAGCAACCAAGCGCGAGCTTTACGAATATCCGGCGCGCATTTCGTCCGTCGCCGAGGCGGAGCGGGCGGAAAAACTCAGGATGCAGGCCTCCGAAGCCGATCACGACCGGGTCTTCGGCGGCTCCACATCCCGCATCCTTGAGGCAGGACGCCGCTTCACGCCCTATGAAGTCGCCCATCCCGACCACGTCTATGAGGAGCATGTGGTGGTCAAGGCGGTGCATACCGTCGTCGACCGCTCCTACGAGACGAACAGCAACGAGCCGGAATACACGAACACATTCGAGGCGGTGCCGTCGCGGGTACCGATGACGCCGCATCGCGAGACCAAGCGGCCGCGGATCGAGGGTACGCAAGTGGCGATCGTCGCCGGCCCTTCCGGCGAGGAGATCCATCCCGACCAGTACGGCCGCATCAAGCTGTGGTTCCCCTGGGACCGCAAGGCGAAGAAGGACGGCTCCGACACCTGCTGGGTGCGCGTCAGCCAGGTCTGGGGCGGCGGAACCTGGGGCGCCCAGGTCATTCCGCGCATCGGCATGGAAGTGATGGTCGCCTTCGTCGACGGCGACCCCGACCGGCCGCTGGTCACCGGCGTGGTCCCCAATCCTTCCAATACGGTCCCCTACGACCTGCCGGCCAACAAGACACGCATGGTCATGCGGTCGAACACGCATAAGGGTACCGGCTTCAACGAGATGACGTTCGAGGACGAGGCCGACAGCGAGAACATGTTCTTCCATGCGCAGAAGGACCAGACGACGCGCGTTCTGAACGACCGCACCAAGCGCATCGACCGGCACGAGGTCTCGGCGATCGGCGCCAACCGGACGGTCGAGGTCGGCGGCAACCAGAAACATGAAGTCGGCGGTTCGATGAACACCGTCGTCGGCGGCACGGGGCCGATGGCCATGGCGCTGATGGGGGCGGTCAGCGGTCTCTCCGGACATACGGCGGGGCTCTTGGCGCAGGCCGGCCAGATTGCAGGCGGTGGCGGGCCGGGGCTTGCGGCCTTTGCCGGCACACTCGCATCTTCAGCGCTCGGTTTCTTAGGCGCCGGTGGTCTTGGCAGCCGTGAGGGGGTCGTCTCGGGACCAAGCCCGCGTGCCGATGCCGGCACGGCACTTGCCGGCTCCGGCACGGGTGTCGGCGATGCGGCTTCAGGCCTCTTCCCGCTTCCCGGCATCATGAACACCATCGTCGGCTCTTTCAAATCCGACACGATCGGCATCGCCCGCGCCGAGCAGATCGGCGTCAGCAAGGTGACCAATGTCGGCCAGACATCGTTGGAGAGCGTCGGCAAGTTCAAGAAGATCGCCGTCGGCGAGGAATTCGTCATCGAATGCGGCGATTCCAAATTCATCATGAAAGCCAATGGCGAAGTGATCATCCTCGGCAAGACGTTCAACTTCGTCGCCACCGAACATTTCCAGATGCGCGGCAAGCCGATCGATCTGAACTGAGGAGGAGCAACCTTGGAACTGATCAACCGGCTTCCTTTTCCGGCCGTGGCCTTCCGGCAATTCGACGCGAATGGCGATTTGGATTGTGTGGTCTCGGTTCGCGGCACTTTCGTTCACCGCCAGGGCGATGCGCTCGCCATCGCCTCGAAACAGGAAGACTTCCAGTGGGAGGACGCCTATGACGGCGATCCCCATGCCAGCCCGCTGTTGCGTCAGACCGATCTCACGCCAGAGAAGGTCGGAACCGACATCACTTTCCTTGGCAATGCTTACGCCCCGGGCGGCGAGCCAGCGCCTTCATGGCAGGTGGGCCTTCGCGTCGGGCAGCTTTCCAAAAGGCTCGAAGTCCATGGCGCGCGCTTCTGGCGCCCCGTCGTCAAGCAGAAATGGGCGGGCTTCTCGGCAAAGGAAGCAAAGCGAGTGTTGACGGATTGGCAACTGACCGAAGCCGAGCCGGCATCTTCGGTGCCGATTTGCTGGAGCAAGGCGTATGGCGGTCAAATTCCCGGTACGGGCGACCCGGAAAACGAAACGCCCGCCGATGTTGAAGCGCGCAATCCGCTCGGTTGCGGCATCGTCAATCTAGACATGCCTTGGGATCAAGCGCCCGTCGCGGCGCCACAAATCACGTTGCCTGGCGAGAAGCTGAACTGGCGCGAGCCGGTCGAGCCGCAGGGACTGGGTCTGACATCGCCCTGGTGGCGGTCCCGCCAGGAACACGCCGGCACCTATGACGATGTCTGGCTCAATGAGCGCCACCCGCTTCTGCCGAAGGATTTCGATGCGCGCTTCTGGCAATGCGCTCATCCGGATCTCGTTGTTATGCCGCATCTGATCGGGGACGAAGACTACCAGCTGGATCATCTGCACCCCAGCTTCGCCCTAGCCGCAGGGCGACTTCCGGGAATCACGCTGGGGGTCCGATGTGTCGGTCATGAGCGCGATGAGTGGTATGTGCTCTCGCTAGACGGCGTGCAACTCGACTGGCGGAACGATAGTCGCGTGATGCTGACTTGGCGGGCACGCTTTCCCCTTCAGGAGGCAGGCGAAACATCGCTGACGTTGACGCGGGTTCAAGTCAAAGCGGCAGATGCTGACGCCGATGAGGTTGCGGCATGAGCATCCCGCGCGACAACTATGTCGGCGAGCCCGACTACCCGGCGCCCTGGACGACGAAGCAGCCGCGCGAAGGTTTGCGTGATCTCGACGAAGCAAAGATCATCTCGCTGGCACCGGATGTATGCCTGACGCCGGTCGGCTCCTCGGTTGTCCCTATCCCGTACCCGATCGTCGACTATTGCGGGCACGACAAAGACTACACGCCATCTGTCCGCTTCACCGGCAAGAAGGCAATGGTCCTGCGGTCCTGTACGACCCACGTTCATGGCGATGCGCCGGGAACGAAAAAGGGAGTCAAATCCGGCACCGTCGAAGATATTTGCGAGCCGATCGGTCATGCCGACCAGGTACGCGCCGAGAGTTCTCACGTCATCCGGCATCTCGACCGCTTCTGGATGAACAATCGGAATACGCAGGGCGAAGCGATCTTCGTGCGTGGGACTCAGACATATGTCCCGCCCAAAGATGACGACCCTGTTCGAGGATCGCTGCGCTCGACTGGCAGTGACGAAGGCCGTGTCATCAGCGATGCCTCGCCCGAGGTTCCGATCATGGGTGCGCAATATGCGCAGGCGAATGTCGGCACCATGACGGGTGTGGGTGGCGGGGTGCCCGTTGGTGGAACGACGAGAGGAGCGACCACAACCGCTCCGCCGACAACGCAGACTCCAACCGCCGGATCGCAAATTGGTTCGCAGGTGCTCAAAAGACTTGGAATTTGGGGTCGCGCTGCGTCGCTCGTCCTGGACGACCTCAGCAAAACGCAGGCTGAAAAAGGTGCTGAAGCGCGTGCTTTTCAGACGATCCTTTCTGGCCCGGGCGATTATGTCATGACTCAGAATCGCCTGCTCGGTGGTCGCCAACATGTCAGCAATCCTCTGGACATGTTTAATTCTTCAGCTTGGGAAGGGAAATACGGCCTCATTATTAACGACAGCGAACGCGTTCCGCTTGCCAATGACATCTTGTCTACGTTGGCCGGAAAGCCGATGGACGTCCGCACAATGTCGGATGCCGAAGTTCAGGGTGTCCTCTCTCCTTTTCAGGGGCTGTCGGACGACCAGATCGAGCAAAAGCTGAAGGAGATGACCGAGGCTCGGAAAAAGGAAGAAGAGGAGCAGAAACCGAAGCCAGTTCCACCGCCGCCACTTGATCCCGGTTCCAATACGAGGATCGATGACAAAAAGAAGAAAGAGTGCCTCATAGGACCCTATGATGAGATTTTAGCACCATGCACGGCGCGCGGCGGCAAGACTCACCACGTGGTGCCTGACATGGTCTACCGGTTAGGTGATCGGGCAGGAAAAGTAACGACGGAACGGGTTCCCAACGCACCCACGGAAGGCCAAGGTGAGTCAATCTGTCTGACGAGCGACGAACACAGCAATAAGAATGACTCAGGGGGTGTGCATGAACACATCAGGAAAGAGTTTGCAGGGATTGATCATCCGGAATTCCCCGGCACTGCTCCCATGGAGGACATCCTAATAAGATCGCAGGCTGCACTCTTGCAGACGAAAGACATCGACAAAGTTTGCGCAGCAGCCGCCAATGCGCGAGCAGCGGCGCAAGTGAAAGGAAAAACCGGTTTGACTGCGCCAGGCCGCACCAAGGAAAAGCCGCTTCCTTCGGGCCGGATCGCGGAGGTTCTTCGCAATGGCAGCTATCCCTAACAGATTGAAAGAGTGAAGATGACCGACGCCATCGATGACGATGAAGATTTCGAAGAGCTTTATGGAGCATGGGAGCCAACGCTTTATGCCGCGGCCATGGCGGATGATCGATATTTTGGGCTTTTGATTGGCGGCCCGCGCTGGGACGATCCCTATACCATCATCCTGACGCGCGACGCGGAAGCGCAGACATTCTCGCGCCTCGATGTGCGACGAGAATTGCGGGATGTCAGGGTCGTGCCGCGGACCGATGACGTAGGTGAGCCATCTTATGTGACGCTCAGCCTGAACGGCGACATTTATGTGATCAGTCCCAAAGGCGCGGAGCATTCGATCATTCCCGGAACTCAAGCCGAATCCGATGATGCGCCCGAGATCCTGTTCAGCTCCATTTTGCCGGTCGAAGACCAATGGCTGGTCGCCGGCAGTGAAGGTTTTCTGAAGCTTGGCAAGGGAAAATCCTGGCAAGATGTCTCTCCGCATCTGCCGGCGGAGTATCCCTACAAGATGCCCGATTGGACGATCACAGGAACCAATCAGGCGGGCGATATCTTCATTGTTGGCACGCAGGCGGCGAATGCGCGGCATTTCAATCTCTATCCCGGCCACCCTCTCTATCGGAAGGATATGCCCGATGAAGAGCGCTTCGAATTGAAGAAAAAACTTTATGCCGAAATGGACAGTTATCCGCGTTTGAAAACACTTTTTACCGGTCGGCCCGGCGCCTGGAAGCAGCAGGCATTGCCGGATCGCATCGCTCGATCTCTTCCCGCCTATTCCTACGTCGCCGATGTCGAGAGCGATGGCCCCGAAGCCGACTATGTCATCGGTTCCGATGGCCTGGTGATGAAGGGCAGTCCGCAAGCCGGCTTTACCGACATCTCGTCCATTGCCGACCGCGAGAAGAATTTCAAGGACGGCGTTCGCTGGCGCAACGAACTGATCCTTGCAACCGGCACCGAACTGTTCCGGTTCGATGGCCATTTTGCAAAGCCATTCGCGCCCAAGGTGAAGATGCGCTCTGCCCCCTTCGTACTGCAGCCGAGCGCGATCTTCGTTCAAAACGACAAGCTCTACGTGTTCGACTACGGGCTTCGCTATTACACATTCGATGATCAGGGTTGGAATCAGTACGACATTCCGAAAGAGCTTTCGCAGAGGCCATTCAAGGGTGGCGGCGACAAAGGATCGCCCTGACCATATCGAGCGGCTGATGAGCATCTGGAGCCAATATGTCTGCTACCCCCCGGCGCCCCTTACAGGAAATATTGGATGAATTCGGACCGCTCAAGGACGGTATGGCGGTTGCTGCTTCGCAGGCTGAGGGCTGTCGCGGGAAGCTGCCTGACGCCATGGTTGATTTCTGGATTGAACTTGGGCGCGGGCAGTGGCGCGACGGTCTTTTCTGGATCTGCGATCCCGAGCCGATCATGCCTGTTCTGCATGCGCTGTTTGCTGGCGATCCGGAATTCGACGTCGCAAGAATGGTGCCCTTCATGCGTGATGCGTTCGGCGAGGTCAGCGTCTGGCATCCTAAGTTCAAGCTGATCACGCTCAAGATGAATCTCGGCACCGTCACCACCACAGACATTACCACCCACGTCATTGAGGGCGTACCTCCCTTCGACGATGATATGGCGGTAGCTGCCGCCGTGGACGCCAGCGTTTTCGATGGTCGTGGCTGGGTGGATGCTACAACCGGCAAGCCCGTTTTCGATGCGGTTCGCCGGCGGCTCGGGCCGATCAGTGCCGATCAGGTCTATACCATGGTCCCGCATTTCCGCCTCGGCGGCGATGGCGCTGCCCAGGATTTTTCAATCGGCGGCTTCGTCGAATATTTGGGAGTGCTGTCGCAGATAGGATCCTTTACGCTCGAACGCTATATCGATCCGAAGCAGGGTGGCCGAGGACCCTTTGGACATCTCGAGGCTGTCCGTACGATCGGACATGACCGTCTAATCGACAATTGATGTGTGCTTCGCCTTAGATGCAATCCATATGATTAAGCGTTGCGCCCGCGAGGAAGCGGGCGCTGTCCAGCAGATTGTGCCACCCAGGAAAACGCTTTTCGGGAACATGGACGTGGCTTCAAACTACAACATCTTCGAGATCAAGTGGTTCGACGAATTTCTCTCTGCTTACAAGATCGACAATGTCATTCGCCCGAGCGCGGCCGATGTGGAGGCCTATCGCGGAAAATTGCCGGATTTTCTTCTCCGTTTCTGGATCGATCATGGTTGGTGCAGTTGGTCCGACGGTCAATACTGGCTCTGCAATCCTTCCTTGCCGAAGCCGGTGCTGGACTATGTATTTCGCGGTGATCCGGAACTTGATCCGAAAGAGATGTACGCCTTTGGCTATAGTGCCTTCGGTGCGATCGATATCTGGTACGGCGATGCCATGATTAGGTTGAACCTGCCGAGGGGAGAGGTGGGTGTCGACAATCGAGGATATAACGAGGAACACCAACGCCGGTGGACCGATGAAGTCATGTTGGGCCTGTGCTTCTCAGGTCGATTTGCGCCGGTTACTCCGCCGTGGGAGGACGAAAATCGGAAAAACATGATGCCTCAGGCTTTCGAAACTCTCGGGCCTCTGACATGGGGCCAAATTTACGGGTTTGCGCCCGCACTTAATCTAGGTGGCCGCAATATTTTGAAGAATCTTCAGAAGATGCCATTGGTTGAGCATCTGATCTTTCTGGCTTCCATGGAGCCGCCAACCTATTACGACTATACACCGCCCGCTCGGGGAGAAAGCGGTTTTGGTACGGTGACGCCGCGCCGAACGATCGGGCCACAGAACCGATGAGACCAAGACCGGGGATTCCGCCGAAGTGGAAAGTATTGGTTCATTTTCTGATCGTGGTTTGAGATACGAATGACCGCAGCAGAGTTTCTTGAGACGCGAGGCAAACCCCACGAGGCAAAAAGAATTTCCGAGGCCGAAGCGGAAAGTGCCGTTGGGCGCGTTCCGGAGGACTTGCGAGAATTCTGGATGCAATATGGCGTGGGGTACTATGCAAACAGGAACTACTGGCTGTGCACACCGGCTCTCTTTGAGGGCTTCTTTCGCCAGGTGCTGGCTAATGTGCCGGAATTGGATGCTGATGACCTCGCCGCCTTCGGATATTCTAGCCTGGGAACCGTCAATCTCTGGCACAAGACAGGACGGCACTTCACGTTTTCGCTCGATGTCGCACTGCTGATGGATTTGACGAGCCGGAGCCGAACCGATCCTCCGCCCCATGATCTGGAGGAGATCTATCGCGCGGCCGGTGTGGACATGCCTCAAAACGCGGTCGAGTTGTTTCTGGAAGCCAGGTCCGCGCCGGAGGACATCTGGAACATATTGTTGGCGGCAACCAGCACGGATTCATACAAGGCGATTTATGACGATAACGGTAAAGCCATCACGCCGCAGCTTCGCCGAAGTCTCGGTGAGCTTTCGCAGGACGAGATCTATTTTCGAGATAGGACTGCGGGGGAAAATACGGCTGACCACTATCAAAAGCTGAATATTTCCGAGGCTGTCTCGCGCGTGCCTGACGAGATCTACTATTCATTCGCAGTCGAAGTCGGAGGACAGCAGCAAATTGTGTCCCAAACGATCCCCGCCGGTAGCGTTCGGTAATTTGCTTCGACGCCCCGGGCTTGCGGGCAACGCGTGATGTCCTGAAGGTCGGTCGGCACCTATTGAAGTGACGAAACATGAAGCCATTCGATCCACTCCGCCTTGACTGCGCCATTGCCCTGGCGAAAGACACATTCTGCGTCGTGTTCAGCGGCAAGGATTACGAGGATATGCACTCGTATATCCTCGTTTACGAAGGTGGGTTGGAGCAGCCATGGTCTCGCTCCGATATTCCGCGCAAGATCGACGGTCTTACCGGTAAAATGGGAGAGGATGGACGACCGATCATCTACGCCCTAAGCGATGAAGGCGATGTTTATACGCTACCCATGGGGCAGAACTCCTCGCATCGTAAAATTGAAGGGGCTGGCGTCTATTCCGACGATGCGACCGACCTCGGATACGTCAACTCCATAGCTCTGATTGGGAATGCGTTGTTCGTAACCGGCTATCACTCGCAGCTTTACCGTCTGACTGAGAGCGGCATAAACTGGTTTCACAAGGAAAAGCTGCCGCAAGCACCAGAAACCTACGATTATCTCCTCTTCGGCGATCTGGATGGCTCGACCGAGAGCGACCTCTATATGAATGTGACTTATTCACCGACAAGCACAAACAGGGAATTGACGGAGGAAGAGGAAGAGGAGATGGGTCGCCTCTACCTTGCCGGTCGGAGCGAAGAGGCTGCAGCCATTCGACGAGCCTCAGAGGGGCCAAGCCGTGTCCTGGAAGGCCGCCTTTATCACTGGAACGGGCAGGAATGGCAGATCGTTGCCAAGCCGCGTTCGGGAAAATACTATCCGGAGCCTGCTACGCTTTCGGATATTTTTATCGAGTCTGCAGAGAAGATCTGGGCGGTTGGTGGCAATGGCGTCATTTTGTGCGGGAATGCCGAACATGGTTTTCAGGATGTTTCTTTCAAAGGAAACAAAGAAAAGCTGCACTCGATCACGAAATTCAAGGATCGGATGGTGATAGCCTCAGACTACGCGCTGCATTGGTTCGACGGGCATCTGCTGTCACCTTTGAAGCCCATCCTTGATCCGAGCATCAATCGCAACATTCCGAACCCGCTCAAAGTTCAGGCTGTCGACAACGTCCTGTATTATTTTGACTCGAAGCATGGCGTGCACACCTTTGACGGTGATCGCTGGACAGAAATCGAAATTCCACCTGAATTGTTGGAACGCGATTTCAAAGGGTTGCCGTCTAAGCCTCGATGATTGACGCCACTGACGATGAAGATATCGAGGAGCTCTACGGAGCATGGGAGCCGACGCTTTATGCTGCGGCTATGGCGGATGATCGGTACTTTGCGCTTTTGGTTGGCGGCCCGCGCTGGGACGATCCCTATACCATCATCCTGACGCGCGACGCCGAAGCGCAGACATTCTCGCGCCTCGATGTGCAGCGGGAATTGCGGGATATCAGGGTCGTGCCGCGGGCCGATGACGTAGAGCCGTCTTATGTGACGCTCAGCCTGAACGGCGACATTTATGTGATCAGTCCCAAAGGCGCGGAGCATTCGGTCATTCCTGGGACCCAGGCCGAATCCGATGATGCACCCGAGATCCTATTCACCTCCATTCTGCCGGTCGGGGATCAATGGCTGGTTGCGGGCGGCGAAGGTTTTCTGAAGCTTGGCAAGGACAAATCCTGGCAGGATGTCTCCCCGTCGCTGCCGACGGAATATCCTTATAAGGTGCCCGATTGGACGATCCTCGGGACCAATCAAAACGGCGATATCTTCATTGTTGGCACGCAGGCGGCGAATGCGCGGCATTTCAATCTCTATCCCGGCCACCCTCTTTATCGGGAGGATATGTCGGAGGAGGAGGAATTTGAGCTTCAGAAAAAACTTTATGCCGAAATGGACAGTTATCCGCGTTTGAAAACACTTTTTACCGGTCGGCCCGGCGCCTGGAAGCAGCAGGCATTGCCGGATCGCATCGCTCGATCTCTTTCCGCCTATTCCTACGTCGCCGATGTCGAGAGCGATGGCCCCGAAGCCGACTATGTCATCGGTTCCGATGGCCTGGTGATGAAGGGCAGTCCGCAAGCCGGCTTTACCGACATCTCGTCCATTGCCGACCGCGACGGACGAATATAAATCGGTCCTGGCGCTGGTTCTTGGCGGGGATGAGGACCTGAAGCCGGAAAGAACGCATGTTCTCGGATTTTCGGCTTTCGGGGATTTGGTTGCTTGGAACGAGGATTATAAAACCGTCGAAATCAATATGCTTTATGGACGCGTCAGTTGCCCGGAACTGTTTTCGCCCGAGCCTGATATGGATCCCAAAATCACGTTGGGAATCTTGATCGGCAATGTGAAGGCAGATTCCTACGACAATCCTGACGAAAATGGGAAGCCGATGTTCAAGCGTCTCCTGCTTGCTCATGGCGAACTGCAAGTGGGGCAAATCTACGCGCCCAAACTTCACCCGGCTCTGGGCGGGCCGATACCATTGACAATCTCCGACCGGCAGGGGCGCTTGCGGCCATGACGATTGCAGCTCAGGCGGTGCCCTTCACCCTTTATAATACAACCATTCCTAGTGTCCCGGCAGTCCGCGAGGTAGGTGCATAGTGAGGTCGTCGAATTCCGCTCGAGGTGGCCAAACCACTTCCCGATAGTTACCTAGCCCGTCAGGTCACCCGCCGCCTTACAAATGCGTTTGCACTCGCCCAACCCTGATCAAAATACGTCGAGACTATCCGTTCTGCGCGACAAAAGTCCGGCCGTGGCGGCGCCGAAGGATTTTTTTAAGCGTTGTCGCCTTGGATGGGATCGCCTTCTGTCACCTGGGGATATCAGGCTTTGTGTGGCAGCGGCACGATGGCCTGCAGGCATATGGGGAATACGCCATGGTACATAGCAATTGTGCATTTATGATCCGCTGTCGGTTCTGCGGCAGCGGTGCATTGCGCTAGGGCTCGGTGTGCATGGTCGAGACAACCAACGGCCCGGGGTGGAATACGGCGTATCGGGATCAAGGTTCCGACGATCCCGATACCGTGGATACGCCAACCGATCTCAAGGATCAGAAAGCCAGCTTCTGCGCCGAGATCGCGGCATTGGCGACGGCTGTCATGAGCGGAGATCTGACGCGGCGAATGAAGGCCGATTACGCCGACCCGGATCTTTGCCGTTCTGCCGCCATCCTCAACCAGCTGATTGTGTCGATCGGCGATAACCTGTCCGATTTCGACGATGCCATGGCGGCCCTCGCAGAGGGCGATCTGCATCGCGGCATGCGCGACAAGCACCGTGGCGCGTTTGGGCCATTGCAAAAGAACTTCAATCTGGCCATTGCGACGGTCCGCACCGTGCTGGGCGAACAGGGTTCGGATCAGTTCACCGACAAGGCCGCCAGATTTCGCCGGATGCTCTCGTCCGTCAGATCGGATGAGATCGCTTTCGCAATTCGGATCTCCGATGCAGATTCGCGACCCATTCCTTCGCCGCCCCATGATTTATGGCTGAAGCTTGCCGACGCATTGGATGGTTTCTCGGTCTAAAGCATGTCGCGCAAAAGTGTGCAGCGGTTTTGCGGCAACGACATGCGTAAAAACAAAGAGCTAAGGCGCAGGAAGCGAATCTGAAAGATCGCGACGCGCTTTAGAGCGGTTCAGCCGAAGCTTGGCAATGAGGGCGCCAGCCGTTTTCGGTCACGGGAAAGCAGCAACTATCAGCCTGCCTGTGTCAGTCCGTTGTCCTTCATGCGGCAAAATTCAATCAGCTGCTCCGAGCTCATGGGTCGTGCTAAGGCGTAACCTTGCAGCAGATGGCAGCCAAGATCTTTCAGGATCTTTGCATGTTCCATTGTCTCCACGCCCTCGGCAACGATGTCGATATTCTGTGATCGGCCGATTTCGATAATCGAGGAGACCAGGCGGCGCTGGGATGGAGACGCGATAATCGGCTTGATAATCTCTCGATCGATCTTCAGTCTCCGCGGCTCAAATCGAAGCAGGCTGACGATGCTGGCATGGTCGGTGCCGAAATCATCGATCTCGATTTCAATGCCAAGCTCTTTGACAGCGGGAATGATCTCGCTGAGAACAGGTTGAAGATGGTCGAAGGAGATTGTCTCAAGCAGCTCGAAACACAGGCGGCCGTTCGCGACAGGAAGTGCTGAAAGCTCGGCAAGCAGATCTGCCTGCGCCAGCCGACGCGCTGAAATATTCACTGAGACACGCGGGATTTGCATTCCCAGGCTGTCCCATCGCGTCAGCTCGAACAGGGCCTTTTGCAGGATCAGCCTGTCCATGTCGCCGCTGCGCCCCAGCCTTTCGGCGACATCGAGAAATGCGTTCGGGCCGAGCAGGCCTTTTTTCGGATGATCCCAGCGAGCAAGGGCCTCGACGCCGGCGATAGCCAATGTATTGGCATCGAATTGCGGCTGGAAGAATGCAACGAGTTCGTCGCTGTCGAGCGCATGATCGAATTCATCCGCCAATTCTTTTGATTGGATTGCCGCGGCGCGAAGCTCCTCGGTGAAAATGGCCGCGCGGCCGCGGCCGGCCTTCTTCGCCTCGTAGAGAGCCAGATCGGCATTCAGAAGCAATTGGCTGAGATCCCGCCCGCGCGCCTGTTCGGTTTCCCAGGCAACGCCGGCGCTGGCACCGACCACACACTCCGCACCATCAATGAACAGCGGCTGCTCGAGCCTATCGACAATCTGCTCGGCCAATCCGTTCGCTTTAGCCTCGGGATCGGTGCTCCAGCTGGCGAAGATGAATTCATCTCCACCGATCCGCGCCGCGACATCGTTTGGACCAGCCAGATCGGCAAGGCGCGAAGCGGTGGTTTGCAAGACCGTGTCGCCGCCGGCATGCCCTTTCGTGTCGTTGATCTCTTTAAAGCGATCGAGGTCGATGTGGATCAGGATCAGACAATCGTCTGGACCAGGTCTTCGCGGTTGCGCGATCATCTGGTCGATAAATCGTCGATTGGGAAGCCCGGTCAGGGCGTCATGCAATGACAGGTATTCCAGTCTCTGCCGTGCTCGAACGAGCTTTTTCTTGTGAAGGCGAAGCTTTTCAATGGTTCTCTGGCGTGATTTCGTCAGAAAGCCGACCCAGATCATCGGCGCGACGACGCACAGCGACAACAGGCTCGCATAGAGCTCAAACGTGCCGAGCCCGCTATATCGGCCCCATCCGCTCTTCGGCACTGCGGCCAGCGTCCATCGGCCATAGGTCATGTCAACGAAGGTCACGACCGGCTGCTTCGAAAAAGTGTCCAGGCTGCCGAAAAAAACCTGTTTGGGCGCGTTCGGATCCGGCACGGTGCTGATGGCGATCTCGAGCTCGGTCGCGCCAAGGCCGCTTTCGCCGTAGAGCCTTGGAATGTCGATCAGTCCGGACAGCAGACCCCAGAAGATCTGGCTCGTTCCTTCATTGATATAAATCGGGTACCTGACGACGAAAGCGGTTCCACCTTGGACCAGGTCAACCGGGCCTGTCAGAACGATATTGTGGGTGTTGCGCGCCAGCATCGCGCCGGCCCGTTGCTTCTCATTCGTTCGGTAGTCCAGTCCGATGGCCTTTTCATTTCCCTTTTCCGGATAAACCCACTTGACCACCATGCCGGGTGCGGCGGCGAAGCTTCGCAACTGTGAATCCGGCAGCAGGATCTGCGCGGCAAGTTTGGAAAATCCGTTCTGGTCCATCGCCGGATTGACGGCGATACCCGCCGCCAGGCCTTGCAACAGCTTCACATTGCTGTTGAGGTTCGTCTGAAGTCGGGATGATATGCCGGCAAGCTCGCCGGCGACAATCGAGCGTTCATCGGCCAGCAATCGCTCCAGCCGCCAGTTCGTTGCCACCCAGACGACGATGGCTGCAATGACTGCCGCAAATATTGCTGGAGCAAATGCGCTTGTGTGGCTCATTATAGAGCCCGCGAAGCCGCGCGCTACCTTAGGATTTCTTCGAAACTTCATCAGGTTGCCGGTGTGGATGACAGGCATCTACCCTTGCACAGTTTGTTTAAAGCAACGCTAAACCCGCTCACCTGTTCTGGAGGAAGCTTCTTTCGACCGTGAACCCCGAGTAAAATGCGCCACAACCGCAATAGCCGCTGTGGCGCGCATGATTTTCAATGCCTCTGACCGCCGGGCGACAATACCCCTCAGAAGGGATAATGCTGGGCGGAATCCTCTACCGTGATCCAGCGCAGGTCGGTGAATTCGGCGATTGCCGCCTTGCCGCCGAAGCGGCCGTAGCCGCTGCCCTTGACGCCGCCGAACGGCATCTGTGCCTCGTCGTGCAGCGTCGGGCCGTTGATATGGCAGATGCCGGATTCGATGCGGGCCGCAACCGCCATCGCCCGCTGGATGTTGCGGCTGAAGACAGCTGATGACAGGCCGTATTCGGTGTCGTTGGCGATGCGGATGGCTTCCTCCTCACCCGAGACACGAATGATCGGCTTGACCGGGCCGAAGGATTCTTCGGCATAGACGCGCATACCCGATGTGACGTGATCGAGCAGCGTCGCCTCGACCACGGTGCCGGAGCGCTTGCCGCCGGCCACGAGTTTGGCACCCTTGGCGGTCGCATCGGCGATCAGTTCCTCCATTTTCTTGGCGGCATCCAGGCTGATCAGCGAGCCGAGAACGACATGGCCGCGCGGGTCGCCGGCCGGCAGCTGGCTGGCGCGGGCGGCCAGCTTGGCGACGAACTGATCGGCGATCGTCTCGTCGACGATGATCCGCTCCGTCGACATGCAGATCTGGCCCTGATGCATGAAGGCGCCGAAAATGGCGGCATTGACGGCACCGTCGATATCGGCGTCGTCGAGGATGACGAGCGGCGCCTTGCCGCCGAGTTCAAGCAGGGCAGGCTTGAGATACCTGCCGCAGGTCTCGGCGATGATCTTGCCGACCTTGGTCGAACCGGTGAAGTTCACGCGTTTGACGGCCGGATGGGCAATCAGCGCGGCGACGATCTCAGGCGCATCCTCCGGTGCATTGGTGAGGACGTTGATGACGCCGGCAGGCAGGCCCGCTTCGGTCAGCACCGCGGCAATCAGCCGATGCGTGCCGGGGCATTGTTCGGATGCCTTGAGGATGACGGTGTTGCCACAGGCGATCGGCATGGCGATGGCGCGAGTGGCAAGGATGACGGGGGCGTTCCACGGGGCGATCGCCAGGCAGACGCCGGCCGCCTGGCGAACACCCATGGCGAGCGTGCCGGGCTTGTCGGACGGAATGATTTCTCCGGTGATTTGCGTCGTCATGGCGCCGGCCTCGCGCAGGATGTTGGCGGCGAGCATGACGTTGAAGCCGGCCCAGGGCGCGGTGGCGCCGGTTTCCTCGATCATCAGCCGGGTAAACTCGCCGACTTTCGAATCCATGATATCGGCCGCCTTCATCAGGATCGCGCGGCGCTGGCTGGGGCCGGTCTTCGACCAGGCGTTAAAGGCGGCAGAGGCGGCATCGACGGCCGCGGCGACATCGTCCAGGCTTGCCGCGGCCGCGCGGCTGGCGAGCTTCTCGGTGAAGGGGTCGATGCGATCGTAGGTCCGGCCGCCGGAGGCCGCGCGGTCTGCACCATTTATGAGGAGGGAAATATTCATCGGAGATCTCCTGGGGACAAGAACTAGAAGCCGAGGACTTCGGCGTTGATGGATGCTTCGAGGCCGCCGTCGGCGGCAAGATTGGTGCCGTTGATCCAGCGTGCGCCGTCCGAGCAGAGGAAGAGCACGGCGGGGGCGATATCGGCAGCGGTGCCGGCGCGGCCGACGCGGGTGATGTCGCTGTCGACCCTGGCGTCACCGAGCACGGCGCGGAACTGCTTGAGGATCGGCGTTTCCACCGGCCCGGGACTGACCGCATTGACCCGGATGCCACGGTTTTTGAACAGTGCCTGATGGGCGGCGCGCATGGTCCAGAGCAGCAGCAGCTCCTTGGAGAGCGGATAGCCCTCCTCGTCCTTGAGACCGTGTTCGGCGACAACAGCCGCGACATCGGGGAAGCCTTCGATTGCGGTCAGCGATTTTGCCCGCTCGAGATTGGCGCGCCAACCGTAACCGGCGATCGAGGCGACGTTGACGATGGCGCCGCCTTCGCGAAGGCGCGGGGCCACGGCTTCCGAGAAAGCGCGCAGCCCGTAGAAATTGACGGCGAGCGTCGAGACGACGCCGGCGCTGCCGGAGAGGCCGGCGACATTGGCGAGCGCGTCGAGGCGCACCGGAAGCTGCCCGACTATCTCGGCGACGCCTGACGGTGTGGACAGATCGCCCTTGATGAAGGCGGCATTTCCACCTGCCGGTTCGCGCACATCGACACCGATCACCTCGGCGCCCATCTGGCCGGCCAGCTCAGCCGTGCGGGCGCCGATGCCGGAGGCCACGCCGGTCACCAGGATTGTTTTACCAAAAAGCATGAACGTCACCTTTCCCGTGAGAATCCGGACGCAAGCCGGCTCATTCTTCCCATTTGATTTTATGCGGACCGGGCAATTTCAGCCGATAGCCGACCGGCAGCAGTTGGAAGTCGAAACGGCGCTCGACTTCGCCCCACAGGCCGCGCGGCAGGTAGAGCGAGAAAATCAGCGCGGTGGCGCCGAGGCCGATCAGGTACCAGACGCCGGCTGCGCCGAAGAAGGTCTCGATCACGAAGAACAGGATGGCGCCGAGGATGGCGCCCTCGAATTTGCCGATCCCGCCGACCAGCACCATGAAGATCATGTAGGCCGTCCATTGGACGCTGAAATAGGTCTTCGGCTGGAAGGTCGTGGCGGTTGCCAGCCACAGGCCTCCGGCGACGGCGATGCCGAAGGCGGCGAGCACGAAGAGCAGCCGCTTCGTCGCGATCACGCGCACGCCGACAGAGGTCGCCGCCTCCTCATTGTCGCGGATCGCCTGCATGGCTGCACCCGCGCGGCTGCGCATCAGGATGAAGAGAGCGCCGAGCAGGGCGGCCATCGCGGTCAATGCGAGCCAGTAGATCGTCGCCCGCCGCGTGCCGCCGTCATAGACGTTGAGCGAGATCAGCGAGGTGCCCGTTTCCCCCTGGATCAGCCGGTCGAGGTTGACGAGCAGATGCGCGAGTTCGGCTACGACCCACATGCCGATCGCGAACTCGCCGCCCTTCAGCCGCAGCATGAACAGTGAAAGCGGGATCGACAGCGCGCCGGTCACGATCGCGGCGGCAAAGACCGAGACGAAGGGATCGAGCCCCGCATCGGCCAGACGAATGGTGAAATAGGCGCCGAGGCCGAAGAACACCTGCTGGCCGACCGACACCAGCCCGCCGAAACCGGCAAGCGCATTCCACATGGCGGCAAGGATCACGTAGATGAACAGAGCGGTCAGCCGGTCGATCGCGCCGGCGCCGAGCACGGCGGGGGCAAAGATCAAGAGGGCAAGCACCGCGGCCATCGAACCGAGCGCCAGCCGTGACGATTTCGTCCAGCGCTCGATCGATATTCCGTTGGAGGCAAAGCTCGTGTTGGGGGTCATGTCGGACTCCGGAGACGTGCGCGAAGGTTGAGAAGGGCACTGGGTTTGAGAAGCGCTCCGACTCTGTCGAGAACCGGCAGGCGAGACCGGGACAGCCTGATGAAAAGCACCAGCAGGAACACGGCATGGCCGCCGATCAGGAAGCCCTGCGGATGCAATTGCGCGCCGAGCGATTGGGCAAGGCCAAGAACGATGCCGCCGGCAAGCGTGCCCCACAGCGATCCCGCTCCGCCGATGACAGCCGCCTCGAAGGCAAAGAGCAGCTGCGGGCCGCCCGCATAGGGGCTGAAGGTTGCCCGCATCCCGAGAAAAGCGCCGGCAATGCCTGTTGTGACCATGGTGATGGCGGTGGCGACGGCGTTCACCCTGCGGGCGTCGATGCCGACGAGTCCTGCCGTATCCGGATCTTCGGCCGTGGCGCGGATGGCGCGGCCCAACGCAAAACGGCTAAGGAAGAACTGCAGTCCGCCGAGAATGAGGATCGCCGTGACCATCATCAGGACGGCAAGCTTGCCGACGAAGATGTGGCCCGGCAGCTGCCAGGAGGCATAGGACAGGTTGCCGATGAAGGGCGCCAGCGACCTTGTGTCGGCGCCGAACTGCTCGAACAGCAGGTTGTCGATGACGATCGACAGGCCGAAGGTCGTCAGGATCGGCAGGAGCGTGCCGCCGCGGGCGCTGCGTTCCAGAATGAAGCGCTGCAACAGCCAGCCGATGGCGGCCATGACCGGCAGTACGATCAGCAGGCCGGCAAAAGGCGGGATTCCGGCTTTGGCGGCGAGCAGCCACAGCCCGTAGGCGGCTGCGACCGCCAGGCTGCCATGCGCCAGATTGATGATCCGCATGACGGAGAACATGAAGGACAGGCCGCAGGCGATGACGGCATAATAGCCGCCGAGCAGAATGCCCTGGAGCAGGGTGTTGATCATGATGCGCTCCTTTCGCCGGATGCCCGATGCAATCCGAAATAGGCCTGGGTGACGTCAGCGCGCGTGACGGCCGCTGCCGGCCTGTCGAGGACGATGCGTCCTTCCAGCATGCAGATGACACGGCTGGCGACGCTCATGGCGCGGGCAAGATCCTGCTCGACGAGCACGATGGTCGTTCCCGAGGTCAGCAGCGCCTGCAATTGCGCGTAGACGCGATCGACGACCAGCGGTGAAAGCCCGAGCGAAACCTCATCCAGGAGAAGAATATCGGGGTTGCTCATCAGCGCCCGGCCGATGGCGGTCGCCTGCTGTTCCCCGCCGGAGAGATGCCCGGTCTTGGCGTGACGGCGGGGTTTCAGGTTCGGAAAGGCGTCAAGGACGCGGTCGATGCTCCACTCGCCCTGGCGGCCGCAACTCTTTCCGAGAAGCAGGTTTTCTTCGACCGTCATCTGCGAAAACAGGCGGCGGCCTTCCGGGACCAGGGCGATGCCCTTGGCGATCCGCTTGTGGGAGGGGACGGCGGCCAGATCTTCACCGTCGAGAAGGACGTGGCCGGAGGAAGGAAGGTGGGCGCCGGCGATCGATCTGAGCAGCGTCGTCTTGCCGGCGCCGTTTGCGCCGACCAGCGCCAGCACCTCGCCCTTGGCGAGATCGAAACTGACCCCGCGCACCGCTTGCAGCAGGCCGTGGCGGACGTCGAGGTCGCGGATGGAGAGAAGGCTCATGCGGGTGTCCCTCCGAGATAGGCCTTGACCACCTCCGCATCGCTCATGACCGTTTTCGGTTCGCCATCGGCGATGATCCTGCCGGCGTCCATGCAGATCAGCCGTTCCGCCACCTGCAGGAGGATATGAACGATATGCTCGATCCAGACGATGCCGATGCCGCGGCGGCGCAATTCGAGGATGGTTTCGACAAGTTCGCTCGCTTCGCCATCGGTCAGGCCGCCGCCGATCTCGTCGAGCAGCAGCAGCCTCGGCTGTGTGGCGAGCGCACGGGCAAGCTCAAGCCGTTTGCGATCCAAGAGGCCGAGCGTGTCGGCCTGGCGGTTGGCGACCCCGAGCATGCCGCAGAGCGACAGCGAATCCACCACACGCTCATAGGCCTCGTCGCGGCTTGCTGCATGGCCGTGCGATGCGGCGACAAAGACATTTTCGAAGGTCGTCATGCCGCTGAAGGGTTTCGGAATCTGATGGGTCCGGACGAGACCCGACCGGCAGCGCTCCGCCGCCGTCCGGTTGGTGACGTCGGCGCCATCGAAGGTGATGCTTCCCGCACTCGGCGGGAAGGCGCCGGCGAGCACGCTGAGCAGGGTCGTCTTGCCCGCGCCGTTCGGCCCGACAATGCCGACCGCCTCGCCATCGCCCATGGAGAAATCCAGATTCTCCAAGACCACGAGCGCGCCGAACCGCTTGTGGATCCCCTGGGCCGAGAGAAAGGCTCCTCCCGGCCGTCTTTGCGCTTGCTGCTGCACTTTGGTTATCCGTTGTAAGCGGTGAGCTTGGCGCCGACCGGGACATTCGGGTCGGTGGCGTTTTCGGTGACGACATAGTCGAGCGCGAATTTCGAGCCCTCCGGCGCTTTCACCCATTGCGTGCCGATGATCGGCCCGGGAGAAACGTTGGCGACGGGACCGCTGGTGAAGTCGACCTTGCCGGCGATCGTCGTGGTCTTCAGCGTGCTGAGCGCCTTGGCGACCGCCTCCTTGCTCTTGACGTCGGCGCTAGCTTTCAGCGCATCGAAGCCGGCGTCGAGAAGTGCCAGGCTGGCGCCGAGCTGCTGCGTCCATTGCTTGCCGCTTGCCGTTTCATAGCCGTCGGCGAGTTCGGTTCCGGAGACGCCGGTCAGCGTCGATTTGTAAGGGAAGGCCTTGTGCCAGTAGGCGGCGCTGCCGATGTTCAGGCCGAGATCGCCGAGCGCCTCGATGTCGGAGGGAAAGAGGCCTGTTTTGGCGACCTGGCAGATCTTGATCTGCTGGGTGAGGCCCTGCTGTGCCGCCTGACGCCAGAAGGCGGCGAAATCGGGCGGGATCGGGAACGAGTTGAAGATCTCCACGCCCTCCTGCCGGAAGAGGGCGATCTGCGCGCTAAAGTCGGTGGTTCCGGTTTCATAGGCGCCGGGATCGACGATGGTGAAGCCCTCTTTGGCAAGTGCCGGCGCCAGATGGGCGCGGATCGCATTGCCGTCTGCGTCGTTGGGATACATGACGCCGACCTTCTTGTTGGTCTCGATCAGGTTCCACTGCGAGACATAGGCCTTGTGGAACTCTTCGACGCCGAAGCCGAAATGATAGGTCCACTTGAACGGCGAGGGCGCGCCTGGCTTGGCGCCGCGGCCGAAATACCAGGCCTCCCAGGGCATGACCGTCGAGAGGCAGGGAATGCCTGATGCTTCGCAGGCATCAGCCACCGGGTTGATGGTTTCGGGCGTCGAGACGGCGAGCATCAGGTCGATCGCCTGGTTGTTGATCAGCTCCTTCGCCAACTGGCCGGCACGCGAGGGATCGGACTGGGTGTCCTGGTCGAGAATCTCAACCTTCCAGGTCTTGCCGCCCGCCTGCAGACCGTTCGCCAGCGCCTTGCGCGCCAGGTCGAGCACATAGCCGTCCGTCTCGCCGAAGCCGCCGAGAGGGCCGGTGCGCGGGCTGATGAAGCCGACCTTCAGCGTATCGCCGCTTGCAGCCCAGGCCGTGCGGCCGGAAAGCGCCAGCGCCGCACTGCCTGCGGCAGCTGATGCGATGAAAGAGCGGCGGGTGAGAGACGCCGCGTTGAATTTTCCGTTGCGGAAGATGCCGTTCATGAATTCATTCCTCCCTCTTGATGCGGGCCTCCCAGCCCGTGCACAGTGTTCATTTCGGCCGATCTCAATTCAGATCGGGTAGTGCCGTTTTCCCGAGGCCATGGTGATCCATCTGAGCTCAGTGAATTCATCGATCGCAGCCCTGCCGCCGAAGCGGCCGTAGCCGCTTGATTTGACGCCGCCGAACGGCATTTGCGGCTCGTCGGAAACTGTGGCTTCGTTGATGTGGCAGATGCCGGATTCGAGCCGCATGGCGACTGATAGCGCCGCATTGACGTCGGCGCTGAAAACCGCGGCCGAGAGCCCGTATTCATTGTCGTTGGCAACCGTCACGGCTTCGTCGACGCTGCCGACCCGGATGATCGCCGCAACCGGCCCGAAGCTCTCCTCGCGGTAGATGCGCATGGCCGGCGTCACGTGATCGATGACGGTCGCATCCATCAGCGTGCCGTGGGCCTCGCCGCCGCAGACGAGCACCGCGCCCTTTTGCAGGGCATCGTCGATGAGCGACCGGACGCGCCTGATGGCTTCGGCATTGATCAGCGTGCCGAGCGGCGTGTTGCCGTCGTTAGGGTTGCCGGCGACGAGGGTCGCGGCCTTCGTCCGGAACTTGCCGACGAAGCCGTCGGCGATCTCGTCCATGAGGATGATCCGCTCGGTCGACATGCAGATCTGGCCCTGGTTCATGAAGGCGCCGAAGGCGGCCGCACCGACCGCCTCATCGATATCGGCGTCGGCCAGGACGATGAACGGCGCCTTGCCGCCGAGTTCGAGCAGGCAGCGCTTCAGATGCCTTGCCGCGGATTCGGCGATGATCCTGCCGACACGGGTGGAGCCGGTGAAGTTGATGCGGCGCACGGCAGGATGGGCGATCAGCGCGTCGACGATGGCGGCGGCATCGTTCGGCGCATTGGAGACGACATTGACGACACCGCGGGGGAAACCGGCATCCCGCAGGACGTCGCCGATCAGGCCATGGGTTTTCGGGCAAAGTTCCGAGGCTTTCAGGACGACGGTGTTACCGCAGGCAAGCGGCATGGCGACGGCGCGGGTGCCGAGAATAATGGGCGCATTCCACGGGGCAATGCCGACACAGACGCCGGCCGGCTGGCGCACCGCCATGGCGAGGCTTCCCGGAATGCCTGATGGAATGATCTCGCCTGATATTTGCGTGGTCATCGCCGCCGCCTCGCGAAGAATATCGGCGCCGAGCCCGCAATTGATCGCCGCCCATTGCGCGGTGGCGCCGGTTTCACCGGTCATGGCGGCGATGAGTTCGGGAGTGCGCGCTTCCAGGATATCGGCTGCGGCATTCAGGAGCCTGCGCCGTTCGCCCGGGCCGGTCTGCGACCAGTTCGGAAAAGCGGCCGCGGCCGCATTGGCTGCCCTTATCATGTCGGCAACGGATCCTGCCGAAGCGATCGTTGCGACATCGCCGGTCAGCGGATCAATGCGTTCGAAGGTGGCCCCTTCGGAAGCATCCATCGCCTCGTTGTTGATCATCAGCTTTGCCGCGAACACTGTTCCACCCATTCCCTACGCGTTGGCGCCACATGCTGGCACTTGCGTTGTTGCCATGGGAGAAAACGAGCGGACGCGGCGCCACGAGGGCGGCCTGACGGTTCCTGCATCTGTTGAAGAGCCTCCTCCCAAAGGCTGATGGAGACAAGGTACGCCGATCGGCTGCGGATGGAATGCGATTTATTGGGTTAATATTGTAATTATCCGGTGACTGTCGCATGCTTTCGCGGGAATGGAGGAGAGGCCTTTGGCAACGAACGGGGGGATTCATCACTATGCCAGGGGCGAGTGGCATGCGCCGTCGCTGTCGCACCGGCGCATCCGTTTTCAAAAAGGCCTCTATGCCGATTTCCACCATTTCCTGCTGCTCGGCGAGGGGGCGGCCGAGCTTCACTTCGACAATGGCGACGATCGGCCTTTGCAGGGACCGCTGCTCGCCTTCCTGCCGCCACAGGCGCGCTGCGAGCTATCGATATCAGCCGGAAGCGCGGCTCATCTGGTCGGCGCCTCGCCGCAGATCATGGTCGATGCGATCGGCGACAAGGTGGAATCCTATTCGCTGCGCCTCTTCACCGAGCAGCGCAAGCTGGTCGAAGCCTTGGATCCCGCAGCGGTGGCCGAAATCAGCCCGCTGATTTCAGGCTTCGTGCGGGAACTCGCCGATCCCGCCCGCTCCTCCTGGATGGTCGCATCCGCCTATATCAGGCTGATGCTGATGGCGCTGTGGCGCGGCTCCGACGGCGAGCGAAGCGAACAGCGCGGGCAGGGCGAAACCGGATCGATCCTGCAGCGATACCGGCAACTGGTGGAGGCCGGTTTCCGCCGGCACCGGCCGATCAGCGATTATGCCGCGGAACTGGGCGTTACCGCCGACCGGCTGCATTCGATCTGCCAAAGGGCGCTCGGCCGCTCGCCGATCCAGCTTCTGCACGAGCGGGTGGTGCAGGAGGCAAAGCTGAGATTGGAGCGCTCGGCCCGCAATATCCAGGAAATCTCCGACAGCCTCGGCTTTCGCGACCCGACCTATTTCAGCCATTTCTTCAAACGCAAGACCGGCCTTTCCCCCGCCGGCTACCGCGAGATCGCCCGCGCCTCGGCCGGCTCGGAAAACAGCATGTTGTCCTCGGGCTATGCGGATTGGCCTTAGGCTTAGGCTCATTGGTCTAAGCCGGAATTTGCCGGACTTCGATCGTAAATCATGCTGCCGGAATCCCATACCGCGTAGGCTTCTCTGCGCCGACGCCCTACGGGTTCTCTATCGCGTTCAATTTAGTTCAGCGCCGAATAGCCGGTGCCGAAATCATCGATGGCGATCGAAAGATCCCATGCTTCGAGGTTCAGAAAGCATCTGTAGCGTTTCATCTTTCTGATCTAGCAGAAGGTTCTCAGCTATACGTTCTGCGCGGGTATAGCCAATTGCCGCATCTTAAATCCCGTGGCATATCGTTGCTGCATCAGGCTTTACCGAAAATCAACCACGTGGACGCTGCATGTGACAGCAACGTTGAAATCGCTGAAGGACATCCCGAAGCGAAGACATGTTGGTCATATCTTCCTGGAGGAACGCATGCCTGTCGCCCACGAAAAGCGCGAATTCCAATTCCGTATCGCCACAAAGCTTCTGCTTCTGCTTTTGATACCTGTTGCCGGTATGCTCATACCATCCGCCATCATGCTGAACCAGTATTCAGAGGTGGCGACAAATATGGAGCAAACCGACAAGCTCGTAAATTTCAATGCGAGGGTGAGCGCATATGTCCACAGCTTGCAGAAAGAAGCAGGAAAATCCGTAGCCTTCTTGACGGGCAAGGCGTCGGAAGCAGAGCTGAAACAAGCGCGAGGAGCCTCCGATGAGACGCGTGCCGCCGTCGCCAAGGCCCTGCTCGATATTCCCGTTAGTAGCATCGACACTGAGGTCGGCGCTGTTTTGAAAGACGGTATGGACAAGGCCGACCAACTCCAGGATATCCGCCCGAAAGTATCGACGAAATCCATATCCGTGGACAACACGAACCCGGCTTATACCGGCGCCATCGTTCGCCTGCTGGATTTCAGCTTGCATGCGACCGCCGCTTCCAAAGACTCGGAAGTGACACGCAACATGCTGGTCTACGCCTATCTACTACAGGCGGCCGAAGCATCGAGTGCCGCACGAGCCAACGCCGCGGGAGGCTTCTCAGCCGGCAAATTCAGCAACGATCTTTTTGCTGCGGTTGTCCGCTTCGTCGATCGGCAGAAGCAATATCAAGGCATGATCGATTTCTATGCGAATGCCGAGCAGCGGGCCTTCTTCCATTCCACCTATGCCGGCCAGCCGGTGGACGAGACAAACCGGATGCTGAAGCTGGTAGCGGACGCCGGGCCGAACGCGCCGATAAGCGATGTATCGCCGGAGGCCTGGCTCTCCGCCAATGCCGCGCGAATGGATCTTTATGCTGCCGTCGAAAAACGCTTTGAGCAGGATATGATCGATGCCGCGGCAAAGGTGTTGAAAGATGCAGACAGCAATTACTGGCTGGCGCTTGCCAGTACCGGCGTGCTCCTAACGATAACGCTCCTAGCTGCGGCTTTCGCAACACGCAGCCTGACCAGGCCGGTCCACGGAATTATCGCCTCGATGAAGAAGCTTGCCACGGGGGATCGCATTGCTGAGATTCCGTTCAAGGATAGAAGCGATGAAATGGGGGATATAGCAAGAGCGGTGGAACAGTTCAGGATCGCTGCCGTGGGGGCGGCGCAGGTCTCGGGGGAACTTGAGGAAAATCGCAAGCGTTCTGAACGCGAGCGCGTCGCCGCGCAGGAAAAAGCTGAGCAGGACGCCGCAGAACGGCTGAGAATCGCCACATCGGGTCTGGCGCAGGGGCTTCGGAGACTGGCCTCCGGCGATCTTACTTTCCAGCTAAATGAGCCCTTCGCCGCAGATTTTGAAGCGCTGCGGCACGATTTCAATGCTTCGGTCAGTCAGCTCGGCAAAACTTTGTCGGCGATGGCGGGCAGCATTTCGGCACTGGACAGTGGCACACGTGAGATTTCATCGGGTGCCAGCGACCTTTCCAAGCGCACCGAACAGCAGGCAGCCTCGCTCGAACAGACAGCTGCCGCACTCGACGAGATTACCGCGAATGTCTCCAATTCAAGCAAGCGCACGGAGGAAGCCCGCCAAGCTGCGACCCTAGCGAACCACAGCGCTGCGCAGTCGGTCCAGGTCGTGAGCCACGCGGAAGACGCGATGCAGAAGATCGAGGCTTCGTCGCAGCAGATTTCCAACATCATCGGCGTGATCGACGAGATTGCTTTCCAAACCAACCTCCTGGCGCTCAATGCGGGTGTGGAGGCAGCGCGCGCAGGTGATGCCGGCAAGGGTTTTGCGGTGGTCGCGCAAGAGGTACGCGAACTTGCCCAGCGGTCGGCGCAGGCTGCGAAGGAAATCAAGAGTCTGATCCACACTTCGTCTTCCGAAGTTGAAGGCGGCGTCAGGCTGGTCCGCGAGACCGGCATCGCGCTGAAAACTATCGGCGAGCAGATTTCAGACATCAATCGCCATATGGAGGGGATTGCAACCTCCGCAAAGGAACAGTCCATCGGACTCGCCGAGGTCAACGCAGCGGTCAATTCAATGGATCAAACAACCCAGCAGAACACCGCCATGGTCGAACAATCGACTGCGGCTTCGGCTTCGCTCGCTGAGGAAGCGGCGAAACTGCGCGCGCTCGTAGCGCAGTTCTCTTTCGAACAAAGCGTGCTCCAGGTGCATGCCCTGCAGCAGACCGCGCGGGCGATGGACGCGACCTCATCGCGCAATGCATTGCGTGCTGCGCCGGCACGCAAGCCCTCGACAAACGGTAATCTTGCCGTCGCCAACAGTTGGGAAGAATTCTGAACGGTCTGACGTTTAAAGGATAGAGGATCGCCGGCTGGGTCCGGCGATTCTTTTTCGTGCGCGCCCAGCATGGGCGCATTTATGACTGCAACGTCTACGTGCGATCGAGTTGAGTGGATGTCGGCGCTACTACGGCGCCTTTGTGACCGAACTCGCCTGTGAACGAGACCATGTCGAGCGCGGGTACAGGTCAAAGCCTAGTAAATCGAGAATGGCCACATGTCGGGCTGGAACCGACGTTCCTGCCGCCTTTCGCCGTGTCCATTCCTAACCGGCAGACTGGTAACACCCGCATTCATCGTAAAACTCCTTAACAAACCTATTTGACGATGAAATTAGTCCTCCTTTTTTGAATCGCTGTTGCGTTATACGCACCATCTCATCGATATTGACCTTGGTAGTCGGAGTCGCAGGTGTGCTGTCAAGCGCAGCTTCACGCGATCGGTAGAGACTTTCCAAAAGTTGACACTAAATAAATAAATGACAAGAAATTGGGATACTAGCAGTAGATGCATCTGTCTTATTATACTGCTGTTCGAGATATTTATGTCGCGAACTGTGTCTTAAGGATACGAAAATAGTCACTACTCTATCGGGATTAAATCGCGGTGGTTGTATTACATCGATTTGAAGCAGCCTATGTGGCTAGATTTATGGAGTCTTTAGGTGTGCCGACACCCCCTCACTGAGATCAGTGAATTCTCAATCGCGGGATCGAGCATGGGCGATCTTGAGAACCGCCTTTCCACCCTCTGCATGCGAAGTGAGGTGGACCTAGAGGGCAGCGAACAAGTTGCTTTCAATGTCCATGGCATTAATTCGAACCAAATCTCTATTATTGCCGGAACGTATTGGGGCAACCTCAAGATGCGGCATCGCAACCCGAGCGAATCAAACATTGTCCTCCTGCCGTTGTGCGGGCGGTCGATAGTCACTGTAAACGGCCAACGGGTACTTTCGGAGGGGACGCGTGGGGCTTTTGTGAGTAGCATGTCAGATAATGCCTTGCATTTTGTCGGCACACGAAAACATCTCGGCCTGAAGATTAGCGAGCAGGTATTGTCTCAGCGTCTAGGTCTTCGTCTCGATACGTCAGTTCGCGGCAGGATCGATTTTTCGCCAGAAATAGATTTGGCAACAGGACCGGGATCTTTTCTAGTACGGTTAGCAGAGTTGATGTATTCGGGCTTGGCAGATCGAACTTTGGTTCAGGCGCCGCTTGCGTTAGTTAATCTAACAAATACGATTTTAGAACTCTTGCTGGATGCAACCCAGCACCGTTATTCGAGTGAACTCCTGCGTACCGTCCAATCGCCAATGCCGCGAACCGTCAAGCGCGCCATCGACTATATGCGTGCACACATCGATCAACCGATAATGATCAGCGATGTAGCACAAGCGGCGGGGGTAAGCCCGCGCACTTTGCAGCAGGGCTTTCGAGACTTTCGCCACACGACACCTATGGCATTCCTGCAGCATTTAAGGCTTGACGCTGTTCACCAGGAATTATCACAAGGCGTGCCGGGACAAACAGTCAAAAAGGTTGCGCAGAAATGGGGATTTGTGCACGCGAGCAGGTTCGCCGCAGAGTATCGAAATCGCTTTGGTGAATTTCCATCGGAGACGATGCGCAAGTCAGGGATAGCGTCTTTGGATTGGTTGGGCTGAGGGTGCTGACAAAGTGGGTTCACAGAGCCGACTTCGCCTGACCTCGGCCGCTTTCTGAGATGCAGTTTTGTAATGTGGCCTGAGTGACACAGCATCCCGGACGATCGTCAGTTCGTCGACGGCAGAACGCCCAGATTGAGAAACTCGCCTAGAGCGTCTTCGATCCGATGCGCGGGATGGCGAGGTCGTCGAGCCGGGCAAGTACCGTCTCGGGAACCGCGAGGCAGAAAAGAAGCAGGTCCTGCGCGCCGAGACGCAGCAGCAATTCATGGAAGCGCGGCCGCGTCCCGCCGGTGGTGGCTTCGCGGAAGTCGTAGCCTGCGATGCGGGCCAGCGGAACGCAGGTGGTGAGCGCTGAATAACTGTCCTGTAAGTACCGGCGCGTCGGTTGGTCGCGACTGATGATGATCAGTTCATCTGGGGCTAACAGGAGTAGGAGGCCGGTTGTCATTCGGCGTCGGCCGTCGCGGTCGAGGCACCTACTACCGGGCGGCTCGAAATGAGCGGCGGCGATCGGCGTAGGGCATCGCCCTTGCGCTATCAAAAACATTGAGCGGAAGAAGTTGTCGGTGATGGCGATGCTGGGCACGGTCGCCGGCAGGCGCGGCGTCTGTACCGGACTTGCGCAACGGCTCCTGACGAAATCGGACGCATCCTCCATCAACCGCTTCGACACGTTGTTGAAGGCCAGCTTGATCTCGCTCCCGCTCGTCAGCAGGAGCGAAAAGGTTCCTTGCAGCAGGTCGGAACCGTTGCGGACGGCCGCGACGCCGTCCCAGGAACATTCATCGAAGACGATACGGTTTTCGACGAGGCGGTAGATGCTCACGCCGTTTTCGTCGATGGCCAGGACGGCGAGATAGAGATCCATCCCTGGGCGCATTACGCGGCGGTCAGCATGGACGGGTATCTTTAGGATAAAGCGGGCATCGTGGTGCCGCGCATAGGCAAAGCGAAAACGCGACGGCATTTCGCTTTCCTTGGTGATCTGGTAGACCCAAGGGCCGAAGGCGTCATATTCCTGTCGGTCCTCAGGCGTAGCGGCGTGATACCAGTCATGGGCCTTTGTTTCAGGCTCAGATTTGCGAAATAGGCCCAGCATGCTTTTCCTCCACCCGCTTTAGATACGCGGAAATCAAGTCGAACCCCCGCGCCGTCGCCGCGATGTCTTCCGGCGTCATGTCGGCGAACAGCTGCCGGAACATTCTGAGCCGATATTCCATGAGATGGCGAACGAAGCGCTCCCCCCTGTTGGTCAGCGCCACCCGATAGCTGCGCTCGTTACCGGGAATGTCGAGCCTCCTGATCAAGTCCAGGTCCCTCAGGCGCCGAAGTACCGATGTCAGGCTGCCTTTGATGAGACTGAGATCACGGCTTAGGTCCATCGGCCGCATCGTCCCCTCGAGGTTCAGCGCCATACAGACGACGATTTCGTAATCGGAATAGGTGCGCCCTTCAAATTCGACGCGGTGCAGGATGGGGTTTATGTGAACCTGGAAATAGCGCATGAACGCACCGATGCTGTGATCAAGAAGGTCGGGCGGGCAGGCCTCTACTGTCATTGTCGGAGCTACCAATCTCAAATTGTCTGATTTCAAACAGTCTTCTTTCAAACATACTATGTCAAGTTGCAGTTAGACGCAGGCTTGTCCTCCGCCACAGGTTTCAGCCTCAAGTTTCACGCTGATACGAAAGCCGATGGTCGCTGACGAGCACAGCTCGACATCATTGATCTGTCCGGCATCGCCTTTAGTCGTTCCACTCCGTCGCTCGTCATCAAACGGCGACTGGCTGTGGCGGTTCGACATCGCACTTTCGTGGCGCGTGATGCACGTGAAGTTGTCTACCAGTTGCGCAACTCCATCGAACGCTGCTTAACAAGCTCAAGCATTTCCCTTGCTTCGCAATCCGTTGCGTCGACGCGCAGAGTATTACCTCGCTTCATCCATCTCGCCGCAATCTGCTGTGGCGCAGATGGACGTGGATTCGTCGCGGTTGGCAAAAAATAATTGGAAGGCCTATCCGCGCACAGGTCTAATACAATTTCCAGGAGGCGCATGTTAGGCGGGAATCAAAGGACGATACGCGCACGGCAGGCCGCATGATCGGCCTGCAGCTTGAGTCATACTGCGCGTTTAACCGAAGCGGCCGGAATGTCGGCATCCCGGCAACCGAAGATTTTAGTTGTTGACGCTTGCCCAGCTCGCAGTCGTGCCAGGGTACGCCATGGCGAACTTCCGCGGTGAAGGTGAACTCGCCATCTCAATTCGGAAATGAAAGACGAAAACGAATGAGGTCATGTTCGGGACAGGATACTTCCGCTTCGCCCCGGTGCAGCCGCATAATAGCATCGACGATCGCCAGACCGAGCCCATGGGATTCTGTCGCAGCACTGCGCGACGGGTCGGCCCTGTAGAAGCGGTCAAATAGCCGACTGAGTTGTTCCGGCGAAGGTGACGACCCGCGGTTTTCGACTTCCACGATCGCTTGGTCCCCGGCGCTTGTGGCGCACAGCCGAACGATCGATCCTTCCCTGCCGTGACGGATAGCATTGAAGACCAGATTGCTGACCGCGCGCCGAAAGAGATCCAGATTGGCACATGCTATGCCGTCGGCTTCGATGCTGAAGCTCACGTTGCGTTCGAAGGCCGGACCTTCGAAATAGTCAGCGATCTTCTGCAGTTCCCCGCCCATATCGATCCGCGTCCGCTCAATTTGCTGACTGCCATGGTCAGCCCGAGCGAGGAAAAGCATATTTTCGGCCAGCCGGCTCAGCCGTTCAAACTCCTCTAAGTTGGATTCGAGGACGAGTTGATACTCATCGGACGTCCTGGGCTTAGCCAACGTCACCTGGGTCTGTCCGATCAATACGCCAAGCGGCGTTCGGATCTCGTGCGCGAGGTCGGCGGAGAATTGCGATAGGCGCTGGTAGCCATCCGCCAGCCGATCGAGCGTGGCGTTGAATGCCCTGGCGAGCGCGCGCAGCTCGGCCGGGGCGGCCATGGGATCGAGGCGCAAATCGAGGCGCCCCGGATGGATTTCGGCAGCTTTGGCCGCCATGTCATGGACCGGTCGCAGTCCCCGCCGTAGCAATCCATAAGCAACTAATGTCGCGGCGGCCACACCAGCAACCGTGGACAGTATGATTCGTTCCCGATAAGCAGCCAGCATCGCGCGCTCGTTTGTCATCTGATATCCGGCGATCACTTCGAGTGGCGAATTGCTCTGCAGGGCGGTTGTTCGTGCAGATGCCCAATAAACCTCGGTACCAGCGGCAGTCGTCGTTTTGAAGGCGACCGCCGCAAAGCCGTGGCCTTTCGTGTCTGGAAGAAGCTGCGGTAGCGGGATCTCGTCCTGATTGACCTCGATGACAACTTCTCCGGAGGGACGCCGAAAGACGAGAACGTCGCGTTCTGCACCGAGCATGCTCGCAATCAGCAGGGGACGGTCATGCAGTTCAGCCACCGAATACATTTCATGGACGAGCCGGGCGTAGTAGGAGGCGCGCCCGGAAGTAAGGGACTCGATACGCTGCTCCTGAGACTGGCGAACGGAATGATAGAAATAGGTGCCGAGGGTCACGCTGAGAATGCACAAGACTGCGACGTAGGATACCGTCATTCGCAACATCAGGGACGACGGTCGGCTTGCACCTGAGGTCATGCTTCGCTGCTCAGGCTATATCCGACGCTTCGGATCGTGGAAATCAACTTATGGTTAAACGCCGCATCAACCTTCGCCCGCAGTCGCTTGATCGCGACGTCAACGACATTCGTATCGCTGTCAAAATTCATGTCCCAGACTTCCGAGGCGATCTGCGTGCGCGAGAGAACCTCACCTTGCCGCTTCATCAACAGATGAAGAAGCATGAATTCCTTGTTGGTCAAGGCGATTTCGACGCCGCCGCGCGTAACCTTTCGGCGCAGCACGTCGAGCTTCAGGTCCGCCACCTCAAAGGTGTCGTTTTCGCGCACGATGCCGCGCCGGAGGATTGTACGAATACGCAGTTCCAGTTCTACAAATGAGAAAGGCTTTACCAAATAATCGTCGGCGCCGAGGCGTAGTCCCCGAATACGGTCGTTCACATCGTCACGAGCCGAAAGAAAAATGACGGGCAGATCGCGGTGCAGCCGAATGCGGCGGATCACTTCCCACCCTTCGAGCCCGGGAAGCATGACGTCAAGGATGACCAGTTCGTAGGCGTTTTCCATTACCAAATGCAGGCCGGTAATACCCGTGCGTGCCAGATCGACGGAATAGCCATTCTCCTTCAGTCCCTTGCGGAGATAGTCACCGGTCTTCGGATCGTCTTCGATTATCAGAATCGCCACGCCTATCGCACTCCAGAACTGAGTTTGACTAATGTCTCGACTGAGACATTTCCGTGAACGGCGGATGACAAATTTGTCATCGTTGCGTCACCCTGCGGTGGCAGTTCCCAGATTACTCATCGCATCGTTCTGTCCTGTATTGGAGTTCCAGCGTCAATGTTCAACCCCACGAGATCCCCTTTCCTAGCTGCAGCGCTAACGGCCACAGTCCTCTGCTCCACCGCCGTCGGCGTCGCCCACGCCACTGAGCCCGTGCGCGTCCGCGGCTCACTCACCGGCGTAACAGTGAACGAACTAAAGGTGCGTACACGGGACGGTAAGGATGTCGGTATCAAAATCGGTGCCGATACCAAAATAGCCTCCGTTATGCTGACCGATTTGAGCGCAATAAAACCGGATAGCTATATCGGCACGGCGGCTGCACCACAGGCGGATGGCACCCTCAAGGCCCTGGAGGTTCACATCTTTCCTCCCTCCATGCGTGGTGTCGGAGAAGGGAGCGGGCCGTGGGACATGCAGCCGAACAGCACTATGACCAATGGTTCCGTTGGCAGCATCCTGGGTGCGGACGGACGGACACTGACGGTCAAATATGAGAGCGGGGAAAAGAAAGTCTTCATCCCGGCGGACGTTCCGATTGTTAGCATCGAACCGGCCGATCGCTCGGTGCTAAAGATCGGGGCGAAGGTTCTTCTGCTCGCAGCAAAGGCTGGTGACGAATCGCTCTCGGCATTTGCGGTAAATGTCGGCGCAAATGGCATCGCTCCTCCCATGTAACGTATCCCGATGCTGTTACGAGTCCCACATTTGCGCACGGTGTTCCGTCCTGCGGTGATCCGCATCACTCATTGGATCAACGCGTTTGCCATGCTGTGCATGGTTTCGAGCGGGATGGGTATATATAACGCCCATCCGATCTTCGATTTCAGCTTCCCTCCGGCCGTAACGCTCGGGGGGTGGCTTGGTGGTTCGACAATCTGGCACTTTGCCGTCATGTGGCTGCTGGTCGGTAACGGACTACTTTACCTCCTGTTCGGAGTCGCAAGCGGGTATTTGGGCCGGCAGATGTTCCCAGTGCGGCTAGGCGAGCTTTTGCGTGATGTCCGTTTGGCACTGGCTTTCAGGCTGCGGCACGAGTCGGGGTCTTACAATACCATTCAAAAGGCGTTGTACATCGCCGTTCTTCTGCTCGGAGTGCTCATGGTCACTTCTGGGCTGGCCATCTGGAAACCTGTGCAGTTCTCTCCGCTGACGGCGCTATTCGGTGGATTCGATTTTGCCCGCGTCGTCCACTTCCTGGGCATGGCGGCGATCCTTTGTTTTACCGCCCTCCACCTAGTGATGGTAATCTTGGTTCCCCAGACATTGCTGTCCATGGTGACCGGAACGAGTTCTTCCAATCACAAGAGGCGTGCCGATCGTGACGAAAAAGCCTGAGGCCTTTGACAAGTTCCCGGTCGGGCTCGAAGAGCGCGACGTCTTGCCCAGCAGCCGGAAAAATGTCGCCTCGCGCGATCATCGTCCAATGCTCGAAAACCTTCAACGGCGCTTTTTCCTTCGGCAAACTCTCTCGCTCGGCGCTGTCGCTATGCTATCGGGGTGCAATCTCCAGGACGGCGACACTATTGACAGGATCCTCTGGGCCATGTCGCGATGGAACGATCGCGCGCAAGCCTGGTTGTTCGGCCAAAACAAGCTTGCCCCCACCTATGGGCCAACTGATGTTACGCGGCCTTTTCCGTTCAATGCCTTCTACCCTGAAGATAGCGTTCCCGATATTGACTTGTCCGAATATCGTTTGGAAGTGTCTGGATTGGTCGACAATAAACGGTTCTGGAGCCTCGAGGATCTGCGCGTATTGCCGCAGGTGTCACAGATTACCCGGCACATCTGCATCGAGGGATGGAGCGCCATCGGCGAGTGGAGCGGTGTTCCGCTGCGCAGTTTTCTTGAGCGGATCGGAGCAGATCTGACAGCGCGCTATGTCGGATTTAAATGCGCGGACCGCTACTACACCAGCCTTGACATGCCGACTGCTTTACATCCGCAAACGATCCTTGCGTTGGATTTCGACAAGGGGCCGCTGCCTGCGAAATACGGCTATCCTCTAAAGCTGAGGGTGCCGACGAAGTTGGGTTTTAAAAACCCAAAGCACATCGCAGCGATTTTTATAACCAACGAATATCCCGGCGGCTACTGGGAGGACCAAGGTTATAACTGGTTTAGTGGTCTGTGATGCGAGATCGCGGCATCCGAGAGATAACTGGTGATTGCGATTGAGAAGAGGTATGGGCCGTAATCCAAAGCAGGCCCTATCGTGCTATTGACTTTTCGCCCACGTGATCGTGACCGGTTTAGGGCGTAGACAGCCTCCGGCAAACCCGGCGCGGTTCAAATCCTCATATGGCGAAGCCCTGTTCAGGCATAACCATCAACGATCAACCGCCAATCCGTAAGGTGGGGGACAAAACAGCGCTTACAAAAGAAGACCAAGCTCACGACGATGCGAAGATTGTGGGCTCCCTCCCGATGCCCTGAAGTTCCGCCATCTGCGGGGCCGATGTGATGCCGCTGTCACGTAGGTTCTCCGAAACCTGGGCATCCCCGACGATCGCTCGGTTGTCATGATCACATTGGGATCGGCAAGGCCCTGGGCGGGGGAGGCGATCTTGACAGTTTGGCCGAAGTAGTCCTGCCGGTCGTTCAGGTTGACTGCGAGGCATGGTCCCTCATGAATGCCGATCTTCAGGAGAAGCTCGTCGCTGCCGTGTTCGGTATTTAGTTGAAGCATCGCCTCAGTTTTCGCGGCTTTGCCAACCATGTCATTTGCCACCTGCTTGCCAAAAGACCATAATTGTCTCACCTAGATCACCCATCGACATCAGGCAGTCTGAATTGGATCAACGCTGAATGCGCATACCCTACGTTTTTCTTGCAGCATTTCTTGCAATCGCATCGTCCGCATATGCTGAAGTTGCCTCACCGCCGGCTTTGGCGCCGCTGAAGCGGCAGGCGCAGGCCGCTCAGTTGAGCGCACAATTTCTGTCGCGATACAGCTACAAACCCGTTGCGCTCGACGACGCCTTGTCGGCCAAGGTCATGGATCGCTTCATCAAGTCGCTTGATCCGGACCGCATGCTCTTCCTGCAGGCCGATGTCGACAGGTTCATGGCTGACCGCAGCGAGATCGACGATGCGATAGAAAAGCAGGACTTGAAGATCCCGTTTGCGATTTTCAACGCCTATGAGCAGCGTGTTGTCGACCGGATGACCTACGCGCGCAGCCTGCTGAAACAGGGCTTCGATTTCGGCGCGAAGGAAGATTTTTCGGTGCTGCGCGATAAGGAGCCATGGCCGCAGTCGGAAGCGGAGAGCAACGAGCTTTGGCGCAAGCGCGTCAAAAGCGACTGGTTGCGGCTGAAGCTGGGCGGCAAAACCGACGCAGCTATTCGCGAAACCCTCGACAAACGTTACGAAAACTCACTCGAGCGGGCTTACCAGTTTAAAAGCGACGACGTTTTCCAGTCGTTCATGGACTCCTTTGCAACCTCTGTCGATCCGCACACGGACTATTTCGGCGCGGCCGCTTCAGCCGACTTCAATGTCTCGATGAAGCTTTCTCTGTTCGGCATCGGTGCCGTGCTGCAGGAGCGCGACGACTACACGACAATCCGTGAGCTGGTGCCTGGCGGGCCGGCGCAGCTGTCCGGCAAGCTCGCGGTCGGAGACCGCATTACCGGCGTTGGCCAGGGCAAGGATGGGCCGATCAAGGAAGTGGTGGGCACGCGCCTTGATGAAGTCGTGCAGATGATCCGCGGGAAGAAAGGCTCCGTCGTGCGCCTGGATATCCTGCCGGCCGATGCCGGCGCCGATGCCGCGCATCGCGTCGTCAGCCTGGTGCGCGATAAGATCAGTCTCGACAAGCAGGCTGCCAGGAAAACCGTGCTGTCCGTGAAGGCGGGTGATGCCACGCGTAAAATCGGCATCATTACGCTGCCGGTCTTCTATGAGGATTTTGAAGCCAAGAGCAAAGGCGACAAGGACTACAAGAGTGCAAGCCGCGATGTCGCCAAGCTTCTCGGCGAACTGAACGAGGAAAAGGTCGACAGCGTTCTCATCGACCTGCGCAACAATGGCGGCGGTTCGTTGGATGAGGCGATCGATCTCACAGGTCTCTTCATCGGCAATGGCCCGGTCGTTCAGCAGCGCGGCAGCGATGGCAAGATCGCGGTCAGAAGCGCTGATTTTGCAGCACCTGTCTGGACGGGCCCGATGGGCGTCCTGATCAATCGCGGTTCGGCCTCGGCTTCAGAGATCTTTGCCGCGGCAATCCAGGATTACGGTCGCGGTGTGATCATCGGCGAACCCAGTTTCGGCAAGGGCACCGTTCAGACAGTCGTCGATCTCGACCAGGTGGTTCACAACAGCAAACCCGAATTCGGGGAGCTGAAAGTGACGATTTCCCAGTTTTTCCGGGTCAACGGCGGTACGACGCAGCTGCGCGGCGTGACGCCCGATCTCAGCCTGCCGGGACTGTCCGATCCGACTGCTTTCGGCGAGACCAGTTATGACAATGCCCTGCCGTGGGCTGAGATCAAGCCGGCGCGCTATACCCCCGACGAGACGATCCAAACACTGCTGCCGTCATTGCAAAGCCGCCATGATGCGCGGGTCAAGAGCGATCCGGACTTCCAGCGCCTGATCAAAGACATTGCCGACCTGAAGGCACAGCGCGAGAAAGGGGTTGTTTCCCTCAACGAAGCCGAACGTCGCAAGGAAGCGGCGGCGCGGGAAAGTCGGTTCAAGTCTCGCGCGCAGGCAGGTGATGGCGAAGATCTCGGTGGAGATGATGGCTTGCAGGCAGACGAGCGCAGCCTGAGCGCCGATATTGCCATGGAAAATGCCCGCAAAAATGCAAAAGACGCCTTGCTTGATGAAGCCGCCGCCATTCTTGCCGATGAGGCGGATTTGCAGACAGGCGTGCCACAGGCCGCTCCACAACAAGCGGGAACTAAAAACGGAAAATAGCCATCTGGCCGGCGCAACGGCGAGCGCAGCTTTGATCATGTTTTCGCAGCCGTAGGATTGCCGAGGGAATGCCGCGGCCACGTGGCCCGGTCACTCCTTCGGCATGTGGGCTTCCTGTCGGCCTTCGCCGGCAGGCGCGGCCTGCACCGATGTTCATGCCGGGCTGCAATGCGCGCGAAGAACAGTGGAAGCTCAGGACAGGGCGAAAATTCTGACCTCTCTGCCGATGCCCTGAAGTTCCGCCATCCGCGAGGCCGATGTGATGCCGCTGTCGCGCAGGATCTCCGAAACCTGGGCATCGCCGACGATCGCCTCGGTCGTCATGATCACATTGGGATCGGCAAGGCCCTGGACGCGGGAGGCAATGTTGACGGTCTGGCCGAAATAGTCCTGCCGGTCGTTCAGGTTGACGGCAAGGCAAGGGCCTTCATGGATGCCGATCTTCAGCAGAAGATCGTCGCTACCGTGTTCGGCATTCAACCGAAGCATCGCCTCGCGCATCCTGAGTGCAGCCGCCACCGCGCGGTCCGGGCTCGGAAAGGTCGCCATCACGGCATCGCCGATGGTCTTGACCACCGCTCCGGCCTCCGTGGCGACGATCTCGTGCAGAACCCTGAAATGCGCCCGCACCAGATCGAAAGCGGCAAGATCTCCGACGCGCTCGTAGAGCGCGGTCGAGCCCCTCAAGTCGGTGAAGAGGAAAGTCAGGCTGGTGATCTTGAGGCGCTGGTCGACGTCGAGCGTATCGGTCCGGTAGATGTCGCGGAAGCTCTGATTGGTCAGCAGGCGCTTGGCTGTCAGAAAAGGCCGCCTGCGGCCCAACAGGTCGTGCAGGTCATCTCCTGCGATACAGACGTTCGGTACCACCCTGCGATCGGTGTGGTTTTCGAGGGTGAGCCGCAGCAGACCGGGCCGAAGGGTCAGCGTTTCGTTCAGCGCATGCGTTCGGCTGATGACCATCGAGAGGGTTTGACGTTCGTCGGTGGGCTCGCCCTTCACGTCGATGAACTGCGCCGAGTGGGTGACCGCATCGAAGATGATGACGAATTGCGCCGGCAGTTGCAGGGAGACGAAAGCCTTCTCGCCCGGAGCCAACTCGATCATCTCCAGCTGGATGCGTGAAAACCTCGCTTCCAGGTCCTCCGGCAAATCGACACCGGAGCTGAAGAAGATTTGGCGGTAGTACTCGAGCGGAGGCAGGAGATCGGGGTCGTGGGCGGCAATCCTGCGCACGCGCGGGCTGACCGTGAATGTTACCTCGACCATCTCGTCGAGCGTCGGCTCGTATCCGGCTGCGCAGAGCGCGCAATGGTACGTCTCCTGGGAGACCCCTTTGAGGGTTGCGCCGCTGTCAAGGACGCCGCCGCATCCCGGGCAAAGCACATTCCAGGTCATCTCGAACGCGCCGATGCGGGCGGCATGCAGAAGCGCTGCGATGGTTTTCTCTTCATCGAGATGATGCTTGCCGGCGAAGGCGAGCGCATTGATGCGATTGAGATCGCGATCCGAGCCATGCCTGACGACGTTTTCGATGCAGTCAACCGTCTGCGGGTCAGCGGCCTGTCGCAGGGCGGCAAAAAGGACGTCCACTTCGCTCATTAGACAGGTCTCCGTGCGCAGAACCCACGGCGGACGACGCCAGGACCGCGATCATAACACGGGAGTTTCCCAATAGAAATCTATAGGCTCGGAGCTGCCTACTGCCCAAGCGACTTGGACTGTTCATTTGTAGGGCGCCGCAGCCAACGATCCCCGATCGCTTCGTCGCAACATGGTCAATGAAAAAACCGTGAGTGCTTCGAGCCAATGATGGCCATCAGTGCTTCCGGTCTGCGCCCCCCATGTCGGCCATAGAGGCGATCTTGCCTTCGCCCGCAAGCAGACATTGCGACGACCACCTGAAGTTCCTAGTCGCGCCACAACCGGCCATTTCCGCAGGTCTGTGTGCGTCACGCCCGACTCGCCCGAACGCTCAGCCACCGATCATGGGGCTTTCCGACGCACCGACGTACCTCGCTGACGATCCAGCCGGCGTCTGTGAGTGCGGACCGCAGGGTAGACTCGCGCCAGTACGTCTCGACGTAGCGCCGCGGCGCTGCAGGACTGCCGTGTGTGGACACATCCTCGCCGTCGCCCTCTCTAACCGAGGCGTGCAGTTGGCCACCGGTCCGGGTCGCCTCGGCAAGCTTTCCAAGCACCGTGCCGAAATCCTCGCGCGCGACGTGAATCAGGCAGGCACAGGCCCAGATCCCGTCGTACGGCGTGCCGGGCCGCTGCGGGTCGGCCAAGTCTTCGGTCAGCGGGTCCAACAGGTCGGCCTCGAAGCCACCCTCGCGAAGCAGTTCGACGAAACCCTTCGAAATGTCGGTGCGCCGGACGCTAATGCCCCGCTTCTCAAGCTCAAGTGCATCGCGCCCGCCGCCGCTTCCGATCTCCAGCACTCTGCCCGAGCCACCCAGCGCGGTCACGAACACATCGATCTCTGTCGCGACCCATTCGGGCATCGCCGCAGCCTCTGCAGCGTAGTCAGCCGCGACCGTATCATAAGACCGCACGGTATCCCGGTCGGTGCCCATCCTAGCGCTCCTCCTTCAAGACAAGAGGCTCGATGAGCGAGATGCCCATCAGCCCGTAGCGCCGTTCATACTCCGGCAGTGGGTGACATCGCGGACAATTTGCTTCCCAGCTTTAGCAGAAATGCGATCAGAGACACCACCGACCGATTGCCAATGCTGCCGGGCGGCAATGCGCCCCCACAATGCTCATAGAGCCACCCGTCGCTGTTGCTGCAAAGCGGACATGACACAGTGACAACGCGGGCCGCAGTTGCGCCAAAAGCCGCCATTCCACCCCATGCGGGGCGATTAGATGACGAATTCCTCCTCGTATGTCTGTGGCTCGGGAACGACCGTAACCTCCACCGGAACGATCCAATTGGCCGCGTAGCTCTCGCAGTCGGAACGCTGGAGGTCGGGCTGCACGCACCCCGCCCCATCGATCGCGCGACATCGCAGTATATATCGCCCCACTTCTTCAGGGGTCCACATGTACTCCCACAAGCGCCATGCGAAGGGACGTTCTGTTTCGAGGAGCCTTCCCTCGCGCCAGCCCCTGCCATCTCCGGTGCAGACCTGCACCTGTCGGATAGCAGCCTCTCCGCCCCAGGCGGCTCCGAAAATCCGGTACGGTTGGCCGGCGATGAGACGCGCCCCCTGTACGGGGCGCGCGATCTGCGCTTTGACCTCCATCTCCGCAAGGGGGACCAGCCTGGGTTCCCCGAGGCTGCGCTCCCAACGGAAATAGTCGCGCGCCTGCCAGTAGCCAAGGAACGGTTGCTCCACAACCGTGATATCAGTGATCCACTTGACCCAGGCCATGCCGAACCAGCCGCCCACGACCGCGCGTAGCGGGTAGCCGTGATCGCGCGTCAACGGCTCCTCGTTCATCGAATAGGCAAGGATCGTGCTGTCAGCGATGGCCTTCTCAAGCGGTAAACTACGCGCAAAAGCGATGGGGCCGGGAGAAGCCGTTTTCTTGTTCGTGTCGACGACGCCGCTATCGGCGCCTGCGAGCAGAACCTCACATGCGGTTGGCTTAACGCCCGCCATTTCCAAAATCTCGCGCAGAAGAACACCTGTCCAGGCGGCATTGCCGACGGCTCCGTTCTGCCACTGCAACCCCTCCTTCGGCGGCTCATAGTAGACGCGCCCGTTCCCTGCGCACTCTACGACGGCTGATAAAGTCGTGCTTCGCATCGCCTTGATGCTGTCGAGGTCAAGTTCGATCGGCCGCTCCACCGCCCCTCCAACGCGCAATCTCCAGTCTCGCGCATCGAGTTCCGGCGACGGGAAATGGTTTCGCACGAAGAACTGCTCGGTTGGGATCAGCCAATCGGAGAGCGACGCAAACGGAAACTCGATATTCGGTGGGGATTTCTGTCGCACTATCAGACTGGGTTGCTGTGGTGTCGGCATCGTCCTCGTCTCCCCTTTCAACAGCACAACGTCGGCTCTCGGTCGCGCGAATTCCGGTACGATCACACCGCCCCCCGCAGTGCGTCGGTCGCATTCCGCCTTCGGGCCGCATTCTAGCACATACCGCACGTTCCTCGGATCGACCTCGTACGGCAGCAAAGGGGCCGAATGCTGCTATAGGCCCACGTCTCTTTCGCGCCCGCTTGTCGTTCAGGCACCACCGCTGGAGAAGACCAGCAACATATTGTTGGTAGGCATCTCGATCGTCTCGCGGAGATTAAGTCAAGCGGTCTCACCCACTTGTTCAAGATCAGCGATATCACGCACACCCCAGGATGGGTTCCGCTCCTTTAGAGCCGCGTCGAAAGCAGCGTTCGAGGGGGCGTTGTGTGCGCCGTCGCGCATGAACGGGCCGTAGAGAAGAAGAAGCCCACCAGTGTGAAGCAAACGGCCAGCTCCTGCGAACAATCCTAAGCTTGCCGCCCATGGCGCGATATGGATCATATTGATCGACACGATGGCGTCGAAATGCCCCGTTTGTTCGACGCCCCATTGTCCTGAGCACACATCAATATCCCGCGGTGCCAGCACATTCTTCAGCCCTGCGAATTTGATCCAGCTAGACGTGCTGGTGCGGGCGTCGACATCCGGATCGCTCGGCTGCCAGGTGAGGTTGGGCATTGCTCCCGCAAAACACACGGCGTGCTCGCCGGTCCCGCATCCAATCTCCAGCACGGCGCCACGTGTTGGAAGGACACGTTTTAGGACCGCGACGATCGGCGCCGAATTTCGCGCAACGGAAGGTGAGAACATGCGCTGGTCGGCGCTTATGTCGCGCTGTTCCAGCGCAACAGGCGAACGGTCCTTCTTCTCTGGGGGCATTGGCCTTGAATCCCCTTGGGGCGATGGCTCCCACCTTATAGCTGAAATGATGGAACTGAAACCAAGGATTTCGGACTTACGAAGGGGGCGCCGGCGCGTGCGTTCGGCCGAGGGCGATCGGACGTCCACTTCGCGTCAGATCACGCGCCCGCCGGGCTCAAGGGCTGCTTTCGAAAATCGGAGCCCGGAAGCCGACCGACGGCTTTCCGCCCCTAAGCGGACTTTTTCGTTGTCCAGAGATAAGGCTGCTTTGCGCCCCGGCTCCGGCCGGAAAGGCCGGTGGAGTCACCTCCCAAGAGCAGAGGTTCGCTCGAGGCGAGTTTCCCGACCCGCGCTACTCACCTTTGCTGGAAAGCAATTCGTCGAGCTGCTCGAACTGCTCCGGCAATGCAGCCGCCGAGCCCTGTAGTGCTTCTTCAAGCGCCTCCCTGGACGGATAGACCTCGTGGAACTTCACGAGTGTCCTCCCGCCTTGGTCCTCGAAGGTCACGGTCGTTATCGCGCCCTCTTCGCCCTCGTCGTTGGTCCAGACGATGCGCTCGTTCGGCACCACCTCGAGATACTTGCCATAGAAGGCCATGGTGTCCGAACCGCCGGCGCCGAATTCCAGCCGATATTTGCCGCCGGTACGGACGTCCATCTCACACGATACGAGCGAAACGCCGGATGCCGATTTTGGCACCCACCAGCGCTGGAAGAGCTCGGGCTGGCTCCACGCCCTGTAAACCGTGCTCGGCGGCGCATCGAAGGCCCGCGTTACGACGAGTTCGCGATCCCCTCTGCGCTCGGCTGACGTGCGATTCTCAGCACCACCTGCACTGTAAACTTGCTGATTCATCACTTCCTCCCGTTTCATTTAGCTGATGCTTTCGTCCAATGCTTCGAAGCGGGCCTCGAAGAGCCTGCGATGCGCCTCGATTGTGTCTCGATGCGGCTAGATGCCGACTAGCCGTGGGGCCATCCCGCCCCGGCTGTCTCGACCTCGACGGACAAGAGCTGGCCAGTCCCGCCCATCTGGTCCATCTTGTCCATCCCGAACCATTTGGCGGCAGTTATGTAGAGGGTGGTTCGATCAGGTCCGCCCAGCATGCAGGCGAATGCGCCGCGATCAAGCTGCACTTCATCGAGTAGCGCGCCGCCTTCACGAACCCTGCGGCAGCAGGCATTGGGTACGTCGGCGTACCAGATCGCGCCGTCAGCGTCGAAGCATATGCCATCGGGCGGCCCGGGAAGATCGGCCCAAACCCTTCGATGGGAGAGTTTCCCGTCGGCGGCGACGTCAAACGATGTCAGCCGTTTCGCCCAGCTTTCGGCGCAAACCAGTGTACGTCCGTCCGGAGAGAGAGCCATTCCGTTCGGAAACTGAAAGCCTTCCGCTTGTGTTTCGACCGTCCCGTCGGGATGTATCAGCAGGATCGCGGGTCCGTTGACGTAGATACGGCCTTGCGGATCGATCACGATCTCGTTCCAGCCAACCGCTCCCAATTCGGCGAACTGTTCAAGTCCGGAGCCGTTGAACCGCAGCAAATGCGATGCCCCGGACTCGATGACGTACATGTCGCCCTGTGGTCCGAAGTCGAATGACAGGGGCGGGGCTTTCGCGGTTGTCGCCACCCCGACAGTTCCGTGCTCGCTCAAGGTGAGGATTTCGCCGCTTGTCCAATCCGCGAACCACAGCTCGCCGTCATGCCATCGTGGGCATTCGACCAGCCCCCGGTCTTCCAACCGAACCCTTGTCCTGTTCATTTCGGCCTCCTGTCGTTCTACACCCTGGCCCGTCGAATGGAGCCACGTTGTAAAGACGAGTAAGCGAAGCCAATGCCGACACTTGTCCGGCGAAAAAGGGCAATTACGGCCGTATCTCCCGTGCCAGCGGCGTTGACATCCGGAGAACGCCTGGATCAGCCGCGAAAGTGAGGCTGACGTGCAATGGACGAGCTAACGGCCGATGTCGGTCTGACAAGGGGCGCGCTTTACAGGCGGAATTCGTGAATCGGGAACCAATCGGGCATCTTCTCATCCATGAGATGTCGCGGAAAATTTAAGTTTCTTCGAAGCCTATGACCGGTTTGAGCCGGGAGCGCTCATGATGCTTCTCTGCTGCAAGTGGGGTCTGAACCCAGGCCCGCCGGGAAAAGCGAAAACCGGTTTCAGTTTATCTTATAGATTCGCTTCAGCGCAGCCAGCAGCGCATCCATCTCATCGCGCGAAAACAGGTCGATGAAACGCTGCTCGTGCGTGTCGATCAGCTTGCGCGCCTGTGCGAGCATGGCGCGTCCCGCCTCGGTCAGATGAAGTTCCTGGCGGCGGCGGTCTGCCTGGGAAGGCCGGCGCTCGATCAGGTCGCGGGCTGCCAGCCGATTGACGAGGGCCATCATGGTCGCGCGATCAGTGCCGAGCGTATTGGCCAGGTCGATCTGCGATGCCCCGGTATTGACCGCAAGCAGCTCCATCACTGCGAACTGTTTCTGCGTCAGCGCCAGCGCCTCCATGGTGTCGGCGAAGTCGCGATAGATCGCGACATGCGCCATGCGTAGATGAAAACCCAAGAGATCGCCGAGCCGGCCGACGTCGAGCGGCGGTGTTACGGGCGCCTCTTCGCCCTCGACATCGTCCTGCGGTGCTTGCTTGGTCATTGTTTGTCTCGCCTGGTTCAGGCGCCATAACCATCAAAATCAGCGGGTTAGTCAATATCGCCGGTCTCGATTTCTCCCGTGCCCGTCCGGATGAGTGGAATGCCGCAAACGGCTCTTGCATCTCCGAGAAAAGATATTAGTATGTGTTACATACAAATTTGGTGCCTGTTGTGGGAGCAACGGGCATGGGAGGAAATAATGGCGCGTTCCTTTTCCGGGGTGGCTTCGTCGGCAGATTGCGGACTGATGAAGGATGATCCGATCCTCTACCGCGCCGGCGTCGCACCGGATCGTCAGGCTCTGTTCGAGATTGCCACCGGCCGACAGCTCACCTATGCCGAACTCGATGCGCGGATCGCCCGCTGCACCGGCCTCCTGACCGGTGTGCTCGGAGTGCGGCGGGATCGGGCGCGGGTCGCCATGCTGGCGCGCAATTCGATCGATTCGATCGTGCTTGCCTTTGCCTGCCAGCGTGCCGGCGCCATCTACGTTCCGCTCAACTGGCGCCTCAACGCCGCCGAGCTTCGGCCGATCCTTGCCGATTGCGCGCCGGCGCTCCTGGTCCACGACGAGGAGTTTTCGGCTGACGTGGCGCGCCTTGCGGACGCCGATCCCGCGATGGCAGTGATGTCGACATCAGGCGGTCCGGCCGGGCTCGCCGCCCGGATCGAGGCCAGCCTTCCGGCCGGACCGGTGCCCGCCGACGCCGATGGAGCCTGCGTCCTTCTCTACACGTCGGGCACGACGGGACAGCCGAAGGGCGTCGTCATCACCCGCCGCAATGCCTTCTTTGCCGCCGTCAATTTCTCCTTTGTCGGCGAGATCGGGCCTGAAACCGTCGCTTTGTGCGATCTGCCGTTCTTCCATACGATCGGGCTGATTGCGGTGGCGCGCACCACCTTGATGCTGGGCGGCGCGCTCGTCGTCTCCGACCGCTTCACGCCGGCGCGAACGCTCGCAGCCCTTGCCGACCGGCAGCGCGCCATCACCCATTATTTCGCGGTGCCGCAGATCGCGCTCGCCTTGCGTGGCGATGCCGCCTATAGCGCTGCGGCTCTTTCCGGCCTGCACGCGCTCTTCGTCGGCGGCGCGCCGCTGACGCAGGCGCTGATCGAAAGTTATCTCGACGACGGCGTTGCGCTGGTCAACGGCTATGGCATGAGCGAGGCCGGAACGGTGCTGCATGTGCCGATCGACCGGCGCGCGGTGCAGGACAATCCCGGCAGCGTCGGTCTACCCGCGCCGTTGCTCGACATTCGCATCGTCAACAAAGACGGTCGTGAGGTCGATGATGGCGAGATCGGTGAACTGTGGCTGCGCGGGCCGGCGGTGACACCAGGCTACTGGAACAAGCCCGGGGAAACCGCCGCCGCCTTCACCGACGGCTGGTACCGCACCGGCGATCTCGGCCGGCGCGAAGCCAACGGCTTCTATCGCATCGTCGACCGGCTGAAGGACATGTACATCAGTGGCGGCGAGAATGTTTATCCCGCCGAGGTCGAAGCCGCACTCGTCAGCCATCCCGATATTCTCGATGTCGCCGTCGTCGGTATTCCCGACACCAGGTGGGGCGAATGCGGCATCGCCTATATCGTGCTGCGGCCGGGCGCTGTGGCGACGGGCGAGGAGATCGCCGGCCATTGCGCGGCACGGCTCGCAGCCTTCAAACGCCCGGCACGCATCCTCTTCGTCGAGACCATTCCTCGCACCGCCTCCGGCAAGGTGCAGAAACATGTTCTGCGCCAGCTGCATTCCGATGAAACCCTTCAACGACAGGCTTTGTGAAGCGGCCCCGCCCTTTCACCAAAAAACCAATGGAGTACCCCTATGACTGATATCGAATCCCCCGTTCTTGTCGACTTCGACAACGGCATCGCCTTCGTGACCCTCAACCGTCCGGAAAAGCGCAATGCCATGAATCCGGCGCTGAATGCCCGGATGCTCGAGGTGCTCGACGAACTTGAGGGCGACGAGCGCTGCGGTGTCCTCGTCCTGCGCGGCGCCGGGCAATCCTGGTCGGCCGGCATGGATCTCAAGGAATATTTCCGCGACAATGACGACAAGCCGCGTGACGTCACGCTGAAGGCCCGGCGGCAGTCCGGCAACTGGTGGGGCCGGCTGATGTATTTCGAAAAGCCGACGATCGCCATGGTCAACGGCTGGTGCTTCGGCGGCGCCTTCACGCCGCTGGTTTCCTGCGATCTCGCCATCGCCGCCGAGGAGGCGAATTTCGGCCTCTCCGAGATCAACTGGGGCATTCTGCCTGGTGGTAACGTCACCCGCGCGGTCGCCGAGGTGATGCGCCACCGCGACGCCCTCTATTACATCATGACCGGCGAACTGTTCGGCGGGCGCAAGGCCGCCGAAATGGGGCTGGTCAACGAGGCCGTGCCGCTGGCAGAGCTTGAAAGCCGGGTGCGCAAGATCTGCGCCAGCCTGCTCGAAAAGAACCCGGTGACGCTGAAGGCCGCCAAGGACACCTACAAGCGCGTGCGCAACCTGCCATGGGATCTCGCCGACGATTACATCTACGCCAAGCTGGAGCAGATGCTGTTTCTCGACAAGACCAAGGGGCGTGATCAGGGGCTGAAGCAGTTCCTCGACGACAAGACCTATCAGCCGGGGCTCGGCGCCTACAAGCGCGGCCGCTGATAACAGTTCACGAGCCGATCATCGGGAGGAGGACGCAATGAAAATCCATGCCGCGGTGGCGCGTGCGCCGCATATGCCGTTTTCGCTGGAAAGGCTCGATCTGGAGGAGCCGCGCGAGGGGGAAATCCTGGTTCGCGTCGTCGCAACCGGGGTCTGCCACACCGACATCGTCATGCGCGACCAGCACCTGCCGGTGCCGCAGCCGGTCGTGCTCGGCCACGAAGGTGCCGGCATCGTCGAGCGTGTCGGGCCGGGCGTTGCCAAGGTGGTGCCCGGCGATCACGTCGTCATGACCTTCAATTCCTGCGGTCATTGCCCGAGCTGCAACGACCACGGGGAGACCTATTGCCACGAATTCTTCCCGCGCAATTTCTTCGGTGCGCGCGCCGATGGATCGAGCGGGCTCTCCTGCGAGGGGGAGCGGGTTCACGGCAATATTTTCGGGCAATCCTCTTTTGCCAGCCATGCGCTGTGTCATGAGCGCAATATCGTGAAAGTGCCCAGGGATGCGGATCTGGCGCTGCTCGGGCCGCTCGCCTGCGGTATCCAGACCGGCGCCGGCGCGGTCATGAACGCGCTCAAGGTCGAACCCGGAAAAGTGCTCGCGGTCTTCGGCATGGGCTCCGTCGGGCTTGCCGCCGTGATGGCGGCGCGGGTCGTCGGCGTTTCCAGGATCATCGCCGTCGACGTCAACGAGACGCGGCTGGCGCTTGCCGCCGAACTCGGGGCGACCGACATCGTCAACGGCAGGGCGAGCGACGCCGTCGCCGCGATCATGGCGATGACCGGCGCCGGCGTCGATTATGCGATCGATGCCTCGGGCGTGCCTGCCGTCATCGATCAATGCGTGCGGGTGCTGGCGCCGCGCGGCACTTGCGGTATCGTCGGGGCCTCGCCCCACGGGGCAACGCTGACGCTCGACCTCACCCATATTCTGTCCGGCGGACGCCGGGTGCGCGGCATCGTCGAGGGCGATTCCAATCCCGACGTGTTGATCCCGCTGCTGATCGACCTGCATCGGCAGGGTCGCTTCCCCTTCGACCGGCTCGTCACCTTCTATGATTTTGCCGACATCAACCAAGCGGTGGAGGATTCGGAAAAGGGCATCGTACTGAAACCGATCGTGCGCCAGCCGGCCGTCTGACACCGTTCAAGGGAGGAAACAATGAACACAGTCACCCCAATCGCCACCGATACCAGCCCCGACGTCATGAAGGCGCTGCTCGACCGGCAAAGGGCAGCCTTCTTGAAGGAAGGGCCGCCAAGCATTGAGACCCGCCTCGATCGCATCGACCGCGTCATTGCTCTTCTCGTCGACCATAAGGACGCGATTGCCGCGGCGCTCTCGGAGGATTTCGGCAGCCGCAGCGTCGAGGCAAGCCTGCTTCTCGATGTCTTTACCTGCGTCGGTTCGCTCAAATATGCCAAGGCCCATCTTGCCGAATGGCTGAAGCCGGAAGAGCACGAGGCACTGTTTCCGGATGCGGTCGCCAAAGTGGTCTATCAGCCGAAGGGGGTTGTCGGAATCCTCAGCCCTTGGAATTTCCCCTATCAGCTCGCGCTTGCGCCGCTCGCCGGCATTCTCGCCGCCGGCAACCGCGCCATGATCAAGCCGTCGGAGGTGACGCCGGCTTCAGCCGCCTTGATGGCGCAGCTCATCGCCGGCGCCTTCGACGAAACGGAAATATCAGTCGTTCAGGGCGGACCGGCGACGGGCACGGCCTTTACATCGCTTGCCTTCGACCATCTGATCTTCACCGGCGGAACGGCGATCGCCCATCATGTCATGCGCGCGGCGGCGGAAAACCTGACGCCGCTGACGCTGGAACTCGGCGGCAAGTCGCCCGTCATCGTCGGCCGCTCGGCCGATCTCGCAGATGCGGCGCGCCGTGTCATGACCGTCAAGACGCTGAATGCCGGCCAGATCTGCCTGGCGCCGGATCATGTCTATGTGCCCGAGGAAAGTGTCGACGCCTTTGCCGGACATGCGGTGGCGGCGGTCGGCGCGATGTATCCGGCGCTGAAGGAAAATCCTGATTACACCTCGATCATCAATGGCCGCCATCACGCCCGCGTCCAGGGCCTGATCGACGACGCCAGGGCCAAAGGCGCTGGGATCGTCGAAATCAACCCGGCGGCGGAGAATTTCTCCCAGCAATCGGCCCACCGCATTCCCCCGACCCTGATCCTCGACCCCACCGAAGACATGCGCGTGCTGCAGGAAGAAATCTTCGGCCCGGTGCTGCCGGTCATTGCCTATCGCGATATCGCCGACGTCATCGATCGGATCAATGCGAGGCCGCGCCCGCTCGCCCTCTATTACTTCAGCCGGGATGGTGAAGAGGAGCGCCGTGTCCTCGGCAATACGACCTCCGGCGGGGTGACGGTCAACGACTGCATGAGCCACGTCACGGCCGAAGGCCTGCCCTTCGGCGGCGTCGGCCATTCCGGCATGGGCGCCTATCACGGCAAATTTGGCTTCCTCGCCTTCTCACATCCGCGCGCCGTCTATCACCAGAGCAAGATGGTCGAAGCGGAGTATATGATGCGGCCGCCCTATGGCGAGGCGATGCGCGGCTTTCTGGCGGCGGCGATCTGCAAGTAGTCAAGCAACAGAGAAGCGCCGGCATCGCAGAGTTGCGGTGCCGAGGCGCCGGGGCTCAATCGAGCCGCAGCGTCTTACCCGACCCGGCATCAAATAGGTGGAGCTTGTCGGTACGAGGAGCCACCGTTACGACTTGTCCGGGTTCAAACTCGTGGCGTTCCGAAAACACCGCGACAAGTTCGCCGGCCCCGTAGCGCAGGAACACCATGGTTTCATGGCCGGTGGGTTCGGTGACGCTGACCGTCGCCCCCAAGCCACCTGCAGCCAGCGACAGATGTTCGGGTCGAACGCCGAGCAGGACGGCCTGGCCGTCGGCTGCATCAGGTGTGAAACCAAGTGCGATCTCGTCGCCGGTCTCCGTGACAAAGATAGCGCCATCGGCCTTGTACCGGCCTTTCAGGAGGTTCATCGATGGCGAGCCGATGAACGTTGCCACAAACGTGTTGTTGGGGCGGTCGTAAAGCTTCAGCGGTGTGCCGATCTGTTCGACCTTGCCTCCCTGCATCACCACAATCTTGTCGGCCATGGTCATGGCTTCGACCTGGTCATGCGTCACATAAATGGTCGTGGTTCTCAGCCGCTGGTGGAGTTCCTTGATCTCCTTGCGCATCTGAACGCGCAGCTTGGCGTCGAGGTTCGACAAAGGCTCGTCGAACAGGAACACTTGCGGCGATCTGACAATGGCTCGGCCCATTGCCACGCGCTGCCGCTGGCCGCCCGACAGCTGGCGCGGATAACGGTCCAGATAGGGCACGAGGTCGAGGGTTTCGGCCGCCGCCTGCAGGCGCTGTTTGATGACCTCGGCCGGCTGTTTCTGCAGGCGCAGCGCAAAAACCATGTTTTCGGCAACGGTCTTGTGCGGATAGAGCGCATAGCTCTGGAAGACCATGGCGATATCGCGGTCCTTCGGCGGCAGATTGTTGACGACCTTGTCGCCGATCGAAATGGTGCCGCCGGTGATGCTTTCCAGCCCCGCCACCATGCGCAACAGGGTGGATTTGCCGCAACCGGACGGGCCGACAAGCACCACAAACTCGCCGTCGCGAATTTCTATATCCACGCCATGCAGGACATTGACGGCGCCGTAAGCCTTCCGCGCCCCTGAAATATTGACCTCAGCCATGTGCCTCCCACTTGCTTTCGGCGCCCCCGAGCTGCCTCAAGGGTCATGCATGTCTTGCCGTGTGTTCGAGAGATTGCGGCCGGGCAAACCGGCCGGTGCGCCTCCTCAAAAGCACCCGTCGAACCTCCTCCATGAAACGTTTCATTTCTTGTTGACTTTTCCCGCCTGCCGCCTGATGCTCGCCGGCGAGACCGGGAGGAGCGGTTTCAAGCAGGATATGAAACGTTTCATTTCTTGCTTACCAGATAGTTCTGCATCGAGCCAGTCTTAAAATTGGACGGGAGCGGCCCGGCAAGACCGGCTGGCGAAAGCGCTAGGAAACGTGGAGGAGGAAGATATGAAAGTTGAAATATACGATGCATTGATGCGCCGTCAGGCAAGCCGCCGTGACGTTTTGCGCGGAACGGCCAGTGCCGCGGCTTTGCTCGGCGTCTCGGGCGCCATCGGGGGGATTCCCGGCATGGCGTTTGGCGCTGACGATGTTCGCGCCCAGATCCTGCAGATTCCGGGCGTCGGCAAGGGCTCTCCGACGGATGCAGACTGGCAGAAGGTCGGCGAGCTCTGCCTCGGTCCGACCAAGGGCAATGTCAAGCAGGGCGAGTTCGCCGGCGTCGAGCTGACCTTCATGGGGCTCAACAACCAGAATCTGCACAACTTCCTGTTTCGCGGTTTCCTGAAGCCGTGGGAGGCCTATACGGGCGCCAAGATCAACTGGATCGATCTTGCCCAGGCCGATTACAACGCCCGCCTTCAGCAATCGATCGCAACCGGTACGGTTGATTTCGACATCCTGGAAATGGGGGCTCCCTTCGAAGGCGATACCGCCGGCCGTGGACTTCTGGACGAGATGCCCGACTGGGTTGGAAAGCAGATCGAGGCCGACGATCTGGTGAGCTACCTGAAGCCGCCGGTCGGCACCTGGGGCGGCAAAACTTACCGCGTGACGATCGACGGTGATTGCCACACCTTCGCCTATCGCAAGGATTACTTCGGCGAAGGCTCGATCAGCGGCATGACCGAGCCGCCGAAGACCTGGCAGGAAGTCAACGCGGCTTCCAAAGCGCTGATCGGCAAGACCGATCCGCTGACCAGTCAGCCGGCCTACGGCTATCTCGATCCGCTCAAGGGCTGGGGCGGTTTCGGCTTTTATTTCATCGAGAACCGCGCGACCGCCTATGCCAAATATCCGGGCGACCCGGCCTGGCTGTTCGATCCTGATAACATGAAGCCGCTGGTCAATAATCCCGCCTGGGTTCAGGCGATCCAGGATGTCCTGGATCTGATCGCTGCCAAGGCCTATCCGGCCGACCAGATCAATGCGGATCCGGGCACCACAGCCTTCTCGCAGTTCCTGGCAGGCACCGGCGCAATGCTGATGTGGTGGGGCGATGTCGGCTCCAGCGCCCGCACCTCCGACACTTCGGTCGTCGGCGACGTGGTCGGTTTCGGCATCAACCGCGGCTCCAACCGGGTCTACAACCGCAAGACCGGGCAATGGGAAGACAAGTATAACGAAGCGCCTAACATGGCCTATCTCGGCTGGGGCATCTATGTCACCAAGCAGGTCTCCGGCGACGAGAAGAAGCGGAAGGCGGCCTGGTCGGCTGCCGCCCATCTCGGCGGCAAGGATCTGTCGCTGTGGACGTCGGCCTATCCCTCCGGCTTCCAGCCCTACCGCCAGTCCAACTTCAACTACGACGAATGGCAGAAGGCAGGCTACGACCGCGCCTATATCGAGGACTATCTCGGTTCGAACGCGGACAGCTACAACCACCCGAACGCCGCCATCGAACCGCGCATACCTGGTATCTTCCAATATTATTCCGTCGCCGAGGACGAGCTGGCGAAGGGTTTTGCCGGACAGTACAAGTCGGCACAGGAAACCGCGGATGCGATCGCCGCCGCCTGGGAAAAGATCACCGACCAGATCGGCCGCGACAGCCAGCTGAAACTCTATCGGGCGAGCCTCGGGCTCTGACCGGTTGACACAAACGCGCTGGCGGATCGGAAGCGACTTCGCCAGCGCCCATTGTCCGGGCGAGGAATATCATGTCGACAGTCGAAGGCGACCTGCTCCACACGGTCGAAGCCGGCTCCATTTCGGCGAGCCGTCGTTTCTGGGGCCGTACGGCTCTATGGCTGAGCGCCATATGGTTCATAACATCGTTCGTCTTACAGGGTGTCCATGAACTGGGCTGGACCGATTGGGGCTTTTCGAACTGGCGCCCGGTGCTCTATGCCTATTTCCTCTGGGCCGCGGTTCTTTGCGTCACGCGCGTCGTCATTCATGGCGAGGCGGGCAAGAAGGCGCTTTTTGTTCTGCCGGCCGCGCTTTTCGTCGTGTCGATGGTGGTGTTCCCGCTGCTCTTTGCGCTGTGGATCGGCTTTTCCGATTGGAACCTCGCCTCTTCGGCCGGCCGGCGCTTCAACGGGCTCGACAATGTGCGGCGGATGATCACGGATCCATTCTATGCCAATGCCCTCATCAACATGATCCTTTATTGCCTGGCGATTGCCGTCGAATACGCCATCGCGTTCGGCCTGGCGCTGCTCCTCAACCAGGAAATCGTCGCCCGCAAATTCTGGCGCGTCACCTTCCTGGTGCCCTTGATGCTGTCGCCGGTCGCGGTGAGCTGGATGGTCGGCAAGTCGATGCTGGAGACCCGTTTCGGCCCGGTCGCGCGCTTTGCCCGCTGGCTCGGCTGGGAAAATCCCTCCTTCTTCGGCGATCCGCTGACGGCACGGCTTTCGATCATGATCATGGATGCCTGGACCTTCATTCCCTTCATAATGATCATGCTGCTCGCCGGGTTGCAGGCTTTGTCGAGGGAGGTGCTGGAGGCGGCCGAAGTCGATGGCGCGACCAAATGGCAACGCTTCTGGAAGGTCATTTTTCCGCTGATGCTGCCGGTGTCGGTCACGGCGGTGATGATCCGCATCATCTTCAAGCTCAAGCTCGCCGATATCATCATCACCGTGACATCTGGAGGCCCCGGCGGGGCGACTGATTCCGTCACCAGTTTCATCTACCGCGAATACCGCGACCGTTCGAATGTCGGATACGGCACCCTTCTCGCGCTCGTCTATCTCGTCATCATCGTTTTTGGCATGACCGGACTGATGAAGATTTCCGACCGTATCGTGAAGCGCATGACAGGAAGGCTCTGATGGTTCGGATCGATTTCGAAAAATACGCCCGCGGCCAGCGCATTCGCTGGTGGGCCATGCGTTTCGCCGTCTATGGCCTGCTCGTCACCTGGGCATTTGTCTGTGTGTTCCCGCTGTTCTGGACGGTTTCGACCTCATTCAAGACTGCCGCTGACGTGATGCGCGGCAATCTGATCCCCTGGTACAACTTTACACCCAGCTGGCTCGGCTGGCGCTCGCTCGGCCTTTCGCCGGATACGATTTTTGAGATCTCGACGGTGCGCGAGGAGTTTATGCGCAGGCTCTGGAACAGCGTCATCATCTCGGTCACGGCATCTGCTCTGGCGGTCGTGCTCGGATCGCTCGCAGCCTATGGCCTCAGCCGCTTTTCCTACAAGTTCGGCCATATGCGCAACTCCGACATTTCGTTCTTCTTCTTGTCGCAGCTCATCATGCCGCCCGTCGTTCTCGCCCTGCCGTTCCTGGTCCTCTATAAGGAGCTGGCGCTGCTGGACAGTTATGTCGGGATGATCGCCGTCTATACGCTGATGGTCCTGCCGATCGTCGTCTGGATCATGCGCGACCAGTTCGCCACAGTCCCTGTGGAGCTCGAGGAGGCTGCTCTTGTCGACGGGCTGTCGGTCTGGGGCGCGTTTGCCCGTATCATCGTGCCGCTCGTTCTGCCGGGCATGGTGGCCGCCTTCCTGCTGGCGCTGATCCTGTGCTGGAACGAATATTTCTTCGCGGCATTGCTGACCTCGACCAACACCAACACCTTGCCTGTCATGATTGCCAGCCAGACGGGCAGCCAGGGCATCAATTGGTGGTCGATGGCGGCACTTTCCACCGCCGGCATCCTTCCGCTGGTTGCCGTCGGCGTCATGTTGGAAAGGCACATCATTGCCGGCATGACCGCGGGAGCGGTAAAGTAGCTGCGGGACGCTTAAAAATGTCGAGGATGCCTACAGTCAAGGATGTCGCAGAGCATGCCGGCGTATCCGTGGGCACGGTTTCGCGTGTGCTGTCGGGCGAGGCGGCGGTCAAGACCATGCTGCGCGAAAAGGTCAACGACGCTATTTCTGCGCTCGGTTACCGGCCGAACGTGACTGCGAGAGCGCTGCGCACCAGCAGAACCGATGTCATCGGCCTTATTGTTCCCGACATCACCAATCCCTTCTTCGCGCAGCTTGCCGCCAGCGTCGAGCGTGCGGCGCTCGAACGCGGACATAGCCTCATGCTGGCAAGTTCGCATGACGATCGCGGGGCGGAACAGAGCCACGTCCTGGCGTTTCTCGACCGCTCGGTGCGCGGTATCATCGTGGTGGCTTCGAGCGATGGTCCTGGGCTCCACCTGGAAACAGCGGTTCCGGTGATCTCGCTGGACCGGCGCTTCGGCGCCTTTCCGCTGGTCTCGACCAACCATGCGCAGGCGGCCGCGCTGATGGCGGATCATCTCTATGAGCTGGGCCACCGCCACATCGCCTATATCGCCGGGCCGCCCGACACGGAGGCGGGGCGCATGCGCAAGGAGGGCTTCGTCGGCCGCATCGACCGGTGCGGCAAGAAAGGTGAGCCGGTCGAGCTGGAACTCGCCTATGGCAAATTCGACTATGAGTCCGGTGAAAGAATTGCCCGCGACCTGCTTTCGCGCCCGCCGCAGGACCGGCCGACGGCCATTGCGGCCGCCAGCGACCAGCAGGCGATCGGCGCTTTGCGCGCTGCCCGCGACCTCAAGATCGACGTGCCGCGCAAGCTGTCGGTGACGGGCTTCGACGACATTTCGCTCGCCAACCTCGTCGTTCCCAGACTGACGACCATACGTCAGCCGGCCGACACGCTGGCACGGCGGGCGGTCGCGCTTCTCCTTGAGGAACCGCCAGGCAAGGCAGATGAGATGATCGACGGATCGCTGATCGTGCGTGGCTCGAGCGGTCCGCGCGCGCAGCCCAAGGCAGTCGCAGGGCATAAAAATTGAAGCAAGGCCTGCATTGAGGCCACTATAAAGGGATGGAAGGATCAGATGCTCAAGGGAATCAGGGCCGAACTCAACGGCGATATTCTTCAAGCACTTTGCAACATGGGACATGGCGACTATCTCGTCATCTCCGACACCAACTTTCCGTCGGATTCGATTGCTCGCCAGACGCGTCTGGGGAGGCTGCTGACGATGGAAAACATTTCCGCGCCGCGGGCGATCGATGCGGTGCTTTCGGTCTTCCCGCTGGACACCCCCATCCAGCCGTCCGCGGGTCGGATGGAAGTGATCGGCAAGCCTGACGAAATTCCGCCGATACAACAAGAAGTCCAGGCCATTGTCGACCGCGCCGAAGGCAAGCCATCGCCCATGTATCCGGTCGAACGGATGGCGTTCTACGACATCGCCAAAAAGGCCTATTGCGTGATCGCAACGGGGGAACTGCGTTTTTACGGATGCTTCCTTTTGACCAAGGGCGTCATTGCGGCGGAGGAGGCTCTGAGATGAGCGGGAAAAGCGGAATCGTCATCCTGGGAATCTTTGCCGCCGATACTGCCTACAAGGCCAAGCGCCTGCCGCATATTGCCGAGACGCTGATCGGGTCTGGCTTCACGCTTGGGCCGGGAGGCAAGGGCTCCAACCAGGCGATCGCTGCGGCAAAGGCCGGTGGAAAGGTGACCTTCATCTCCCGGGTCGGCAACGACCCGTTCGGCGAGATTGCCCTTGCGGCCTATGCAGCGGCCGGGGTCAAAGCCAATGTGATGAAGATGGACGGCGTTTCCAGCGGTGCTGCCTTCATCTTCGTCGACGAAATGAGCGGCGACAATGCCATCATCGTCGTGCCGGGGGCTGCAGGTCTTATCGGCATCGAAGATGTCGATGCGAACCGAGCGGAAATCGAAAGCGCCGCTATTTTTATGACCCAGCTCGAGCAGCCGCTCGAGGCTGCCATACATGGCCTGTCGATGGCGAAAAGGGCAGGGGTCACGACGATTTTCAATCCCGCGCCTGCCCGCGCCATACCGGACAGCGTCTATGGCTTGTGTGATTTCATCGTCCCCAACGAGGTGGAGGCCGCCGAACTGGTGGGACATGCGATCGAAACGGATGAGCAGGCACATGCGGCGGCGCGCACGCTCCTGGATCGCGGAGCGAGAGCGGTGATCCTCACGCTCGGGGCACGCGGCGCCTATTACCACACGGCCAATCACAGCGAATTCGTACCTGCATTTTCTGCCGGCAACGTCATCGACACCACGGGTGCCGGCGATGCCTTTCTGGGCGGCTTCGCTACGGCGACTTCCGAAGGATATGCTCCGGTCGAGGCCGTGCGCTTCGGTTGCGCCACGGCGGCAATTGCGGTGACGCGGCCGGGCACCGCCCCCGCCATGCCTTCGCGCGCCGAGATCGACGCCTTGCTGCCCTGAAGGTGACGCTTCTCGCACGCGCGCGCCGTCTATCATCGGATAGCTGTCCCGAGGCACAGGATGCGGTTGTTAAGCATGCCTTATCGCATCGGGTGCTATCCGCTGAACTGCAGCGCATTGCGGACATGATGTCTCCTGCCGTCTTCGGGCATGACCTTTCAATCCGATTCCCACGTATTGCTCATGTCGTCAATCCGGCAGCTGCTATCCAAACCGCATCGTCGCGGCCGTCACCCGCTTACCGTCGGCCCGGAGATATATTTGCGAATGAATTTAGCCTGATGGGTCTCTGATTTAACCAAGCTCAAACCAGTGTTGCCCTATGATTGGTTCGGTATATGTATTGGAAGGTGGATCCAACGCAGTGAATGGCATCTGGACGCAATTCGGTGGCAACCTTTCATTTGTGTGCCTGGCAATTTCGCTCTGGGCGCATTTTTCGATTCAATTTCAGCGCGGCTCAGCCAGGCAGGAAAAAATCGCCTTCGGAATCGTAGCCGGCGCTGCCTCCATCGGATCGATATTGCTGGCCGTCGAATTCAATCCCGGCCTCTATATCGACTTGCGCTTCTCGCCGCTGGCTTTGGCGGGCATGTTCGGCGGACCGATCGCGGCGGCTTTTGCGGCGTCGCTGGCGATGGCCTTCCGCTTCTATGTCGGCGGCACGGCCATGATCGACGGTCTCATAGTGATTGCTTTCGCCACCGGCATCGGCCTGGTTGCCAATGTCTGGATCCGTAAAAGATCTCCCGGGCTCATGGACGTTGCCCTGCTGAGCCTCGCGCTCGGCGCCGCACTTGTTCTATTGATGGCGACGCTCCCCACTCTGGTGCATGCCCGCGTGCTGGCCCTCATCGGTCTGCCGATGACCCTGTTGAATTGCCTGGCGACCGCGCTGTGTGGTTTCGTTCTCCTGAAGACCCAGCAATGGGCGCTGGAACGAAGCATATTGGTGACCGCATTTTCGCAGTCGCCCGACTATCTCTATGTGAAGGACCGAAACAGCCGGTTCATCACCGTCAATGAAAATATGATCCGCCTCTATCGTTTCAGGACAACCGCAGAGATGACCGGATTGTCGGATTTTAATCTGCTGTCGCGGCCGCTTGCCGAAGAATTATATTATCTCGAGCAGCAGGTCATCGATAGCGGAGTGCCGCTGATCGACTCCGCCGAGCACATCGAGGGCAGATCCTTGCTCGCCTCCAAGGTGCCGCTGCGCGACAGGCAGGGGCGGGTGATCGGCCTTGCCGGCGTAACACGTGATATCACCGAGCGTGTCGCCCTGGAGCGGGAATTGCGCGACAGCAAGAACCTGCTGTCGCATGCGATGGCGGGCATGTCCGATGGCATCGCCATGTACGACAGCAAGGGTTTTCTTGTCTTTTGCAATGATCAGTATCGCGATGCGTTCCCGCTCTCCGCAGATGCTCGCGTGGTCGGCGCCCATATCGGCGATATCCTGCGCCGCGTCGCAGAAACCGGCGAGCGGACCGATATCCCGGAAGGTGATGTAGACGGGTGGATCAAAGCCGCCGCCGCCTCACTGCACATCAACAAAGACGAAGAGGTCCAGCTCCACAACGGCGATTGGCGCAGCATCCGGACAAGGCTTGCGGAAGACGGCATGGCTATGGCCGTCGTCTCTGACATCACGGCGACGAAGCAGGCTGAAATGGCGCTCAGGCTGTCGGCGGAGCAGCTGAAGAGCCTTGCCGAGACCGACGGGCTCACCGGCATCGTCAACCGCCGCGCCTTCGACGACGCTTTTGCACGTGAGACCACGGGCAGCGCCAGGAGGAATACGCCGTTCAGCCTGCTGATGGTCGATATCGACCGGTTCAAGGCCTATAACGACACTTATGGCCATCCCGCCGGAGACCAATGCCTGCGGGTTGTCAGCGAGTGTCTGCGCCAATCGGTCAGCCGGCCGGCAGACATCGTCGCCCGTTATGGCGGCGAGGAATTCGTGGTGTTCCTCCCTGACACCAGCGCCAAGGGCGCGATGATCGTCGCCGAGCAATTCGCACGCCGCCTGGCCCAAAAAAATATCGCGCATTCCGGCAGCGAATTCGCACGGGTGACGGCGAGCATCGGCATAGCCTGCCTGACCGGGGCTGTTCTGCGCACCAATCCGAACCGTCTCCTGACCGAGGCCGATGCCGCCCTCTACGACGCCAAGACCCAGGGCCGCAACCGCATTCTGGCCCATTCGCCGAGTGGTGAACGCCACGCCATGAAGGAAACCGGTTAGATCGAAACCCGGTCACGTAGGGTCTCGTCCTTCTTTAATAGATTTTTTCTATCGAGCCATCGTTCCCGTGGCCTTGATGTTTTCCCCGCTTAGACAATACAGGGCGCATGGACACAAAATTCATTGGTAAGAAATCGGCGGCAGCCGGCGGCTGGGGCGCTATGAAGAGTTGTGGCAAGCAATTGCTGCAAAGCGGTATGCCCATCTCGGGCGCGCGCACCATGCTGAAGGCAAACCAGCCTGATGGCTTCGATTGCCCGGGCTGCGCCTGGGGCGATCCGGAACACGGATCGTCGTTCGAGTTCTGCGAGAACGGCGTCAAGGCGGTCGCCTGGGAAGCGACGGAGAAGCGGGCAACGCCCGCCTTCTTCGCTGACAATACGGTATCGCAGCTGCGCCGGCTGACGGATTATGAACTGGAACTCAACGGTCGCCTCACGCATCCGATGCGCTATGATGGAGCGAGCGACCGTTATCTGCCGGTTTCCTGGGAAGATGCCTTTGCCGAGATCGGCGGCATCCTCAAGGGCCTCGACACCCCCAATCGGGCGGAATTCTACACCTCGGGCCGTGCCAGCAACGAAGCTGCCTTCCTCTACCAGCTCTTCGTGCGCCTCTTCGGCACCAACAATTTTCCCGACTGCTCCAACATGTGCCACGAGGCAAGTGGCATCGCCATGCGCCAGGCGGTCGGCGTCGGCAAGGGCACCGTGCTGCTGGAGGATTTCGAAGAGGCCGACGCGATCTTCGTGATCGGCCAGAACCCGGGCACCAATCATCCGAGGATGCTGGGCGACCTGCGCCGGGCGGCGATCCGCGGCGCACAGATCGTCGTCTTCAATCCCATCCGCGAGCGCGGCCTGGAGCGCTTCTCCGATCCGCAGGACAAGATCGAAATGCTGCGCGGCGGTTCGACCGAGATCGCCAGCCAATATCTGCAGCCGCAGCTCGGCGGCGACATGGCCGCGGTGCGGGGCATGGCGAAAGCCGTGCTGGCCGCGGAAGACAGAGCGGTCGCCGCCGGTCTGCCCTCCGTACTCGATCATGCATTTCTCACCGAACACTGCACGGATTTTCAGGCATATCGGGCCGCGGTCGAGGCGACGAGCTGGGCTGAGATCGAGGGCCAGTCGGGACTGAGCCGGGAGGAGATCGAACGGGCCGCCGATGTCTATATCAGCGCCGAACGCGTCATCTGCACCTGGGCGATGGGGGTCACCCAGCACCTGCATTCGGTCGCGACGATCCGCGAGATCGCCAACTTCATGTTCCTGCGCGGCAATATCGGCAAGCCGGGCGCCGGCCTTTGCCCGGTGCGCGGCCATTCCAACGTGCAGGGCGACCGCACCGTCGGCATCAACGAAAAGCCGGCGGACGATTTTCTCGATGCGCTGGAGAAACACTTCCGCTTCGCCGTTCCCCGCGAACATGGCCATAATGTCCTTGCGGCGATTGGCGCGATGCTCGACGGCTCGGCCGAGGCCTTCATCGGGCTTGGCGGCAATTTCGCGCGTGCCACGCCCGACAGCGCCCTCGTTGAAAAGGCGCTGCGGCAGCTGAAGCTGACGGTGCACATCGCAACCAAACCCAATCATTCGCATCTCATGCCCGGCGAGGCCGCCTTCATCCTGCCCTGCCTCGGACGCACCGAGATGGACCTCAACGAAGCCGGCAACTCCCAGCTTGTCAGCGTCGAGGATTCGATGAGCATGGTGCATGGCTCTGCAGGCATCAATCGCCCGGCCTCTCCGCACCTGCTCTCGGAAGTCGCCATCATTGCCGGCATGGCGAAAGCGACGGTCGGCTCCGCCGTGGTCGATTGGGCGGCGCTTGCCGACGACTACGACCTTATCCGCGATCATATCGAGGCGACCATTCCGGGCTTCGAAAACTACAATGCGCGCCTGCGCAAGCCGCGCGGTTTCCACCTGCGCAATGCAGCGGCGCATCGGGAGTGGCAGACACCGGCGGGCAAGGCGTCATTCTCGTCCGAGGCGCTTCCCGACGAGACGGTGCATCAGCGTGCGCGAAAGGGCGAGGGACATCGTTTCGCCCTGCAGACGTTCCGGTCGCACGACCAATACAATACGACGGTCTACGGTCTCGATGACCGATATCGCGGCGTCTACGGGGAACGACAGGTGATTTTCATTCATCCCGGCGATTTGAAGGCGATGAACGCCGCGGCCGGTGACCGGGTCGACGTGATCGGCGAATATGATGACGGCATCGAGCGCATTGCGCAGGATTTCCGTCTGGTGCCCTATGATATTCCGAGGGGCAGCATAGCCGGTTATTATCCCGAGCTGAACGTCCTTGTACCGCTTGGCAGTGCGGGCAGGGAAAGCGATACGCCGACCTCGAAGTCGATCATGGTATCCTTCCGCCGGCGAAACGCCGCGTGAATGAAGAAACGTCCGACGTCGATCGGTTTCTTGCCCTCGTCGCGGCAGCGCAAGCCGGGGATGCAAGGCTGACAACGATACAGGCGGGTCTTCTCGTTGCAGCGGAGCTCGGGATTGCGCATGACAGCCGCTCCTTCGCGCGCAGGCTGGGGATCGCGCATTCTCTCGTGCTGCGGGAACTCAATGCCCTGGCAGAGCGTGAAGGCGTGCTTGAGATCGTCAAGCGGGATCCGCGGACGATGAGAGTGCATTACCGGTTGCCGCCCCCTTCGTCGCCGTAAGCCGGAAGACGCTGCGCGCGACCTGATGATATCCATTTATCGACGGTAGACGCGCTTCCTGGTGTCGGAAGGATATTCTCCGTAGGTCGATTTATAGACTGCGGAAAACCGGCCGAAATGAAAGAAGCCCCACTTGAGACAGATCGCCTTCATCGTCTCCGTGCTCTCTGGGTCGAGCAAGTCCTGCCTGGCCGCGCGCAGGCGAAGCGTCAGCAGATAAGCGGCGGGGGAGGTTCCCCTGAAGGCACGAAAGCCGGTTTCGAGCGCCCGGCTGGAGACGCCGGCCGCTTCGGCGACCTTCGGCATGGTGATCGGCTGATCGATATTGGCCTGCATGAATTCGATCGCCTTGCGGACATGCCGGGGAGCGATGAGGGCGGGCCCCTTGTCGAGGAAATGCGACAGCCGGTGCGGCACCAGGCGCACGACCAGATCGGCCAGCGCCTGCGTCATATGCGCCATGGCAATCGGCGACTGCAGCAAGGGGCCGTCGTCGCGCATGCCGATGGCGATCGTTTCCGTCAGATTGCCGATCGTCCGGCCGACCGGCGTCGACAGATCCAGTTCGGGCAGGAGATCGAGAGAGCCGCTGAACGGTATTTCGAACGTCTGGCCGATCGTCTGGAGGATCACGGACCAGTTGATCAGCAGTTCGTCGATGACGTTCGACTGCCCGTGCATGATGACGCTGTCCGGTTCGAAATTGTTATAGAGAAGCAATTTTCCCTGCCCCGCCTCGGCGACGCGGGATCCATAAGCCACTCCCATACCGCCGCTGCGCGGCACGACGATCGACAAATACTCCGCCGTATCGACGGTGGGCTCGATATTGAACTGAAACTCCGCCTCGTGATACCCGGTGAGCAAGACCGCGCTGTCAGCCGCAGAAAAATCCAATCCCCAATTGAACTCCTGCGCCCGGCCGACGGGCTCGGCATCGAATGCGCCAAAAGCGCCCCCGAGAGTTTCGACCATGTTGTCGAAGGACGAGCCGCGAAATCGAAATGAGAATTGCGGAGTGCTATTTTCTGTCATGCTGCTCCCGTTGTTCAATTCGGTTGCTTCGCCTTGCCCGTTTCGATTGCCCGCGGATGCCGGGACGAAGGGCGAGCTTCGTGGATGCGGGATTGATGCACGTACCTCGGCCAATCATCCCAATCATCCTCCTCCACTGCGTGCTCATCAGGGCCCGGTTGACGGAATGATGAGCAAGGCTAGCCTCTCTATTAGACGATCCGAGGGCCGCGCGCAGTCGCGCGCGCGAGTGGATTTCCGCCTGATGTCGGCATCGAAATCTGCGCCTTGCGCAAGCCGATGCAGGCCGAGTTCGGGCGCCGCAAACGTCAAAAAAACCAACCCGTTAAATGATTATCGACAGTTCCATCGCGTCCGGTTTCACAGCCTGACAGAAGGAACTGGCAGAACATCGGACAATTGGCAAGATGATGAAACGATTACGCTGAAGGGCAAATTTATCACATGTGTCTGTGATGCCACCGACCCCACGAATGGGGCGGTGTCGCCGAGATGCACATTGCCTGAAGCTAATGAGGTGTGCCCGCATTCGCGAGCCGTGCAGTCGCCTGCCGAAGGTTCTATAGTGGACCGCTTAAGATTGCCTTCGGCAGGCAGACATGCATGCAGGCATACGCACGGGATGGTGTGCGTATGTATGATCCCTTCCATCCTTTTTGGGGGTGATGGATGAACGGGCTTGGCTTTGGAACCGCAAACCATCATGGTCCCGGTCGCGTTCATCTTATTGTTCCGCAGCCATGGAGCAATTGTCGGGTTACGATATTATCCCCCAATCGGCTTTTCGCGACGCAGTCTGTACTGGCTTTGCGCAAAATGTATAGGCAAGCGCTGGCCAGAGAGGGTTCGCGCAACGGCTTGCGCAAAGTGGATAGAGACTTGAATTTCTCATTCGGCGAGCTTCCAGGCGGTTCCGCAGCCGCGCCAGCCGCCGCCCTCGTCCAGCAGGAGAATGCGTCTGCTCGGCCTTGCCTGCCTCGCCATAACGGCCTCGATGCCGAAGACGTTTCCCTGGTCCATGCCGGGCGGCGTCTCGATGGACGGCAGCGCCTTCTGGAAGCCGGTTTCGGGGGAATAGGAACCGGTCGCCAGGATGACGGCATCGGCGCCGATGGCGTCGACATCCGATGCCTCGATATAGGAATTGAGCCGGATATCGACCCCGACTTTCGTCAACTGGCGCTCGTACCAGCCGATGAGATCGAGGATCTGGGCTCGGCGAGGCTGCATTCCGGCGAGCAGGAAATTGCCGCCGAGCCGGCGCCACCGATCGCACGTTCGGCATAGTAGGCGACATGCTGGTCGCCCGGCACGCCGTCGCTCACCATGTTTGCCGTATGCGCTCCGAAGACGATCCTGTTGCGCAAAGTGTGTCCACGCAGGCGGACGGAAAACAGAAGCGGGAAGAGTTTCGACATCATTATCCCGAAGCGTCACGCGGCCGACTTCCCAGTTCCTAATATGGCGACCTCGCTGAAATCGGTGTCGCCATCGAACGGGAAAGATGGCCTCAACGAAGCTTCAAAGTGCGACCGAAAGCGTATTGTCGCGTTGGGGTGCCACCTCCTGCGAGTTCACCATGGCGCCGGCAAGCTGGCGGAAGGTGACGAGCCCCAAGGCTTCTCCCGACGGCGAAACCACCCTGGCATCGGCATCCGGCGACGATGCCAGAATCCGGACGGCCTCTTCGACTGTTGTGCCTGATGCAATCGTCAATCCGCCCGGTACCGTGCTGGAGTGCAGGGGTGTCATCACGGCTTCTACCTGGATGACCCGGCCGCGATTGACCTCCTTGACGAAGTTGGCGATGTAGGCGTCTGCCGGCCGCAGAACGATGTCCTGGCTGGTGCCTTGCTGGATGACTTCGCCATCGCGCAGGATGGCAATCTGGTCACCCAGGCGAAGCGCTTCGTCGAGATCGTGGGTGATGAAGACGATGGTTTTCTTGATTTCCTTCTGAATGTCGAGAAGGACCGTCTGCATGTCCATGCGGATCAAAGGGTCGAGCGCCGAATAGGCTTCGTCCATCAAAAGGACCGGCGCATCGTTGGAAAGGGCGCGCGCCAGGCCGACGCGCTGCTGCATGCCGCCGGAGAGCTGGTTGGGATATTTCTGCTCGAAGCCCTTGAGGCCGACCCGTTCCAGCCAGCGCATCGCGACATCGATGGCCTTCGGGCGCTCCATGCCCTGTACTTCAAGGCCGAAGATGGTGTTGTCGAGAACGTTCCGGTGCGGCAGGAGCGCGAACTTCTGAAACACCATTGCCGTCTGGTGCCGGCGAAACGTCCGCAATTCCGTGTCGTTCATCTTCACGACATCGACGCCGTCGACGAGCACCTCGCCTGATGTCGGGTCGATCAGACGGTTGATGTGGCGGATGAGCGTCGACTTGCCCGAACCCGAAAGACCCATGATGACCTGGATGCGGCCGGAGGGAATCTCGACATTGATATCCTTCAGGCCCAGCACGTGGCCGTGCTTTTCGTTGAGCTCGGTCTTCGACAATCCCTTTTGGACGGCATCCACATGAGCGCCAGGGTTCGGACCGAAGATCTTGTAGAGATGGCGGATCTTGATGCCGCCGAACCGATGATCAGCCATGGACGATCTCCCGATGCTTCTGGAGCCGCTTGCCATACGCCTGGCTGACCCGGTCGAAGATGATGGCAATGCCGACGATGGCAAGGCCGTTGAAAATACCCAGGGTGAAATACTGGTTGGCGATCGCCTTCAGAACCGGCTGGCCAAGGCCCTGGACGCCGATCATCGAGGCGACGACCACCATGGCGAGCGCCATCATGATGGTCTGGTTGATGCCGGCCATGATGGTGGGAAGGGCCAGCGGCAGCTGAACCTTGAACAGCTTCTGCGAGCTCGACGTTCCGAACGCATCGGCTGCCTCCAGCACGTCCTTGTCGACCAGCCTGATGCCGAGATCCGTCAGCCTTATCATCGGCGGGATGGCGTAGATGACGACGGCGATCAGGCCCGGCACCTTACCGATGCCGAGAAGCATGACGACAGGGATGAGATAGACGAAGCTCGGCATGGTCTGCATGACGTCGAGGATCGGATTGATAACGCGTTGCAGCCGGTCGGAACGGGCCATCAAGATCCCCATCGGGATGCCGATGGAGATGGAAAGCACGGTACAGACGAAGATCATCGAGACCGTCCGCATCGTATCGTCCCACATGTCGAAATAGCCAATCAGCAGCAGTGTGACGAGACAGCCGAAGACGATCTTCAGGTTGCGGCTCGCAAACCATGCGATGACGAGGATGATTGCCGTAATGATCGGCCACGGCGTCTGCGTCATGAAGCGGTCGGCGGCGATGAGGAAATGCTGCAGCGGGGAGAAGAGGCTTTCGATCGCGTCGCCATAGCTGCGGGTAAATGTGCGAAAACCGTCATCGATCGCCTTCTTCAGATTGCGAAGGGCGTCGTCGTCCATATGCGGGAATTTATAAAACCATTCCATTCGGTTCCCCTTTTTCTTCAAACAGCCGTGGCAGTCTTTTTGATTTTATCGGCAGCGAGAAGCGGTGCGCTTTCGCGCACCGCAATAGTCAGTGTTAAAGAGCCGCTTCGATCTTCGCGGCTGCCTCAGGCGAGACCCACTTGGTCCAGAGGTCCTTGTTTTCCTTCAGGAAGTGCTTGGCGCCATCTTCGCCGGTCGCCTGGTTGTCGGTCATCCACGCCATCAGCTTGTTGACCGTGTCATTGCTCCAGGAGCGCTTCTTCAGGTAGTCCATGACCTCAGGCCCGACCTTTTCCGAAAAAGGCTTGGCAACCAGGGTCACCACGTGATCGACCGGCCATGCATTCGGCTTCGGATCGGGGCAATCGGCGACGGTATTGCAGCGCTTCCATTCGGCAGCGTCGTTCGGCACGCCGGCTTCGAGCTTGACCATCTGATACTTGCCGAGCAGCGCGGTCGGCGCCCAGTAATAGCCGGCCCAGCCCTCCTTGCGTTCGTAAGCCTTGGCGATCGAACCATCGAGGCCGGCAGCCGAACCGGTATCGACGAGGGTGAAGCCCGCCTTCTCGGCTTCGAAGGCTTTGTAGAGCTGCGTGGTCACCACGGTGCCGCCCCAGCCCTGCGGCCCGTTGTAGATGGCGCCCTTCTTCGAATCTTCGGGATCGGGGAAGAGTTCCGGATGCTTCAGCACATCACCGATGGTCTTGATATCGGGATGGGCATCGGCAAGATACTTAGGAATCCACCAGCCCTGTACGCCGCCATCGGGCAGCGGAGAGCCGACCTGGACAATACGGCCTTCATCCGTCCCCTTCTTGACGACATCCGGCAGCAGGTCGATCCAGGCTTCCGGCGCGATATCCGGCTGGCCCTTTTCGGCCATGGAGGTGATCGTCGGGACGGTATCGCCGACGGTGATTTCGGCGTCGCAGCCATAACCTTCGTTGAGGATGAGCTTGTCGAGGTTAGAGAGAACCTCCGCACTCTGCCAGTTCATGCTGGCAATGGTCACCGTGCCGCATTCGGCGGCGCTGGCGAAAGATGCCCCGCCGATCAGGCCGAACGTCAGACATGTCGATGCGAGTAGTTTTTTCATTCTCGTTCCCTCTGTTTAGCGGCCGGTTTTGCTGAGCGGGGCGCCGCAGGACCCGCTCCAACGGTTGTCAGGAAGCGTCTCCCATACTCACCGATTTCTTGAATGCCGCCGATAATCCCTTGGCGACCGAAGCGTCGAACCCGGCCGCGCGCATGCCTTCGATGGCTGCCGCCGTGGTACCGCGATAGCCGAGAAAGGTTTGAACAAGGTCGTCAGGACATTCGTCGCGGCGCTCCAGCAGGCGGCCGGCGCCTGTGATCACCGTGTTGGCGGCGCGGCGTGCAATCGCCGCCGGCAGGCCATTTGCGACGGCGTCGCTCATCATGGCTGCCGCGAGCAGTGCCGGGAAAGCCGGTCCGGAACCGGAAAGACCGGTGAGGTAATCAATGTCGCTTTCCCTTGCGACCTCGTCCTCAGATCCGCATGCCTGAAAAATCGCGCGGACGAGCGCCCGGTCGTCTTCGGTGACATCGCTCGCGCCAATCCACGGCGTATAGGACTTGGCCACTTCGGCGGCGGCATTCGGCAAAGCGCGGACGACGCGACCAGTGTTGTGACGTTCAGACAGTGCGCCCAGGCGGATGCCCGCCATCACCGAGATGACCAGCTTGCCGCCGGCATCGGCATCAAGAGCATGCCAGTCATCAGGACGGACGGAGAGAAGGATCACGTCCGAGCGGTCGGCAAGCGCCTGATTGTCGGTGGTCAGGAAAGAATTCGGGAAGCGGCGCGGCTCTTCACTACGATAGGAGAGGAAGAGATTTCGAGGTTCGACCAGGCCGGCATCAAGGATCGAGCCGGCGATTGCTCCGCCAAGCCAGCCACCGCCACCAATGATACCGATCCTCAAGGAAGCGCTCATCCCGGCCTTCCCTAACCGGGCCTGTAGCCATGCCGCGAGAAGAAGCGATCGAGCTCCCTCTGCTGCGGCACTTCGCCGGTGTAGATCGCGATATATTCGGGGATCCGTTTCATGCGGACGGCGAGTTCCTCCTTGGCTTGCATAGAGATGTATCCGATCTGCACGAGGTAAGTTGTTCGCGCTCGGACATCTGATGTCGCTTCTGGTAGCCCGAAGCGGATAAACATCCGCTTGAGCGCATCAAGCCGGAGCTGATCGGCTTGCCGGACCTCGGCGAGAATCTCGTCGGACTGCAGCGCCCAGCTGCGCACGGCGAATTCGAACCTGGCGTCGAACAGATCATTGTTGAGCCAGCAATCGAAGACGTTGAGCATCGCCTCTGCGAGCGATTCCGCGTAAGCTTCGGACTGCTTGACGATGTTGCCGGTGTTTTTGTCGCGCCACCGCGCCACGAGCGCGGCCAGCAGCTCTTCCCGATCCTTGAAGAACCAGTAGAAGCTCGTGCGCGAGAGATTGAGCCTCTTCGCCAGCGGCAGAATTTTCACTGAATCCACGCCGGAATCCAGCAGCGAGTGGTAAGCCGCTTCCAGCCATCCCTCCTGTGATCCGCGCCAGCCAGTGTCGTTCAGAGCCTGATCCATAGGCTATCTCCTATCAAATTATCCAGCGGCGCACAAGAAAAATGTACATGAGTGTCGAAAACAACGACCCATATGTTTTCAACGTTGACACATATGTACATTGCCCTTAGCGTCTCCTCTGACGTTTTTAATCCGGAACCACGGCCCATGTCGAACGATCCCCTCCTTCAGCCCTACCAGCTCAAGCATTTGAAGCTGCGCAACCGTATCATCGTGACCTCCCATGAGCCGGCTTATCCGGAAGACGGCATGCCCAAGGAGAGGTATCGCGCCTATACGGTGGAGCGGGCAAAAGGCGGCGTGGCCTTGACGATGACGGCCGGTTCGGCCGCGGTTTCGAGGGACAGCCCACCGGTGTTCAACAACCTGCTTGCCTACAAGGACGAGATCGTGCCCTGGATCAGGGAGATGACCGACGCCGTGCATGAAGAGGGAGCGGCGATCATGATCCAGCTCACCCATCTCGGCCGGCGCACACGTTGGGACAAGGGCGACTGGCTGCCTGTGGTAGCCCCATCGCATCAGCGCGAGGCGTCCCACCGCGCCTTCCCGAAGAAGGTGGAAGATTGGGACATCGAGCGCATCATCAAGGATTTCGCCGACGCTGCGGAACGCATGAAGGCGGGCGGCATGGACGGTGTCGAACTGGAGGCCTACGGCCATCTGATCGACCAGTTCACGTCGCCGCTTACCAACGAACTCGACGGTCCCTACGGCGGCTCGCTCGATAACCGTTTGCGCTTCTGTTTCGACGTCTTCAAGGCGATCCGGCACAGGGTGGGGAACGACTTCATTCTGGGTGTGCGCTATACCGCCGACGAATGTCTTCCGGGCGGTACCGGCAAGGCCGAAGGCTTGGAAATCTCCAAGCGGCTGAAGGAAAGCGGCCTCATCGATTACCTGAACGTCATTCGCGGCCACATCGATACCGATGCGGGCCTCACTGACGTGATCCCGATCCAGGGCATGGCGAATTCACCGCATCTCGATTTCGCCGGCGAAATTCGCGCCGCAACCAATTTCCCGACCTTCCATGCGGCGAAAATCCCTGACGTTGCCACCGCGCGCCACGCGATCGCCTCCGGCAAGGTCGACATGGTCGGCATGACCCGCGCCCACATGACCGACCCGCATATCGTCCGCAAGATCATCGAAAGGCGGGAAGACGATATTCGTCCCTGTGTCGGCGCCAATTACTGTCTCGATCGCATCTACCAGGGCGGGGCGGCCTTCTGCATCCACAATGCCGCCACCGGCCGCGAACTGACCATGCCGCATATCGTGGCCAAGGCCGACGCCAAGAAAAAGGTCGTCATCGTCGGCGCCGGCCCGGCCGGTCTGGAAGCGGCGCGCGTCGCCGGAGAACGTGGCCATGAGGTCGTCGTTTTCGAAGCGGCGAACAATCCCGGCGGTCAGATCCGGCTCACCGCTCAAAGCGAGCGCCGCAAGGAGATGATCAGCATCATCGACTGGCGCATGAGCCAGTGCGAGAAATACGACGTCACCTTCCACTTCAACACCTGGGCGGAAGCGGACACCATCGAGGCGGAGAATCCCGATGTCGTCATCATCGCGACCGGCGGCCTGCCGCATACCGAGGTCCTTGCGAGCGGCAACGACCTGGTGGTCTCGTCGTGGGATATCATCTCCGGCGACGTGAAGCCTGGAACCAACGTGCTGATCTTTGACGACGCCGGCGATCATGCCGGCCTGCAGGCGGCAGAGTTTCTCGCCAAGGCAGGCGCCAAGGTCGAGATCATGACGCCGGACCGGTCCTTCGCGCCCGAGGTCATGGCCATGAATCTCGTGCCCTATATGCGGTCTCTCCAGAAGCATGACGTGACCTTCACCGTCACCTACCGTCTGGAAGCCGTCGAAAAGAGCGGCAACCAGCTCGTCGCCCATGTCGGCAGCGATTACGGTGGGATTGCCAGGCAGCAGAGCTTCGACCAGATCGTCGTCAATCATGGGACCATTCCGCTCGACGAGCTCTATTTCGAACTGAAGCCCAGCTCGAGCAATCTCGGCGCAATGTCGCATGATCAGCTTCTTTCCGGAGAACCTCAGTCCGTCATCCGCAATCCCGATGGCAAGTTCCAGCTGTTTAGGATTGGCGATGCCGTCGCTGCGCGCAACACACATGCCGCCATCTATGACGGCCTGCGCATCGTCAAGGATATATGATTGTCAAGGATACATGATTGAAGGAACGGCCGCTTGTCGGCCGATCGTCTCGGGGGGATGATATGAGTTTACGCAGGGAAAGCCTCCAGCTTTTCGTGGATGCGGCGTCTCTGGCTTTCGATCAGTTCGCGAAAGCTCCGGAGGCCCGCCGCTCTGTTCGTCAGTTTTTTGCGGCGCTGGAGCGTCCGGGAGCTCCGCGTGAGGGAAACGGAAGCCGGTTGCCCGTCTGTGATCACCTCGATCTGGCGCTGGCGGTGGATACCTCCTATGCTCCGCTGACGCGATTGATCGAGACGTTCAAAGGCATCGAACCAATGCTTGAATGGCGTCGGCGCACCAAGTATGACCACACGGCCACCGACAACTTCGTCGATGGGCATGCCAATGCGATGATCATCGGCCCGGGTGGATTGGAGGAGCGGAGCGATCTGTGGTTCGGGGTGACGTTGATGGCGCCTGATGTGCGCTATCCGGATCATGACCATGCGCCGGAGGAGGTCTATCTCGTGTTGTCCAAGGGAGAGTTCCAGCAAGGCGACGGGGTGTGGTTTTCGCCCGGCGTCGGCGGGTCGTTCTACAATGTCCCCGGCATCAAACATGCCATGAGGTCGGTCGACACGCCGCTCTTCGCTTTCTGGGTGTTGCTTGCCGAACCGCCGCACTGACGGCCGGCAATCTGAGAATTAAAGGGGTTTGCACATGAAGATTCTCGTGCCCGTCAAACGGGTTGTCGACTACAACGTGAAGATCCGGGTGAAGCCGGATGGCACGGGTGTCGAGCTTGCCAATGTGAAGATGTCGATGAACCCGTTCGACGAGATCTCGGTGGAAGAGGCGCTGCGGCTGAAGGAAGCCGGCAAGGCCGAGGAAGTGGTGGTGGTGTCGATCGGCCCGGCCAAGGCCGAGGAGACGCTGCGCACCGCCCTTGCCATGGGCGCCGACCGGGCGATCCTGGTCGAGACCGATGATGCGGTCGAGCCGCTCGCCGTCGCCAAGATCCTGAAAGGTGTCGCCGATGCCGAGCAGCCGGGCCTGATCATCGTCGGCAAGCAGGCGATCGACGACGATTCGAACCAGACTGGCCAGATGCTGGCCGCACTTCTCGGCATGCCCCAAGCGACCTTCGCCTCGAAGATCGAGATCGGTGACGGCAAGGCGCAGGTGACCCGCGAGGTCGATGGCGGCCTGCAGACGATCGAGATCAAGCTGCCGGCGGTGATCACCTCCGACCTCAGGCTGAACGAACCGCGTTATGCCTCGCTGCCGAACATCATGAAGGCGAAGAAGAAGCCGCTCGACAAGAAGGCGCCTGCCGATTTCGGCGTCGATACCACACCGCGGCTGAAGGTCTTGAAGACCGAGGAGCCGTCCGGCCGCAAGGCCGGCGTCAAGGTCAAGTCGGTGGCCGAACTGGTCGACAAGCTCAAAAACGAAGCCGGCGTGCTGTAATCAGCTGAGAACAGGAGCAAAATATCATGACCATTCTTCTTCTGGCCGATCACGACAATCAAAGCCTTTCCGACCAGACCGCCAAGGCGCTGACGGCGGCTTCCCAGATCGGCTCCGACGTGCACATTCTCGTCGCCGGCAAGGCTGCCAAGCCTGCTGCCGAACAGGCGGCCAAACTTTCGGGCGTCGCCAAGGTGCTGCTGGTCGAAAGCGACACACTCGCCAACAATCTGGCCGAGCCGCTGGCCGAACTGATCGTCTCGCTGGCAGGCAGCTACGACACGATCCTGTCGGCCGCCACCTCGGTCGGCAAGAATGTGCTGCCGCGCGTCGCTGCCCTGCTCGATATCGCCCAGGTCTCGGAGATCATCGAGGTGATCTCATCGGACACCTTCAAGCGGCCGATCTATGCCGGCAATGCCATCCAGACGGTGCAGGCCAGCGATGCCAAGAAGGTGATTACCGTGCGCACCGCCTCCTTCGCATCGGCACAGACAGGTGGCTCAGCCAGCATCGAGGCGATCGCGGCGGTTTCCGATCCGGGACTGTCGACCTTCGTCAAGGATGCCCTGTCGGCCTCCGACCGTCCGGAACTGACGTCTGCGAAGATCATCCTCTCCGGCGGCCGGGCGCTGGGCTCGGCGGAAAAATTCCGGGAAGTGATCCTGCCGCTGGCCGACAAGCTCGGAGCTGCCGTCGGCGCCAGCCGTGCCGCCGTCGATGCCGGTTATGCGCCGAACGACTGGCAGGTCGGCCAGACCGGCAAGGTGGTTGCGCCGCAGCTCTATATCGCCGCCGGCATATCAGGCGCCATCCAGCATCTGGCCGGCATGAAGGATAGTAAGGTGATCGTCGCCATCAACAAGGACGAGGAGGCGCCGATCTTCCAGGTCGCCGACTACGGCCTCGTCGCCGATCTCTTCGAAGCCCTGCCGGAATTGCAAAAGGCGCTCTGACGAGGGAGACCGAACGTGGCTCGCGCGGTGGGACGTCCAATCAAACCTGGTGCCGACCTGCTTCTGAACGATGACGAAAAGCCGGCATATATCAGGCTGCACGACATCGGAAGGGAAAGGCGGCCCCGGCCGCTGCAGGAATTCCTCAATGACGTCGGCGGGCTGATGTTGTCGGCGGAGGCTCCTGCCGTCGCCAGCTTCGTCGCCGGCAAGGTCCTCCAGAGGCTGCTCAAAACAGGCAAGGTGCGGCCGGAGGGCGGGCCTCTTCCCGGCGCGCCGGAAGGGCTTGATGACGTCATTGGCCATCTTGCAAAATCAGGACGGAAATACGAGGCGATCGCCAGCCAATTCCATAGTCTCGCCGATAAGTTGCTCTGGAGACGCGGCCGCTCCGGCCCGTTTGCAAGTTTGAATTTCGGCAATACGCATTCCCATGCGGTCGTGGTCGGCCCTGGAGGCCTGGAGGAGCGCGCCGATCTCAGGGTCGGCGTGATCTATATGGATCGCTACACCCGCTTCCCCGATCATGTTCAGACGCAGCCCCGCGCCTTCCTTCTATTTTCTCCGGCTGAAATCTGCCTTGGCGATTCCCAATGGTTTTCTGCCGCCACCGGCACGGTCTTTGCAAACGATGCCGGCCAATCTTTCGCGATAAGATGCACGGCCCGTCCGCTGCTGGCAGTCTGGTGCCAGGTCGAGCGGGAGACGTGACAGGGCTCTGACCATGAGCAAAAGCTGAAGGCGAGAGCGTGGAGTGTGATTTCGGATCGTGGGGCGCGCGCCAGCCCTGTCGGTCTATCCGAATATGTAGCCATCAGAATTCGATTTAAGAGGAAGGATATCAAAATGGACGTTCGCGCCGCCGTTGCCGTTCAGGCAGGCAAACCGCTTGAGGTGATGACCGTACAGCTGGAGGGACCGAAGGCCGGCGAAGTGCTGGTCGAGGTCAAGGCGACGGGCATTTGCCACACCGATGATTTCACCCTGTCGGGCGCCGATCCGGAAGGCCTGTTTCCCGCCATTCTCGGCCATGAGGGCGCCGGCATCGTTGTCGATGTCGGTCCCGGCGTCACCTCGGTCAAGAAGGGCGACCACGTCATTCCGCTCTACACCCCGGAATGCCGCGAATGCTATTCCTGCCTTTCCCGCAAGACCAATCTCTGCACCTCGATCCGCGCGACCCAGGGCCAGGGGCTGATGCCGGATGGTACGAGCCGCTTCTCGATCGGCAAGGATAAGATCCATCACTATATGGGCTGCTCGACCTTTTCGAACTTCACCGTGCTGCCGGAGATCGCCCTTGCCAAGGTCAATCCCGACGCCCCCTTCGACAAGATCTGCTACATCGGCTGCGGCGTCACCACCGGCATCGGCGCCGTCATCAACACCGCCAAGGTGGAGATCGGTTCGACGGCGATCGTCTTCGGTCTCGGCGGCATCGGCCTCAACGTGCTTCAGGGTCTGAAGCTGGCCGGTGCCGACATGATCATCGGCGTCGACATCAACAATGACCGCAAGGCCTGGGGCGAAAAGTTCGGCATGACGCATTTCGTCAATCCGAAGGAGGTCGGCGACGACATCGTGCCCTATCTCGTCAACCTGACCAAGCGCAACGGCGACCTGATCGGCGGCGCCGACTACACCTTCGACTGCACCGGCAACACCAAGGTGATGCGCCAGGCGCTGGAGGCCAGCCATCGCGGCTGGGGCAAATCCATCATCATCGGCGTGGCCGGCGCCGGCCAGGAGATCTCCACCCGCCCGTTCCAGCTGGTCACCGGCCGCAACTGGATGGGCACGGCCTTCGGCGGCGCCCGCGGCCGCACCGACGTCCCGAAGATCGTCGACTGGTACATGCAGGGCAAGATCCAGATCGACCCGATGATCACGCACACCATGCCGCTCGAGGACATCAACAAGGGCTTCGAGCTGATGCACAAGGGCAAGTCCATCCGCGGCGTGGTGGTTTACTGAGCCATGAAAACCATATCGATCGACAAGTCTCACGGCGGCACTCAGGGCGTCTACGTCAGTCGCTCCGAGGCATGCGACTGCGACATGACCTTTGCGGTGTTCGTGCCGCCGCAGGCCGCCGAAGGCAATTGCCCGGTTCTGTGGTATCTGTCCGGCCTGACATGCACGCATGCCAATGTCATGGACAAGGGCGAGTATCGGCGGCTTGCCGCCCAGCTCGGACTGATCATCGTCTGCCCGGACACCAGCCCTCGCGGTGACCACGTTCCCGACGAATCCGACAACTGGCAGTTCGGCAAGGGCGCCGGCTTTTATGTCGATGCCACCGAGCCGCCATTTTCGGCCAACTACCGCATGTACAGCTACATCACCGATGAGCTGCCGCGCCTCCTTGCTGCGGAATTTCCCGTCGACATGGACCGCCAAGCAATCTTCGGCCACTCGATGGGCGGACATGGCGCGATCACGATCGCGCTCAAGAATCCGGACCGCTTCCGGAGCTGCTCGGCTTTCGCGCCGATCAGCCATCCCTCGGTCTCCGGCTGGTCGAAACCGGCATTCCGAAAATATCTCGGAGCCGACGAAAACACCTGGCGGGCCTATGACGCCTGCTCGCTGATCGAGGACGGGCATCGCCTGCCCGAACTGCTCGTCGACCAGGGAACGGCGGATAGCTTCCTGGAGGATGGGCTGCGTCCCGATGAACTCAGGCAAGCCTGCGAGGCGGCTGATATCAACCTCAAGCTTCGCATGCAGGAAGGCTACGGCCATTCCTACTTCTTCATTTCGACATTCATGGAAGACCATCTGCGCTGGCATGCGCAGAGGCTCAGAGATCGGAAATAATTGCAGAGCTCGGCCGGGCATATCGCAATCGGCCAGGGAGGGAAGGAGAGAAGCAATGACCAGCATAGCCATTCATCCGGCAGTGGATTCAGGCTTTAAGGCGACTGACGCTGCTTTCGCAGGCGGGACGCTCGTGTGCAAATGCACGAGCAATCCCGTCAAGGTCAGGATCAAGGGCGATATCGCCCACAATCACGCCTGCGGCTGCACCAAGTGCTGGAAGCCCGAGGGTGCCGCCTTTTCGGTCGTAGCGGTGGCGCCGACCGAGAGCGTCGAAGTCCTCGAAAACGGCGACAAGCTTGCGGTCGTCGATTCCGCGGCCTTGATCCAGCGGCATGCCTGCAAGGAATGCGGCGTGCATATGTACGGCCCCGTCGAGCGCGAACATCCGTTCCAGGGATTGTCCTTCGTCCATCCCGAGCGCTTCCAGGAAAGCGGCTGGGCAAAGCCGACCTTTGCGGCCTTCGTGTCGTCGATCATCGAAAGCGGCTTCGATCCGGCCAAGATGGACGCTGTCAGAGCGCAGCTGAAGGCATCGGGCCTGGAGCCCTATGATTGCCTCTCGCCCGGCCTGATGGACTATATCGCGACCTGGACCGCCAAGAAAAGCGGCGTCCTCGCCGCGTAAAATCCCGGGGAGCGTCGCCCCCGGCGCTCCCCGAACACCGCCGCTATCCGGATCGAGATAATCTTGATGGCCGCGTGCCGCCGGTTTGCCGGCGCTCAGGCTTCCGATGCCTGGCTGCAAAGACTCACGATCTGCCCTCAGAACCCGCTTGGGAAGAAACTCCGCGATGGCTGCCGCCGCGGAGCTTTCCTCACTTGATATGTGCCACTCCCCCATCAGGCGTGCCCAAGAAATTGTGTATCCTTCGAATAATAATTGTGTACGCAAAGTACACAATTATTTGACTCCGCCGAAAAGGCGTGCCATCTTCACGGCGTAGAGCAACGAATGGCCGGAGATCGACGATGGCGAAGACACCGAAGAGCAATCTCTACGAAGACCTGAAACGCCAGATTCTGACGATGGAGCTGGACCCGGACGCCGATCTGGACGAGGCCAGTCTGAGCGAAAGATACGGGCTGTCGCGGACCCCGGTGCGGGACATATTCCGCCGCCTTGCCGGCGAGGGTTACATCGACATCCGTGAGAACAGGGGTGCGCGGGTCATCCCGATGAACCACTCCACGCTTCGGAATTTCTTTCTTGTCGCGCCGATGATCTATGCGGCGATCGGCCGCCTCGCGGTGCAGAACTTCAAGCCCGCCCAGCTGTCGGACCTGAAGCAGACCCAGGAGCGGTTCCGCGCCGCCAGCCAGAGCATGGACGCTCTTGCGATGGTTCTCGAGAACAATCGCTTTCACGAAATCTTCGGCGAGATGTCGGGCAATGTCTACATGCAGCCGAGCCTCGGCCGGCTGCTCATCGACCACGCGCGCATCGGTCACACGTTTTTCCGGCCGAGAAACGAAGATATGAGGCGGCGGCTGCAAGTGGCCGTCGACCATCATGATGGCTTCATCGTGGCGCTCGGCGCTCACGACGAGGATGCCGTCGTCGATCTCGTTTTCGAACACTGGGAATTGTCCCGCGAGAACATGGAGATGTTCATCGCTCCGCAAGGCCTCAAGGCTGACGCCTTCGTGGGCGGTCCAGCCACGCAATTATTGGAGAAGTCACCGTGAAATTTGAGGGGATCTACACGCCGGCGGTGACGCCGCTCGATAAGAATGGGCAGATCGACCGGGCCGGATTTGCCGCCGTGCTCGAGTCGCTGATCGAGGCGGGCGTCCACGGCATCATCGTCGGCGGCTCGACGGGCGAATACTACGCCCAGAGCAGTCAGGAACGTTACGAGCTCGCAGCCTATGCCAAGGAAGTCATCGGGACGCGGCTGCCGCTCATTATCGGCACCGGCGCCACGCGGACCGAAGATTCGGTCGAGTACGCCAAGGCGGCGAAGGACATCGGTGCGGATGCGATCCTGGTGTCGTCGCCGCCATATGCATTGCCGACCGAGCGCGAGAACGCGGTCCATGCACTGACGGTCGATCGCGCCGCCAACCTGCCGATCATGCTCTACAACTATCCCGCCCGCATGGGTGTGGTGATGGGCGAGGAATATTTCTCGCGCGTCGGCAAGTCGAAGAACGTCGTCGCCATCAAGGAAAGCTCCGGCGACATGGGCAATCTTCACCTGCTCGCCCGGAAATTTCCGCACATCGCGCTCTCCTGCGGCTGGGATGACCAGGCGCTCGAATTCTTCGCCTGGGGTGCGAAGAGCTGGGTCTGCGCCGGCTCAAACTTCCTGCCGCGCGAGCATGTCGCCCTCTATGAGGCCTGCGTCCTCGAAAAGAACTTCGACAAGGGCCGGGCGATCATGACGGCAATGCTGCCGCTCATGGATTTCCTTGAATGCGGCAAGTTCGTCCAGTCGATCAAGCACGGCTGCGAATTGATCGGGCTGAATGTCGGATCGGTCCGTGCACCGCTGCGCCCGCTCAACTCCGAAGAAAAGCGAACCCTTCAGACCGTCTTCGCCACATTGAAGCGCACGGTCGCTCAGATCACGTCGGGAGCCAACCATGCATGAACCCTTGACCGCCGCCGAATATAAGGCGATCGCCGCCGACCTGCAGTTTCCGACGAACGCCTTCATCGACGGCGCATTTCGTCCGGCAAATTCCGGCAAGACTTTCACCACCACGAACCCTGCGACGGGCAAGGTTCTCGCTGTAATCGCGGCCTGCGATTCCAGCGACGTCGACTTCGCCGTGCAGAAGGCGAAGGACGCGTTCGACGATGGACGCTGGCGGCTGCGCTCGCCGGGCGAGCGCAAGGAAGTGCTTCTGAAGCTCGCCAAGCTGATGGAGCAGAACCGGCACGAACTCGCCGTCCTGGAAAGCCTCGACAGCGGCAAGCCGGTGCGCGAATGCCAGACGGTCGACGTTCCCGATACCATTCATACGATCCGCTGGCACGCCGAGCTCATCGACAAGCTCTATGACAACACCAACAATGTCGGCGCCAATGCCTTGGCCATGGTGGTGCGCGAGCCGATCGGCGTGGTCGGCTGTGTTTTGCCGTGGAACTTCCCGCTGCTGATGCTGGCCTGGAAGATCGGCCCGGCGCTTGCGGCCGGCTGCTCGGTCATCGTCAAGCCGGCGCAGGAAACCACGCTCACGACGCTGCGCGTCGCCGAGCTCGCCCATGAGGCAGGCATTCCGGCCAGCGTGTTCAACGTCGTCACCGGCTCCGGCCGGGAGGTCGGCGAACCGATCGGCTTGCACATGGACGTTGATATGGTGGCCTTCACCGGATCGACGCCGACCGGCCGCCGCTTCCTGCGTTACGCCGCGGACTCGAACCTCAAGAAGGTCGTACTCGAATGCGGCGGCAAGAACCCGGCGGTGGTGCTGGCGGATGCCGAAGACCTCGATCTCGTCGCTGAGCAGGTAGTCAACGGCGCCTTCTGGAACATGGGCGAGAACTGCTCGGCCACGTCGCGCCTGATCGTTCATGCCAGCATCAAGGACGAACTGTTGCAGCGCATCGGCGCCTATATGCGCGAATGGAAGACGGGTGATCCGCTGAACCCGGAAAACCGCATCGGTGCACTCGTCAGCAAGAGCCATTTCGAGAAGGTGAAATCCTTCCTCGATGATGTGAAGACCGAAAAACTCTCGCTCGCCCATGGCGGCGAGACTTATGAGGGTGCCTTCATCGAGCCGACGGTGGTCGATGGCGTTACGCCGAAGAGCCGGCTGTTCCAGGAGGAAATTTTTGGCCCCATCCTTTCGGTCACCACCTTCGAAAACCTGGCCGAGGCCACCGCACTTGCCAACGACACCAACTACGGCCTGACCGCGTCGATCTATACCGGCAGTCTGCGCAACGCGATCCGGCTCTCCCGCGACATCCGCGCCGGTCTCATCACCGTCAATTGCTTCGGTGAGGGCGATGCCTCGACCCCCTTCGGCGGCTACAAGGAGTCCGGTTTCGGCGGTCGCGACAAGTCGGTCTTCGCCCACGACAATTACTGCGAGCTCAAGACCATCTGGATCGATGTCTCGGAGCGCTCGGTCGACGAGACGATCCGATGACCCGCCATGTGATCAAGCACCTGCCGACTGACACCGGCGTTTCGGGATGGGAGGCGACGAGCGAACGCGCCTTTCCGGTAACGGCGCTTGAACACGACATTACGGCGGACTGGCTGATCATCGGCGGCGGATTTGCCGGCCTGTCGGCGGCGCGCCGCCTCTCGCAGTCGCGGCCCCAGGACAAGATCGTTGTCCTGGAAGCCCGCGAACTCGCCAAGGGTCCGGCCGGAAGGAATTCCGGCTTCATGATCGACGTGCCGCACAATCTGTCCTCGGGCGAGTATTCGGTGGCCGATGAAAAGGCCACCAAGGACGAGATCCGGCAGAACCGTCTGGCGATCTCCTTCGCAGCCGGTGCCGCGGCCGAATACGGCCTGTCCAAGGAAACATTCGATCCCTCCGGCAAGGTGAATGCCGCAGCCTCCGACCGGGGGATGGGACTCAACGACAATTACAGGAAGTCGCTCGAGAAGATCGGCGAGGAGCATCGGGTTCTCGATGCGGACCAGATGCGGGAGATGACCGGCTCGCACTATTATCGCGGCGGCCTCTACACGCCGGGCGCGGTGATGATCCAGCCGGCCGATTATATTCGCGGCCTGGCGCGTGGACTTTCCTCGAAGGCCGCTATCCACGAGCACTCGCCGGTGCTGGAGCTTTCGCGCGAAGGCAAGGCCTGGAAGGCGAAGACCGGCCGCGGCTCCGTTTCGGCACCGAAGGTCATTCTGGGTGTGAACGGTCATATTCAAAGCTTCGGTCATTTCCGCGGACGGCTGATGCACATCTTCACCTACGCGTCGATGACATCGGCCTTTTCCCAGAACGAATTCGCAGGCGACGTGACCGGGGCGGATCGCTGGGCGCTGCTGCCGGCCGACCCGATGGGGGCGACGGTCAGAAAGGTCACGACCGATGGCCGTTCGAGGATCGTCGTCAGGACGAGGTTCACCTACGATCCGAGTCTCAAAGTGTCGGAAAAGCGCGTCGCCGGCATCGCCGCCGAGCAGCGCCGGTCGTTTGACGCCCGTTTCCCCGGGCTGGAAAGCCTGCCGATGGAATATAGCTGGGCGGGCGCGCTCTGCCTCAGCAGAAATCATGTGCCGGCATTCGGCGAGGTCGAGGAGGGGCTTTTCTCGGCCTGCTGCGAGAATGGCCTCGGCACCGTCAAGAGCACGCTTGCAGGGATGATGGCCGCGGATCTCGCGACCGGCGCCCGCAGCGCCGAGCTCGACCGATACAGCAATCAGCCGGGACCGACCAGGTTGCCGCCCGAGCCCATCGCGTGGCTGGGCGTCAATTCGGTCATCCGCTTTCAGGAATTGCGTGCAGGCCGCGAGGGATGATCCCTCGGCCGCGCAATATGAAGACTGCCGTCCGCAGACTTCAATGAGAATGGGAACGAAAACCAGGAGTAATAACAATGAAGACTTTGTGGAAGGCGCTTTGCGCCGCTGCGGTGATCGGAATCAGCATCCTTCCTGCTCGCGCGGAAGAAAAGACGATCAATCTGGGTACGATGTCGTGGGAGGACCTGACGCCCATCACCGGCATCACCAAGAAGGTTCTCGAAGACGCCGGCTACACCGTCAAGGTGACCGAGTTCTCCGAATGGGGCATCGCCTATGCCGCTCTCGCCAAGGGCGATATCCAGGCTCTCACCTCGCAGACGGACTACGTCGCCTCGGACTATTGGGACAAGAACAAGAACCGTCTCGAAAAGATTTCGCCCGTGTCGCACGGCCTCTATCAGGGCGTCGCCGTTCCGAAATATGTTCCGATCGACTCGCTGGAACAGCTCAATGAAAACGCCGACAAGTTCGGCGGCAAGATCATCGGCATCGAACCGGGCGCCGGCCTGATGCGCGATACGGCGAATGCGGTCAAGGATTATGGCCTCAAGCTCCAGCTCGTCGAGGGCAGCACGGCCGCGATGACGGCGGCGCTGAAATCCGCCTACGATCGCAAGGAGTGGATCGCGGTAACGATCTGGGAACCGTCATGGATGGTCCAGAAGTACGAGGTCAAGTACCTGAAGGATCCGAAGGGCGTCTTCCCGCCGCCGCAGAGCTACTACTGGATCGGCCACAAGGGCTTCTCCGAAGAATATCCGCATGCGCGTGAAGTCATGGCCAGCGTCTACGTGCCGATCGCCGACATCACCGCCATCAACGGCGCAGTCAATGAAGGCAAGACCATGGACCAGGCCGTGCAGGATTGGATCGGCACCCATGCCGACCTGATCAAGCGCTGGGAAAACATCAAGAAGAACTAACGCGTCGTGGCCGTCCGATCCGTCGGGCGGCCACCCTACAGCGCCGCGCGTCCTTTGAGACGCGCAAAGGACGCTGGGGTTCAACGAGAGAAGCCAGCTTGATTGGCTCAAGGGGATCGCTATGAAAACCGTAACTGCCGATATCAATGATGTCCTGATCGACTGCCAGTCCCTCTGGAAAGTCTTCGGCGACAAGTCCGCTGCGGCAATGAAGTCGATCAAGGAGCGCGGCCTCGGCAAAAAAGAGGTCTTGAAGGAATTCAACTGCGTCGTCGGCGTCTCCGACGCGAGCATCGAGGTTCGGCGCGGCGAAATCTTCTGCATCATGGGACTGTCGGGAAGCGGAAAGTCGACTCTTATCCGCCTCCTCAACAAGCTGATCACGCCGAGCTCCGGCAAGGTTCTCGTCAAGGGACGCGACCTCGCCAGCCTGTCGCCGGTCGATCTCAGGCAGATGCGCGCCAGGAACATCGGCATGGTGTTTCAGAGCGTCGCGCTGCTGCCGCATCGGACGGTCCTGGAAAATGCGGCCTTCGGCCTCGAAGTCCAGGGAATTGCGAAGACGGAGCGAAACAAGACCGCCGCTGCCGCTCTCGAAAAGGTCGGCCTCGCCGATTGGCTGAGCCGCTATCCCAACGAGCTTTCCGGCGGCATGCAGCAACGTGTCGGGCTTGCCCGCGCGCTCGCCTCCGATCCCGAGATCATCCTGATGGACGAGCCGTTCAGTGCGCTCGATCCGCTGATCCGGCGCCAGCTTCAGGACGAATTCCGGCAGCTGACCAAAGCTCTCGGCAAGTCCGCCGTCTTCATCACCCATGATCTCGACGAGGCGATCCGCATCGGCGACCGCATCGCGATCATGAAGGACGGCGTCATCATCCAGACCGGCACGGCCGAGGAAATCATCCTCAACCCGGCGGACGCCTACGTCGCCGAATTCGTCGCGGGCATCTCCCGCCTTCACCTGATCAAGGCGCATTCCGTCATGCGCAGCGTCGCGGAATTCCAGCAGGGCGCACCGAATTTCGACATCGCCTCGCTCATGCGTACGACGCCGGACGCCGATATCGACGAGCTGATCTCTTTGACGATGCAGTCGGAGCGCGACGCCATCGCCGTCGTCGACAATGATCAGGTCGTCGGCGTCGTCACGCCGCGCAGCCTGCTGATGGGCGTCAAGGGAACCTCCACCCACGATCTCACGGCGGCGTGAGCCCAACTGGAGCTGATTGACATGGATACTTCAGCCTTCACCGATGTTTTCGACGAATGGACGGACTCTGCGCTCGAATGGGTCAGCGACAACGGCGAGTTCCTCTTCGACCATATCAGACAGGCTCTGGAAGGTCTCTATGACGGGATCCTCTGGCTCCTGGAGCTTCCGCCCTTCTACCTGGTGGCCCTGATCGTGGCGCTGATAGGCTGGCGGCTGGTCAATATCTGGTTCGCCCTGCTCAGCGGCGTCGCATTGGTGCTTTGTTTTTCGATGGGGCTCTGGCCGGAGACGATGAGCACTCTGGCTCTGGTGCTGACGGCGACGGCGATCGCTTTGATGATCGGCATTCCGATCGGCATCGCTGCCGGCTTCTTCACTGCGCTCGATCGCTTCATGGAGCCGGGCCTCGATCTGATCCAGACGCTTCCGCCCTATATCTACCTGCTGCCGGCGATCGCCCTGCTCGGCTATGGGCCGGCGACGGCGTTGATCGCAACCGTGATCGTCGCCGTGCCGCCGGCTATCCGCCTGACCTCGCTTGGTATCCGTATGACTCCCAAGGAATTCATCGAACTTGGAGAGGCGCTCGGGATGACGCCGGCAAAGATGTTCTTCAAGATTCGCCTTCCCTTTGCGCTGCCGAGCATCATGGCGGGCATAAACCAGAGCCTGATGATGGCCTTCGGCATGGTCGTCATCGCCGGCATCGTCGGTTCCGGCGGGCTCGGAGAGACGATCTACGGCGCGATCAGGACACTCGACATCGCCACCTCAATCAATGGAGCGATCGCCATCGTGGTATTGACTATGGTGATTGACCGGATAACCCAGAGTGCCGCCAGCTTGGGAACAGGGAGGACATCATGAATCTCTCGATCTTGCAATTTTCGCCCGGCGCCTTCCTGGCCCCTGCTGTCGATTGGCTCAACACCAATCTTCATCCCCTGTTTGCGGCGATCAGTTATCTGGTCGAAACCGTGCTTTCGGCAATCGAGGCGGCACTGCTCTTCGTGCCGCCCTATGCGCTGATCGCGATCGTCGTCATCCTGGCATTTTTTGCCGTCAGCCTGCGCGCCGCGATCCTTGCGGGGCTTTGCCTCGGCTTCTGCCTGCTCGTCGGGCTGTGGACGGCATCGATGCAGACCCTTGCGCTGGTCAGCGTCGCCGTCGTGATCTCCGTGCTCATAGCCTTTCCGGTCGGCGTCCTGTGCTCGCGGCATAAGACGCTGGAGGCGGTGGTTCGCCCGATTCTCGATGTGATGCAGACCGTGCCGCCATGGGTCTACCTCATTCCCGCGGTGATGATCTTCAGCCTCGGACGGGTGCCGGCCATTATCGCCACCATCGTCTACGGCATTCCGCCGATGCTGCGCCTGACGACGCTGGCCTTCAACCAGGTGCCGAAGGTGTTCATCGAGCTCGGCAGCGCCATCGGGGCGCCGCCGCGCTCGATCCTCTGGAAGATCGAAATCCCCTTGGCCAAGCAGACGCTGCTCGTCGGGCTCAACCAGTGCATTCTTCTGTCGCTGGCGATGGTCGTGCTGGCCGGCCTCGTCGGTGCAGGCGGGCTCGGCGCGGAAGTGACGCGCGGCCTGACGCGCATGGAGATGGGGCTCGGCCTCAGGGCAGGCCTGGCGATCGTCGCGGTCGCCCTTCTGCTCGACCGTTTGTCCCGCGGTCTGCTGGACCGCGACAGGTTGCCGAAGGCGAGATGAGCAAGGACTTAACCGAATGAGAAACAGCTTCTTCTGCATCGATGCACATACTTGCGGTAACCCCGTCCGTCTCGTCGCCGGCGGCGGCCCGCTGCTTCCGCATCTGCCGATGGGCGAGCGCCGGGAGATCTTCGTCCGCGACCACGACTGGGTCCGCAAGGCACTGATGTTCGAGCCGAGGGGGCATGACATCATGTCCGGCTCGATCATCTATCCCCCTTATCGGGAGGATTGCGATTTCGCCGTTCTTTTCATCGAGGTGAGCGGCTGCCTGCCGATGTGCGGCGCCGGCACGATCGGCACCGTGACCGCCGCGATCGAAGAGGGACTGGTCAAGCCGCGCGAAGCCGGAAGGGTCGCCATCGAAACGCCGGCCGGCAGGGTCGATGTCACCTATGAGGAGAAGGGCGGATATGTCGATTCCGTCCGTCTCCACAATGTGGCGAGCTATCTCCACGAGGCGGATGTCGAGGTCGACGTGCCTGGTATGGGCCGTCTGCGCGTCGATATTTCCTACGGCGGCAACTATTATGCGGTCGTCGAACCGCAAGAGAACTGGGGCGGACTGGACGGCATGAGCGCCTCCGACATTGTCGGCTGCAGTCAGAAGCTGAGATCGGCACTTGCCGGTGTCTGCCATCCCGTTCATCCCGATGACGAGAGGATATCAGGCGTGCATCACGCGATCTGGTGCGATCGCCCGGTGAACGACGTCTCCGACGGACGCTGCGCGGTCTTCTACGGCGATAAGGCCATCGATCGGTCGCCGGGCGGCACCGGCACCTCCGCGCGCATGGCCCAGCTCCATGGCAAGGGGCGGCTCGCCGTCGGGTCGAGATACCGTCATGAAAGCCTGATCGGAACCATTTTCGAGGGCCGGGTCGAAGCCGAGGCAAGGATCGGAAGCTATCGCGGCATCCTCCCCAGCATCGGAGGCTGGGCGCGCGTCATCGGTCACAACACCATTTTTGTAGACGACCGTGATCCGCTCGCACACGGTTTTCAGATTCGATGAGCGCGGTTTCCGAGTTTTGAGAGGCGGCAAGGAGATGACCATGCGACCGGAGCAGCATCAGCAGGCGGCGGCGAAATCCGGAGCCCGGCTCAAAGTGGGGTTCGTTCTGGCGCGATCGTTTACGCTGTCGGCCTTCGCGCTTTTCGTCGACACGCTGCGGCTAGCCAGCGACGAGCAGGATCGTTCCGGAAGGGTGCTTGCCGACTGGCAGGTGATCGGCAGCACGCGGCATCTGATAAGCTCGAGCTGCGGCGTCCAGGTCGCTCCGACATCCGATTTCGTCGATCCGTCGAGATTCGATTATATCGTTGTCGTCGGCGGCCTTCTGACGGTTGCGAACCCTGTCGATCAGCAGACCATCGCTTTTATCAAGCAGGCGGACGTCAAGAAGGTGCCGCTGATCGGTGTCTGCACGGGGTCGTTCATTCTTGCCGAGGCAGGACTGATGAAGCGGCACGAGTCCTGCGTGAGCTGGCTGCATTATAAGGAATTTCGCGAACGGTTTCCCGATCTCGGCGTTCGTTCCGACCGGCTCTTCAATCTCGATCGCCAGCGTGGTTCGTGCGCAGGCGGCAGCAGTTCCGCCGACATGGCGGCACTGCTGGTCAGGAAGTATATCAGCCGAGATGCCGAACGAAACGCGCTTGAAGTGCTGCAGATCGAGAAGGCCCGGACGACGGCGGATATACAGCCGCGGCGCCCGCTGTACGATGATTATGACGACGCCCGCGTCAAGGCGGCGATGATTACCATGGAACAGTTCGTCGACGGCAGCATATCGATTCAGAAGCTTGCCGCCATGGTTGGCCTGTCAAGGCGGCAACTGGAGAGAATCTTCATCGACAAGACGGGAATGTCGCCTGCCAAGGCCTATAATCGTGTTCGCATGGAGCGGGCAAGATCGATCCTTGCCCAGTCGAAGGCGCCGCTGATCGAGATCGCGCTGGATGTCGGCTTTGAAAACGCCTCGCAATTCACGAGAACCTTCAAGCGCACCTTCGGGCAAACACCGTCGCAGCATCGCGCAACGGCTTCGAGAGCGCACTGAGCGTAGAACAGGATGATTTCAGGCCGGGGCGGCCTAAAATCATCCTACTCTAGATTAGCTGCTCACAATTTTCGGCATCATGGTCTGGTTCAGATCTCTTCCCACGGGAAACTGTCCAGCCGCTCCGCGCCCTTGGCCGTGATCAGCGCCTGGGTTTCCAGTTTGATTGAGGGCCATCTGCCAGGATCAATGCGTAGCGTGACGGATTATGCATCGTCCAGATGCTCATGTTCGACGAGTCGAAGGCATAGCGGATGTTGACGGGATCGTAGAGCAGCAGCGCGCCGCAATCCATTCGCGCATCTTCTTGCGCAGCCGCTCCAGCCGGTAGCGGCGCGCCTGGTCGAGCGTCGCGGCCGGCACAGGACTGATGAGAGGCCGGTCCGCTCCATCGGGGTTGAGGTAAGCCGGCTTCCGTTCGTCCTTGAAGACTGCCGGGCCGGTCAGCTCGACGAAATCGTTTTCGTCTCGCAACATCCGAGTGATCCCCTGTTGTCGGTGAGCAAAGCGGTGTCGCTCAGCGTTCGATGACGAGATCGCTGAGCGGCTTCGAGCAGCAGGGCAGGAAAAAGCCGGCGTCGATTTCCCTCTGACGGATTCCGCCATTGTGGTTCATGTCGACCGTGCCTGATGTCAGCTTCGACTTGCAGGTGCCGCAAACGCCGTTGGCACAGGAGGATGGAATCCTGATGCCCGTCTTCTTCGCGCAGGAGAGCACGCTCTGGTCGCCTGTTACCTCGATGCTGCGGGCCTGCTTCGAGAAGGTCACCTGAAAGACCTTGGCGGCTGCCTCCTGAACGGCAGGAATGTCCGGTTCGTCGATGACGGCGGCGTCGAAGCTTTCCTCGAGGTAGTGCGAGGCGGGGACGCCGAGCTCGGCGGAAATGCGGCGCGCTGCCGCCATGAACGGGGCGGGGCCGCAGCACATCACGGTCCGCTCGGCAATATCAGGAACCGCGAGCCTGACATAATCCGCCGAAATACGGCCGGTGAGACCCGGCCAGGACGCCTCACCCGCGACGGTCTCCGGCAGGAAGTGGAGCCGAAGGCCCTTCAGCCTGCGGGCGATGCAGGCAAGCTCGTCGCGGAAGATCAGATCCTGCGGCGTGCGCGCAGCGTGCATGAAGACGACGTCGGCGGGTTCGCAGCTGTCGGCGAGTTCACGCAGAATGGACATGACCGGGGTGATGCCGGAACCGCCGGAGAGCAGAAAAAGCTTATGTCCCGACGCCTCAGACCTGACGAAATGGCCAAGCGGACCATTCGCCTTGACTGTTGCCCCCGCAACCAGGGTGTCGTGAAGCCAGTTGGAGATCTTGCCGCCCGGAACGCGCTTCACCGTCACGGAGAAGGCGTTCGTGCGATGCGGCGAAGAGGAGATGCTGTAGCACCGGCTTTCAGGCTCTCCATTGTGTTCCAGGTCGAACAGAAAATACTGGCCGGCCTTGAAGGCGAAGCGCTTGCCGTCACGGGAGGCGAAGGTGAACGTCTTGACGTCATGGGTCTCCTGCTGGACGTCGAGGCAGACGAGCGTGTCGTCTTTCTCGGAGTTCCAGAAGTCGTGACGGGCGGCGTTTGCGAGCGGCGCTTGCGGGATCCTAGTATCCATGAGCGCGCATCCGGTCGATGTACCAGGTGGCGAACTTGTCGAGGTTCGTCTCGGAGAAACGGGAATAGGGCCCCGGCTGATAGGCGGGATCGAGAGCGCCGGCATGGGAGCGGGCGACGAGGTCTGCGTCCTGGTCTGTCGTTGCCACCCAGACATCCGTCAGCTTGTCGAGGTCGTAATCGACCCCTTCGACGGCGTCCTTGTGCACCAGCCACTTGGTCCTGACCAGCGTCCTGCCGGCCGAGAGCGGGATGACGGTTGCCACGACCGCATGGTCGCCCATGAAGTGGTTCCAGCTGTTATGACCCCAGAGATGGGTGTCGCCAAGATCCTTGCGGGTCATCTGTCCGAGAAGTTTGGACGATGCGGCGGTGGCGTCGTGGGTCTGGGATTCGCCGGCGCCTGATATGATCAGTCGCTGCGTGCGGAAGTTCGTGGCGCAGTCGGTGAGCTGCTCGACGGCAGCCGAGGGGAAACCGTCGGCCTCCCATGCCTGCGTGCGTTCCTCGTAAAGCCGAAAATGCTCCTCTGCCTGCTCACGGTCTTCCGGGCTCAGCGTTTCGGGGTCGAAGCCGAAGTCGAGATCGACGAAGGAGACGCAGAGTTCCGGGTGGTTGGCGGAGCAGTGATAGCACTCGCGATTGTTCTCCATCGTCAGCTTCCAGTTGCCGTTCTCGATGACGTCGGTCTGGTGAGCGATCTTAGCATTGCGGATGTCATAGGGGGCGAGGCGCTCGACCATCGCCTGTTCGAGGCCGGCAATGTCTTCGGGCGGATTGTCGGACAGGCAGACGTAAATCAGGCCGCCGATCGATTTGAAGGTAACCGGCTTCAGACCGCGACAGTCCATGTCGAAATCCTTGCCCATATGGGGAGCGTAGCTGAGCTCGCCCGTCAGCTCGTAGGTCCAGGTGTGATAGGGACAGACGAGCTTCGAAACGATCGCCTTGCCCGGATCGAGGAGGCGGGAGCCGCGATGGCGGCAGACATTGTGCAGGACGCGGATTTCGCCGTCGTCGTCGCGCAGCAGGATCAGGCTCGTCTTGCCGATATCGATGACCGTGGCGTCGCCGGGTTCGGGAACATCACAGTCGAGGCCGACACAGATCCAGTGCTTGTGGAAGAAGACATCGATGTCTGCTTCGAACACGTCGTCTCTGACGTAAAGGCCGGCCGGCAGCGAATGGCCTTCAGAGCGGGAGTCGAGCAGCGCTGAAATGGAAGATGGGAGCCTGTTTAACATGAGAACCTCTTATGTGAGAGTTTCCCTAGATTGCGCTTGCAGCGTGGGGCTTTCAACGGCATAAAAAATCACGTTCGCATAATCTTTTCTCATGTGAAAAGGGTTCTGAGATGCAATTTCGAAGACGGCTTCCGTCGCTGACCGCGCTGGTGACACTGGAGGCCGTGCTGCGCAGGAAAAGCTTCACCCTGGCGGCGACGGAGCTCGGCGTCACCCAAGCGGCGGTCAGCAGGCAGATTGCCTCGCTGGAGGAGGAGCTCGGCCAGCCCCTATTCGTGCGCAAGCACCGGGCGATCGAGCCGACGGCGGCATGCATCAGCCTCGGCGCAACGCTGGCGAAGAGCCTTGCCGATATCGCCGAAAGCGTGGAGGCGATCCGGTCGCGCAGCCAGGACGTGGTGACGATCGGGGCGACCGTTGCATTCTCTTCCTTCTGGCTGCTGCCGCGGCTGGCCGAATTCCGCCGGGCCAATCCCGGCATTCTGGTTCGGGTGATATCCCAGGACAGCCCGATTGCCCTGGACGGCGGAGAGGTCGATGTGGCGATCCGCTACGGCCTGCCTCCCTTCAGCGACGGGACGGTCATCGCCTCGCGCGGCGACGTCATTTCCCCGGTCTGCTCTCCAGACTATCTCCGGCGTCGGGGAGATGGTCCGCTCGGCTCGGCTGACGAATTCATCGAAACGGATGTTGTCGATCGTTCCTGGTATAGCTGGTCGCAATGGGTTGCCCTGACCGGCGCCAATATCGAGGTCAAGCCATCGCTTCGGCTCAGCCATTATACCGAGACCATCGCTGCCGCGCGCGCCGGGCAGGGGATTGCCTTGGGATGGCGCATGCTCATCGGCACCTTTCTCGAGGACGGAACATTGGTGCGCGCCGAGGAAAGCGAGCTTGCCGCGGAAGATCGTTACAACGTCATCGTGCCCGTCAAAGCCAAGCGAAGCAACGCCCGCGACCTTGCCGCCGCCTGGCTGACGGCATCCCTGCACGGTTAAGCCGCTGCTCGCACAGTCATAATCATAAACCCAGCCCGGGCGTTGCCGTCCGGTGAACGCCTTTCGGGAGGAAATCAAACCGATCCGACAAGCCCAGGAAATCGGCCGCTAGATGAATGACGGAAAGCCACATTTCCGTCCCCTGCAGGCTCGGCTCACCACCGTCGGCGAACGGGAATCCCTCGCCATCCCGCCATCTGTCCCGAGCCCTTGAGATGAGATTGCGAGCGATCGCTTCTCCGTCGGCCCGCCTGTAATCAGTCTGCCGGGCAATCAGCAGCAGAGGATGGATCGTATCGAGCAGGTTGCACGCATTGTATTTCTCGGCAACGAAGCCCTTGTGGTTGCGATAATTCAGGTGAACCGTTTCGAGTGAGGCGTGCGGGTGCGGAAGTGCCACGCCGAACTGGGCGTAGGTGCCGCGCGTCAAACGATAAAAACCATTCACCGGCTGGAGCCATCCTTCCAGCGCTGCGGGCTCGCCCCAGAGGCCCGAGACGCTGTTGGCATTGCGGCTCAGCCACTCGAACAGCGCTTGCCGCGGCCCCCTGATGCCGAAATACCGCGCATTGAAGTAGATGGCGGTTCCGATCGCATCGACCACGCTTCCGGCGTGCCACGCCCGGGTCGACCAGGGCAGGGCGCTCAGCCATTCATCCAGCTCTCCGGCGTCGAGCGCGACCGCATGGACAGGTTGCCGTGGAGCGGAACCAAGCAGTTCAAGCGCATACCCAACCGCAAGGACGTTATAGAGCGCCTTTGGATCATCTCTCAAGGCCCTCCCGTGCTCTCGCGCATGCTCTTCCGGGAAAAGGCCGGTCTCTTGGTCCTGCAGACCTTGGAGACGCTCGACGGTCTGCGGCGCATCGAGGTCGGGCGGCAGATGGCCGAAGCCGGCAGCAATCTCGATTGCATCGCAGAGATGCCGGATCGCCGGTCGGCTGATGCCGTCTGCTTCCAACGATTCATAGGCTCCCTGCGTTTTCCAGCGTGCAAGGATATCAGGCCATTGCTCTTTCGCCTTCTGACCGAGCCTGACCAATTGATCTTCGATGTCGCCAGTGCCGGATTTCCCGCCCGCTGTGCCGCGACTCCGCAGCACCCTCGCCGGTACGCCGCCGGCAATCGACAGGGCGGGAATGTCTCCCGTGACGACCGCTCCGGCGGCGATCACCGCACCAGTGCCAATCGTGGCGCCATCGAGGATCACGCAATTGGCGCCGATCCAGACATCGTCGCCGATCGTGATGCCGAGGCTGATGACGCCTTGGCGGTGTATGGGAATATCAGGATCATCAAAACCATGATTGAAGCCGACGATCGATGCATGCGACGCGATCCGCACGCCATTGCCGCACGTCACCGTGCCGGACACACAGGCATAGGGATTGATGGTGCAATCGTCACCGAGGATCACGTGGCCGCGGACGAGGGCATGCCCGGCAATCCAGGACCGTTCGCCCATCGTCAGGCTTTCCGTGAAAATTGCCGCATCCTCGGCAATGTAGGAAGACTCAGCCAAGCGTGCATCGCATGATTGCCTGAGTTCTGCCTTGCGGGCCAGATGAGCTGGGTGACGGAGGTCCGCCACGATGTGTTCCCAGGTCAGATATTGAAGCCTGCGCGCCTCGCTCTCTTCGCGCGCCGATGTTCGCGGGCTATTGGCGTGATCCATCCTGCTCCTCATTCCTCAGGTTCAACCGCCGAATATTGTATGCCTTCAGCGATCCGTTGCCTCGCTGCATCAGACGGCGTGATCCGTTTAAAAGCAAGAGTTCCGAAAATGGTGGCGCAGCCCTTGTCGAAATGGCTCCAATTGCTTTCGCGCTGAGCCATCTGGAAATCTTGAGGCCGAGTTATGCCGCGCTCAGAAGTTCAGCGCTAACCGGCATTCCCATATGAAAGCCCTGGACGCGGTCGATGCGAAGATCCTTGAGAAGGGAAAATTGTGCTGCTGTTTCGACGCCTTCCACCAAGATCGTATTCCCACGATTGCGGATGAGAGCAATCATGTCCTGAAGCATCGTCAATCCGCGTGGGTTCGAGCAGTCGTGCAGGAAGGTTCTATCGACCTTGACCGTCTGGAATTCGATTGCCCTCAGCCAAGAGAGGCCCGCGAAGCCGCAGCCGAAGTCGTCAAGCCAGATCTCGACGCCGAGTGCCCTGAGATCGGCAATGCATTTAAGCACCTCCGACTGCATATCCATGTCCAGGCCCTCAGTGACCTCCAGGGCTAGACGCGACCCGCAGACCCCGCACCGAGCAAGGATATCAGCGACACTGGCAGCAAAGCCGGGAGAACGCAGTTGTATTGGCGACACGTTGACGCTGACGGTAGCCATGCGATCGGTCATCAGTATATCACGGCATGCCGTCTCGATCGCCCACCTGCCCAGTTCGAGGATAGCGCCACTTCGTTCTGCGACCGGAATGAATGTCTTCGGCGAAACCGCGGTGCCGTCCGGCATCCTCAGGCGCATCAAAGCCTCGACGGCTCTTGCTTGCCCGTTCACGTCGAAGATCGGTTGGTATACGAGCGAGACCAGTTTGCGATCGATGGCGGCCGCCAGCAGCGGGACGAGTTTACCAGCATAGTCATCAGGGCGAGGCAATAACGGATCAAAACTACGAATGCAGTTTCGGCCACTTGCTTTGGCATTGTAGAGAGCGAGGTCGGCTTCACGTACTATTCGTTCAACTTTCTCTCCAACTTTCTCGCGGGTGAAGGCGACGCCGATGCTGACGGTTACAATCGACACATCATCTGGTCGCTCGTCGTGAGCAATCGCAAGAGACTCGACTTCCATTCTGATCTTCTCGGCGAGAGAGATCGCGGCCTTGGGGAGGGCAGCCGGCATGACCACGATAAACTCCTCGCCACCATACCTGCCGATCATGCCATCGGACGACTCTACAACCGCCTTCAGTGCATTGGCGATGACAGTCAGGCATCGGTCTCCTTCCAGATGCCCGTAGCGATCATTGAAGCGTTTGAAAAAGTCGACGTCGATGAGGAACACCGAGAAGTCGCGGCGTTCGTCTTTCCAGGCGGCCCAGCATTCGTCGAGCCGCCGATCCAGCGCGCGTCTGTTGCTGATGCCTGTCAGGTAATCGGTATGTGAAAGCTCGAGCAGCGACCTTCCGCGCTCGGACGCTTCCCAGTGCTGGTGGCGAGCCTCCGCGGCGTTCAACAACACGTTTCGACGCTCCACGTTCAATCGCCAATTGACGAAGGACGTGAAGACAAAGCACGAAATGTAGAACAGCCCGAAGGCAAGCTTGTAGGTTTGGCTCGAAGGAAATGATGCCTCGATCGTAATAAAAAATGCGCAGAGAACGAGGCCCGAGGTGATCACCGAAAGCCGAAACGGGAAACTGAAAAAGAGGTTGGCGCCCATCATGAAGATGGCGCCGAATATCATGTAGTATGACATGGCGGTGACGTCGCCAGTGGCAATCGCCGGGTAAAGCCAGCCAACGTAGCCCACAAGCAGTGCGGCGGCGCATGTGATGTCAAGCCAGACGGTTTTCGCTTTTGCCAGGCGCAAGATTTCGAACGCCAGCAGAGCGATCGTTGCAACGACGAATCGCACGGCGATCGTCACAGGGGCAACATCGGGGATCAGCCATCGGTCGGGAAGTGCGAAGGCTACATAAACGGCGACTGCCATCCAAAGACCATGCCGTGAGCTCCGCCTTCGGATAGCATCATTTTCAGTTTTCAGAGACTTAAGGGCCTCGGCAAATGAAAAGCTGGCGGTGGGTTCGTCGCGCTGGACATTAGCGTAAGCCGCGATCATGCAACGACACCGGTCTGACAACGATCTCAAGTAAGTTGAAAAGTAAGCCATACTTCGGCGCCCTCCAAAATCACGTTCGGCAACCTGCAACCGGTTTGTCTTATTGCTTAGCTTTGTTAGAGGGGTGGCATCTGACCCGCAATAGTAGAAATACCCTTATCCCGTGTAGATTCTAGTCGCATCCTATTTCGAGGTTGATTATGCTTAACGCCATGTCAAAGGGGTCTCGAAATGGAACAAAGCCTGGTCTTGGACGGTGAAAGTCTTGTTGCGCCAGGTGAAATTCGTCGGGCGGCAAGGAGGGTTGCGGCCCCAGATCAAGGACACCTTATGGTTGCCAGAGCCGAGCTTGCTCTCAGCCTTGACGTGTCGATCCGTCAGTTCAAATCCGGCGTCGAGCCTCATGCGATCATCGAGCGTCTTACCGGCGCCTTGCATCAGATACGGCGGCGCTTTCATCCGGAGGTGTGGGACGTCATCGTTCCGATCGCGCAATCTCATCCGGTTGCTCACTATCTTCATCAAGATCCATTGACCCGCTGGTCTTTCGAAAAGCCGCGCGGCTATTCTGGCGACGCACGTCTTCTCGACTTCATCTACGGCCGACCTGAAATCGAGAACGCAGTCGCATCATCGAGCAACTTAGGACGTTCGATCTACGCCTATACTCGAAATGCTTCGTCATCCGTCGCGGTAAGGGAGCGTCGAGACATTCTGGCTCGCCGCGTTGACGAAATCGCTTCGGTCCGGCCTGGTTCCACCGAAATCCTCGCCATCGCCGCCGGGCATCTTCGTGAGGGGCCTTTGTCGCGCGCGCTCGGCGCAGGCGCGATCGGACGCTGGGTAGCTTTGGATCAAGACCCGATGAGCGTTGGAACCGTCGCCCGCGATTTCGCCGGCACGTCCGTCCAGGCGGTGAACGGTTCGGTCAAGTCTCTGATCGGTGGAAGACATGCGCTGGGAATGTTCGATTTCGTTTATGCCGCGGGTCTCTATGACTATTTGCCGAACGCCGTAGCGGTAAAGCTGACCAAGAAGTGCGTCAGCATGCTTAAGCCTGGCGGCACATTCCTATTCGCCAACTTCTCTCCGGAGACGGACGTCGATGGCTATATGGAGACATTTATGAACTGGGCGCTGCTGTTGCGGTCAGAACGAGAGATGGGCTTGATCGCCGGTGAAAGCGTGACCGGGGCGGATGTGAAGGTGTCTGTTTGGTCCGGCTCGAACCGCAGCATTGTCTACTGTGAAATTCAAAAACTGCAATAGGCCGCATGTTGGCTCGAAGGGCTTGCCGTCAGTGTCTACTCGGTCACCAAGGTCTCGCTGCGCCAGGGTCCGCTGGAACGGGGCGCAACATGCTGCGCCCCTTGCTCATCGACGGTTACCGAAGGGTGTTACCGGGCGCACTCGATGATTGCGCCGCCGCCGAGATGACACAAGCGACTCTCGGCCTCGGTGCCGGAAGCATTTCCCACGAATTCTCCTGAGCCGGAACAGACGCTTATCGGGCAGAGGCTCGAAGTGTCGTCTCCACCGTCCAAGGGCGTGGGAAGCTATCTCCTAAGAGTTTGAAATAGGCTGCCGTCCAATCCGGTATTTTCGGTAGCCCCTTAGTTCAACAAAGGTTTATTCTATTATAGGTTGCATTGGAGGCCGTGGCTGCTCTCCGCCACGGCCCTTCAGCTGTTTATCGGCCGGTGCTAATCAGGCGGCCCATTGCTGTGTCCAGTGTGGTCGTGCCCTTCACCGGCTCACCCTCGAACCGGATCCAGCCTTCGTTGAAGCCATCGATCATGCGCATCCGCGGGAGGGGGTTTTGCATGCTTTGGTCGGTGAAAATCTGCTCCCAGGTGTCGCGGGCCACCGGCACCGCGCGGACGGGTTTGCCGAGGATGGACGAGAGGACAGCGGCGATATCGTTGGGCGTGACGCCCTCTGGCCCCATCAACTCGATGACCTGCTTGCCCACCCACTCGTGCTGCAGCAGTTCTGCCGCCTTGGCTCCGACGTCGAAGACAGAAACCATCGGATAGGGCTGATCGAGCGGCTGCAGGAAACTCGAGAGGACGCAGGTCTCGCGCGCCGGCGCGATATCCCAGGCCGTGTTCTCCATGAACCAGCCGGCACGCAGAAAGGCGATCGGCATTGGCAAAGCAGATAACTTCTGTTCAACGAGACCGAGCTGGCTCAAGAGGTTGGGTTCTCTGGCCTGCGCGCCGATGGTGGAGAGGCAAACGATCTTGGCAGGACGGGACGAAAGAAGCGCGGTCTTCAGGGCCGCAATGACAGCACGCACTTCCGCAAAGCCGGGAGTCGGATCGAAGGTCGGCGGGATTAACAGAAAGATACCGTCGGCGCCGGCGAAAGCCTTGGTAAGCGCATCGGCGTCGGTCATCTCGGCCAAGGCCAGTTCCGCGCCTTTGTCCTTCCATTCCGCTGCTTTCTCCGCATTGCGCGCGACGGCGCGTATCGGCACCCCCGCCTCCAGCAGACGCGCGGCGACAATGCCTCCGACTTGGCCTGTTACGCCGGTGATCACAAACATGGCTAGACTCCTTTGCTGCCTCCGCCGCCAGCATGTTGGCGGCTTGTTATGCTGATCATGTCCTTTGGCAGCCTTTGACTGAAGCGCGCTTCTGTCACATGATTGGTGACTAAAAATCACGGATATGCGATGTTTGACGGACGACTATTGACTGGCGTGAGCGTACTGGCCGCCGTTATCGTGAGCGGGAGCTTCGCGCGGGCGGCGGAGCTAATGGGACTGTCGGCGTCGGGTGTCAGCCGCGCCATTTCCCGACTGGAGGGGCGGATCGGTCTGCGGCTCCTCGACCGGACAACACGCACGATGCGGCTGACCGATGATGGTGCGCGGTTCTACGAACAAGTGGCCCCACTCTTGAGTGGCATCGAAGAGGCTGCGCAGACAGCTGTTGGCGCCAGACAGGCGGTGCGTGGCCGGCTGCGAGTCAATGTCGACCCATATTTCTCACGCCTTGTGCTCGGCCCGCGGCTCGGCGCCTTCCTCGATCGTTACCCGGATATCCAGATCGAGATCATCACCCGAAACGAGATCGGTGATCTTGTCGCTGATGGCATGGACGTCGCGGTGCGCTTTGGCGAGCCTGCACAGAGGTCGCTTATTTCGCGCCTATTGATGCAGACGCACGTGATCACGATTGCGGCTCCCGCTTACATCGAGCGACATGGTCGGCCGAGCCGTCCACAGGATTTGAGCGAGCATACCTGTATCCAGTTCCAGGACCCACTGACCGCAAGGCCTTTCGAATGTGAGCTTCGGTGCGGTGACGAGGTCGTCTCGATCGAGACCCGCAGCCGCATTTTAGTCAACGATGCCGGCACGACCTTGGCAACCTGCCTTGCGGGGATAGGCATCGCGCAGGTCTTCTCACTCGGGATGGCGGATTATCTGAACAATGGCCAGCTCGTGAACCTCTTTCCCGACTGGTCGGACGAGACATTCCCGCTCTACGCCTTCTATCTCTCGCGTCAGCATGTTCCCACTAAGGTCAGGGCCTTTATAGATTTCTGCGTCGAGATCATCGAATAGCCGGAGGCGCCTCGTCGAGCGCCTCTGCTGGCTTAAGCCGGCCGCGGCTTTCTGGTTCTGATATAGGCCATTGCGGAAATTGGTTCTATTGGGTTCTTTCATACTTGGGAGGAAGCAATTTCAGATTTTCGGCACATGGAACCCTTGTCAGATGCGTTCTATGCGGACCGTCTAAGATTTATATTTGCAAGTAGGATGAATTACTTACAGCTAGTATGGAAAAGCAGACCATGGCCGACGGCGAGATCAATATGCATGAGGAGATGCGGCGCGCATTTGCGCTGCTTTCCGGCAAATGGAAGCTTGAGATCATGTGGCTGCTCAATCAGCGCGTCTACCGTTTTGGCGAGGTGAGATTCCCGGCATCACCCAGCACATGCTGACGGCGCAACTGCGCGAGCTCGAAGCAGACGGCCTGATATTCCGCACCATCTTTGCCGAGGTTCCCCCGCGCGTCGAATATGAGATCACGCAAAAAAGCGCGGGGCCTCGGCCCCACGATGGAGGCGTTGACGGCGTGGTGGAACGAGTACGGCAAAAGCGTGCCGGTGAAAACCGACTGCACGCGGGCGTAAAGCGAGAGGTGGATGAACTGCTTCCGGCCGGTCGCCGGCAACAGGTTCACGAAAGACTCGAACCGAACTTGTCCCAGCCTTCCTTGATCGTTTCCATCGCGACGTTGGTCGAGGTGTTGGCAACGTGGGGCAGCGTCGAGATGCGCTCGCCGAGGACGCGGCGGTAGCGGCCGATGTCGCGGGTGCGGATTTTCAGGAGATAATCGAACCTGCCGGCGATCATGTGGCACTCTTCGACTTCCCTGATCTTCTTGATGGCCTCGTTGAAGCTTTTGAGCGCTTCCTCGCGGGTGTCGGAGAGCTTCACCTCGACGAAGGCGATGTGGTCGAGCTGCATTTTCGCAGGGTTGAGGACGGCCTTGAAGCCTTCGATATAGCCGTCATTGATCAAGCGCTTGAAGCGGAGTTGGCAGGGCGTCTTCGAAAGACCGACGCGTGCGGCGAGATCGGTGATCGACAGCCTGCCATCCTCGGCAAGAGCCGCGAGGATCTTTCTGTCGAACTGGTCTAATTCACTAAAACCATCGTTTTCTGTGGCCATTTGAACTCTCGATGATCGCTTTATAAGTTCATACAGCTTGAAAACCACGGAAATCAAGTGAGATCGCGATTTATGTCTGTGGTAGATTATCCATCGGCACCGGGAGGAAGGGCGCAGCCGGCTGGCGTGTGCCCTGGATCGGTATCTGCGCCGCACAAAAGGGGGATCACGGATGCACGAGAAAAATGCGGATGACGATCGCAAACCCGACCTGCTCGTTCACTACCGGCCGGTGGCGATAAGAGCGGTTGCGGCGGCATTCACCCTCAAGCGCGACAGGCCGGATGCGCGCCCGCTCCGTGAGGCGGAATATTCCGGCCCGGCGGATGATGCGCCCTGGGATGACGAGCCCGGTGTTCCATTTATCCGTTAGACACACATAGATTGATAGGGACTCCCATGTTGAACGCAGCGATCGACCCCGCATCCTCCAATGATCCCGCCGAGGGAGCGCCTTTCGCCGCCTTCGCGCCGCCGATCCGCCCGCAATCCGAGCTTCGCCAGGCGATTACGGCGGCCTATCGCCGGCCGGAAACCGAATGCCTGCCGCCGCTCGTGGCCGCCGCGCGTGTCTCGGAGGCGAAACGCTATGACATTCGCAGCACGGCCCGCACCCTGATCGAGGCCTTGCGCGCCAAGCACAAGGGCACCGGTGTCGAAGGGCTGGTGCAGGAATATTCGCTTTCCAGCCAGGAAGGCGTGGCGCTGATGTGCCTTGCCGAAGCGCTGCTGCGCATTCCCGATACCGATACCCGCGACGCGCTGATCCGCGACAAGATCGCCGAGGGCAACTGGACCTCGCATATCGGCGGCGGCAAATCCATGTTCGTCAACGCCGCCACCTGGGGCCTCGTCGTCACCGGCAAACTGACATCGACCGTCAACGACCGCAGCCTGTCGGCGGCGCTGACGCGGCTGATCGCGCGCGCCGGCGAGCCGGTCATCCGTCGCGGCGTCGATATGGCGATGCGCATGATGGGCGAGCAGTTCGTCACCGGCGAAACGATCGCCGAGGCGCTGAAACGCGCCCGGCCGCTCGAAGCGCGCGGCTTCCGCTATTCCTACGACATGCTGGGCGAGGCCGCCACGACCGCGGCCGACGCCGAGCGTTATTTCAAGGATTACGAAAAGGCGATCCACGCCATCGGCAAGGCGTCGGACGGGCGCGGTATTTATGACGGCCCTGGTATTTCGATCAAGCTTTCGGCCCTGCATCCGCGCTACGTGAGGGCGCAGGCCGGCCGGGTGATGGGCGAGCTGCTGCCGAAGGTCAAGGCGCTGGCCGTTCTCGCCAAGAACTATGATATCGGCCTCAACATCGATGCCGAGGAGGCCGACCGGCTGGAGCTTTCGCTCGATCTGCTCGAGGAGCTCTGCTTTGCCCCGGAACTCGCCGGCTGGAACGGCCTGGGCTTCGTCGTGCAGGCCTATGGGAAGCGCTGCCCCTTCGTGCTCGACTATATCATCGATCTCGCGCGCCGCTCCGGGCGCCGGCTCATGGTGCGTCTGGTCAAAGGCGCCTATTGGGATGCGGAGATCAAGCGCGCCCAGCTCGACGGTCTCGACGACTATCCGGTCTATACCCGCAAGATCTACACCGACGTCGCCTACATCGCCTGCGCGCGCAAGCTGCTCAACGCACCCGACGCCATATTCCCGCAGTTTGCCAGCCACAATGCGCAGACGCTGGCCACGATCTATCATCTCGCCGGTCCCGATTTCGCGGTCGGCAAATACGAATTCCAGTGCCTGCACGGCATGGGCGAACCGCTCTATGATGAAGTCGTCGGCAAGGAAAAGCTCGACCGGCCCTGCCGCATTTATGCGCCTGTCGGAACACATGAGACGCTGCTCGCCTATCTGGTGCGGCGCCTTTTGGAAAACGGCGCTAATTCTTCCTTCGTGCACCGCATCTCCGATCCGAACGTCTCGGTCGAGGCGCTGATCGCCGATCCCGCCGAAACCGTAGCCGCCATGCCCATTATCGGCGCGCCCCACGCGCAGATCGCCGCGCCGAAGGCGCTTTACGGCAGTGCCCGCCCCAATTCCGATGGTCTCGATCTGTCGAACGAGGCCACCCTTTCCGATTTGGCTGAGGTGCTCGCCGCCTCGGCTGCGAAGCCGTGGCATGCGCTTCCGATCCTTGCCGATGGCTCGACGGATGGGGTGACGCGTGACGTGCTCAATCCTGCCGATCACCGCGACGTCGTCGGCACGGTCACCGAACTGAAGGTCGAAGACGCCGCCCGCATCGTTGCGATGGCTGCCGAGCACGCGCCGCAATGGGCCGCCGTGCCGCCGGCCGAGCGTGCCGCCTGCCTGGAGCGGGCGGCCGACATCATGCAGGCCCGCATCAAGACATTGATGGGCATCGTCATGCGCGAGGCCGGCAAATCCGCGGCCAATGCCGTCGGCGAGGTGCGTGAGGCCATCGACTTCCTGCGTTATTACGCCGAACAGGCCCGCAAGACCCTCGGGCCCTCGCATGCGCCGCTCGGCCCGGTCGTCTGCATCAGCCCGTGGAATTTCCCGCTGGCGATTTTCACCGGGCAGGTTGCCGCGGCGCTGGTGGCCGGCAATCCCGTACTCGCCAAACCTGCCGGCGTCACGCCGATCATCGCGTCGGAGAGCGTCAAGATCCTCCATGAGGCGGGTGTACCTGTGGGCGCCTTGCAATTCGTGCCCGGCAGCGGCCGCCTCGGCGCCGGCATGGTCGGCGCAGAGGAAACAGCGGGCGTCATGTTTACCGGTTCGACCGAGGTTGCCCGGATGATCCAGGCGCAGCTAGCGGAACGGCTGTCTCCGACCGGCAAGCCGATCCCGCTGATTGCCGAAACCGGCGGCCAGAACGGCATGATCGTCGACTCCTCGGCCTTGGCCGAGCAGGTGGTGGCCGATGTCATTGCCTCTGCTTTCGACAGCGCCGGCCAGCGGTGCTCGGCGCTGCGCGTTCTCTGCCTTCAGGACGATGTCGCCGACCGGACCCTCAACATGCTGAAAGGCGCGTTCCGCGAGCTGACGATCGGCCGTACCGATCGGCTGAGCATCGATGTCGGCCCTGTGATCAACGATGGTGCAAAGGCCGAGATCGACCAGCATATCGAGCAGATGCGCGGCTCCGGCCGTAAGGTCGATCAGCTGCCGCTGCCCGAAAGTGCCGCGGCGGGGACCTTCGTTCCGCCGACGATCATCGAGATCAAGGCCCTGTCGGACCTGACGAGGGAGATCTTCGGACCGGTCCTGCATGTCGTCCGCTTCAAGCGAAACGGCCTCGACCGCCTGATCGACGACATCAACGCATCGGGTTACGGCCTGACATTCGGGCTCCATACCCGGCTCGATGAGACGATCGCGCACGTGACGAGCCGCATCAAGGCCGGTAACCTCTACGTCAACCGCAACATCATCGGCGCGGTCGTCGGCGTGCAGCCTTTCGGCGGCCGCGGCTTGTCAGGAACGGGTCCGAAGGCCGGCGGTCCGCTCTATATCGGCCGGTTGGTGCAGCGTGCGCCCGTGCCGCCACAGCAGGATTCCGTTCATACGGACCTCGCCCTTCGTGACTACATTGTCTGGCTCGACAAGAAGGGCCTGTCGGGCGAGGGGGAAGCGGCGCGCGGATATGCGAGCCGCTCGGCACTCGGGCTTGAACGCGAACTCACCGGTCCGGTCGGCGAGCTCAATCTCTACGCGCTCCATCCCCGCGGCCGTATTCTCGTCGTGCCGCAGACGGAAGGTGGGCTTCATCGCCAGATCGCCGCAGTTCTTTCGACCGGCAACCACATCGTCGTCGACGCCGGCTCCCTACCGAAATCAATCCTGGCGGATCTTCCGGCGGCTGTCGCCGGTCGGACCTCCTGGACCTCGGATTGGGAAAAGGATGGGCCGTTCTCGGGCGCGCTGGTCGAGGGGGATCGTGAAAAGGTTCTGGCCGTCAATCAGAGGATTGCTCACTTGCCCGGTCCGCTTCTGCTGGTCCAGGCGGCGACGACCGAGGAACTGGAGAACGATCCCGAGGCCTATTGCCTGAATTGGTTGCTGGAGGAGGTGTCGACATCGATCAACACCGCGGCAGCTGGCGGCAATGCGAGCCTGATGGCGATCGGCTGAGTGGAGAGGCCGGGGGCGCACCCTTCGCTCGATGGTGGCGATCGTCAATACAGCGTTCAAATCGATTGACGATCTGCGCCTGCACTTAAGCGAACTGAACACGCGGGTCGATGCCGAGGCGCGGGATGCCGTCCTCGCCGATCTCAAGGCGCTGCGCGAAAGCGCTGCACAGCTATCCCCTTGAGCGGGAAAAACACCGCCTTGCAGGATCTTGCCAAGAGATCGAGCCATCCCTTGCCTCGATCGAAAAGGATAGTTCGCTTCTGATATCGATCGCCGACCGGTGGCGCGCGAACAAGGAGGCGGCGACCGCATTGGTCGCCGACGCGAGCCACACGCTCGAGCAGTTCGTCAGCACGGCGCAGGAGAGCGGCAGGGAAATCAGCCAGCGTTCGGCGACAATGTCGCTTGCGGCCATGATGGCGGGCACGGTGCTTGCGATTATCGGCGGTCTCATGCTGATCGAAACGCTGCGCGGACCGCTGAAGCGGATCACTCAGACGATGATGAGGCTGGCCGACGGCGATCTGAATGTACCGATCGGCGACGGCAAGCGCTCACCGGCTCCGGCAGCAGTGGAACTATTGAACGAGAGAATTTCCCACTTCCAGACTGTTGCCGCCGATGGCGGAAGGGCAGCCAGCCCATTGATGTCCCTGGCCTCCTCAGGGATGCGTCCCGCGTCGACAATCAGACCGCCCTTCCCAATCCAAGCGGCGTCAGCCGGGGAAGGGTGTCGGTGCCTCTGTCTTCATGGAGCAGTTCGAGGCAGTGACGCTTGAGCCGCGAGAATTCGGGCGATGCGACGATATCGGTCGCACGCGGTCGCGCGAAGGGGACAGTGATCTCCTCGTGAATGCGGCCGGGTTGCGCCTTCATCACGATGATCCGGTCGGCGAGCAGCAGCGCCTCGTCGATATCGTGCGTCACAAACAGGATGGTCTTGCGGAACTGCTCCCATATTGCCAACAGCAGTTCCTGCATCTTCAGCCGCGTCAAGGCGTCGAGCGCGCCGAAGGGCTCGTCCATCAGCAGCAGGCGCGGCCGGTTGACGAGTACGCGCGCGATTTCCACCCGCTGCTGCATGCCGCCGGAAAGCTGGGCCGGATACCGGTCGGCAAAACCGTTCAGGCCGACGAGATCGAGCATCCCCTGCGCTTCGCGCCGCCGCTGTTCCTTTCCGACGCCGCGCATCTTCGGCCCGAAGGCAACATTGTCGCGCGCGCTCTTCCAGGGAAACAGCGTGTGGTGCTGGAAGACGATGCCGCGTTCGGGGTTTGGTCCGTGGACCGGTGCGCCATCGACGTCCAGCCGGCCGCCTGCGATGTCGATATGGCCGGCGAGCGCGCCGAGAAGCGTCGATTTCCCGCAGCCGGACGGACCGAGCAGGCAGACGAATTCGCCGGGTGCGACGGAGAAACTGACGTCCGACACCGCTTCGAAAGCGGCCTTGCCCTTGCCGAGGCGGATGGAGATCTGTTCGGCCAGGATTCTCCCGGTCTCCGACCGCCCCAGGCGCTGATGGCGGTTCATCGTGCCGTTTCCTTCTTCTGCCAGGGGATGAGTGCGCTGCCCGCCGCACGCAGCAAGCTGCTGCTGCCCATGCCGAGCAAGCCGATCACTACCATTCCGACGATGATCTCCGGATAGTTTTGCAAGGTGTAGGCTTCCCAGGTGTAATAGCCGATGCCGAACTGCCCGGAGATCATCTCGGCCGTCACCAGGCAGAACCACGACGTGCCCATGCCGATGGCGAGACCGGTGACGATGCTCGGTGCGGCGCCGGGAAGGATGACTTCGAACAGCATCGCCCGTCGCGTGCTGCCGAGGCTGCGTGCCGCCGCGATCAGGCGGGGATCGACGCCCTCGACGCCGTGGATCGTATTGAGCAGGATCGGAAACAGGGCGCCGGTGAAGGTGATGAAGATCATCGACAGTTCGGACGACGGAAACATCAGCACCGCTAGGGGGATCCAGGCAACGGCCGGGATCGGCCTGAGCAGTTCGAGGGGTGCGAGCAGGAAATCGGCAGCGTTGCGCGACCGGCCGATGATCAGGCCGAAGGTGATCCCGGCGATGGATGCGATCGCATATCCGGCAAACACCCTTTCGAGGCTGCTGGAAACATGCGCGAACAGTTTCGGCGATCGGGCAAAACCAAGGGCCGCGGTGAGCACATCGACCGGCGAAGGGACATTCCGGAAGGTGACCAGGCCAAGATCGAGCCGCAGGGTGGACGCCATCTGCCAGAGAAGAAGACAGATGGCGATTGATCCCGAGCGGCGCAGCCAAGATCCATAGTCAGGGTGCGTCCACGTCGTCATCGTCTGCCTCAGTTGCTTGCCACGACGGAGGATTTGGCGTCGGCGAAGTCGAGCACGTTGCCGCCATGCGCCTTGGCCCAGCTCTCGGCACTCTCCCGGAGCAGGAAGGCGCTAATTTCGCCCTTGTCACTGCGAACGAACCAGGCCTGGTTGCCGAGCAGCTTGATGCCGCTCTCACGATCCTGGGCATAGAAGACCCGGATGGCCTTGCCTTCGCCTTCCAGCGTCTTCAAAGCCTTGAAGGCATTTTCCGCCGTGGCGTAATGGCGGACGAGCGGTTCGTCCTTGACCCAGATCTGAGCGACGCGCTTCGGATCCTTGATCGGCTCACCGGTTACAGCGTCCTTTGCGTCGAGCGGAAGCTGGCCGTAATTCTTCAGGCTCGCCTCATAGTCGAGGCCGGACGCCTTGAAGGCGGCCTTGATGAACCGGTCGTCGACGAATGTGTCGACGTCGAGCCCGCTATCGGCCTTCTTCAGGAACTGCAGCGTTTCGATCGCGGTGCCGACGGCCCGCCGGTATTCCGGCTTCCAGGTCAGGTCACGGGTCTGGAGACCCAGCGGGCCGTGGAAGAGATAGTCGACCTCCGCTTCGACGCCGGTGACCTTGGCGATCAGTTCGCTGTATTTCTCCGGCTCCTTGGCGATCAGCTGGTCGGCTTCGAGTGCCGCACGCAGATAGGCGGTGACGACTTCGGGATATTTCTCGGCATAGTCGGCATCGACCAATGCGCCGTGGAAGGTCGGGCCGTTCGCCTGCGAGCCGTCATAGATCTTCCGCGCAAAACCGCGCCAGGGATAGAGCTCGGCAAAGGGCACGAAATCGGCATGCGCCTCGATCTGGTTGGACTTGAGCGCAGCGCCGGCGACTTCAGGCGCCTGGGCGATGATGTTGACATCCGTTTCCGGATTCCAGCCCTGAGCCTTGATGGCGCGCAGCAACAGGCCGTGCGATGTGGAGGCGAAGGGAACGGAAATCGTCTTGCCTTTGAGCTCCGAGATGGACTGGATGGGAGAATCCGTCGGCACGACAATGCCGTTGCCGCTTCCCTTGACGCTGCCCGAAAGGACCGTGATGAACAGGCTCTTGCGTCCCGCCTTCAAATGCGCAAGGCCGTTAAAGGAGCCCGGGAAGTCCGCCATCACGCCGAAATCGAGCTTGCCGGCGATCTGCTCGTTGGTGATCGGCGCGCCGCTGGTGAAATTCTTCCATTGGATGTCGTAGGTGGCATCCTTGTATTTGCCGTCATGCGGCAGATATTTTTCGAGCAGATTCAGTTCCCGGATCAACAGGCCGCCGGTGGCGGTGTTGATCGTGGTGTCTTGCGTTCCGATGGCGACGCGAATGGTTTCCGCATGCGCCGAGCCGATGAAACTGGTCGCAGCCAAAGCTGCAGCTGCCAATGTTAAGCGAAAATGCATTGTGTCACCCCATGTGATCCCGTCGCCTGGTGGCGGGAAATCTCCGAAATTTTTGCCGACCGGCAGCAGCTGTTTCCCCTGCCGACGTCGCGCAAATTTATGTGGCGAGGCCCATGATGGCGGAAGCAATTAATTTGCATTGACACGCGGCAGGTCGGCGCCGGGGCGTCCGGAGGGGTTCGGTCCGGACAAATATCGGAATATTTAGATGAACGATTACAGTGGTTTATTTGTCCTGGGTCTGGTCGGTCCGCTGGGATTTCCGGCGATAAACGACCATTTTCGGCAGCGAATACGCAAATATATTTCTTTATAGTCCATAGATTTTATATTTAGTGAACCACTCATTCGACACCAGAGAGGGTTATCGATGAGCTTGGATTTGGAAATCGCAAAGCCGGAGCCGAAACGCGGATTGCGCGAAACAGACCCCGAGCTGCCCCCGCAGGCGATCCTGCCCGGCGACCAGTCGTTGTTTCTGAGCGAGACCGTCGATGGGCTGGACGAGGGCGCGCATTTCCTCGATCCGCTCAAGCCGGATGAATGGGCTGTCTTGCGCAGTCATGGACGCCAGCTCAGCTTCTCCACCGGCGAAACGATCTTCACGCAGGGTGACCGGCATGACGGCGTCTTCATCATCGAACGTGGCTCGGTGCGCGTTTTCTATTCGGCCCCTTCCGGCCGCGAGATCACCCTGGCCTACTGGACGCCGGGCAATTTCATCGGCGGGCCGGAGATGACCGGCGGCGGCACGCATATCTGGTCGGGCGAGGCCATGGATGATTGCGAGATCCTGTTTCTGCCCGGCCATATCTTGCGTAAGCTGATCGTCGAGCTGCCCAATTTCGCGCTCTGTCTTATCCAGGGCCTGGCGTCGAAGGGCAAAAGCTATTCGGCCATGGCTCAGATGCTCGGCACCCGTTCGGTCATCGAGCGGCTGGCGCAGTTTCTGACGAATCTCGGCAAGCTGCACGGCGTCAAGGACGGCCACGCCGTCATCATCAATGCGAAGGTGACCCACGATCAGATTGCGGCGATGGTCGGCTCCACCCGGCAGTGGGTGACGATGATGATGAAGCGTTTTCAGAAGGAAGGATTGCTGACCGTCACGCCGCGGCACATCCGCATCGAGCGGCCGCATCTGCTGATGGCGATGGTATCGAAGGGCGGCGCGTAAGCGCCGCTTAAGGCGGTTCAGCTTTTAACGGAGACGCCGAGCCGCTCTATCCCTGGAATTGCTCTAATGCGGTTTCCTAACCCAGGCGGGTCAGCGCCCAGCGGACGGTCTTGCGCACATCGGGATCGGGATCGTCAATATGCGCGGCCAGCGCTTCCCTGGCCTGGGGATTGCCGATCTCGCCAAGGGCGGCTGCCGCTTCCTTGCGCAAGGTGGGCATGTCGCTTTCGAGCAGAAGGGTGATCCGGAGCAGGGCGGCGTCCGCCTTCAGCTTGCCGAGGGCATTGAGCGATTTCTGCTGCACCTGCCAATATTCATCGGAAAGCGCCTTGCCGAGCGCTTCGACCGCCGAGGCGTGGCCGATGCGGCCGAGCGATTCCGCCGCCGCCGCCCGGACTTGCCAGTTCGCATCGCCAAGAGCCGCAGCCACGGCTTCCGCCGCGGCCGATTGCGTCGTGAACGTCAACGCATTGACCGCTGCGGCGCGCACTTCGATGTTCTCGTCGCGCGTGGCCGCGATGAGAGAGGGGAGCGTCGAGTCGAGCTTGAGATAGGCGATCGTGCCGAGCGCCTGCACTCGCACAGACGCGTCCGCGTCGCGGAGCGCAATGAGGGCGGGGCCGAGTGCATCCTGCAGCCGCAGCCCCTTCAATCCGCGAAATGCCGCTGCCCGCACGAAGGCGCTCGCATGGTCCAGCAGCGGCAGCAAGTTGCCGCCCGCCTCCTGGTTTTTCAGCTCCGCCAGGCCGTCGGCCGCAGCCTGCGCGACCGATGGATCGTCGTCGACGACCAGCCGCGCCAGGCCACCCGCCGCACCGGCGCCGTCGAATTCGGCAAGCGCGATCGCCGCCTGGAGGCGGACATCTCCGCTGGCATCGCCGGCCGCCCCAATCAGGTGCGGCAGGGCCTCGGGACTTGCGGTTTCCGCAAGCTCGATCACCGCAAGGCGGCGGATGGCGGCATCCGGATCGAGCAGGCGTTCGGCGATGGCCTCTATGTCGCCAAAGGCTTCGAAAGGTTCAAAGATGCTCATATCAGCGCAACAGGTAAGGAATGTTGACGGTGACGGCGCCGGTCGGGCAGTCGGTTTCGCAGGGCATGCAGTACCAGCATTCGTCGAATTTCATGTAGGCCTTGCCGGTGAGATCGCTGATGCGCAGGACATCGAGCGGGCAGACGTCGACACAGACCGTGCAGCCCTTGTCGGCGATGCATTTGGCGTCATCGACAATCACGGGGACTGTGCTCGGGGAGAGGGCGAGAGGCATGGGTGCTTCCTGTCAGGCTTGCTTTTGAACACGCAGACGGTCGTAGGCCGTCCGTTCTTCGGTCTCGATCGGAACGACATAGGGCTCCACCTTGCGCTTCTCCGAGACCATGCGGCCGTCGATCTTCCTGAGAAGCGTGTGACAGAACCAGTTGTCGTCGTCCTTCTCCGGGTAATCGACGCGATTGTGGTAGAGGCCCCAGCGGCTTTCGGTGCGGAAAAGCGAGGCGTGGGCGGCCATTTCGGCGCAGTCGAGGATGGAGGACACTTCGAGCGCCCGCATCAGTTCATGGGCGTCGCGGGCGACAAGCGCGGTTTCGAGATCGTCGCGGACTTCGCTGAGCCGCGCCTGGCCGATCTGCATCTTGGCCGTCACTTTCGGCGGCTGCAGATAGTCGTTGACCAGGCGGCGCGCCTTGTATTCGAGCTGGTTGGGCGGAATGCCGTCGTCGCGCCGCGTCGGCGCCAGCACACGTTCACGCTCACGTGCGACAAACTCGCGGTCATAATCGGGAAGCTCTGTTTCCGCCGCGACCTCGGCCGCATGCTCCCCGGCAACCGCCCCGTTGGTAAAGGCGCCGAGCATGTAGTTGTGCGGGACATTCGCCATGTCGCCCGCCGCATAGAGGCCCTCGACCGTGGTGCGCGCGAATTCGTCGACGAAGACGCCTGAGGCGCTGTGGCCGGAACAGAAACCGATTTCGGAGATGTGCATCTCGATCATCGTCTCGCGGTAATCGGTGCCGCGTGCCTCGTGGAAGCGCCCGCGCGAGGGGCGCTCGACCTTATGCAGGATCTGCTCGATCTCGCCGACCGTATCGTGATGCAGATGATTGAGTTTCAGGAAGACCGGTCCCTTGCCGGACTGAAGTTCGTTGTAGAATTCCTGCATCATCTGGCCCGACCAATAGTCGCTTTCGATAAAACGCTTTCCTTCGCTGTTGGCGGTATAGGCGCCGAACGGACCGGCGACGTAGGCGCAGGCCGGGCCGTTATAATCCTTGATCAGCGGGTTGATCTGGTAGCATTCGAGGTTCGCAAGCGCTGCCCCTGCGTGATAGGCCATGGCATAGCCGTCGCCTGAGTTGGTCGGGTTTTCATAGGTGCCGAAGAGATATCCCGAATGGGGCAATCCAAGCCGGCCCGCTGCGCCCATGCAGAGGATGACGGTCTTGGCGCGCAGGACGAGAAATTCCGCCGAGCGCGTGTTGACGGCGATCGCGCCGGCGATCCGGCCATCCCCAGCCGTCAGCAATCGCGTCGCCATATAGCGGTTGGAGATCAGGATGCGCTCGCGGCGCAGCTGCCGATAAAGCGCCTTCTTAACGGTGTCTCCATTCGGCATCGGCAGCACATAGGTGCCGAGGTGATGCACTTTCTTGAGGTCGAAATCGCCATTGGCGTTCTTCTGGAAGCGGATGCCGAAACGATCCAGTTCCTCGATGATCTCGTAGCATCGCGACGCATATTTATAGACCGGCGCCTGATCGACGATGCCGTCATTGGCGATGGTGATTTCCTTGGTGTACTGCTCCGGGGTGGCATAGCCGGGAACCACGGCATTGTTCAGCCCGTCCATGCCCATGGAGATCGCGCCGGAGCGCTTGACGTTGGCCTTCTCGAGCAGGATGACGTTCAGGTTGGGATTGCGCTGCTTAGCCTTCAGCGCCGCCATCGGCCCTGCCGTGCCGCCGCCGATCACCAGCACGTCGCACTCGACCTCGGACAGGCCTTCTACAAAATTATCCATGCATCATTCCTCAAGCCAATGAATCCGCGATTTCGCGCAGGTATTGCCAGGGATAGATCCCTCGATCATGTCCGTCCGAGAAAACCAGTCTGACGGCATAGGAGCCGATCGGCTCGATGCCGGTCACCATGACATCATCGAAGCGCGTCTCGCGCCCATCGAGGGAGGCGCGCACCGCCTGGGCGGCGCGGCTGCGCCGGCGGAGCTCGGAGGCGGGAAGGAGAGAGATGTCGCCGCCTTCCCAGGTTATGGCAAGCGTGCGGCGTTCTGGCTTCAGCTTCAGTTGCAACGGTGTCATGGCTTTCCCTGTCAATCGATCGCCACTCTAAGAGAGCGCCGGACAGAGACACGCAATAAATTGCCATGGGCAGTCTGAAGCGGGTTGCGCGCAGCAAGTGCCCTTCGGCACTGCGGTGACGCGTCCTTTCGCCGGGCCGTCTTTAAAAATCGGCCACTTTGCCCCAGGCGGATGTTCCGAAGCGGTCGGGATGGTAGGGCCTGGGATCGACGATCGGCTCGTCGGCGGTGACGATATCGGCGATCAGGTGGCCGGCGCCCGGCCCGATGCCGAAGCCGTGACCGCTGAAACCGGCGGCGAGGATGAAACCGGGGAGCGTGGCGATCTCACCGATCCCCGGCACGCCATCGGGCGTGCTGTCGATATAGCCCGCCCAGGCCGCGGCGATCTTGGTTTCCTTCAAGGCGGGCAGAAGCTCGAGCGCCCGCGCATGCGTCAGCGCAATGGTGGCCTCATCGACCGCCGGGTCGAGGATGCGCATGCGCTCCATCGGCGTCGGCCTGTCGAGCCGCCAGCGCGCCAGAGACTCGTGGCCGGAACGGAACCCCTCCAACCCGCCGGGTGCGAGACTGCGCCATCGCCGGGCGAACATCGGCAGGAATTGTGGGGCGAAGCGGACCTGCTGCGCGGTGGGATCGACCCGGCCGCGGCCGCTGATCGCCAGCGTGTAGCCGCCATCGCTGCGACGCGTCGCGGAGACTGCGGATGTGTGGAGTGCGTCCGGCAGGCCGTTCGCACCCGGGGATACGCAAAGGATCGACGAACGGATCGACGCCTGTGGAAATCGAATGCCGAGCTGGCGGCAGAAGGAGGAGGCCCAGGCGCCGCCGGCCAGGATCGCGATTTTTGTACGGATCGTGCCTTGCTCCGTGACGACGCCCGAGAGCCTGCCGCCTTCGACGTCGAGGCCGCGGGCCGCACAGGACTGATGCACCGTACCCCCGAGCTTCAGGATCGCTCGCGCGACGGCCGGCGCGGCACGTGCCGGATCGGCGGTGCCGTCGGTCGGCGAAAACACCCCGCCTTTCCACGAGGTGCCGGTGACGCGCCCGCGTTCGGTTGCCTCTGCGCCACTCAGCATATGCGTCGTGACGCCGACCGAGCGGGCGAAATCGCGCCAGCGTGCCCAGCCGGACAGTTCCTCGTCGCTGTTGCTGAGATAAAACAGGCCGCAGCGACGAAAGCCCGTGTCCTCCCCGGTTTCTGCGGCGAAACGCTCCCACAGATCGAGGCTCCTCGTCGACATCGGCAGTTCACGGGCGTCGCGGTTCTGCTGGCGGCACCAGCCCCAGTTGCGGCTCGACTGCTCTGCGCCGATCAAGCCTTTCTCGAGGAGTGCGACCTTCAATCCGCGCCGGGTGAGATAATAGGCCGCGAAAACGCCGACGATGCCGCCGCCGATCACCACCGCATCGGCGGCAGTCGGCAGCTCCGGCGTGGTGTCGACGCGATCGAGCGGTGCGGGCATGGCAGGGTCTCCGTTTCAGGCTTTAAGCGCGTCGCATATGACGCGCTTTAACTCTTGTTTTGATGCCTGTCGTTATCCCGGAACCGCTGCACGGTTCCAGGCGACATACATTAGTCTAGCGGATCTGGCGCCCCGCCTTTGCCGCAGATCAGTCGGCGGCAGAAGGCGACTTGCAGAAAAATGGCCGGGTTACGACCGCGCAAGCTTGCCGGAAAGTGATCGCCACGCCGGCCCTCATTGCCGGCAATAGGCCCGCACCAGCTCAGGATCCTGCTGAAGCCCGTCGAGCCAGGCCGGATCGAGCGTCGGCACCGACGAGAAGAGCAGTTGCGAATAGGGATGCGTCGGCGCCTTCACCGTCGAAGGCGTGATTTCCTCGACCTTTCGGCCTCCATACATCACGACGATCTCGTCGCAGATCGCCTCCACCACCGAGAGATCGTGGCTGATGAAGATGTAGGAGAGGCCGAGTTCCCGCTGCAGCTCCTTCAGCAGGTCGATGACCGCGGCGGCGACCACCGTGTCGAGCGCCGAGGTGATCTCGTCGCAGAGGATCAGCTTCGGATCGGCGGCCAACGCCCGGGCGAAATTGACGCGCTGCTTCTGCCCGCCCGAGAGCTCTCCCGGCCGGCGATGGCGCAGGTTGCGGGGCAGGCGCACCATGTCGAGCAGTTGATCGATCCGGGCATTTCGCGCTTGTCGATCCATGCGGTGGTAAAAGACCAGAGGCCTGGCGAGGATGTCCTCCACCGATTTTGCCGGGTTGAGCGCGGTATCGGCATATTGGAAGACAATCTGCATCTCGCGCAATTGGTCGCGCGAGCGCTCGCGGGCGCTGCGGCGCAGTTCCGTGCCATCGAAGACGATCTTGCCGACCGCGGCCGGCAGAATGCCGGCGATGGTGCGGGCGAGCGTCGACTTGCCGCAACCGGATTCTCCGATGATGCCGAGATTGCGGCCTTTCTCCACCTTCAGGCTTACGTGCTCGACCGCGCGAACGAGCGGAAGGCCGTCGGCCTGTCGCTGTCCGTAACCCGCGACGAGATCTTCGATCTTCAGAAGCGGCGCCGTCGCGCGCGCGATGGGGGCTGCTGCAGCGCGCAGTTTCGGCTCGAAGGCTGCGAGCAGCTCCCGGGTATAGGGGTGCTTCGCATGGTTGAGAATTTCTTCGGTGGTGCCGGTTTCCTGGGTCTCCCCGCCTTTCAAGACGACGATGCGGTCGGCGATCTGGGCGACGACGGCAAGGTCGTGCGAGACGTAGACGCCCGATATGCCGCCCTTCTTCATGACCGATTTGAAAGCGCGCAGCACTTCGATCTGGGTGGTCACGTCGAGCGCCGTTGTCGGCTCGTCGAAAATGACGAGGGTGGGGTCGCCGATCAGCGCCATGGCGGCGGCCAGACGCTGCAGCTGGCCGCCGGAAACCTGGTGCGGATAACGGCTGCCGATCGTCTCGGGTTCCGGCAGCGACAGCGCCCGGAACAGCTCGACGGCCCGGGCACGCGCCTCGTCCGGCGACATCAGTTGATGAATACGGGTGACTTCGATCACCTGGTCCATGATCGATGTGGCCGGGTTGAAGGCGGCCGCCGCCGATTGCGGGACATAGGCGACTTCGGTGCCGCGCACCTTGGCGCGCTGCTTTTCGCTGAGCCTGACCATATCCTTGCCGCCGACCGAAACGCTGCCGCCGGAGATGCGACAGCCCGCGCGGGTATGGCCCATCAGGGTCAGGGCGAGGGTTGTCTTGCCCGAGCCGCTCTCGCCGATCAACGCGACGATCTCGCCCTCGGCAACGTCGAGGCTGACACCCTTGATGATCTCGACGCGCCGGCCGGAATCGGTGGTGGCCTCGACCTTCAGGTCACGGATTTCGATGAATTTGCTCATGAGGCACTCCGGTCGCGGATCTTCTGCGGCAGGTTGTCGATCAGCAGGTTGATGCTGATCGTCAGGCTGGCGATGGCAAGCGAGGGAAACATCACTGCCGGCGCACCGAACGGCAGGCCGCCGATGTTTTCGCGCACAAGCGCGCCCCAATCGGCATAGGGCGGCTGGACGCCGAGGCCGAGGAAGGAAAGGCCGGAGAGCAGCAGAACGATGAAGACGAAGCGGATGCCGAGATCGGCAAGCACCGGCCCGACGATATTGGGCAGGATTTCCGAGCGAATGAGATAGAGGGTGCTTTCGCCGCGGATGCGCGCGACTGTGATGAAATCCATCGCATTGATATTGACGGCGAGCGCCCGAGCGAAGCGGTAGGCGCCGGGGATGTAGATCACCGACAGCGTCAGGATCAGAACCGGCACCGAGGAGCCGACGGCAGCGACGACCACCAGGCCGAACAGCTTGCTCGGAATGGAATTCATGGCGTCGAGGAAGCGGCTGAGGATCGTGTCCAGCCAGCCGCCGGCGACCGCTGCGATCATGCCGAGCACCACGCCGCTGAAACAGGCGATCGTAACCGCCGCCAGCGAGATGCCGACCGTATAACGCGCGCCCATCAGGATGCGCGAGAGCATGTCGCGGCCGAGATAATCGGAGCCGAGCCAGAGTTCCCGGCTCATCGGGCCGAAATAATCGAGATCGACGATCTCGCCGACCGGGTAGGGGATGATCCACGGCGCGAAGATCGCGACGAGCGCCCAGGAAAGGATCACGGTCAGGCCGATCGCGCCGACCACGTTGAAGCGGTAGCCAAGCCGGGTTCCGGACAGCCGGTCGGACGTGGTCTCGGAACTGGTCATTGTCATCGGAGCCTCGGGTTGGATAGGATGGCGATGATATCGGCGATGGTGATCAGCAGCAGATAGCCAAGGCAGAAGATCATCGCGCAGCTCTGGATCAGCGGCAGGTCGCGGGTGGCTACGCCATCCAGCATCAGCTTGGCGATGCCGGGATAGTTGAAAATGGTCTCGACGATGATGACGCCTCCAAGCAGATAGGACAGCGAAAGTGCGACGGCGTTGACGATCGGGCCCAGCGCATTCGGCAGTGCATGGCGAAAGACGATGCGCGGCCGCGAAGCGCCCTTGAGCAACGCCATCTCGACATAGGGCGTGTTGAGCGTCTCGATGACAGCCGCCCGCGTCATGCGGATCATCTGGGCCGAGACGACGAAGGTCAGCGTGATCACCGGCATGGCATAGACGCGCAAGATGTCGCTCAGACTATGGACCTCATTGGCCAGGGACAGCGCCGGCAGCCATTTCAGATAGACGGCGAAGATCAGCGCGGCGGAGGTCGCGACCATGAACTCCGGCACAGAGATGACGCCGATGGTGATCACCGTGACGATCCGGTCGTAGAATGTACCGCGCAGCATCGCCGAGGTAATCCCAAGCGTGAGCGCGATCGGCACGGAAAAGAGTGCGGTGACGCCGGCAAGTTTCAGCGTATTGACGAAGCGGCCGGCAATGAGCGCGGTAACCGGCATTTCGTTGGCGTAGGACGTGCCGAGGTCGCCTTGCAGCAGCCCGACGACCCAGCGCAGGAAGCGGAAGAGGGCCGGCTCGTCGAGATGCATTGCCTTGCGGAGGCCTTCGACGGCTTCCGGCGTGGCGGCCTGACCGAGCAGGATAGTCGCCGTATCTCCGGGCAACAGCGTTGTCGCGAAGAAGACGGCGAAGGAGACGATCACCAGGGTGATTAGGGCGATGAGCAATCGGCTCAGCACCAGGGACAAGACCTGATGGTTCACGGGCGCCTCCCTTTCTGCGTTCGAGTTCAGTTCGGAAGAACCGGGGCCTGGCTGCTGCAGCCCCGGTTCCCTTCATTTTATCAGGCTTCGAGCCAGACGTATTCCGCGAAGGCGTATCCCATCTGGCCGCCAAGCGGGCTGGGCTCCAGACCCTTGAGCTTGGCGGTGGTGGCATCGACATTCGAGAGATAGGCCGGGATGATGGTGCCGGCTTCGTTGGCAATCATCACCTGCATCTCGTCGTAGATCGCCCTGCGCTTCTCCTGGTCGAGCGAGCCTCGCGCTTCGATCAGCATCTTGTCGAACTTTTCCGACTTGTACTGGCTCTCGTTCCAGGGAGCCTGCGAGGAGTAGAGCAGCGAGAACAGAATATCCGGCGTCGGACGGGGATTGATATTGCCGAAGTGGATCGGCGCCTTGAGCCAGTAATTGTCCCAGTAGCCGTCGGAGGGAACGCGCTGGACATCGAGCTTCAGTCCGATTTCGGCGCCGGAAGCCTGAATGATCATCGCCATGTCGATCGAGGAGTTCGCCGCCTCGGAGGCGATCACCGGAATGGACTGGCCGAGGACGCCGGCCTTGTCGAAATGGAACTTCGCCTTGTCGGGATCGAAGGCCCGCGGCTTCAAATCCGCATTGCGGTAGAAATTCACCGGGGAAACCGGCTGGTCGTTGCCGACTTCACCGAGGCCGCGCAGGACCGACTTGACGATCTGCTCGCGGTTGACGAGGGACTTCATGCCCTCGACGAAGTCGCGCTTGCTGCCGGGATCCATGTCCAGCCGCATGTTGAGGTTGGTGTAGTTGCCCGAGGTGGTCTTCGACAGGAAGAAGCCGTCCCCCTGGGCCTCGACGAGGCGCATGGAGCGCGGATTGATCGAGGCTGCAAGGTGGATGTCGCCCGACAGCAGTGCATTGACGCGGGCATTGTCGTCGCTGATGGCGAAATATTCGAAAGAATCGACGTTCGGGCCGGATTTCCAATAGTTCTTGTTCTTGATACCGACCGAGCGAACGCCCGGCTCGAACACTTCCTTGACGAAAGCGCCGGTGCCGTTGGCCTTGGTGAAATCGGTCGTGCCGTCGGCGACGATCATGAAGTGATGCATCGACAGGATGGTCGGCAGGTCGGCATTCGGATCGGCGAGGGTGATCTCGACGGTCTGTTTGTCGACTGCCTTGAAGCCGGTCATCTGGGCGGCGATCTTGGCGACTTTCGAGCCGACGGAGGGGTCGAGATGGCGCTTCAGCGAGAAAACCACGTCGTCGGCGGTCAGCGGCTTGCCGTCGTGGAAGGTGACGCCCTTCTTCAGCTTGACCGTCCAGACCTTCGCATCCTTGGATTCGATCGCTTCGGCGAGCTCCATCTGCGGCGTGCCTGATTTGTCGAGGAAGGTGAGGCGGTTATAGAAGGAGCAGCACCGGACATAGTCGGTGGAGAGCGACGCCTTGGCGGGGTCAAGCGTATCGGCCGTGGAGGACGACCAGCCGGCCGCCTTGAGCGCGCCGCCGGAAACGGGTGTCGCGGCAAGCGCCTTGCCGGCGCGGCCAAGCACGAGCCCGCCGGCCGACATGGCGACGCCGCCCGCGAGCATCATATGCAGCAGTTCTCGACGGGTCGCGCCACGGCGGATGGCGGTTTCGATCATGGCGTCGTCAGATGCGGTCCAATTGGTGATCTTGTCGTTCATCTCATTCCCCTTTTCTTCTGTGGCGGGCTGCCCGTTTCGGGCAGGCCCGATCCGGTTTTAAAGTCAGGCGCGCGCGGCAGCCACGGCATCGGCAAGGCCTGCCATGGACGTGAAATGGTAATCGGGTTTGGTGAATTCAGCCGGCTCGATCGTGCCGCCGTAGCCCTTTTCGGCATGGCGCCGCTCGACCCAGCAATTGGTCAGCCCGAGTTTCCTGGAAATCCCGATATCGTGGTACTGGCTCTGGGCGACATGCAGGATGTCTTCCTTTGAATGCCCCTCCGAGCCGACGTAATCGAACACCTTTTCGAAGAACGCCGGATCGGGCTTTTCGGTGCCGGTATCGTCCGCGGTGAAGGTGGCATAAAAGGGATCGCCGAGTTCCTTTTCGAAGAAGTCGAATGCCCAGCGGCGGGCATTGGTCATCGCAACGAGGCGGTAATCCTTCGCAAGACTGGCGAGCGCTGCAGCGCTGTCTGCAAAACCCTTCCAGCTCTTCGCCGAGTCCCGCAACCGTTCGCCATATTTTTGGTCGACAGGCAGGCCGAGCTTCGGAGCGATCGCCAGGTAGACGCGCACGAGGTCGTCGGGAAAAAGGTCGGCATCCTCGGAGTAGCGGGCTGCGCGGTAGAGGCTGAGTGCCTGCTCGCCGCTGACCGTGCCCCCTGCCTCGGACGCGATCTCGGCCAAGCAGGCCTTGAGGCCGCTCTCGAAGTCGATGAGCGTACCGACGACATCGAATGTCATGTATTTGAATTCCGGAAGGCTCTTGCTCACGTGAATTCCCCAGTGTTCGGCTCTGGCGGGAGCGCGGTTCTCGAAGAAGAAAATTCTGTTCCCATAGGCGAGATCTTTGTCCCGCTCTTGTATGGAAGGCCCGCATCTGTCGGGATCCGCGCCCTTCACTGATTGTAGTTTGTCACCTGCACTGCGCCGGATTCTCCTGAAAGGCGGCATATGGCGGCACAAAATACCGAATCTGACGGTTTCGCGATATTCTCAGGCTTGTGTCGGCCACACGCGTCCTGGGCTGTCAGCGCCTCGTCCAGCGTCAGGTGCTTGCGCCGGACGAGGCCTGCTGCGTCGATGCGGGCGGCGGCTGCGCGCCGATGAGCGCCGGGGATAACGAGGTTATTTCCAAGCCCAATCGGAGATGCCGCGCACCGGGCCCTGACGCCGTTTTCGCAAAGCTTCGGGGTTTTGGGGCGAATTGCGGCGCAGGGGCTTTTGTTGCCAGGCTATCCCTGGCTATTCCAGAATGATCGGAGGCCTTCCCGACCATCGGCGCCTAAAGCGCGTCGCGATCTTTCAGATTCGCTCCTTACGCTTTAGCTCTTTGTTTTACGCATGTCGTTGCCGCAAAACCGCTGCACACTTTTGCGCGACATGCTTTAAGCCGGCACTTGGCGATGCTGCATGCGCCGGACAGGTCAGTGCATCATCGCCAGTGCTGCCGCAAAGAAATTCTCGCCTCCGAAGTTTCCTGACTTCAACGCCAGAAGCATGTCGCCCTGGGCATTGCCGACCGTGCGCAGCACCGGCACGCCGGGTGCAATCTCCGGTCCGATCAGAAATGCTGGAATGGCGAGCCTGTCGACGGCAGCGCCCGAGGTTTCGCCGCCTGCGACCACGAGGCGGCGCACGCCTCTCTCCACCAGTTCGGCTGTTATGATCGATGTTGCGGTCTCGATCGCGTGGCCGGAGGCCTCTCGTCCGTGGAGCGCCTGCAGCCGGGACACGGTTTCCGGCGCGGCACTTGCGGCGATTACCACGGGGCCGGCGGCGATGCGGTCTCCGGCCCAGGAAATCGCTGCGGCGATCTCATCCGGGCCGGCAAGCAGGCGCTCCGGATCGAGCCGCAGCACGGGCATCGACCGTTCGGCGATGTCGAGCTGGCGGAGCGTCGCCTTGGAGCAACTGCCGGCAACGATCGCGGAAAGCCCGCCCACGGGGCGAATGGCCTCCGCCGTCGTTGCACCGGCGGAGGATATCCGACCGGAGCGGACGAGGGCGCGGGCAAGGCCGAGGCCGAGACCGGACGCACCTGTCGATACCGGTGTTTCCAATGCAATCTCGCCGAGCGTTTCGAGATCCCGTTCGAAAATCGCATCGGCGATAACAATGGTGACGCCTGCCGCGCGCAGGTCGTCGAGCCTTGCCCTGACAGCGCCGGGTCCGGCCGCGACGGCTGTGAGATCGACCACTCCGACGGCATTGCGCGATTGTCGGGTGAGAACCCGCACGAGATTGGCGTCATGCATCGGATTGAGGGGATGGTCCTTGAGCGGGCTTTCGTTCAACGGCTGTCCGCCGACGAAGAGATGGCCGAGATAGACGGTGCGTCCCGTTTCCGGGAAGGCGGGTGTCACCAGCACGGAGCCGCCGCCGGCCGCCTCGCTCAATGCCTCGGTGACCGGGCCGATATTGCCAGCATCGGTGGAATCGAAGGTCGAGCAGATCTTGTAAAGCACATGGCCGGCACCCCGCTGGCGCAGCCACCGCTCGGCGCTGGTCGCGGCCGCCACGGCGTCCGAGGCGGGGACCGAGCGGATTTTCAGGGAAACCACCACGGAGTCGACATCCGGTAGCGCCAGCGACGGGTCGGGGATGCCGACTGTCTGCACCGTGCGCAGGCCGTTCTTCGTCAGTGTGTTGGCGAGGTCGGAGGCGCCGGTATAGTCGTCGGCGATCGATCCGAGCAAAATAGCCATCGTCTAGCTCCGTGCAAAAGGTTTGAACCAGCCAAGACCGTCCAGTGTGCGGCCGCGCGGGATATATTCGCAGCCGATGAAACCATCATATCCAAGGCGGTCGATTTCGCCGAACAGATAGGGATAGTTCAGTTCTTCCCCGTCCGGCTCGTTGCGGGACGGCACGCTGGCGATCTGGATATGCCCGGTGATCGACAGCAGGCGCCGCAGCGCCATGACGACGTCGCCATGGATGATCTGACGGTGATAGATGTCGAACTGGAGCTTCAGGTTCGTCAAGCCGCATTCGGCAATCAGCTGCTCGGCCGCACCGAAATCGTTGAGGAAATATCCCGGCATGTTGCGCCCGTTGATCGGCTCGAGCAGGAGATCAATGCCTTTTTCCGCGAGCCGTTCGGCCGTGTAGGTGACGGAACGCCGATAACAGGAGGAGGCATCCTCGTCGTGGCGATCGGCGATGCCGGCCATCAAATGTAACCGTTTCACACCCGTCGCTGCAGCGTAATCCAGTGCCCGCTCGACATCGGCTTTGACCGCATCGAACCGTCCGGGAAGGGCGGCGATGCCACGCTCGCCGGCTGCCCAGTCGCCCGGCGGCAGGTTGAAAAGGGCCTGCTGCAGATTGTTGCGGGCAAGCCGTTCGGCGATTGCCTCCGGCGTGGCCTCATAGGGGAAGAGGTATTCGACGGCGGCAAAGCCGGCATCGGCTGCGGCGTCGAAGCGGTCGAGGAACGCCCATTCGTTGAACATCATCGTCAGGTTGGCGGCGAAAAGCGGCATGTCTAGAGTTCCTTTTACAAGCTTTGCGGCTCTTTGGCGGAGCCGGGCAATTCGGCGCCGGAAAGCTGGGCATAGAGCCGGGCGAGCGAGGAATCGTCGTCACGGCCCATGCCGGCGCCTGCCGCAGCCAGATACATCTGCAGAGCGGCTGACGCGAGCGGTACCGGGTAGCGCTCGGACCGGGCCATGTCCTGGACGATACCGAGATCCTTGACGAAAATCTCGATGCTGCTGAGTGGCGTATAGTCCCCGGCCAGCACATGCGGTACGCGGTTTTCGAACATCCACGAATTGCCAGCCGAAGCCGTGATCACCTCATAGACCTTGTCGAGGTCGAGGCCCTGCTTGGCGGCAAAACTTATCGCCTCGCAGGCGGCGGCGATGTGCACGCCGGCGAGAAGCTGGTTGATCATCTTGAAGGCGGCACCTTTGCCGGCGGTGTCGCCGAGTTCGTAGACTTTGGCGGCCATGGCGTCTAGACCCGGGCGCGCAGTGTCGAAGGCTTGTCTGGAGCCGGACGCCATGATCGTCAGTGCGCCCTGCGCCGCTTTGGCGGCGCCGCCCGAAATCGGCGCGTCGAGATAATGCAGGCCGAGAGCCTCCACCCGTTGCGCCAGATCGCGCGCGACGGCGGGATCCATGGTAGCCGACGAGATGAAGACGGTGCCGGGCTTCATCACATGCGCAACGCCTTCAGGCCCGAACAACACGGCCTCGGTTTGCGCGCCGTTGACGACCACGGAGACGACAATGTCGGCATCCTTTGCCGCATCGGCGGGGGTTGCCACGCCGCGCCCGCCTTCGGTGATGAAGCGGTCCACCGCCGCCGGCGTGATGTCATATCCGATGACGTCGAGACCTGCGCGCTTCATCGACCGGGCCATTCCCAGCCCCATCGAACCAAGACCGATAACGGCCGCGACAACGGTCGAGCCCGGGTTTTCAGCAAGCAGTGACATGAGGAGGTTCTCCAGTCTTAAGAGGAAAGCTTTGCGCCCCTCCGGGTGGCATCCCGGAGGGGCTGTGGTTCAGCGACGCTTTTCGCCGGAACCGTCACAGCGAGCCGATGCAGTGCAGCCGCCAGCAGATACATGCCGGCGCTGCTGCTCCCGGTGAAGTCCTTCAGATAACCTAGCAGAAACGGCCCGCGCACCGGGCATGCCCGGCACGTTGGCAGCGCTACCATTTTCATTAATCCAATTTGGCAGCGCTGCCAACAGCGAATTGGTAGCGCTGCCAGAAAAACCTTGCTTCTTGGCGGGAGCGGTGAAAAATGGGGTCAGCTCGGGTCATAGGCGGACAGGCTGAGCGATCACCTCGAAAGCTGGGTTCAAACGTAACGATGGAATTCAAACATCAGGCGACGGTCACGCTTGCCGAGGTCGCGGAAGCGGCCGGTGTCGGCGAAAGCACGGTGTCGCGCGTGCTGCGCAACCATGGTTCGTTTTCCGGCAGGACCCGGGAACGGGTGATGGCTGCCGTCGAGCGGCTGGGCTATGTGCCGAACCGGATTGCGGGGACGCTGGCCTCCACTGGTTCGCGCCTTGTCGCCTTCGTCATCCCGTCGCTCTCCAACATCGTCTTTCCCGATGTGCTGCGCGGCGCCAGCGCCGTTCTGGAGGAAAACCGGTACCAGGCGGTATTCTCCGTCACCGACTATGATCCGAGCAAGGAGGAAGCGCTCGCCGCCGCGATGCTCGCCTGGCGGCCGGCGGCGGTCATGCTGGCGGGATGCGAGCATACCGAGGGTACGGTGAAGATGCTGCGCGCCAGCGGCTGCCGGGTGGTGGAACTGCTCGATCTGGACGGCGATGCTCTCGATATCGCCGTCGGCTTCTCGAACCGTGCGGCCGGGCGGGAAAGTGCCAGCTACCTGCTCAAGCGGGGCTATCGCCGGATCGGCTATGTCGGTCACGATCTGATGCGCGATACCCGTGCCGGCAAGCGGTTTTCCAGCTTTTGCGAAACGCTCGATGCACACGGCACCCCGCTCGTCGCCCGTGAAATTCTCGCGGGCGCGTCGTCCGTGGAAAACGGCAGGCTGGGATTGGAGCGGCTGCTTGCGCGGGCAAGCGAACTCGATGCGGTTTACTTCTCCAACGACGACATGGCGCTGGGCGGCTATTTTCACTGTCTGGCTCAAGGGATCGCGATCCCCTCGAAGCTCGCCATTTTCGGCTATAACGGCCTCGATATCGGCCGGGCAACACCGCAGCCCTTGTCGACCATCCGCACGCCGCGCGTGGCGACGGGACAGATCGCGGCGCAGATGGTCGTCACCAACGCACCGCCGCAGGCCGTCGATCTCGGCTTTGAACTGATCGAAGGGGCAACTGCGTAATATTGGAGGAACTGTCATGCCCGACGCGCGTCTGCGTGAGGAAATCTGCCGATACGGCCGCTCGCTGTTCGAGCGCGGGCTGACGCCCGGTTCGTCGGGCAACATATCGTTGCGGCTGGAGGATGGCGGCTGGCTGGTCACGCCGACCAACGCCTCGCTCGGCTTTCTCGATCCGGCACGGATTTCCAGGCTCGACGCGGAAGGCCGACTCCTGTCCGGCGACAAGCCGACCAAGGAAATTCCGCTGCACACGGCGCTTTACGATACGCGCGGCAGCGCCCGCGCCATCGTCCATCTTCACTCCACCCACGCGGTGGCGCTGACCATGCTGCCGGAGATCGACCCGCGCGCCGTCCTGCCGCCGATGACGCCATATTATCTCATGCGCGCCGGCGAAACCGCGCTGGTGCCGTATTACCGTCCTGGCGACCCTGATGTGGCCGACGCCATTCGCGGGCTGGCGGGCAAATATTCGTCGGTGCTTCTGGCCAATCACGGACCGGTCGTTGCCGGCGACAGCCTGGAAGCGGCGGTCTTCGCCACCGAGGAACTGGAGGAAACGGCGAAGCTCTATCTGCTGTTGCGCAACCTCAATCCGCGCTTCCTCAGCCCGGGGCAGGTGGCCGATCTAGTCAACACCTTCGGCCTCGACCTGCCATCGCATCACCATCACGACGATGATTGAAGCTATCGCTTGGCTTTCAAGCGCACGATCGCAGAATCCGCTGCGCGCTATTGCCGCGGTGCTCTAGTCGAGCGCCGAAAGCACCGCCGACGTGATCGCATCCGTCCTGTCCTTGCCGGGAACCGAGCCGATGCCGCGTGCCGTCGTCGCCTCGATTGCGGCCATCACCTTTGCGGCGGCAGTCGTTTCTCCCAGGTGCTCCAGCATCATTGCGCCCGACCAGATGGCGGCGATCGGATTGGCAATGCCGAGATGGGCGATATCCGGTGCCGAGCCGTGGACGGGCTCGAACATCGACGGCGCCGAGCGATCTGGATTGATGTTGGCGGAGGCTGCAAAGCCCAGTCCGCCCTGGATGGCGGCGCCAAGGTCGGTCAGGATGTCGCCGAACAGGTTTGAAGCGACGACGACATCGAGACTATCCGGCGCCATGACCATGCGGGCGGCCATGGCGTCGATATGGTAGCTTGTCACCTCGACATCGGGATATTCCGCCGAAAGCCTCTGGGTGATTTCGTCCCAGAAAACCATCGAGTATCTCTGGGCGTTGGATTTTGTCACCGAGGCAAGCTTGCCGCGTCGCGCACGCGCTTGCTCGAAGCCGAAACGCAGGATGCGCTCGACCCCCTTGCGGGTGAAGATCGAGGTCTCCACAGCCACCTCGCTGTCGGTCCCCTGGTGGACGCGGCCACCGGCGCCGGAATATTCGCCTTCGGTATTTTCACGAATACAGAGGATGTCGAATTTGTCCGACCGCAACGGTCCCTGCACACCCGGCAGCAGCCGGTGCGGACGGATATTGGCATATTGCACGAAAGCCTTGCGGATCGGCAGCAGAAGTCCGTGCAGTGACACGGAATCAGGCACTTTGCGAGGCCATCCGACGGCGCCGAGCAGAATGGCATCGAAGGAACTCAGCGTTTTGATGCCATTGCCGGGCATCATGCTGCCGTGCTCCAGATAGTAGTCGCAGGACCAGGGATAGCTTGATGTGGCGAACAAAAATCCGTTTCGTGCCGCCGCCTTCTCGAGCACTGCCTTGGCAGCTTCCGTCACGTCACGGCCGATGCCGTCTCCCGGCAGAAGGGCGATCTTGTAGGTCTTCATGGCAGGTCCTCACAGGCTGATGAGCAAGCTCTTGCGAATGGGTTCGGGAGATAGGCATTGCGGCCGAGCCCTGTCGACGCAAGGTGGGCGTGGCGCCGCAGCAATCACTGTAGAGGGAGGCTCAGGCTTTATTTGCCGAAAGCGGCCAGGATTTGGTGGATCGTTGTTTTTGCGCAGGCATCGCCAGTGAATCCTATCGAACGATCCGGACTAGTCTGGATTGAAACGTTTCCGGGTGCCCATCCCTCATCGCGGAGTGCTGCATGATGTGGCCATGCTCACCAACGATTTTCGTCTTTGGATGCAGCGCCTCAACAGGAGTTTCGAGACCCAGACATAGGCTGTATCGTTCGATCTGCACTGGGCCGCGTCCGTGGTGCCGTCGACCGGAAAAGATGACTCAGTTGATCGAACGCAAGCCCAGATAGATCGCTAGGCTGAGGGCGGAAAGCGCGATCGTCAGCTTGGGTCGCCCATCATCGAACATGGCCGCCAGCAACAGGCCAATCAACAGGATGACGGATTTTGCCCAAAGGTCCTGATCGGAGACGGTGAAGGCCAGTGTCGCCAGAAAGACGGCGCTTGCGACGATCGTTACGGGCGCAGACTTTTCGCCGAGATCGCCGCCAGGGAAATATGGCAGAAGGAAGCGTCGCATGCTCAAGCCGGAAGCAATGCTGAGAAGAAGACAGGTCAAGACAAGATGCAACATGGGGCGGCGCCGATCGATCTGCAGATAGAATTGCAGATGCAAACCCCGTGCCAGCCTCAAACGCTTGAAGCGGCATGCGGCAGAGGCAATGTTGCGGCCTGCCTGGCTATTTCCTCGCCGTCGCGATCCTTTTTTCGGCAACAGCTTCGCTCGAGCAAGCGGCTCGCACCGCGATACGGACGTAAAGCACGATTGAGCGCTTGCCGAAACCGGCTTGAGCTATGGAGATGATTTTTATATAGAGAATTATCTTTCTCCTTAATTCCGGAAATGAGATCCTTTCATTGGACCTTTCGTCGATCGAAATCTTCCTCGCCGTTGCCAGCGATCGCAGCGTTACCAGGGCGGCCAAGGCCGTCGGGCGGGTGCCGTCGAATGTGACGACGCGCGTCCAGCAGTTGGAAGAGGACCTTGGCGTTTCCCTCTTCAGCCGTGACGGAAAGAAGATGACGTTGACACGGGAGGGCGAGACCTTCCTTGCCTACGCAAACCGGCTAATGGCGCTTGCGCTTGAAGCGCGCCAGGCCGTGCGGCCTCTCGCCCCGTCGGGAACGTTGCGTGTCGGCACCATGGAAAGCACGGCGGCGAGCAGGCTGCCGGCGGCGCTGACGCAATTCAGGCGGATGTGGCCGGATGTGTCGCTTCATTTGACGATGGGCGCATCCCGCGATCTCGCCCGCGCCGTCGCGGCCGATGCGCTGGATTGTGCGCTGATTGCCCGCCCCCCGAAGACGATGCGCGGCGAAGACGAGGCTTTCGATGCCCAAATAAGGGGGCTGGAGAGGGAGCCGCTCTTTGTCGAAGACCTGTTGATCGTGCTGCCGCCCGGGCATCCGCCGATCAAGTCCGCTGCCGACCTCCGCGTCGGCGCGATTGCCGCTTTGGAACCCGGCTGCACCTATCGCAGGATTGCCGAAAACTGGGCGCGCAAGTCGAACGCCCTGCCGACCAGCGAACTCGGCTCCTACCATGCGATCCTGGCGAGCGTTGCGACCGGCAACACCGCCGGTGTCATGCCGAAATCCGTGCTCGACCTCATGCACTGGCCGCCCCCTGTCCAGGCCTACCAACTCGGGCCTGTCGAGACTCTGCTCGTCTACCGTAAGAACGATCGCCCAAGCGCATTCAACGCATTCCACGAAGTCCTCAGCGCTGGGAAAGGCAGAGATATCAGGCTGGCGACAAACTAGCCCGCACGTCTTTCCTCAATTCACCAGATAATCCTCGCTCAAAATTGGTCTTGTCATGCAGTATCCCGTTTCCCCGAAGGTGGGACCGAGCCGCTTCCGTCGCTTCCGTCTGTTTTCACCGATCTTGGCTGGCGCGACCTTGCGGGAGCGGTTGATCGCATGTCTCGGCGCTTTGGTGGCCATTGGCCTCACCGGCGTCATCAGCGGTTATCTTTTCGGGCAGGGGCCGCATCTTCCCCTGATCGTCGCGCCGATGGGGGCGTCTGCGGTGCTTCTTTTCGCAGTACCGGCAAGCCCGCTTGCGCAGCCGTGGTCGATCATCGGCGGCAACACAATTTCCGCCCTGATGGGAATCATCGCCGCCTATTTCATCAGCGACCCGATCATTGCGACCGGCGTCGGGGTATCGCTTGCCATCGGTGCGATGTCTTTCACCCGGTGCCTTCATCCGCCGGGAGGAGCCGCAGCCCTTACTGCCGTCCTCGGCGGCCCCGTCGTCGCCGGGTGGGGTTTTCTCTTTCCCTTCGTGCCGGTCGCCTTGAACTCCTGCATCCTCGTCGGTCTTGGTCTGCTGTTCCACAAGCTTTCCAGGCGAAACTATCCGCATGTCGTTCCAAAACCCGCGGAAAACACCCATCGCACGGTCGACCTGCCGTCCGCGGTGCGGGTCGGTTTTCGCGAAGAGGATGTCGATGCCGCCCTTGCGGCGCTTGACGAAACCTTCGATATCGATCGCGCCGATCTCGGCCGGCTGCTGCAGCAGGTCGAACTGCAAGCGGCGATCCGCTCAAACGGCAAGATCACCTGTGCCGACATCATGTCGCGGGACGTGATTGCCGTCGGCGAAGCTGCAGAACCGGATGCTGCACGGCACCTGCTTTTGAAGCACAATATCCGTACGCTACCGGTGAAGGATCCGGAGGGCCGCCTGATCGGCAGCGTCGGCTTGCGGGAATTGTCGACCAGCAGCGATACGATCGCCGGTGCAATTTCCAGACCGGCGGTGGCAAGGCCTTCGGATCCGGCCTTGTCACTGCTGCCCGTTCTGACGGACGGGCGCACGCATGCCGTCATCATTGTCGATGACGATTACCGGATCCTCGGCCTGATCTCGCAGACCGACCTCCTGAGCGCGGTGGCGCGGCTGCTGCCGAACGACAGCGCCCCGATCTCGGCCGTGGCCTGAGCGATGGCCGTAGATTGCCAAGCAGAAGGGAGAATGAGCCGGTGTTGATCGAGCGCGATCCGAATGGGGATTTTATCCTCGACTCATCCGAACTCGCGGAACGGTTCGGACTGTCGCTGGCCGATCTGCGCCGCCACATGCGACATGGCTCCGTCGTCAGCACCGTGGAAATCGGCACCGCTGAACACGAGGGTACCAAGCGGGTGTCGCTTCGGCTTGGTAACAGACTTTGGCGCGCCGTTCTGAATGATGAAAATGAAGTGCAGCAGGAACAGATGACCGTTTTCCGAGGGAAAACCACCGGACCGCACCCTCGCTGACACCATCCTTTATCTATGGCGGCTTGGGGCCACTCTGCAGTTCTGCCCGTAGGGGATTGAGTTACCGCTCACTCGTTCCGGAGAATCCGCGCGCCGCCTCACCGCCAGTCAGACCCCTCCAGGGAACAGAAGATCGACTCCCGCGTTCGCAATAATGGATGGTTGTCACCCTCGAGTTGAAAGGTTCAAGCCGCACCGAGACTTGAACCGGATTTTGGGGTTCTCAGCTCGTTGGTGATCGAAGCTCAATGAACTCGGTCGCGGTCCCCCATATTTTGGAGTGAGTGACGGAAATGGAAGAAATCACCAATCTCATCAGAAACCTCAGTGTTGAGGAGCGTGAGGAAATCTTCATCGATATCGCGCGCATGCTGGAGGGTACGGCGCGTGAGTCGCTGGTCGAGGGCAATACGCATTTTGCAGCAATTTCCAACGACATGGCCGAAGCGATCCGTATCAACGCCGATGAACTTGCCCGCGATGATCCCGAGAATGCCGAGCTCGTCTTGCAGCAGGCAACGGCGATAATCTCGCAGTTCGAGGCTGTCCACCCCTTTCGCATGGTGAGCATGGCCGTTCATTGATGGCAGACCGGCCGTCCCGGTCGATGGCTCTTTCAAATCACACGCTCCCACGCGGAACTCTCGCCGCCCGCGGGGGTTATCGGATCACAACCGCGAAAGGTGATCCATGGCGACTTTCAAATCCGATGTACCGCCGGAGAGCGGCACCGACGACGCTCGCTCCGCTGACACGGAACGTGCTGAGACCGAACGCAACCGGATATTGACGGCGGCTCGGCGCAACGCCGGTTCGGTGCTCGGCCGCGGAAGCGACACCGAAACCCCAAGCCTGCAGCTTGCGAGGGAATATCTCAGCCTCGGTGGCCGCCGCCGGTCCAAAATTGACGACAACATCACCGATGTCCGCCAATGGGATGAAGATCCGCCGGAGGCCGAAAGGTTCTGGAGGGAACGGGTAGAGACGCTTTCAAAGGATGAGCGTAAACAGGTGGAGGATTTTCTTCCAACCATCAATACGCCCTGACCGGCTCATCAAATGCGTGGAGGAGATCATGGCTACAGATAAGCACGAGCAGATACGTCGTCGTGCCTACGAAATCTGGGAGGCTGAGGGCCGCCCGGATGGCGCGGACCAGCGTCATTGGCTGCAAGCCTGCGACGAACTGGCCGGCGAGGACGAGCATGAGACGCTCCAGAACCTGCTCGATGAAGACGACAGGGATGATGCGGCGCTGCTTCAAGGTGCCGGCGAGAGCGGCGATCTCGATCGGCGACCGGCAAAGCTCGGCCGGGCGGCCGGGTTTCGCGTGCCTGATATAGAGATGACGACAGGCGAAAAGCCGTCTCAGCGGAAGATCAGGAAGACTGAAGGGCCGTAAATCCCATGCAGCATCTCGACCACGCCATCCAAATCGCTCTCGAAGCGGATGAAGGGCAGGCGGACAAAACCGAGCGGCCGTTCTTCGAACACTGTCAGCGGGTGGCACTTCTCGTTTCCGGCGAGGAGAGGCGAACGGTCGCCTACCTTCATGACGTCGTCGAGAAGGGAAGCAGGTGGACGCTCGACAGGCTGAGGGAGGAAGGTTTTCCGCCGGCGATTATCTCCGCTGTGGATGCTTTGACGCGGCGGCCGGACGAGCCGAACGACGACTTCGTCAGACGTGCGGCATCAAACCCGCTGGCCCTGCCGGTCAAACAGGCCGATCTCGAAGACAATCTCCGGCAGGCCGAACAAGCCGGTAAGAAAACGGAAAAATACCAGCACCGCCTCAACCTCCTGCGCGACATCAGGAATGGGCAATAGGAGCGCGGACAAGTTTGGCAATTCGCTGGCAACAGTCACCAAGGTCGACAATCGGCCGGGTCGCACTGCGCCCCTTTCATGCAATGTGTCGACCCGGTCTCGGCTGCGCAGCGCGGAGGTCGTTTTGGCCGATTTTACGTTTTGTTGGTAAACCATACCGTCGGGGCGCCGAGCACGCCTCCCGTGCGCATTGCCGTCTTCAACTCGTCCAGCTTGCTGAACGCCTGAGCCGCTTCCAGCGTGGCAAACTCGTGGGTGACGGTAATATCGTTCGGATTGTCGATGGCGCGATAAACGGCTTGCGCCGTCACCCCATTGGCCTTCTGCACATGATTAAATGCATCATATACCTTGCGCCAGGCGGCATAGTCAGAGACTTCGTGCCTCACGAATAACGTCGTCATATTATCCTCCCGCCAACCCTCGTGGCGATGTGCGTTACGATTGAACTAGGAATATCATGGTCTCGGGCAAGACACCGTCACTTGCCATGGCATCCGCCGCGGCCTGGGTCTGCATGAAGGCCATCAGCTTTTCCATGTCTGCAACGTCCATGACCAAACCAACGTGGTTGGACGTTTGAGGGTCTGTAAACGTGCGAATGTTCGTGACGCCGATAGGTTCCAATACCTGTTTGCGAACGGGTGAAGCGAGCCAGTGTTTCGTGTCTTTGACGTCGTGACAGACCATTATGGTAGGCATTGCATCCTCCTCTCAAGATCTCGTAAAATGAAAGCTGAGTAGCTCCTGCGCTTTGCCGGATTCATTACAGCAATGTTGCGAAGAGTGGATTTTTCTTATTCATTAGTTGAAGATATAAATATAACTATCGAGTAATTCGAAAATATTATCCATAGCTAAATTGAATGCGCGTTGCTGACATTGGACCAGACTTCGACCGCACCGCGTTCGACAGGGAATTCAATGCTGACGCTGTGGCATTCTTCCGCAGGCATTTGATGGACGCGCAAAAACCTGAGGCAGGGAGGGCCGGCCTATTTCAGCGGGTCTCGTGCTCATGCTCAAGACCCGATCCCAAGTCGCTGCCGGAGGGCGAATGCCGGCACCCGACTGCCGTCATCGCGAAAGAGCCGCTCCACCTGGTCGAGGCGAGGGCAGGCGGGCGGGTTGTCGAGCGCCTCCGCCCAGTTCTCGCGGTTGGGCAGGGCCATCGCCGCGGTCACGAGCACGGTGGTTCCGGGGGCGATGTCACCGCGCAGCTGCGGCAGCAGGGTCTTGGCGTGGATGAGGTTGGTATTCGGGATCGGGCTCATCGCATGGCCGGCCCTCGGATCGGGCGATAGATCCACGATCGCGCTGACATCGGTCTGTCCGTACCAGACCGCGCGGCCTTGTCTTACATCGGAGCAGTCGGCATTGAAATCAGCGCGCTCGATCGCAAAGCCGCCCTCGATGGTGCTGAGGGCGCGCGGCGTGGCGATGCGGTGGATGCGGATGTGCCAGGGGTTTGCCGGAAGCAGCCAGGTCTCGATGGCGACATCGTCCCAGGGGCGCCAACGCGAATAGAGCCGGTCGCCTGTTATCAGCGCGTCTTCGAGGCTTTCCCGCATACGAAAATGGACGCCGTCGTCGGAGAGGCCGAGCATGCCGTCGAAGCTCGCGGCCGAAAAATTCCGGTCGTCGACTTCGATGTTGAAGGCATAGCGGGTGGAATAGACGAATTTCGAATATTTCTCGTTTGCGCCGAGCATCTTGTCGTGCTGCTGCCCCGACGAGAGCACGACGACGTTTCCCGGCGTGTGCATGGCGATCATTCCCGCCGGCTTCAACGCCACCGGCTCCGGGAAATCCGGCTGCGGCGCCTCCGCGGCGGTCCAGAAGGGATGGTCCTGGGAAAGGGCGAGCGGCAGGAAGAATTTCAGCGCCCAATAGGGCGAACCGGGCGAGTTGTAGCTCTCGCTCATGAAAAGGTTCGGATAGCCGTAGCCGACGGAGAGCACGCCGTCGCGGTCGGCAATCGGCATCGCCGACCACCAGCGGATATGGCGCATGTAATAGCCTTTGATCTCAGCCCAGGGCAGCGCTTCGACGCCGGCAAAAGCCAGCGCGCCCCAGAAGCCGCCGGCCGCGAAGCGGTAGGTCTGGCTGCGGCCGAAGGCAAGTGCCGCGCCGTCGGGGCCGAACCAGTGGCGGATATCCCCGGCAAAGGTGTGGGCACGATTCCGAAAACGGTCCTTGCGCGCCTCGTCGCCGCGCGCCAGCACCGCATAGATCAGGCCATAGAAATGCATGGCGAAGGGGATGTAATGGTCGACCCGCCGCACCGGCCCGTCGCGATACCAGCCTTCCCCGAGGTCGAAAGCTTCCAACTCGTCGAGATAGACGACGGTTTTCGCCTTGTCGAAGGCAACACCAACGCGCTCCAGCCCGAGGTCGATCAGGACACGGAAGAATTTCCAATTATTGTCAATGAATTCCAGTTCGCGCGCGGCCAGCAGATAAGCGGCGACCGTCTCTTTCTGGCCATCGTCGAGCGGCTCCCAGATGTGCTCAGGGACGAGCGCCAGCGCGAAACCGACGGCGGCGAGCTCGACCAGCCGCTGGTTGCGGTCGGCCAGATCGCCCCAATATTCCGGATGGGCGGGGTTGGTTCCATTTGCCAGCCCACGCCGATAGAGATCCCAATGCGGAAAATGGCCGCCGCCGGCAGCAAGGGGAACGATGCCCCAGAGCGGCCGGGCAAACCCCTCCAGGTCGGCCGCTGCCCGGTCGAAGATCGCGCCGGCAGCACCCAGGCGCACACGGGCGCCGCCTTCGGAAAAATACGGCAGGAGTGGCTCGAACAGGTCGATGACGGCCTTGGCGAGGTCGTCGCGTGTCTTCAGCGGATTGCCGAAAAGCGGATTGGCCCGGGCGGGATCATATATCATTATCAGGCTCGAAATTCATGGGAACAGGACGGCCGCGGACCAGGTAACAGGCCGCGGCCGTCAGCGCCTCGTAAGGTCTACTTGATGGCCTTCACGCCTTCGGTCATTTCCTTCAATCCGTCGTCGATCGAGGTATTGTCGGTCATGACAGCGTCATGCACGCGATTGAGCACGACCTCGATCTTGGCGGCGTTCGGATTGACCGCCATCTCCAGATAGGCCTTCGACGGTATCAGCGCTTCCTTGCTGGCCGCGTCCTGCGGGAAACCGGGCGTTGCCGTGATCTTTGCGCTGACGTCAGCGGTCTTGAGCGCCGGGAAGGTGCCCGTTGACGCGATGACTGCCGCGCCCTCGGGACCGGTGACGAACTTGATGAAATCCAGAGCTGCAGCCTTGTGCTCGGAATTGGCGTTGACCGCCAGCCCCGAGATCTGCGCAGCCGTTGTGCCGGCTGCCACGCCGTCCGGATGCGGGAACTTCACAATGCCCCAGTTCTTGCTCTTCGATTCACCCGATTTCACCTTGGCGATCTGCGTGCCGACGAACCAGGTTCCCATCGGCAGCATGCCGATGGTGCCGTTGAAGAACAGCGCCGAATAATGCGTGTTCGATGTCTTCAGGAAGGCATAGGAGGGGATGGCGCCATCCTTCTGCAGAGTGAGCGCCCGCTCGTACCAGGGCTTGAGGAAGGCGTAGTCGCCATCGACGAGCGTGTGTTTCCCGTCGAGGATGCCGGGCAGCTGGACGGTCGAACGCCAGGTATGCAGCAGCGCGCCATAGGTCTTGTTGGTGCCCATGCCGCCCGTAAGCTTCTCGGCGGTCGCGTCGAACTGAGCCCAGGTCATGTCATTCGTGGGGTAGGGGACGCCTGATTTATCGAATATGTCCTTGTTGTAGTAGACGATCCAGAAGTCGGAGCGGAACGGCAGCGAATAGATCTTGCCGTCGATGGTCAGTTCCTCGATCAGGCCGCCATAGGGCGCCGGATCGATCTTCTGCTCGGTCACGAAGCTGCTGAGATCGGCGATATTGCCGGCGCGCACCAGGTTGGTGTAGCCCGGCACATCCTTGATGGTGACGATGTCGATGTCTTTCGAGCCGCCGGTCAGCTGCGTCGAAATCATCTGCTGATAGTCCTGCGAACCGAGGTCCATCGGCTCGAACTTCACGTTCGGATGTTTGGCCTGATAGGCCTCGATCAACGGTTTGTAGTAGGCGGTCTTGTCCCAGTCCCACAAAGCCCATTTGAGCGTCACGGCGTCCTCGGCAAGTGCTGCGCCGGCCGTTGTCGCGGCCAAGGTGAAACCTGCCAAGGCAAGTTTCATCGTCCTCCCGAATTTATCCAAATACATTCCCGTTCTCCTTCCCTGGATCGTCTGTGGATTCGTTATTTTATGAAGCGCCGGTGCGGCTGCATTGCCTCTGGCAGGTCCAGAACCAGCACCGTCGCCCGATGGACGCCGAATGCGACGGCGAACATTCCGAGTGAAAAATTGAAGGTTGCCGGCATGAACACGGACACCGGATAGAAGAGGATATGCGCCAGCCAGAGGCTGGCGACGACGGCGAGTGCTGCAAGCGCCGGGAGCGGACGGATGACGGATGCGAGCGCGGCGAGGCGCAGGAGCCGCAACGCCGGCAGATCGCGCATCACCATCAGAACGATGAGATGGCAGGCAAGAACCGCGACGAAGGCGGTGGCGACGAGGGCAATCGCCAGCGGCGCGCTTAGCAACAGGTTGTCGCGCGCGCCGGCGGCATAGGTGACGACAGCATGGATGCCGATTGCGAGGGCGCCACCCAACGCCAGGCCCCAGGCGGTGGCGCGCCAGAAGTAGCGCAGAAAAGCGTCCGTGAAGTCCCTGAGGAGATAGGTGTTGCGATCTTCCACCAAAGCCACCGAGACCCGGGCCATGGCGACGAGAGCTGCCGGCAGCGTCACCACGAGCAGGCTGGCGACGATGAACAGGATGTTGAGCTTGACCATCTCCCACCATTCGCGGACGAGGATTTCGGCGAACAAGGCAAGACCGGTCCTCTTCGGCGCATCCTTGGCAATGCCCGGCCCCTCCTTCGTCCACATATCCCGCAACCACTGCATGGCCGTCTCCCTCGGCGCTCAGTAAAGAATCGAGCGTTCCGTTTCCTTGTCGAACAGCTGCGCAACGCTCATGTCGGCGACCAGCGTCGCCTCCTCGCCGATATCAGGCCGGAAGCGCGGCGACACACGGGCAATGAGATTGCGCCCGCCGGCTATCATGTTCAGATGCACTTCCGAGCCCATCGGTTCGGCAAGTTCGACCACCGCCTTCAGCGGCGCCAGGTTTTCGGCCGGAATGTCGGCCGGCGGCAGTTCGTGGAAATTCTCCGGGCGGATGCCGAGCACCAGTTCGCGACCCTCGTAAGGCGCGATCCTGCTCTTGTCGAAATGATCGGGCAGCGGCAGTTCCCTTCCATCGAAGACCGCGACATAGCCGTCGCCTCGGCGCAGGATGGTCGAGGGCAGCATGTTCATCTGCGGCGCGCCGATGAAGCCGGCGACGAACATGTTGATGGGACGGTCGTAGAGATTCTGCGGCGTATCGACCTGCTGGATGTGCCCGTCCTTCATGACGACGATCCGGTCGGCCATGGTCATCGCTTCCACCTGGTCGTGGGTGACATAGATGAAGGTGGCGTTGAGGCGCTTGTGCAGCTTGGTGATCTCAGAGCGCATCGTGCCGCGCAGCTTGGCGTCGAGGTTGGACAGCGGCTCGTCGAGGAGGAAGACGGCGGGATTGCGCACCATGGCGCGGCCGAGCGCCACGCGCTGGCGCTGGCCGCCCGAAAGCGCCTTCGGCTTGCGGTTGAGGAGATGGGTGATGTCGAGGATCTTGGCAGCATCCTGGACCTGCTTATCGATGAAATCGCGCGAGACTTTCCTCAGCTGCAGGCCGAAGGCCATGTTCTTGTAGACGGTCATATGCGGATAGAGCGCATAGTTCTGGAAGACCATGGCGATATCCCGGTCCTTGGAGGGGACGTCGTTCATGACGTCGCCGCCGATCTTGAGTTCGCCGCCGGAGATCTCCTCAAGGCCGGCGATCATCCTGAGCGTCGTCGATTTTCCGCAGCCGGAGGGACCGACCAGGATGATGAATTCCTTGTCGGCGATCTCCAGATCGATATCGTGGACGACGGTGAGCGCGCCGTAGGATTTGTTCAGCTCTTTAAGCGAAATGCTGGCCATCGGGTCCTCCTGACGTCACCAATAGGAAGACCAGCGCCGCGACAGCCGCGTCAAAGCTTCCATGTAATAATAGTCTCCCCAGGAGACGCATTCATCGACGCCTTCGCCGCGGCAGGTGTTGAACGGCGATTTCTTCGAGTAGGTGGCGTGCAGCACCAGGCCGTTCGAGATCGCGGAATCCCTAACCGCATAGTGATCGGCAAGGCTCTTCATCATGCGCCGCGCCAGGGTGCGGTAACGCTCGGCGGCTTCGGCTTCGACGAGCTCGGCCATTTCGAGCAGGCCGCAGGCGGTGATCGACGCCGACGAGCTGTCGCGCGGCTCGCCGTCGCCGTCCGAAAAAACCAGATCCCAATAGGGCACCATGTCGGCCGGCAGCCGGTTGAGATAGAAGGTGAGCAGCCGGTCGAAAGTCTGGCGATATTCCTCGATCCGCTCATAGCGATAGGAGACCGCCATGCCTGATATCCCCCAGGCCTGGCCGCGCGCCCAGGCGCTGTCGTCCCGGTAGCCCTGTTTGGTGGCGCCGCGCACCGGCGCGCCGGTCACTAGGTCCATGTAGAAGGTGTGGTAGGTGGAATCGTCAGGCCGCACCGAATTGGCGAGCGTGGTGCGGGCGTGGGTGAGCGCGATCTCACGGTATTTCGGATCGCCGGTCTCGCGGCTTGCCCAGTAGAGCAGTGGCAGGTTCAAAAGGCAGTCGATGATATAGCGGTATTCCTCCGCCTTGCCCTTGTGGCCCCAGGCCTGGATGAACTGGCCGATCGGCTGGAAGCGTTCGATCAGTTGATCGGCAGCGAGGATCGCGGCCCTGCGGCCGTCCTCGTCTCCTACGAGCTTCCAGGCGGCAATGCACGAGGGCGAATAGAGAAAGCCCATATCGTGATGGTCGGTCTCGATGCGATTGACGATCCGATGCAGGAACGACTGGACCTGGACCTGCGCGGCCTGCCGGAAGACCGGATCGCCGCTATGCTCGAAAGCAAGCCACAGCTCTCCGGGCCAGAAGCCCGCGGTCCATTGGTCGTTTACCACGGCGGGATAAAAATTACCGACGCTCGAATGGTTCTGCGACGCATGGGTAAATTCGGGGAGGTTGCGCCTGACCTGCTCGACGGCAAGATCGAGCGCGGCTTTCACTTCCTCATCGGTGATCGGTTGCGGGGCGACTGAGGAAACGGCGTTCATGGGATTTAACCCTTCAGTCCCGTCGAGGCGATGCCCTCGACGAAGAAGCGCTGGAGAGAGAGGAAGACGACGAGAACCGGGATGAGGGCGACGACGGAGGCCGCCATGATCAGCCCGTATTCGGCCGAATATTGCGAGATGAACATGCGCAGGCCGATCTGGACGGTCTTCAGCTCGGTCTTGGTGAGATAGATCATCGGCCCGAGGAAATCGTTCCAGGTGGTGACGAAGGTGAAGATCGTCAGCGTCGAGAGCGCGGGCTTGGAGAGCGGCAGCATGATGCGCGCCCAGATCTGGTACTCGTTCATGCCGTCGATGCGGGCCGCTTCGCAAAGCTCGGTCGGGATCGACATGTAGAACTGCCGCATCAGGAAGACGCCGAAAGCGGTGAAAGCCTGCAGGCAGATCAGCGCCAGATGCGTGTTGTTGAGGCCGAACTCGCGCATCAGCAGGAATTGCGGCACCATGTAGACCTGCCAGGGCATGGCGATGGTGGCGATATAGCCGAGAAACAGCGTGTTTTTGTAAGGAAAATTCAGCTTGGCAAAGGCGTAGGCGGCGAAGCTGGAGGTGAGCAGCTGCAGCAGCGTAACGATGATCGTCAGCTTCGAGGTGTTGTAGATGAAAAGGGCGAGCGGGATCTTCGTCCAGATATCCACATAGTTTTGCCATTGCGGCTCGGACGGTATCCACTCGATCGGAAAGGCGAAGACGTCGCGGCTGAGCTTCAGCGACGCCGAAAGCATCCAGGCGAAGGGCATCAGCATGACCAGCGTCACCGTGATGACGATGGCATAGAGAAGGACCGTTTTGAGAGTGACCTTGCGTCCGGCGATCCTCATGCCTCGTCCTCCCTCTGGCGCCGGAACTGGAAGACCGTGACGGCGAGCACGAGGAAGAAAAGCACCAGCGAAACCATGCTGGAATAACCGAGATCCCAGGAAATAAAGGCCTCGTTATAGATGTGGTAGACGAGAACGAGCGTCGAGGTGCCGGGGCCGCCCTGGGTGATCATGTAGATCTGGTCGAACACTTTGAAGGACTGGATCGTCAGCATGACGGTGACGAAGAAAGTGGTCGGTCCGAGCTGCGGCACGGTGACATGGATGAATTTCTGCCAGGAATTGGCGCCATCGAGATCGGCCGCCTCGTAGAGCTCCGCATTGATGCCCTGCAGGCCGGCCAGATAGATGACCATGTAGTAACCCATGTTCTTCCAGATGCCGAAGAGGATCACCGTTACCATCGCCCAATGGCGATCGGCGGCCCATCCCGGCATGTTCTTGGGATCGAGGCCGAGCGTGTAGAGGATCATGTTCACCGGCCCCATCTCGGGATTGAAGATCATGTTCCAGACGACGGCGACGGCCACCAGTGAGGCGACATAGGGGAAGAACATCGCGGTGCGGAAGAAATTCCGTCCCACGATCTTCTGGTTGAGGAGAACGGCGAGGCCGAGCGCGCACAGCAGCGTCGCCGGCACCGAGGCGACCGTATAGATGACCGTGTTCCAGAACGCGGCGATGAACGCCTTGTCCTCTAAGAGGCGCCAGAAATTATCCAGCCCGGCGAATGTGATCGCATTCGAGCCGTCCCAATGCATGAAGGCAAGCGCGAAGGCGAAGAGGATCGGGCCGAGCGTGAAGACGGCGAAACCAATGAAATTCGGCGCGATGAAGGAATAGGCGACGAGCGCATTGCGCAGCTTGCGCTGGCGCTTGGACAGGGCGGTGACTTTCCGGCTGGAAATTGCCGGAGCGCCATCCCTGGCGATGACCGAATTCGATATGGACACCGGTGCTTCCTCCTGGGCGAACATTCTGCAGCTGACGGCTCGCGGAGATTCCCAGATCCTCAATCCGGAACATCCGGGCGGCCGAATACCGCCAACTTCCTCCTGCTCACGACATAGCACATCTCCGGTATTGGTCAAACAAGTTCTGAATAGATCATACAAATTTTATGGCGTACGCCGAAAACATATGATAGGTGGGAAATCTAAGCCAAGCGCCTGTCGAGGCTTTCCGGTGCGGGGAGGGACATGTTCAGCGAGATTTCAGGGGAATTGCCGGACATCCTGGGTGATTTCACGCCGGGAGCCGTCTGCTCCGATCGCGCCAGATGGAATTCCGTGCCGCAGGCGACGCGGGATGTGGTCGTGCGCGCGGCCGAAGCCACCCTTGCGCGGGCCTGGCCCCTCATCGCAGCCGCCGATTACCGGGAGTATACCGAGACCGGCAACCGCTCGCGTTTCGAGGCGCTTTATTTCTCGCGGCGCCGAATGCTCAACGATCTGGTGCTGGGCGAACTTGTCGAAGCGGGTGGACGGTTCCTGCCTGGGATTGTCGACGGTATCTTCCTGATCGCGGAGGAGAGCGGCTGGCAGCTTCCGGCGCACAATGCCTATGAGCGCAGCGGTGCGCGGCTGCCGCTGCCCGACAGTTCGCAGCCGGTTGTCGATCTTTTCGCCGCCGAAACCGCTGCCCTGCTTGCCACCGTCGTTGCCCTGCTCGGCGACGAGCTTGACGGCATCAGTTCTGAGATTTCGGCGCGCGTGAAGCGCGAGATCGAGGCTCGCATCCTTACACCCTATCTCGGCCGGCATTCCTGGTGGATGGGCCGCGGCGAGGAGAGGATGAATAACTGGACGGCCTGGATAAGCCAGAACGTCCTGTTGACGACCTTCTCGCTGCAGACCGATCAGCCGACGCGTCGCGCCGTCGTCGAAAAAGCGCTCGGCAGCCTCGATGCATTCCTCAAGGACTATGCCGAGGACGGGGCCTGCGAGGAGGGTGTCGTCTATTACCGCCATGCCGCGCTCTGCCTTCACGGCGCGCTGACCGTTTTGGATCATGCGGCGCCCGGCCTGTTCGACAAAATCTGGCGGCAGCCGAAGATCCGCAACATGGCCGAATATATTGCCGACATGCACGTGGCCGGCCACTATTATTTCAACTTCGCGGATTCCTCGGCCGTGGTCGAGCCCTGCAGCGCACGCGAATATCTGTTAGGAAAGGCGGTCGGCTCCGAGAGGCTGGCGGAGTTTGCGGCAGCCGACAGGGCGACAGCGGATAGTCCGCACCTGCCCGGGGAATGGAACCTCTGGTATCGCGTCCAGGAATTGCTGGTCGGAACGCTTGCCGTGGCGAAGACGCGTCCGGAACCCCCGCGCGGCATCTTCTATCCCGGCATCGGCCTGTTCGTCGCCCGCGACGGTCAGTTTTCCCTGGCGGTCAAGGGCGGCAACAATGGCGAGGGTCACAATCACAACGATGTCGGCAGCGTGACACTCTACAAAGACGGACGACCCTTGCTGATTGATGTCGGCGTCGAGACCTATACGGCCAAGACCTTCTCGCCGCGGCGCTACGAAATATGGACGATGCAGTCGGCTTATCACAACCTGCCGACCTTCGAAGGCGTAATGCAATCGGCCGGCGGAACCTTCGGCGCGCGCGATGTCGAGGTCGAATTCGGCGAGGACAGCGCGCGCATATCGCTCGAGATTTCAGGCGCCTATCCCCCGGAAGCGGAAGTCCGCAGCTATCGCCGTGCCGTTTCCCTGCTGCGCGGCCGCCATGTCGAAATCACAGACGCTCATGACGGGGATAAACCGGCGGTCTTGTCGCTGATGACGTGCCTCGCGCCGACCATCACATCGGAGAGGATCGATCTCGCCGATCTCGGCAGCATCTTCGTCGAGGGCGCCGGCTCGATCGAAATCGACCAGATCGAGGTGAATGACATCAGGCTGAGATCGGCCTGGCCGGAAAAACTCTTCCGTCTGCGCGTGCCGCTTATCGCCAAGCTTTTGAGATTGCAGATCGTCTGAGGAGGGCGAGCATGGAATTGGCGCTGAAGATCGTGGATGCCGATGGGTTGGTGCTGGCAAGCTCCACAGGGCGGGACGAGACCTTCCTGGTTTATCGACAGAGCTATCGCGAAGGCGATCGCGTGGTGGTGGAGGCCTCCGAGCCCGGACATATCTTCCTCGCTCTCGACGGCGCGATCCAACCCGGCCTGGTCTATATGAAGGAATGCGCCTATGAGCTCGCCGTGCCCTTCGGCGACAAGCGCAAGCCCTATTCGCCGAATGCTTTCAGGGGCGATATCCACCGGCTTTCGGCGCGAAGCGCGCGGCCCGACGAGATTGCCCGTCGACGCAATCTCGCTTTCAACCCCTGGGACGACCATGCCAACCGAGCGCTGTTTCCGCATGCGCGCGCCAATGTTGAGACCCGGGGCGAAGCGGCCTTTGCCGCGCGCAATGCGATCGATGGCGAGAAGGCCAACGACGATCACGGCTTCTGGCCCTATACCAGCTGGGGCATCAATCGCGATCCGCAGGCGGCGCTGAAGCTGGAATTCGGCCGACCGGTCAGCATCGACGAGATCGTCTTCTACCTGCGGGCCGATTTCCCGCATGATTCCTGGTGGAATGAGGCCAGCGTCACTTTCTCGAGCGGCAGGACCTCCCGCTTTCCGCTGGTGAAATCAGGTGCTGCCCAGAGCTTTTCCATAGAACCCTGCATCGTCGAATGGGTGGAATTGCATGGCCTGATCAAGGCCGAGGATGCCTCGCCCTTTCCGGCGCTGACCCAGATCGAGATCTGGGGAACGGAAGTGCCGGGCGGCGGAGACCTCGATGTCGCAGTTGCGGCCGAAGACAAGTCCGGGCTGGCCGCTCTTCCTCTCAATTTATGACCCTGCGGACGTGCTTCCGCCCAGCCCTCTGCACATGCTAAGGAGGTCGGATGCGACTGCTTGTGGTGGAGGACAACAAGGATCTGGCGGCTTGGCTGGGCAAGGCCCTGCGGCAGGCTCAATACGCTATCGACATTGCCCATGATGGCGAAGACGCGGAACATATGCTCAAGGTGGCGGAATATGCCGCGATGATCCTCGATCTCGCGCTGCCCAAGCTTGACGGATTGACGCTTTTGAAGCGATTGAGGCAGTCGGGAAACAAGCTGCCGGTCATCATCCTGACCGCGAATGCGAGCCTGGACGGCCGTGTGGCGGGGCTGGACAGCGGCGCCGACGACTATCTCGCCAAACCTTTCGAAATCGCCGAGCTCGAAGCGAGGATTCGTGCTGTGGTTCGCCGCGGCCAGGATCGGGCATCGTCCGAGATCACAGTCGGCAACCTGCGTTTCTCCGGTGGGACGCGGCAGTTTTTCGTCGCAGGCGAACCGCTGCAACTGACGCCGCGCGAATATGCCGTTCTTGAACAGCTTGTCATGAAACTCGGCAACACGATCTCGAAAGCCGCTCTTTCCGAAAGCGTGTTCGGTTTCGACGACGAGGCGGATCCGAGCGCCATCGAAATCTACGTGCACAGGCTCCGAAAGAAGCTCGAGAGCAGTTCGGTTCAGATAGCGACGTTGCGCGGGCTCGGTTATCTCCTCAGACATGTCCAGTAGCCTCGTCACAAAGCTGGGCGCCACGATCGCGCGGCTCAGCCAGAGCCTGAGGGTACAGTTGCTCTGCTGGGTGCTGCTGACCCTGTTCGGGGCGATCGGCTTCAATCTTTACGACAGCTTCTGGACGGCGGATGCGACAGCAAAGCTGGTGACGGATCGAACCCTTCTGGCCTCGGCTCGCGTCATCGCCGAGGCCGTCCGCGTCGACGAGGGCGGCAATGTTCAGGTGGATGTGCCGCCGGCCGCGCTCGAAATGTTCGATACGGGTTTCGGCGACCGGGTATCTTACCAGGTGATCACCGCCTGGGGCAGCCTGGTGAGCGGTCTTCCCGATTTGCCATTGCCGGCTGTCCAGCGGGCGGGTGAGGATCGCACCTTCCATGGCGCCGGTGTGCGCGTTCTAATGCTCGACCATCCCGTCGTCGGCCTTCCCGATGACGGCACGATCTCGGTGACTGTCGCCGTGACGCATAACAGCCAGTATGCGATGCGACGGCAGCTGTGGCTTTCTGATTTTTCGAAGCAGTTCGTGCTGGTCTTCGTCGCCAGCCTGGTGACCATCCTCGGGCTTCAGCGCGGCTTGGCGCCGGCTCTGCGATTGCGGGACGCCGTGCGCCAGCGCGGGCGCAATCGTCTTGATCCGCTGCCGCCCGAGATGGTGCAGAGCGAATTACGGCCGCTCGTCCAGGCGCTGAACGACTATATGGAGCGCGTCCAGAACCAGATGGCAGCACAGCGGCGGTTCGTATCGAATGCTGCCCATCAACTCAGAACGCCGCTGGCGCTGATCTCGACGCAGGCGAGCGTGGCGGCCCGCGAAGGCGATGCGGCACGCCGCGACGAAGCGCTTTTCGCCCTGCGCACCAGCACGAAGCAGATTTCGCGCCTCGCCAGCCAGCTCCTGACCTTGTCGCGGGCCGAGCCCGGAAGCCGCCGTCCGCGCAGCGATACGACCGACCTCAGCAAGGCTGCCCGCGAGATCCTGGAAGCGCATGCCGAAGAGGCGCTCAGGCGCAACATCGATCTTGGCTTGGAAGCGGATCGCCCCGTCATCGTCGAGGGCGATGGCACGATGCTACGTGAGATGCTGGTCAACCTTATAGACAACGCCATCCGCTATATCGGCGCCGATGGACGGGTGACTGTCGCGGTCGGGCAGGCGAACGGCAGTGCCGTCGTCACCGTCGAGGACAATGGCCCGGGTATTCCGAGCGGCGAGCGCGAGCAGGTTTTCGAACGCTTCTACCGGATCATGGGGACCGAAGCCGAAGGGAGCGGCCTGGGGCTTGCGATCGTTCGGGAAGTCGTCGAAGGGGCCGGAGGTTCGGTGTCGCTCGACGATGCGGAAGGCGGTGGGCTCGTCGTGACGGTGCGGCTTCCGCTCGCTTAGACTAGACTGTGTTGCTAATTCCTTGAATCGGGATTCAGTTTTGGCGCAAATCAGATTGAATTGGACAGCTGCGGAGGTTTGTTCGATGGGTCGATCTTATTCGATGGATTTGCGCCAGCGGGCGATAACAGCACATCCAGCACGCCCGAGAGCCAGCGCAATTCATCCTTCAGCAGTGGCGGCTCAGCGCCCGGAAGCAAAGGCTTGAAGAGTGAGAACGCCGAACGCAACCGACGCAGCGCGACGCGGGCTTTACCAGGCAGCTCGGGCTTGAGTTGAATTTGGGAAGATGTACTCCAGGTTTGATTGGGCGATATCAACGCAGTTGCCGGATCATGCGTGTCGCACCCAGAGCGGTCGACTGGACTCGCCGGTGTCGCCACTCTATTTTGCGAGGCTCGAAATGGGAGGACGCCCATGCTTCAAGACGCTGCCCAGAACGAAGTTTCTAACGATGTCGTCAGTCTCGACGTCGCGCAGGCAGGCGCCATCTGCTACCGGCGAGATCGGAAGGGACGGTTTGAGGTCCTCCTCATAGGCAGCCGTCGCAACGGCCGATGGGGTGTCCCGAAAGGGCATATCGAGGGCCGCGAGCTGAGTAGCGCGGCTGCCTTGAGGGAGGCGTTCGAGGAGGCGGGCATCATCGGCGTCGTCGACAGCACGCCCTTCGGCAGCTTCACGTATCAGAAGGACGCCAGCACGAACCGTTACACTGTCGCGGTTCATCTTCTGAAGGTGTCGAAGGTCGCCAGCACGTTTCCGGAGAAAGGCATCCGCAAGACGCAGTGGTTCCTGCTGAAGGACGCTGTCCGCGATGCCGCGCAGCCGGGTCTCCGGACACTCTTGTCGCGGCTTGAGACCGTAGGCGTATGAAGTTCAGTTTCGGCAAATCGCTCTCAAGGGCTTTCAAAGCCCAGAAAAAAATCAGCAGGCTGATTGAGAAAGCTTTCAAAGCGCCGCAACGCAAACCGAACCGTACGAGATCAACACCCCGTCCTCCAAAAACCGTTTTGGTCGAAACGGCCGGGTTCGGAAGCAATCCTGGCCGCCTGATCATGAAATCTTTCGTACCTGCGACCCGGCTACCGAAGAACCCTGCACTTGTCGTGTTGCTTCATGGCTGCCGTCAGTCTCCCGAAAGCTTAGATGTCGCAGCCGGCTTCTCCGCGCTCGCCAAAGAGCGAGGTTTTGTTCTCCTTTATCCAGAGCAGCGGAGGGCCAACAATCCGCAAGGATGCTTCAACTGGTTCCGGCCGAGCGCCGTCGCCCGAGACCGCGGCGAGGTGCTTTCAGTCAAGCAGATGATCGAGCACGCATGCGGACGACATCGGATAGATCGTTCGATGATCTTCGTCGCGGGGCTGTCCGCCGGCGGGGCGATGACGGGCGCGCTCGTTGCGAATTATCCTGAACTTTTCGCTGGCGCCGCGATCATCGCTGGCATGCCCTTCGGATCTGCCCGTGATGCGCTGTCCGCTCTGCGCGCGATGAAGGCGGGTGCAACGCCGCCAGCCGGCGGATGGGGACTACCTGTCACCGAGCTTCCCACAGATGCCAAGTCGTGGCCCGCGATAACCGTGTGGCAGGGAAGGGACGACAGGATTGTCAATCCCGTAAATGCGCTGGCCTGTGTTGCTCAGTGGCTTGAAGTCCGACGCATTAACGAAACCAGCGGACGTGTCGAGGAAAAGCCTTGGGGCAGTTTGAAGTCGTGGAAGGTGGCGGGCAAGATGAAGGTGGCGCTTTATTCAATCAGCAACATGGGCCACGGGCTGCCAATTAAGAAGCGCAGTACCTCTACGTCGCGACTATCCGGAGACCCTTTCGTGGTTCAAGCAGAAATCTCAGCTCCAGCAGAACTGATGCGATTGTGGGGCTTGCCGAGACTTCGAACATAGCCGCCGCTCAGCAGGTTCATCCGAAGCGTGCCGACTCAGATCATCCATATCGTAACCTGCGCCATTTTGCAGATCTCGATTTTTATGACGCGGCTTCAACGGTCGTTTCCCCGGCTTGGGGAGGGGAGCGCGCCCTACAGTTATGGATGAAGTCCGCGAACCGGGCTTCCGCCTTCGGTCAGAGAAATCACACGCGGGATCGTCGATTCCGCCAGCCAGCTCCTGACGAGCTGAACTTTGATCGGCAATCGCCCTTGCTTGTGCCGAGCCGCAGAAATGCCAGGAAGGGCCGGTGACGTTGAGCTGCACCTTCGGGCCTTGAAAATATTCTCACAATTGAGCAGCGACAGCCTCGGATTGGCCGCGACATGAAGGTCTCAACAGTCTGCTGTCGGCTTTTAGCTGCTCATCTTCGCGATGAACTTATTGTAGGAGAAGAATGAGCGCTTTCGCTATGCGAAAATGTCTATCCATTTTCCGCAGGCCTATCCGCATCTTGCAAGCAAGTGCACCCGCCAGAAAAAAGGTAGGGATTTGTTTACCTTGACATATTCTTACTTGCCCTAACCCGAAGTTTGTGTCTCGGACAGCTACGGGACGGGTGGGGTGCAGATACGAGAGCTGGTATACTTAAAACGATATGGTGCAAGATGAAAAAGATTGAAGATCAAATTCAGCGATGGACCGACGCGCAAAAGCGAGTTGGAACTGAGGTCAGAGACCTTATTCAGAGTAATTTGCGCCATGTACTTAGTTGCGCATACCGCTCCGTCGATCCGAATTTCAAAGAACTTCCCGAGGAACTCTTTCAGCAAGAGTTGCGCAAGTTCCAGCGTATCGCCACCGGAGATTTTTCAGAGGCATATTTTACCGAACAGGCAACGATTGCTCGAAACATCGCTCAGATGGTCGAGTATCCCGCCTATCTGTCGCCGGGCTACGCAAGCTATGCGGCGGAACTCACGATCACATTGATCGACGCCACGAAATGGAAAACTGCAAACAAACGCCGCGAACTCATTCGAAGCCTGCTGAAGTCGATCTTCGCTGATGTGTCGGTCGCGATGTATCACTTTTTTTCTGAAATTTCCGCCGCTGCGGAGAAGGAGCGCCTAGAATTTGATCGTCGACACAAGGAGTCTGAAGCTGAAGCGGACAGGATCTCCATGGCAACTCTCAGTGACGCGCTTACCGCTCTTGCCAATAGAGATCTGACGTACCGCATCCGGGCGGAGTTTCCTGCGAAGAGTGAGAATGCCAAGCAGAACTTTAATGGTGCGACGGAAGAGCTGTTGGACGCCATGTATCGCATAAGCGCCGCAGCCGAAGAAATCCGCACCGGGACCGAGGAAATCGCAACGGCATCAGGAGATCTTTCTCGTCGTACGGAGCAGCAGGCGAATTCTATCGAAAGGACCGCGGCCGCTATCCAGGAAATCACCACGACAGTCCGGCGTACATCGGAGGATGCAAGGCAGGCAAATGAGGTAGCATCAGCGACGAAAGCCGATGTTGCCCGTTCCGGGGAGATCATGAGCCATGCGGAAGACGCCATGAGCAAGATTGCGAAAAGCTCCCAAGAAATCAGTCAGATTACCGCGGTTATCGATGAAATCGCCTTTCAGACAAACTTGCTCGCGCTCAATGCCGGTGTCGAAGCTGCGCGTGCGGGGGACGCGGGGAAAGGATTCGCCGTTGTCGCTTCGGAAGTACGCGCGCTCGCGCAACGTTCGGGCGAAGCCGCCAAGGAAATCCGTGGCCTCATTGCAGCGAGTTCAGAACAGGTACAGCACGGGGTCAAACTTGTCGAAAACACAAGCCAGACTTTGGGTGTTATTGTAAGCAAGGTCAACGAAATCGATAGCCTAATAGGAGCAATCGCGACGGCCGCGCAGGAGCAAGCTACCGGTTTAGCTGACGTGAACTCAGCGATTGTCCAGATGGATACGGTTACTCAGAAGAACGCAGCAATGGTCGAAGAGACGACAGGCGCCGCATCCGATCTTCGCGCAAGGACAAAGCAACTTACCGATTTGGTGAGTCTGTTTAAAATTGTCGATAGCTCAGATCACTCGCGCGTCGCTATTCGTAACGGCATTGCTGCTTGATGACCGCGTGTGGATCGAATGAAATAAGGCAATGCCGACGGGCGGGCGAACCCCGCTAATTGACGAAGAGCCCGCGTTCGGAAACGGCGAACACCTTTTCAGGCCGGCCATCCGGACGATGTGATAGCGGTAGTCAGGCGCGCTCTTACAGCGGTGTGAGGGCGCCCCGGGTTTCTGAACGGCGGGCGCCGGTCTAAGTGCATTAAATGAGAGAAGGCCGGGCATAGAGCCCGGCCTTCTCTTCGATCTGCCTTGGGAGGAGGCGGATTTGATTACTGCGTATCGAGGTGCTGCTGCGGACGCCACTTGGCAAGGCGGTTCTCGATCAATGTCATGATGTATTCCGCAACAAGCGTGACGACCATGACGAGAAGGATGGCCGCGAACATGCCGGCGGCATCGAAGGTGCCCTTGGCGATCGAGATGAGCTGGCCGATGCCGAAGCGGGCGCCGACGAATTCGCCGACGATCGCGCCGATGATTGCAAAGCCGAAGGAGACGTGCAGGCTGGCGAAGATCCAGCTCATCGCCGAGGGGATCACCACTGTGCGGGTCACCTGCCAGTCCGAGGCGCCGAGGATGCGGGCATTGGCGATCATGTTGCGGTCGGCCTCGCGCACGCCCTGGAAGGCATTGGCGAAGACGACGAAGAACACCATGATGAAGGCGAGCGCGACCTTGGACGGCAGGCCGAGACCCATGATCATGATGAAGATTGGGGCAAGAACGACGCGCGGGATCGAGTTGATCGCTTTGATGTAGACGGAGAAAATATCAGACAGGAAGCGGTTGCGGCCAAGGCCGATGCCGACGAAGACGCCGGTGATCGAGCCCGCGAAGAAGCCGATCAGCGCCTCCTCCATCGTCACCCACAGATTATACCAGAGCGACCCTTCCGTCGTGCCCTCGGTCGCCCATTCGTAGAGGCGCTGAAGAACACCGCTCGGGCTTGAGTAGAAGAACGGGTCGATCCACTGCATGTTGGAGGAGAGCTCCCACATGCCGATGACGAAGACCAGCATGGCGATCTGCCAGAAGCGCACGAGCGTGTTGCGCCGCCGTATCGCCTTCAGTGCGGAGGCTTCGATCTCGGCGTCTGAGGTGCCCGGGCGAAACAGCGTGGCCGAACCGGCCTCGAACGTGGTGTGTGCCATGATATCCTCCCTCAGGCCGCTTCGCTGGCGCGGCGGTAGCTGGTCTCGACCTCCTGGCGGAGGTCCTCCCAGATCGTTTTGCAGTAGTCGATGAAGCTCTGCTCGTAGCGGATCTCCGAGACGACGCGGGGGCGGGGGAGATCGATCGTGTAGACCGACTTGACCGTCGCTGGGCCGGCCGTCAAAACATAGACCTTGTCGGCGAGTGCGACAGCCTCCTCGAGGTCGTGAGTCACGAACACCACCGAGGCCTTACGCTCCGCCCACAGCTTCAACAGCTCCTCGTGCATGACGGTGCGGGTCTGCACGTCGAGCGCCGAAAAGGGCTCGTCCATCAGCAGGATTTCCGGCTCGTTGATGAAGGTTTGCGCCAACGAGACGCGCTTGCGCATGCCGCCGGAAAGCTGGTGGGGATAGTGGTGGACAAACTTCGAAAGGCCGACACGGGCAAGCCAGTCGCGGGCGCTCTTTTCCGCTTCGGTGCGTGACTTGCCACGGAACAGCGGCCCGGCCATGACGTTGTCGATGACGTTCTTCCAGGGAAAGAGTGCGTCGGTCTGGAATGCGAAGCCGACACGCGGGTCGATGCCGGTGATCGGGCCGCCCATCAGCCGGACTTCGCCGGCACTCGGGCGTGCGAGGCCCGTCACAAGGTTGAGTGTCGTCGACTTGCCGCAGCCGGTCGGGCCGACGACGGCGACGAACTCGCCACGTGCGACGGTCATGTTGAAATCGCGCAAGGCGGTAAGGGACTTGCCGGTCGGCGAGACGAAGCGGCGGCTGACGTTGACCAGCTCGATCGCCGGGATCTGATTGTTGTCATGTTGCATGATGATACCTGAGGCGTGCCTTTGGGCGCGTGCACGCAATGCCCATGGATCGATCGGGAGGCCGCTTCCGGTTGGGCCGGAAGCGGCGCGACGCCTTACTGGACGTTTTTGACGAATTCCGTCGTGTAGGTCTTGGAAAGGTCGATCTGCTTGCCCTTGACGTTCTTGGAGAACTCCGAGAGCACCGCAAGCACGGTCTTCGGGCCATCTTCCGGCATGACGCCATCGGGCGTGAACATGCCCTTGCCCTCGTCGAGAGCCTTGATGTAGCCGTCCTTGTCGCCGACGTAGAAGTCCTTCGGCATCTTGTCCGCGATCTCGGCGGCAGAATGCGTGTTGATGTATTTCAGCGTCTTGACGAAGGCGTTGGCGAGCTTCTGCGCCTCTTCCTTGTGGGCGTCGACCCAGGAGGCTTCCATGTAAAGCGAAGCCGCCGGATAGGTGCCGCCGAGCGCCTTTCGGGTCGATTCGACCGTGCGCATATCGACGAGCACGCCGGCTTCGCCTGTCTTGATCAGGCGCGAGATCGTCGGCTCGGTCGTCATGCCGGCCTGGATCTGATCCTGCTGCATGGCGGCGATGAAAGTGCCGCCGGCGCCGACCGGGACGGTGACGACGTCGCCGGGCTTCAGGCCGGCCTTCGAGGCCATGAAGAGGGTCAGGAAGTTGGTGGACGAGCCGAGACCGGTAACACCGAGGGTCTTGCCTTTGAAATCGGCCGGCGACTTGATGTCAGGATGTTTGCTCGAGACCATTTCGACCTCGCCCGGCGCCTGGCTGAACTGGACGATGGATTCGACGAACTTGCCCTTGGCCTGCAGGTCGACACAGTGGTCGTAGAAGCCGACCACGCCCTGGACGGCGCCGGCCAGCAGCTGGTTTTCGGCGTCGACGCCGGCAGCTTCGTTCAGGAGCTCGACATCAAGTCCCTCGTCCTTGAAGTAGCCGAGGGATTCGGCAAGCTTGGCGGGCAGATAGATCTGCTTCTCATAACCGCCGACCATGATGGTGATCTTGTCGGCTGCGCTGGCTGCGCTCGCCATCAATGACGCTGCAGTGAGAAGCGCGGAAAAAGCGACGGTGTGAAAAAGGCTGCGCGAAGAACGCATGGAAATCTCCTCCTTGTGGTGTGCCGCATCGTCGTCTCGCCACCCTTAACCCGTGTCTCCTCCACGATGCTGCCCAACTTCCTATGACGTCGAAGCTTTCAACTAGCTTTCAGCGCGCCGCGCTCGGCGGGCCGTCATTCAAACGGTTCCAGGCGCGGCGCAGCTGCCGCGCCGAGCCGAAGCCGGCGCGCATCGCGACGGCCTCCATGTCCAACCGCGAACCGGCGAGCATCTCGCGGGCAAGAGCGACACGCATACGGTTGACGAAATCCGTAACGCTCATGCCGGTCTGTTCGTTGAACAGCCGTGAGAGGTTGCGCGGGCTGGCGCCGCTGAGGCGGGCGAGTAACGCCACCGACCAGTCCCGAGAGGGGTCGGCGACCACTGCGTCCTGCGCACGGTGAATGACCGGGTGGATATGGTTGCGGCCTTCGAGCCAGGGCGAAAGCTGCGGATCCGAGCCGCCACGCCTGAGATAAACGACAAGATATCGCGCCACCGCAAGCGCGCAGGCATGTCCCGCCGCCTCGGCGACGATATGCAGCATGAGGTCTATGCCGGCGGTGATGCCGGCACTGGTAAGGCGGTCTCCATCCTCGACATAGAGCCGGTTGTCTTGGACGCGCGCTGTGGGCGCGAGCCTGATCAGATCCTCCATGCAGCCGTGGTGGGTGGTGCACTCGCGGCCGTCGAGCATTCCGGCCTCGGCGGCGAGCAATGCGCCCGAGCAGATCGAGACCAGTCGAATTCCCGGGCGAATGGCGCGCTTCAGCCATGCGACGATGGCAGCCTGGTCGGCGCGCTCCTGTTCGTCCCGCGGATGGCTGCTTTCCATCGGCGCGTCGGTGCTGCCGGCAATGACGACAAGCGCGCTATCGGGCAGGCGTTCCGGCAATGCGGCGACCCCGGTGACGGCAAGGCCGATCGAACTGCCGACCGTCGCCGATGGGCCGATATAGCTGACGGTAAAGCGCACTGTGCGCTGTTCGAGGTTCGCCTTGCGCAGCACTTCGATCGGGCCGGCCACGTCGAGCAGCAGCACGCGCGGCGGCACGACGACGAAGACCGGGATATCGAAGGGCTGCGCGGCGTCCGTCATGCGGCGAGCGGCTTTCCACGCCCCGCCAGTGCCTGTTCGACGGTCGTGATCCGAGCGAAACGGCCTGACAGGACCAGTTCGGTCCGGTCGCGGATTTCCCGCGCACTCCAGGTGCGCCCAGTGGCGTCGGCCATCGGGAAGGTCAGGGTCGCTTCGCCGACATAGTCGACTTGATAGCCGAGATCGGAGGCGTGGCGGGTCGTGGTCTCGCAGCACTGTTCGGTGCGGATGCCGGAGACGAGGATCCGACGGACGCCGTTCTCGGTCAGCCACACGTCGAGACCCGAACCGACCAGGGCGCTATGGCGGTTTTTCCTGAATGTCGCATTCGGCGCGATCCTGAGCGGCGCGAGTGTCCTGACGAACCCGGATGCCTCCGAAAACGGCGGGTTTTCGTCGACATGGAATATCTGGACGACGGGTATTCCGCCGGCTTCCGCGCCGTCGATCAGAGCCTGCTGACGATCGATGTAGGGGGATGCCAGGGTTTCATCCCAGTAATCGCGTTGTCTGAATGACTCTTGGGCGTCGATAACGAGAAGGACAGTATCATGGCCGGACATTTTTTGCTCCATGCAGGTTGATCATGAAGCCATATTCGGCGATTTGATGACACGGGAAAATGCGCGCGCCGGACAAATAGCGGACAATTCGCGCCAATAGTCGCGGACGCTTCCAGGCGGTTCCGGGATCGACGATCAACTCGTAAAGCTTCGCAGATCCTTCAGCAGGTTGCGATACCTTGCCTGGCTGCCGACCAGATGCTCGCGCATCGCATTTCGGGCGGCCTGATCGTCCCTGTCGGAGATGGCGACGACGATCGCTTCGTGCTCCCTGTGGATCAGCTTTCGGTAGGCGGTCTGTTCGGCGGTCCTTGTTTCCGGGACCAGCCTGGACTGCGGGATGATCGCCGAGCCCTGGGATTCCAGGAACTGCCTGAACAGCGGGTTGTTCGTGGCTTCGGCGATCGCGGCGTGCAGTTCGAGATCCGCCTCGCGAATGGATTGATCGCTCTCGATGCAATGGAGGATTTTCCGGTGGCATTCGAAAATCGCCTCCTCCTGCGCAGGCGAGCGGCGCAAGGCCGCAAGACCGGCGGCCTCGATTTCGACAGGCGTTCTGATCTCGAGCACTTCCAGATCGGAAACGACGCGGGCCTTGTCGGCCTTCCGCCCGGAAAGCGCGGGATCAGCGCCAATCACGAAAATCCCTGCTCCCTGGCGCACCTCGACAAGACCGTCAGAACGAAGTGCGGCCACGGCTTCGCGCACGACGGTTCGGCTGACGCTGTGCGTCTCTGTCAGCTCATGTTCACTGGGAAGCTTGTCGCCGGCAGAATATTGGCCGCTCATGATCGCTTGCCGGAGACTTTCGCCAACCTGTGAAACCAACGACCCGGAACCTTTGCTGCGATCCTTCATCTGCATAGCCACACCTAACCCCCGCATCGGCTTGATCCGAACGCCGTCCAAATGCGCGGCATTGCGAAATTCACGATTCATCACACATGTATGACAAATTGCGTCCTTTTTCAATGGACACGCGGCGATGGTCCCTGTTTGCCTGCAGCTTGGGATGATCGGGAGTTTCGATGGAAATCAAGGTGCCGACCGCGCATGTTCCGCTGCCTGCGCAGGCGTCGGCGCCGGACACTGGAGGCGCTAGCCGATGTGGACCAGGGCAGAGTTGTCGATCACCGGTCGATCCAAGCTTGGGCCGACAGCCTCGACGATGGCACACCTCTTCCCTTGCCTTGATGAGGAGTGTTGGAGAGGCGGCTCAGAGCCGCCTGGTCGATTCCCCGCGCACGAATCTCGGCGTCAGGATGAAATCCTCAGGCGGCTGGGCTGCGCTCTCCGGGCTTGCTATTCTCGCCAGAAGACGCTGCGCGGCCAGTTCGCCGAGCTTCTGCGCATCCTGCACCACCATGGTGATGCGCGGCGTGATGACGTTGCTCCAGGGCACGTCATCGACCATCGCCAGCGACACATCGTCGGGGCAGCGGAAGCCCATTTCCTGCATCACCTGCAGGGTTGCCAGCCCCATCATGTTGTTGGCGCCGATGATGGCGGTCGGCCGGTCGCGGCGGGTCAGCAGCCGCATCGCCTGTGCGTGGCCGCCGGTCCTGGTGTAGCCGCCTTCAACCACCAGTGAAGGATCGACCTCCATGCCGGCGCCGGCCATCGTGTACATATAGCCCTTCAGGCGCTCGTCGGCGGTGTGCAGGCCGGCGGGGCCGGAAATGAAGCCGATGCGCCGGTGGCCGAGCTGCAGCAGATGTTCCGTCAGGATGGTGGTGGTCAGCGGGTTGTCGGAGCCGACAAAATCGCGCTCGGCACCTTCCACCTTCTGGTCGAACATCACGATCGGGGTCTTGAAGTCGCGCAGGAAGGCTGCGTATTCCGCGCCGCGCCCGTTGGCCGCCAGCGCAATACCGGCGATCTTCTGCGCCTGCAGCCGCTCCAGCAGTGCCCGTTCGAGATCGGCCCTGCCGGATGAGTCGGCGATCAGCACGAAATATCCGTGGTCGAGCGCCTGGTGCTCGATCTCGCGGCGGATGTCGCCGAAGAACATGTTGCCGAGATTGGCGGACACGAAACCGATCAGCGAGCTGCGTCCGCGCGCCAGGGTCTGGGCCACCGGGTCGACGCGGTAGCTTGTTGATTTTATCGCCTGCTGAATGCGCTCGAGCGTCTCTGCGCCGACCCGCTTCGGGCTGTTGAGTGCCAGCGAGACGGTCGAGATGGAAACTCCCGCAAGGCGCGCTACGTCTCGTATGGTGGCCATGTCTATCGAACCGGTTCTAATGTCTTGTTATGTCCGATTTTATCGGCCGGCGCAACATCCATGCCTCAAAGTGGTTGCCTTACCAGGCTTGTGTTTTTGAATTTTCGATCACGAATTTGGCTTGACAGGTGCTGGATCAATCAAGATGATTAGTCACCGAACCGGTTCGATATGACGTCGAGCCGGAAAACAGGGAGGAGAAACCTGTGACGAGTTCGGAACGCCAGCCGGAAAATCCGGTATCGGGAGGGGCGCACAAGCACGCCTGGTTCAGCCATGACCGCCTGGGAATGTTCATCCATTGGGGTCTCTATGCTCTCGGAGCCCGGCATGAGTGGTTGAAGAACCGCGAAGAGCTAACCGAGGACCACTACCAGCGCTATTTCGAAAATTTCGATCCCGATCTCTACGATCCCAGGGAATGGGCCCGCCGGGCGCGTCTCGCCGGCATGAAATATGTCGTGGTGACGACCAAGCATCACGAGGGTTTCTGCCTCTGGGACAGCAAGGTCACCGATTACAAGGCGCCGAATACGCCCTGCGGCAAGGATCTGCTGACGCCGCTGGTCGAGGCGTTTCGCGCCGAGGGATTGAAGATCGGCTTCTACTATTCGCTGCTCGACTGGCACCATCCGGATTTTCCGATCGACCTTCACCATCCGCTGCGCAACCATCCGGGTGCCGAGGCGCTGAATGCCGGCCGCAACATCGCCAATTACGCCGCCTATATGCGCGAACAGGTGCGCGAGCTTTTGACCGGCTTCGGCCGGATCGACATCATCTGGTTCGATTTCAGCTATCCCCAGCGCGAGTATCGCGGCCTGCCCGGCAAAGGGCGCGCCGATTGGGAGAGCGAGCGGCTGCTTGAGCTGGTGCGCCAGTTGCAGCCCGAAATCATCGTCAACAATCGTCTCGATCTGCCGCCGGGCAAGCTGCCCGACGTGACGACGCCGGAGCAATATACGCCGCGCGTGGCGCCTGCCATCGCCAGTCAGGGCGTGCTCTGGGAGGCCTGCCACACCTTCAGCGGCTCCTGGGGTTACCACCGCGACGAGGATAGTTGGAAGAGCCCGGAGCAGATCATCCAGCTGCTCATCGATTCCGTCGCGCTCGGCGGCAACCTGCTGATGAATGTCGGCCCGACCGGCCGCGGCACGTTCGATGCGCGCGCCATCGACGCGCTGGAGGTCTACCGGAACTGGATCGAGGTCAACGCGCGCTCCATCTACGGCGCCGGCCCGTCCGATTTTCCGGTGCCGGCCGGCTGCCGCTACACCCAGCGCGGCAACCGCCTCTATCTGCATGTCTATAACTGGCCTTATCGCCACATCCACATCGAGGGCCTTGCCGACAGGATTGCCTATGCGCAGTTCCTGCACGACGCCAGCGAGGTGCGTTGGCTCAGCCACACCAGGGATGTGGATTCCAATATCGGCGTGATGGTGCCGGAAGGCATGATCACGCTCGAACTGCCGGTCCGGCGCCCGGACGTTACCGTGCCGGTGATCGAGATCGTGCTCAAGGCGTGAGCTCGATCGCACTCGCGTGTCCTTTGCATTCATGGAGGGAGGAGAAACCCATGAAGGTTCTGAAGAAGGCGCTTTTTCTAGCCGCAATCGGCGGCAATCTCGTTACCACAGCCGCATCGGCCGAGCAGGTCAACTTGACCTGGCAGATGTGGACCGGCTCCGAAGCCGACACCAAGAGCTGGCAGCATCTGGCCGACATGGTGACCGCCAAGTACCCCGACATCAAGGTGACGCTGACGACGACGGGCTGGGTCGACTACTGGACGAGGCTGCCGGTGCTGGCGGCATCGGGGCAGCTCGCCGACATCGTGTCCATGCAGTCGCTGCGCATGCCGAATTTCTATTCGCTGCTCGAGCCTCTGAATGACCGGATCGCGGCCGACAAGTTCGACGTCGGCGCCTTTACGCCATCGATCATCGGCGGCATGTCCGTCGACAAGCGGCTTTATGGCCTGCCCTACGACGTCGGTCCGTGGGTCATCTATTATAACCAGGACGCCCTCGAAGCCGCCGGCATTCCGTTGCCGAAGCCGGGATGGACGCTTGCCGAGTTCACCGATGCCGCCAAGAAGCTGACCAAGGAAGGAAAGTATGGCTTCGGCATCACGCCGACCAACTATTCGGTCCTGGCTGCGGCCTGGGGCGATAAATACGTCAACGACGCCGGCGAGCTTGACTTGACCAGTGCGAGCGCAGTTGCCGCCGCCGACAGGCTGATCGGCTTTGCCGCCAAGGATAAGATCGCGCCGCTGGTTCCCTCGGGAGGCGCGGATCCCGGCGATGTCGTCCAGGGCCGGTTCAATTCGGGCAACATCGCCATGTATATCGACGGTCCCTGGTCGATCATCGGCATGAAGGGTGAGGCCAAGTTCAAGATCGGCCTCACCACCCTGCCGCGCGCCGAAGGCGAGCTCTCGGCCGTCACCGCAGGTTCCGGTTTCGGTATTTCCACGTCAAGCAAGAACAAGGATGCGGCCTGGAAGGCCATTCAGGTGCTGACAAGCCCCGAAGCGCTGGCTTATCTTGCCGAGGGAGGGCGCGCCTTGCCGGCGCGCACGGCGGCGCAATCCTCCTGGTATCAGGTGGCGGCCAAGGACATCACCAATGGCGGCGAGGCCATCGACTACTCGCTCGCGCATTCCGTACCCTATGTGATCACCGGCAACTGGGCGGCGGTGGAAAACCTCTTCAACCAGTATTTCCCACCGGCCTTCGCCGGCAGCGCCGACGCCAAGCAGACAATGGAGTCGATCCAGAGCCTCGCGCAACAATAGAGCGCCGCCACACCCCCGAAATCGATTTCGTTTTCGGGGTGTGGGCCGGTTCTCGTCGCGGCAGGAACTGCCGCGCATGGAGGAAGACATGTCGCAAAGCGCCGTCGCCGAAATTCCGTTGCAGCCCAGTCAGCCACGGCGCTTTTTCAAGCCTGAGACGCAGACGGCCATGCTGTTCCTGCTGCCGAGCTTTCTCGGCTTCATGATTTTCATGGCCCTGCCGATCGTGGCGTCGCTGGCGCTGAGCTTCACCAATTGGCAGCTGATCTCGACGCCGTCCTTCGTTGGCCTGCAGAATTATATCAAGCTCTTTACCGTCGATCCGGCGTTCTACACCATTTTGGGCAACACGCTGTTCTTCGCCGTCGAGTATCTGGCTGTGAATATCATCGTCTCGCTGACGCTTGCCGTGTGGATATCGAGCCTGAAGCGCGGCAAGGCGATTTTCCGGGTGATCTTCTTCCTGCCGACCTTCACGCCGACGATCGCCGCCTCGGTGGTGTGGCTGCTGATCTTTACGCCGGACGGGCTGGCCGACAGCGTCATTCGTTCGCTCGGTCTCGGCCTGCCGAATTTCCTGCTGAGCTCGACCTGGGCCATGCAGGCGGTCGTGCTTGTCACCCTCTGGGCAAATGTCGGCTATAACGTGGTGATGTTCAACGCCGCGCTCGATCTGGTGCCGAAGCACTATCTCGAGGCGGCAACGATCGACGGCGCCAATGTCTGGCAGCGCTTCTGGCGTATCCGCCTGCCGCTGATCTCGCCGACCATTTTCTTCGCCACCGTAATGACGGCGATCACTTCGCTGCAGGTCTTCGACGAGATCTTTGCGATGACGCGTGGTGGCCCGGGCTCGGCGACGGCGACGCTCGGCTTCGCCATCTACCAGAAAGGCTTCACCAATTTCCAGATGGGTTATGCCTCGGCTCTCGCCTGGGTGATGTTCGTCATGATCATGGCGCTCACCATCCTGCAGTTCCACATGCAGCGCAAATGGGTGCATTATGACGATTGACCCGACCTCTCGGCATCCGCATTCCGTCTCTGCGGATCGGCGCCGCCTCTTGCGGCGCATCGGCACATTCATCAGTTATGCGGGACTTTCGCTGATCGCGTTGCTCTTCCTCTTTCCCTTTTTCTGGATGGTATCGAACGCGGTACGCTCCAACGCCGAAGTGATGGCCGTTCCGGTCCGCATCTTCCCCGAGGAATATCAATGGGGAACATTCGTCGACGCCTTCGTTTCACTGCCGTTCGGAACCTTCCTGCTGAATTCCTTCATCGTCGCCTGCGGCGTCACGGCGATCGTGATCGCGGTATCCTGCCTTTCCGCCTACGCTTTTGCCCGGCTGCGGTTTCCCGGCCGCGAAGGACTGCTCCTCACCTTTCTCAGCACGCTGATGATCCCCCAGGTGATGCTGGTCATCCCGCTCTTCCTTCTCGTCAGCAAGCTCGGCTGGATCAACACCTATCACGGCATGATCCTGCCGGTCGCCTTCTCGTCCTTCGGCACCTTCCTGCTGCGGCAGTTCATCCTCGGCATTCCCAAGGATCTCGACGAGGCGGCGATGATGGACGGCGCCTCGCGCCTGCGCATCCTGGTCAAGATCATCGTTCCGCTTGCCATGCCGGCCATCGGCCTCTTGGCGCTCTTCACTTTCATCGCGCAGTGGAAGAGCTTCCTTTGGCCGCTGATCGCCACCAGCGGCCTCGAAAAGGCCACGCTGCCGCTCGGCCTCACCCTGTTTCAGACACAGCAGGGCACCGCCTGGAACTACATCATGGCGGGTGCGACGATCTCCATGCTGCCGGGCGTCGTGCTCGCCATCGTGCTGCAGAGGGTGATCTACAAAGGCATCAGCGTTGGCTCCGGCTTCGGCGGGCGCTGATGTTCATCAGTACAAGGATTTAAGCGCATTGCATCAAGTCCGATGCGATGTCCTTCAAGTCCTGCCGATTGCCGCCGGAAATGCGCCCCTGCCGCCTGCAAGATCATATCCCTGCGCTTAATTTTTGCTTCGCGTCGAAAAGTAAAATTTAACCGAAGTTTGAAATAACGCATACACTATCCGAATTGCGCAGGGGAATTCATGAAAACGGCCACACTTGCATCCATCGCCTTGGCGATATCGGTCTCTGCTGCCAATGCGCAGACGATCGGGGTTTCGATGTCCGATCTCGACAAATTCAGGACCGCGCTTCTGAACGGCGTCGTCTCGCATGGGCAGACGATATCCGGCCTCAAACTCGTCACCGAGAATGCCAAGGGCGACAACGAGCTGCAGAAGCAGCAGGTCCAGAAGCTCATTGCCGACAAGGTCGACGCCATCATCCTTGCCGTCTCCGATGGCGACCTCGGGCCGCAAATGACCAAGATGGCGGCAGATGCGGGCATCCCGCTTGTTTACATCAACAACATCCCCTCCAACCTGCTCGACCTGCCGGACAATCAGGTTGTGGTTGCCTCCAATGAGAAGGAATCTGGAACGCTGGAGACCAAGCAGGTCTGCACGCTCCTCAAGGGCAAAGGCCGCGTCGTCGTGCTGATGGGCGAACCCTTCCACGCCGCCGCCCGTGCCCGCACCCAGGATATATCGGACGTCATCGCCACGCCGGAATGCAAAGGGCTGGAGATCGTCGAGCGGCAGGCCGCCTATTGGTCGCGCGATTATGCGGATCAGCAGATGCAGGAATGGCTGGCGGCCGGCGTCAAGTTCGATGCCGTTATCGCCAATAACGACGAGATGGCGCTCGGCGCGATCCGTGCCATGAAGAAGAACAACATCCCGATGAAAGACGTCGTCGTCGCCGGCGTCGACGCGACCGACGACGCGCTCGCCGCGATGGTGGCCGGCGATCTCGACGTCACCATTCTCCAGAGCGCCGTCGGGCAGGGCGCTACGGCGGTCGAAGCTGCCGCGAAACTTATCCGCAAGGAGAAGGTGCCGCGCGAAAACAACGTTCCCTTCGAACTCGTCACGCCTGAAAACATTGCCACCTATCTGCCGAAGAGCCAGTAAGCATAAGAGGACTATCATGTTGCATTTCTGGAATAAATTCGGCATTCGCGCGCAGATCACCTCCGGCTTCGTGCCGCTGATCCTGTTGATGAGCCTGCTCACGATCAGCGCGATTTCGGGCATGAACGGGCTCGCCTCGATCTTCGCGTCCTATCGCGCCACGGCCGGCCAGAGCCTCGCCATTTCGGACTACAGCGACCAGCTGCACGAGATTCAGGTGTCCGCGGAAGCCTTCCGCTCGACGCCGACACCGGCTGTCGTCGACAGCTTTCGCGCCGGCGTGAAAGCCTTCGACGCGGACGATCCTCGGTTTGCCGGCAACAAGGACCTGCAGTCCGGTCTTTCGATGATCCGCCAGGATATTGCCGCCTATGGCAAGGCTTTCGAACAGATCGTCTCCCTGCAGGCCAGGCGCGATGCGCTGATCTCCAAGGTCACCGAATTCGGGCCGTGGACCAGCATCGCGCTCAACGACGTCGTGCGTAGCGCCTGGCGCCAGAACGACGTGGCCCTGCTGCATATGACGGCAGCAACGCTCGAGGCCTTGAACCGCAGCCTCTATTTCTCCGAACGCTTCGTGCATTCCAACGATTTTGCCGCTTATGACACGGCGCAAGCAGCACTCGCCGAAGCGGTGGCACTGAACGATGCCGCCGCCAAGGCCGCCAAGAACGAGCTGCAGAAGAAGCGTCTGATGGGCGCCGGCCAGCTCATGCAGAACTACACCGCCCGTCTCGGCGACATGAAGGAGGTGCTGCAGGCTTCCGGCAATATCCGCCAGACACAGCTGAACGTGCTGGCGCCGAAGATATCAGGCGAATTCAAGGATCTACAGGCGGCCGTGACCGGTGCGCAGAAGAACCTGGATGGTTCGGTGGACGCAACGGTCGCCTCCGCGACCAGCGCGACGCTCGCCATCAGCGGTCTCTTGATCGTCATCGGCCTTGTGCTTTCCTATTTCGTCGGCCGGCTGATTTCCTCGGCGGTGCGCAAGATGGCCCAATCGATGGAGCAGCTTGCCCGCGGCGATGAAGGGATCGTGATCACGGGTGTCGAGCATCGCCACGAACTCGGGGCCATGGCCCGCTCGCTGAAGGTGTTCCAGGAAACGGGACGCGCCAAGCTGATCGCCGAAGCCAATGCCGAACGGGCTCGCCTCGCCGCCGAAGAAGAGCGGCTGCGCCAGGAGGCCGAGCGGCTCTCCGACGCGCAGGTGATGGAGCATGCCTTCCGCCAGATTTCCGTCGGGCTGGACGCACTCTCGAAGGGCGATCTGACCGTGCGCGTCGGCGACGTCGACCATCGCTACGTCAGGATTCGCGATCACTTCAACAATTCGGTCGCGAGCCTTGAAGAGGCCGTCGCCTCCGTCATTCGCGCGGTCGCCACGATCCGGTCCGGCCTTTCGGAAATCTCGACGGCGTCGAACGATCTGGCGCGCCGCACCGAGCAGCAGGCCGCTTCGCTTGAGGAAACCGTAGCGGCGCTCGGAGACGTGACCCGCGGCGTCAATGGAACGGCCGAGGGCGCAAGCCGCGCCCAGGGTGTCGTGGCGACGGCCCGCACCAATGCCGAAAAGGGTGGCGAGATCGTTGCCCGCGCCATCGCCGCCATGACGGAAATTCAAAATTCCTCGTCGAAGATCGGCAACATCATCAGCGTCATCGACGAGATCGCCTTCCAGACCAACCTGCTCGCGCTGAATGCCGGCGTCGAAGCGGCGCGCGCAGGCGAAGCCGGCAAGGGCTTTGCCGTCGTCGCCCAGGAAGTTCGCGAGCTCGCTCAGCGCTCGGCCAATGCGGCGAGGGAGATCAAGGAACTGATCTCCACCTCCTCGACCCAGGTCAAGACAGGCGTCCAGCTGGTGGGCGAATCCGGCCTCTCGCTCGAACAGATCGTCGAGCAGGTCACGGCGATGAATGCGACCGTGGCCGAGATCGCCGTGGCCGCCCGCGAGCAGGCGACGAGCCTGCGCGAGGTCTCGGCTGCCGGCGACCAGATGGACAAGGTGACGCAGCAGAACGCCGCAATGGTCGAAGAAACCACGGCGGCTGCCCAGAGCCTGACACAGGAAACCGAAAGCCTTGCCGAGCTGCTGCGGCGGTTCAAGACGGGTAGCGGCCGGGCATCGGAACATCGCCATTACGCGATGGCATCCTGATATCCAACCTATCCTAACGAACGCCGCTGCCCGAAAGGGCGGCGGCGTCAGTGGCTTCCGGATACCGGAGCGTGCGGGACGCCGGCGATGCTCCTGCGGACATGGCGGACAGCGGTCCAGACGGCGAAGAGCACCAGTGGGATCGCGGCCAGCACGGCGAGTTTGGCCATATGCGGATCGACGCCGAGTTCGGCAATGCTTTCGAGGCAGATCTTAGCCAGGCCGACCGTGTAGTAGGTGATGGCGATGACCGAGAAGCCTTCGACCGCCTGCTGGATATGCACCTGGATGCGCGCCCGCTCCTCCATCGAGGTCAGCAGCGAGGCGTTCTGATCTTCGAGCTGAACCTGCACGGTGGTTCTGAGCAGGTCGCCGGCGAGGCTGACGCGCTCGGCCAGTTCGTCGAGCCGCCGTTCTGCCGCATAGACCGAGCGGACAGCCGGTTGGAAGCGCCTGTCGATGAACGTACCTAGCCTTTGCCTTTGCTCGACGCGTTCCTCGCGAAGCTCCGACAGCCTGCTGGCCACGATCTCGGCATAGGCTTTCGTCGCGCCGAAGCGGTGGCGGGCAAGCGCTGAGAAGTTGAGCACGTCGGAGGAGAGCCTCGTCACCTCGGACAGCAGCGCCTTGTCGACTTTGACGGCGCTCTGCATATGCGCGATCAAGAGATCGAGGCGCCGGTCGAAGGTTGAAAGCTTCGATACTGTCTCGCGCGCCATCGGCAGCGCAAGAAGCGCCATCATCCGATAGGTCTCGATCTCGAGGAAACGCCGGACCATGCGCCCGGTCCTGTAGGCGTTGAGGTTGCGGTTGAAGAACAGGAACTCGACGAAACCGCTGTCGCTCAGGCGGAAGTTCGAATGCACTTCCGCATCGCCGCCGCCAACCTGGGATGCGACATAGTCCAGCTTCGGTTTTTCGGGACGATTTCCGCCCGTTTCGTCGCGCACCAGCACCCGGACTGCGGCGATGACCTTTCCGTCGATCTGGCGGCAACAGGCCTGAAAGGCTTCCGGCGGATTGCTGCCGGGGTCGGCCGATGCCGGCACGACGAAGGTCAACGTCAGGAACTCGGTATGGGCTTCCCATTTCAGCCGGCCGTCGCCGACGCGGCCGATGCCGTGGTTGCCCTCGCCGGTCATGGTGACATCTTCCAATCCCGGCAGGGACTTGGGCAGCGAAGGAGAGCCATGCTCGCCGACGATGGCGACGTGCCAGACATCGGTGTCGCCATCGAAATAAAGTGACGGGCGCGCGTGGAGCTCGTTGTGAAGTTCCCTTCGCAGCGGATGCTCGGAGCCGAGTGGCATGAAAATGCACCTCAATGGGCTAGACTGCCGCCGATTGCCGACGTCAGTAAATTGAGCCTGAGCCGGCGCGCCGCGCAGGCCGACAACGCCTATAGCCTCTCCTGGACCCTGTGTCACGACCGCCTGACCGTCCATCTTGTCTATTCGCACTGATGATGTGCCGCGCCGACTTGGCTGGCTGTCAGAGCGAGCGCCGGACAAGAACGCTGCCGAACAGTTGAGCGGCGCCGCCGCCGACATCGCAGCCAGAAAGGCTGCTTCGCCTTCGCCCGAGAAGATCGTTCCGAGCACCTTCCTTGCGGAAAACGTAGCGTGGTTCACTCCGTCGACAATTCGAAAGCGATCGAACTGTCGGGGACGGCGGTGTGGGCAAGGGCAAAAAAACGATCAGCCACGGCCCGTTGCGAGGCCGTGGCTGATGCAGCGCGCAATCTGTGGGAGACAGGCGCGGCCGGTTACTTGTTGGCGGCGAGGGCCACGTTGACCTTGTCGACGTCGGCGCTCATCGCCTTGAAAGTGTCCTCGAGGGAAAGCTCGCCGACGATCAGCTGGCTCATCCGCTGGACGATCAACTGATAGATGGCCGAAGATCCCTTGAGGCGTTCCAGGTCGCGGGCGGCCTGCGGCGCGCTGTTGCGGCTTGCGAGGAAGACGGCCATGGCGTCCTTGGCGTTCTTGCTGGTCAGCTTGTACTGCGGATCCTTGATGTCGGCGCCGGTCAGGATGACGTAGTTTTCGGCGATTTCCCGCTGGACCTTTTCAGAGCCGAGGAACTCGATGAACGAGGCGACGGCCTGCGGATATTTGGTACGCTTGAAGCCGACGATAGCCGTGCCGCCCGGCATCGCATAGCAGCCGGCATCGCCGCAGGGCGCGCTGATCGCCGTCCAGTCGAAGCCGTCGCCGATCTTCTGCTGGAACGGATTGACCATCCAATTGCCGGCGATATAGGTCACGACATTGCCGTTGACGAATTCGTCGCCCATGTTTTTGTACTGGGTTCCGCCGGCAGCACCCCACATTTCCTTGGGGAAAGAGCCGTCCTTCGTCCAGTTATAGAGATCAGTGATGTAGTGCTTGGCGGCATCGTCGGGGAACGAGAACTTGCCGTCCTTGACGTAGTTCGAGCCGTAGGAGAAGGCCGCGCCGGAGAAGCGATGGCCCGAGCGGTCCATGGTGAAGGGGATCTGGGCGCCGGTCGCCTTGGCGACGCGTGCCGAGGCTTCGACGATCTCCTTCAGAGTGGCGGTCGGCTTCGGAAGCGGTTCTTTCGCCTGTTCGAACAGCGTCTTGTTGACGAACGGCAGGTTGAAGGTCTGCGAGGCGACATAGCCGTTGATCGAGTTCGGATCGTTGACGCCGGGGAAGCGAAGCGTGTTCAGGCTATCGCCGTGCAGCTTGGCGAAGCCGTCCGGATCCTTCATCAGCGGGCGCATGTCGAGGTAATAGGGTGCCAGCTGCCAGTCGGTGATCTTGGCAACGTCGGGACCTTCGCCGATGGCGAGCTGCACCGGCAGTTGCTTGGCGACGGCATCATAGCCCGATGAGACGAAATTCACCTTGATGTCGGGATGCGCCGTCTCGAATTCCTTGCTCAGCGCTTCCATCCGCTCGACATAAGCCTGGTCGTCGTCGGTGAAGAGAAAGGTGATCGTCTGGGTTTCCGCCATGGCCACGCTGGACCATGCGAAAGAAACGGTGGCCAGCGTCAGTGCGAAAGCCCCTGAAAGATACGTTTTCATTTTCATCCTCCCATGAAAACATTTTCATCAATCGCGGCCTAAGCCATCGATAAGCGAATTTCATATACTTGACATTCCTCCCGTCAAGCTATTTTCTACGCGAATAGTGATGTTTTTGAGCAATTTTCAAAAGCGTGCACCCAAACGACCTAATGAAAATATTTTCATAGGATTGCGGAGGAGGCGATCTGTGAAAACGGAAAGCATCAAGCAGCCGGGCGATATGGCGCCAGCATACAGCGTGACCGAGGGGCGGACGGTGACGGCATGGGCCGTTTCCGGCCTCATCGCCAGCTATTTTCCCGGCGAGCCGGCTCCGGCCGAAGATCGCGTCAACTATCGTTTCATCAACGGTTTCGTCGATGTCGGCGACCTGCCTTGCCGCAAGGCCTTCTGGTCGACCATGGTGGGACGGGCGCTGGCGCCCGACACGTCCTGGCCGATCGAAAGCCTCTATCTTCCCGGCTCGAACCGCCGCGTCGAGTTCACCAGCTTCTGGCATGTGCCCACACATGTCAGGCGATGGCTGAAGGGCACCTTCAGGGCTGACGCGCCGCGCACGCTCAATCTCGCGCTCAAGACCTGCGGCGGCGTTCGCATCTGGGTCAACGGGCAGGAGGCGGTGCGCTTCGAGCCTTTCAAGCGCAACGTCGAAAGCGCGACTGACATAACGCTGCCGCTCGATGCCGGCGACAACGAGATTCTCGTCCATACCGAAGATCTTGCCGAGCGCGACACGACCTGGTTCTTCGAGCTCGAAATGCTGGACAGCGAACCGCTCTCGGTGCTGCTGCCGGTAGCGCTTGATCAGGACGAGGTGAGCGAGCTGGAAGCCCTTTCGCGCGGTGTGCGTCCGGCCCGCGACGTCTTCGTCAACCAGCCGCTGGAAATCATCTTCGACACGGCGCCCGAGCGCGACCTGCCGGTGGAGCTCAAGGTCGTTGGCCATGGCCATGAGCGGCCCGTTCTCGCCCATTCGAAACTGACCCTGCATGCCCATCAGGGCCGTCTGATCGCCGAGGACGTCCGCGGCATTGCGGACGGTTATCACGGCGTGCACATGACGATCGGTTCCGGGCCGGGTTCGGTCACCCGCGTCATCGATGCCGCCTTCATGAGCAGCCTTTCGCCATTGCCGGCCGAGGCATCGCTATCCGCCCGCAAGCGGCAGGCGCTGGAATACAGCGCCCGCTTCGGCGCCAATCGCGCCGGGCGGCTGATCGCGATGATGGAAACCGGTCATGACGACCAGGAAAGCTTCGACCGCATCGTCGACATGACGCTCGCCTCGATCGACGCGCGGGAGGATTGCTCGGATTTCATCATGGTGCCGCTCCTGTGGCTGCTCGGCGCCTATGGCGACCGGATGCCCAAGGCCACGGTCGATCGCATCCGCCGCTCCGTTCTCTCTTATCGCTACTGGGTCGACGAGCCGGGCAATGATGCGATGTGGTTCTGGAGCGAGAACCATGTGCTCTGCTTTCATACCAGCCAGCTGCTGGCCGGGCTTCTTCTGCCCGACGAGCTGTTCTCGGCCTCCGGGCGGACGGGACGACAGCAGGCGGAACTTGCCGTCGAGCGCCTCGGGCGCTGGTTCGACAGCGTCGAGGCCCATGGCCTGGCGGAGTGGAACTCGGCCGCCTATTACCCGATCGATTTCATCGGCCTGCTTGCGCTGGAGCGCTGGGCCGAGAGTGAGATCGCCGATCGCGCCCGCGGCCAGATCGATCTCATCTTCCGCATGATCGCCCTCCATACGCTCGCCGGCGTTCCGGCAGGGTCGCAGGGGCGAGCCTACGACAAGGAACTGCGCGCCGGCCCGCTGACCGAGCTTGCGCCCTTCGCCCAGGTCGCTTTCGGCACCGGATGGCTCAACAACGGCGTGGCGGCATTGACGATGTTCTGTGCCAGCGGCTACGAGCCGCCAGCCGACCTGACCGAGCTTGCCGTCCTTCCCAGGGGCAGAAACGTCGAGGCGCGTTACAGCCAGGGGCTGGAGAGCGGAAAACTCGTGCTGTTCAAGAACGAGGCGGCGCAGCTTTCGACTGTCGTTGATCACAAGACCGGGCAGAAAGGCCACCAGCAGCACGTCCTCGATGTCAGGCTGGCCGGCCATCCGATGGCGAGGTTGTGGGTCAACCATCCCGGCGAGGACGATCCCTGGGGCAATCAAAGGCCGTCCTATTGGGCCGGCAACGGCATCCTGCCGCGCGTCGCCCAGCATCGCGACGTCGCCCTCCTGATCGAGGACACAAGTGACGCACGGCATGCGTGGACCCATGCCTATATCGGCCGCGACGGCCTGGACGATCTCATCGTCGAAGACAAGTGGCTGATCGCGCGATCGGGCCGAGGATTTGCCGCCCTCTGGGCCTCGAACGGCCTGGAAGTGATCACCGACGGGCCGACCGCCGGCCGCGAGGCACGCTCCTTTGGGTCGCTTTGCGGCTGGGCGGCCATCATTGGCTGTGGCGATGGCGACGCCTTCAAGGCTTTTATCGAACGCCTGTGCCAGACGACGGTTTCCTTCGATCCGGCGCTTCGGCGTCTTGCGCTGACGCCGCCGGGCGGCCCGGCGCTCTCTCTTTCCTATGCTGACGGTCTTTCGATCGCCGGCAAGCCCCGGCCATTCACGCACGACCAGCCGCACCCGATCCTCACCCACGACAGCGCCGCGTCCCAAGCCGGCACTGACGGACCGTTCTACTCCTGAAATATAGGTCTCCAGCATGAACACAGCATCTGTCGATAACGCCGCTCTCCTGACGACGATCGATCGCGTGGCGACGGCTTTCAGCCGGCTCAGAGGCATCAAGGAAGGTCTCGTGACGGGAAGCGCTGCGTCCGGAATCCAGTTCGACGAATGGGACTGGGAAGTCGGTGTCGGCCTCTACGGGTTCCTCAGGCGTGCGGTTGCCACCAATGACCAGAAAGCGCTGCAGGAGCTCGTCGCCTGGTACAGCGCCCAGATCGAACGCGGTATTCCGCCGCGCCAGATCAACAGCACGGCGCCGATGCTGCCGCTCGCAATCCTCGTCCAGCATGTCGACCGCCCCGATTTTCGCGCGCTCGTCGAGGACTGGGCCGAATGGCTCGTCAAGGAATTACCGAAGACCGAAGACGGCGGCTTTCAGCACGTCGTCAAGGAGCGCCTCAACGACGGCGAATTGTGGGACGACACGCTGTTCATGGCCTGCCTGTTTCTTGCCCAGGCCGGCGTGCTCTGCGGGCGCAACGACTGGATCGATGAGGCCGTCTATCAGTTCGTGATCCACACCCGTTACCTCTCCGATCCGGTGAGCGGTCTCTGGTATCACGGCTGGACTTTCAACGGCCGGCACAATTTCGCCAATGCCTTCTGGGCGCGCGGCAATGCCTGGATCACCGTGGCGATCCCTGAACTCTTCGACCTCGTGCCGACGCTCGGCGAGAAGGATCGGCGTTTCCTGTCGAACGTCCTCGTCAGCCAGGTGCGTTCGCTGAAGGCATATCAGCGGCCGGACGGCATGTTCACGACGCTTCTGGACGATCCGTCCTCGCCGGTGGAAACCTCGGCCACAGCAGGCATTGCCTATGGCATCCTGCGCGCCGTCGACGCCGGCATTCTGGCCGAAAGCGACAAGGCTTATGCGGAGCGCGCGCTTGCGGCGGTGCTGGCGCAGATCGACGAAGAAGGCGTCGTCCACGGCGTCTCGGACGGCACGCCGATGGGCCATGACCTCGATTTCTACCGCCGCATCCCGAACTTGCCGACCCCTTATGGCCAGGCGCTGACCATGCTGCTGCTGACAGAAGTCGTCATCGAGAACGGCCATCGCCAATGAGTGCTACCTCCCTTGTCGCGATTGAGGCGCTCGACAGCGACAATACCGACCGTCTGCAGGCGGCGATCGACGGCCTTTCGGCTTCCGGCGGCGGACGCCTGGAACTCATGGCAGGCATCCACATCTGCCAGGGACTCCGGCTGCGCTCCGGTGTCGATCTGCATCTCGCAGCCGGCGCGACCCTGCGTCCCGTTCCCGATTATGCGGCTTACGCGCACACGAGCGTTTCCGTGATCGCCGAGAAGTCGGACCGAGGCATAATCGTGGCGCGAGATGCGCAGCGGATCAGCCTGACGGGGGAAGGGCGCATCGAAGCCGGCTGCGAGAGCTTCATCATTGGCGATGACGAGTCGGTGGGAACCTTCATCCCGGCCGAATTCCGTCCCCGCGTCGTCGTCTTCGAAGGCTGCAACGAGGTCGAGATCAGCTCTATCACGATCAGCCGCTCGCCGATGTGGACGCTGCACTTCGTCGATTGCACCGATGTCGCGGTCCGCAACGTCACCATCGAAAACGACCGGCGCCTGCCCAATACGGACGGCATCGTGCTCGATGCCTGCCGCGGCGCCGTCATCGAGGACTGCACGATATCGACGGCCGATGACGGCATATGCCTGAAGACGAGCATCGGTCCACAGGCTCTCCCCATCGGGCGATGCGAGAACATTCTTGTCCGCCGCTGCTCCGTTCAGAGCCTTAGCTGTGCACTGAAGATCGGCACGGAAACGCATGGCAACGTCACCAATGTCGTCTTCGAGGATTGCAGCGTCTCCTCCTCCAACCGGGCACTCGGCATATTTTCGCGCGACGGCGGCCGGATCTCAAACGTGAGGTTTTCCCGGATTGCGGTAGAGTGCCGCGAAACGCTCGATGGTTTTTGGGGCTCCGGGGAAGCTCTGACCGTCAACGTTGTCGACCGCGTCGCCGAACGCACGGCGGGTGCCATCGAAAACCTCGTTGTCGAGGATATTACCGGATGCATGGAAGGGGCGATCACCCTCATTTCGACCTCATCGGCCGGCATCCGCAACGTATCGCTGGCGCGCATCGGCATAGACCAGCAGCCGGGGCAGCTCGGCACCGCTCAGTCTTACGACCTGCGTCCGACGAACGCGGACCTGGCGCCGAAGGCAGACGGCGGCGGCCGGGCCAATGCCTGGACCCGCGGCTCGGACGGGCGGGTGATCGGTCTGGAACACTATCCCGGCGGAATGCCGGCCGTCTATGTGGCTGATGTCGCCGGGATCCTGATGAACGAGGTGCGGATCAATAGGCCGACACCTCTGCCGCAAGGCTGGAACACAATCGACGTCGTCTTCGAAACGGCGGCACCTGATGGGAGCGGGACATGGCAGAACTGAAACTTTCCACCGTCAACAAGTCATATGGCTCCGTCAAAGTCCTGCATGACGTCGAACTCGATATCAAGGACGGCGAGTTCGTCGTCTTCGTCGGCCCGTCGGGATGCGGCAAGTCGACCCTTTTGCGCGTCATCGCCGGCCTTGAAGAGGTGACGTCGGGCGGAATCGCGATCGGGAGCCGCGACGTCAGTGCCCTTTCGCCGGCCGAGCGCAAGATCGCCATGGTCTTCCAATCCTACGCGCTTTATCCGCATATGAGCGTTCGCAAGAACCTCGCTTTCGGCCTTGAAAACCTGAAATTCAAGCGCGCCGAGATCGAGGCGCGGATTGCCGAGGCCGCCAGGATGCTGGCGATCGAACCCTATCTCGACCGGCGCCCGAAGCAGCTTTCCGGCGGCCAGCGCCAGCGCGTGGCGATCGGCCGGGCCATCGTGCGCGAACCGGATATTTTCCTTTTCGACGAGCCGCTTTCCAATCTCGATGCGGCGTTGCGCGTCCAGACCCGGGCCGAGATCACCAAGCTCCACCGCGAGATCAAGACGACGATGATCTACGTCACGCACGACCAGGTCGAGGCGATGACGATGGCCGACAAGATCGTCGTGCTGCGCGCCGGGCGGGTCGAGCAGGTCGGCGCGCCGCTCGAACTCTTCGACCACCCGCGCAATCTCTTCGTCGCCGGCTTCCTCGGCTCGCCGCGCATGAACATCATCAAGGGCAAGGTCGCGGCCGTCACGGAAAGCGGCATCGCAATCGATGTCGCCAACGGCGGCAGGATCGTCAGCGATGTCGACCCCGCCGGCATTGCCGTGGGGCAGGAGGTTCTCGCCGGCATAAGACCTGCCCATTTTTCGCGGTCCAGTGGACAGGGCCTGCCGTTCGTCGTGCAGTATCACGAAGGCCTGGGCACAGAGACCTATGTCTACGGCAATCTCGAAGGACAGGACGAGCAGATCATCATCCACGAGGCAGGTCATTTCGCACCTGTTCAGGGCGACCGGCTCGTGATCGATGCCGATCCGGCACGTATTCATCTGTTCGATCCCAAAAGCGAACTTGCTTTTGCCCGTCGACCAGGACAGGGGAGGCGCTGATCATGGCGGCTGGTGCATTGCTCTCCCAGGCAGGCGAAACGGCGATGAGGGTGGTCGAGGCTCCGATGAATGCGGTCGAGCGCATCTTCGGCCGCAAACGAATGCCCTGGCTGTTCCTGGCGCCGAACCTCGTTCTGTTCGCCATCTTCACCTTCCTTCCGATCGCGATCGCGGTCGGTTACGCCTTCACCGGCGGCACCAATCTTTTCGTCTCGGAGCGGCCCTTCGTCGGCTTCGACAATTTCCGCGCCCTGCTTTCCTGCGGCAATTATCTGCAGCCGGGAACCTGCCAGGAATCGCTGTTCTGGACGGCGGTGTGGAACACGCTCTGGTTCGTGGCGTTGAACGTCACCGCCACATTGCTGGTGGCTTTGATCACGGCGCTGATCCTCAATCGGGCGATTTTTGCGCGCGGCTTCTTCCGGGCGATGTTCTTCTATCCCGTCCTGCTGTCGCCCGTCGTCATCGGCCTGATCTGGAAATGGTTCCTCGATCGCAACGGGCTGCTGAACGCCTTCTTTCAGATGATCGGCGTGCCGCCGGAGATTTTCCTGCTGGATGTCGGCTGGTCGCGCTTCTTCGTCGTCGTGGTCTCGGTCTGGTTCCACATGGGCTTTTACACGCTCATCCTGCTGGCCGGTCTCCAGGCGATCCCGAAGGAGCTCTACGAGGCGGCCTCCATCGACGCCGCTTCGCCGCGCCGCACCCTTTTCAGGATCACGCTGCCGCTCCTTGCGCCGAACCTGCTCGTCGTCTTCATCCTTCTGATGATCAAGTCCGTGCAGATCTTCGACGAGGCCTGGGTTCTGACCAATGGCGGCGGCCCCGGCACGGCCAACAGCTTCATCGTCCAGTATATCTACCAGATGGCATTTAGCAGCGATCTGCGTCTCTTCGGCCTTGCCTCTGCCGCATCGGTTCTGATGGGTCTGGTGCTTCTGGTTCTCACCCTCATACAGCTGCGCCTGGGCAAGCGAATGGAGTCCTGAGATGAACAGCTCTATGAACCCGATCCGCTTCATGACGCGCACGCGCCGGGCCGGACGCATCGACATCACCGATATTTTGTCATGGGTCTGGCTGATCGGCGGAACACTGGCGGTGCTCGTTCCGGTCGTCTGGGCAGGCCTCTCCTCGCTGAAGCCGGCGGCCGAAATCACCCGTTTTCCGCCGACCCTGCTGCCGCGCGCCGCCGTGGAGCAGACCGTGCCCGGCTTCGACAAACCGCTCAGCCTCTGGCAGGTCACCATCGACGGCCGCTCGCGCGAAATGGCCATGGTGCGCCGCATCGGCCTCAAGGCCCAGATGGTCGATCCTGCAAATCCGGGACAGCCGGTCAGCGTCGACGTCAAGGGGATCACGCCGGTGCAGCACCTGACCGTCGCCACCGAGAATTACACCGATCCGCTGACGCGCTTCAACTTCTTGACCTTCCTGAAGAATTCGGTGTTCGTCACGGTGGTTGCGACGCTTTTGACGCTCATCGTCAACGCCATGGCGGCCTTTGCACTGTCGAAATACAAATTTCGCGGCGACACGACGGTTTTCGTCATCATCATCTCGACCCTGATGATCCCGCTCGCCGTCGTCATGGTCCCGGCCTATCTCGTCATCGTCGGGGTCGGGCTTGCCGACAATCTCTGGGGTGTCATCCTGCCGACGATCGCCTCTCCGACCGCCGTCTTCCTGCTGCGGCAGTATATGCTGACCATCCCCGATGAGCTGATCGAGGCGGCGCGCGTCGATGCGGCGAGCGAATTCTGCATCTTCTGGCGCATCATCCTGCCGCTGACCGCGCCGGCGCTTGCGGTGCTGGCGATCTTTTCGGTGCTCTGGCGCTGGAACGACTTCCTCTGGCCGCTCATCGTTCTCAACAGCCGCGAGAATTTCACGCTGCAGGTCGGCCTCAACGCCTTCCAGGGAGAGTTCTCGGTGCAGTGGCACTATATCCTGGCGATGACCTTCCTCAGCCTGCTGCCTGTCACCGGCGTCTTCCTGTTCCTGCAGAAGTACATCACGACAGGCATTGCCGGAACCGGCATGAAGTAAATGAGGCCGGCGCAAACCCACAATCGGGGGCGAGACGTTGGAGATCTCCTCCTGGAGCAGCTCAGGCCCGATCGCCTGACCGGTCCTTTGGCTGTCGGCCAGGCGATCGGCATCGTTCATGACACGGCGCAGAGGTTTTCGGCCTGGGAATTCGTTGTGTCACAAAACGGTTTCGAAGAGCGGGATCATGGCCGCGCCGATGGCGCCGGGGGCATCGACGACCTCGGCCACCGCCAGGCTGGGGACGTCACGCAGGACGCCGTGCCGAGGCAGATTGTTGAATTCGGTCCGTTCCATAAGCATTCTTGCCAGCGAATGCGGAAACCCGCCGCCAAGCACGATCAAGGCCGGGTCGAAGACTGCGCAGATCGCATTGATGGCTCGATTGTGTGCCGGCGCGACGCGGTCGACCCATTCCGCAACGCCGTCCCAATCTGCCAAAGCCTCGTTTTTCAAGTCCTTCAGCGTCAGGTCGGAGCGGCCCCTGGCATGAAGATGTTGAAGCAGGAGGCTGAGTGCCGGGCGATCGTCGTATTCCCGACGATCGAAAAGAACGGAATATTCGCCGGCATTGCCGAAACTGCCGCGAAACGGCATGCCGCCGGAAACGAGGCCGCCGCCATAGCCGTGAAGATGGGCTATATAGGCGAAATCCGCAACATCGCGGCCGACGCCGAAAATCGCTTCCGCCAAAGCGGCCGTTCGGGCCACATTGTCTACCCAGACCGGCAGGCCGAGTTGCTCTCCAAGCACGGGCGCCAGGTCGATCAATGACCAATGCGCAAGCGGCAGAGGACAGTTGAAGGCCGTATCGAGCATGCGGTGGCCCGCCACGGCGAGACCCACGCCGAGGATATCGCGCCGCTTGGCATTCCGGCGGGCAAGAAGCTCTTCGACCGCCGCTTCGATCCGCGCCATCTCCGCGGCGAGCGATGATCCGGTCTGCGGAATTTCCATGTTTTCCAACGGTTCTCCGAAACCCATCAGGCAGAGACCGATCGAGCCGACATTGACGGAGATCCCGAGCGTCAAACACCAATTTCTGCAAAGGCTAAGCTCGGGACTGGGCGGTCCGGGACGCCGGGTTTCCGATGGGGAAAAGACGATCATTCCCCGATCGTGAAGCCGCCCGACGATCCTGTGCAACGATTGCTGGGTGAGATCGAGCGGCTCGGTCAGGTCGGAGCGTTCGATACCCGGGGACTTCCAGATCAGCCGCAAAAGATCCCGTTCATTGCGGGAGGCTACACGCGAAGGTTGCGTATCCCGCAAAAATTGCGTCGCAACATGATTCAGAGGGACGTACTTCATCTTCGGATCGTTTTGATTTACACTGCAGGTGTGAAACCTGCCGAGGGAAAGGCTTTGCTTCTACCAAACCGAGGATCGGTCCCCAATTTGTAGGCCTGCTTACCGCATCAAGGCCGGCCAAGCCAGCCGAGAAGACGGTATTTCGTGGAGACGGGGGATGGAGAGCGCTTGGATCGGCGGGCCGTGAAAAAGGAGAAGAACCGAGCTGCATGGTATGGTTGAGATCCCAGAAGCCGGCGTATCCGCGCGAACGTGACTACGGCTTCACGCCAACTCATGAGGGTGGTGACTTCGAGTCGATGGTGCAAGCCTTTACGACGGGCTATGGGGTCTTTGGCGCGAAGCCGCTGCACAGCGATCGAAACTTCGCCTGGGCCACCGATTTGAGAGCAAGTGGCACGCTGACGGCGGTTCATTCGGTTTTTCAGAGCGCCTTCGAAGTTCGAACGCTCGATGAAACCCCACAACATCTGGCCTTCTATATTCCGCACTCAGGATCTGTTCGCCTGACGGTCGGGAACCGGACGGTCGAAGGGGGGGCGGGCCGTATTCTCATGGCCAACAACCACCAAGCCGGCGATCGCACGGTTCAAGGCGATCAGCACTGTTCAGATGCTCTTTTGCTGGATTGGAAAGTCGTAAGGCGAACGCTCTTTTCTCTCATGGAAACACCGACTCCCGATTCGATCGATCTAGAACCCGTCGTGGACCTCGCTACAGCGTCAGGCCGGCTTATCGGCAACCTCGCGCAAACCATCGTGCAGGGCATGCGCAATGGCGGGCCGCTTCTATCCTCGCCGCTTGCCGTATCGACGATGAGCGAAACGCTCGCCGATCTCGTGATTCGATTTGGCCATCATCGTCTTTCCGGCCATTTCGAAAAGAAGAAAGTATCGGCTGTTGCACCGTGGCATGTCCGGCGCGCCATCGACTATATGCACGCCAATATCGCCGAGCCTTTCACCATGTCGATGGTTGCGGATCAGGTCGGGATTTCACTCCGCGCGCTGCAGACGGGCTTCAAGGCCTTCCGGGGAACGTCGCCTGGCGCCTATCTGCGGACAATCAGGCTGAAAGCCGTTCACGACCAATTGCGGGATCCCCTCAACCAGCAAACCCTTCGCGACATCTGCACCACGTGGGGCTTCTTTCATCCGGGCAGGTTTTCTGCGATCTACCGCAGTGCTTTCGGAGAAAGCCCGCGCGACACGCGCCTGCGGGCGGAGAACTCGCCGCGCTGAGCGTGGCGCGATCTTTCAGATGCGCGGCGGCGCGACGCTGCCCCTCAAGACGAGATGGCATCCGAGTTCCAGACGATGGGCTGGCCGTTGCGGATCGTTGGCGATCAGGCGTTGTTCGATAAGCGCGAGCGCGGCGGCGCCGAGCCTGTCGGTGGGAACGCTGACCGTCGAAAGCGGCGGACGGCTGAATTCGCCGGGGACGATGTCGTCGAAGCCCAAGACAGAAATCGCTTCGGGCACGCGGATGTCGCGATCGGCCAATGCCTTCAGGCAGCCGAGCGCCAGATTGTCGGCGGCGCAAAAGACGGCGGTCGCGCCTTTCACCGTAGGATCGCGGTCGAGCAGTGCGTTGATGGCCGCCTCGCCGTGTCTTGGCTCATATCCCTCGGCCTCCAGAATCATGTCATGGGGCATCGGAAGCTGGGCGGCGAGATAGGCATCGGAAAAGCCGTCATATCGGCGCTGGATCGTGGTGCGGCCCTTCCAGGTCAGATGCAGGATGCGGCGATGCCCGAGCGCCAGCAGGTGTTCGATGCCGAGCCGTGCTCCGAAGCGGTTTTCAGGTGTGACCGTATCGACCAGCATGGCCGGATCCTCGCCATTGACGATGACGACGGGCATATCAGGGGAGGCGAGGCTGCGGATGAGTTCCGGCTGATCGTCGTTCAGGACCACGATGCCGTCGGCGCGCTCCGCAAGCGCGATCTGCCTGACCTGGGCGCCGTCGATGCGGCGGCCGGTGCTGACAAAGGGCACGATTCGGATGCCGCGGCGTTCGCACTCCCTGCGAAGGCCGTTGAGGATCGTCCAGCTCACCAGGTTGAGGTCACTCTCCGGCGCGGCATCGTCGGGGATGGCGAGAAGCAGGACGCGTAAGGTCGCGATCGTCGCCTTCTTCCTCCGGCGGTCGAGGTAACCCAGGCGTTTGGCCGAATCCAGAACCCGCTCGCGCACCTCGATCGTCAGCGGCGCGGTTCCGTTCAGGGCGTGCGAGGCCGTGCTCAGCGATACGTCAGCATCGCGCGCGACATCCTTGAGATTGACTTTGCGTTCCACTTTTTCCGTCACGAATTGAGGCTGTACCTTCGAAGGCATGGCTAACTCGATGTTTTTACATAAAAACTTGAGAAAAGCTACGTGCCGGGCGCGGTATTTTCGTCATTCGGCGGTCAGTTCTTGGCAAGCAGGCCGTTGAGCAGCAGGTCGAAATAGGCCTGCAAGAAGGCCTCCTTGTTGGGCGTGGGCACGCGGCGGTCGTTGAATATCAGCCGCAGAACTGTCGTCGTCAGGATGGGCGCGACCACGATTTCGGAGAATTCCACCGGAATTTCGCGAAACTCCCCCGACGCCACACCCTCCAGAATGAGAGCGTCGACCTTGGCGATGATCGGCTCAATGAACTCATCGTGGTGGCGGTCGATCAGGTCGGGGAACCGGTGTCCTTCGGCAATGACGAGCCGCGTCAGCTCGCGAGTCGTGCGATCCTCGGCGATTTGTTCGTAGAGCAGGCCGAGAATGGAAAGCAGCCGGTCGGTGGCGCTGCCGCTGAGGCCCTCGGTGATCCCCAGCAATTCCTGAAACGGCACGGAGAAGTGGTTGATCATGGCTTCGAAAAGCTTCTCCTTCGTCTCGAAGTAGACGTACACCGTACCCTTGGTGACACCGACCCTTTCGGCGATGTCTTCGACGCGTGTGCCGGTGAAACCGCTTCTCACGAATTCCTCGAAGGCGGCATCCAGGATCTGGATGGGCCGCAGCGCTTTCTGTTCCGCGCGCGTGATCTTCTTCTGAGCTGCCATTTGCCTCGCCTCCCTTGTTGCGCACGCCCTCGTTCCTGCGGCACAAAGTTTCATTGACTAATGCGTTAGTCAATTATATAGGAGCTGCCGTTGAGAGCAAGAGGTCAACTATGAGAACCATTCTGGTCGCCACAGCGATCATATGCGCCATCGGTCTCGGATCATGCAGCGATGAGCGCGGGCCGACTGAGCCAACCCCACGGCAGGTCGGCGTCGTCGTCGCCAAACCTGAGCCGCTGGTTCAGGGCGGCGCGATCACCGGCGAAGTCCGCGCCCGTGTCCAGACCGATCTGTCCTTCCGCGTCAGCGGCAAGATCATCGAACGGCTGGTGGAAGTTGGACAGTCCGTGAAGGCGGGGCAGCTGCTGGCGCGGATCGATCCGGAAGAACAGAAGGCCGAACTGGATGTGGCGGCCGCCAATCTCCAGTCGGCTGAAGCGCAGCAGACCCAGGCGCAGCTCGCATATGACCGCCAGCAGAGCCTGTTTCGAACGCAGGTGACGACGCGTGCGGCACTCGACCAGGCGCAGGAGGCGCTTCTGACCGCGCAGGCATCGACCAAGTCGGCGCAGGCTTTGCTGGAAACCGCTCAGGACACCCTGTCCTACACGGAGCTGAAGGCGGATGCCGACGGGGTGATCACTGCCCGCAATGCCGAGGTCGGGCAGGTGGCGCAGGCCGCCCAGCTCGTTTTCACCCTTGCCCATGACGGCGACCGGGATGCCGTCTTCGAAGTGGTCGAAAGCGCATTCCTGCGCCCGATCGATGGCGACGGCACGGTGACCCTGCTGTCGGATCCCTCGCAGAAGATAACGGCGAAGGTGCGCGAGATTTCGCCGACGATCGATTCTTCCACCGGAACCATCAAGGTCAAGGTCGCGATATCGAGCGACGCTCCGATCCCCCTCGGCGCTCCCGTCGTCGGAAGATTCAATTACGTCTCGCAGAACGTCATCCAGCTTCCCTGGTCTGCCATGACGTCCAAGGACGGCAAGCCGGCCGTCTGGATCGTCGACCCCGCATCCTCTGCCGTTTCGGCAAGGGCGGTGGATGTCGCCGGCTACGAGACCGGCAGCTTTATCGTCAAATCGGGCGTGTCGGAAGGAGAGGTTGTGGTGACTGACGGAACCAAGTTCCTCAGGCCGGGTGAAATCGTGTCTTATGTCAAGGAAGCTTCCAAGTGAGTATTCGTCCCAAGATAGTTGCACTGATGATGGGTACGGCCCTGATCTCTTCCTGCAGCAAGCAGGAAGAAAGCAAGGAGGAAGCGCCTCGTCCGGTGCTGTCGATGACAGTCAAACAGACACCCGCTACGAGCCTCAGCCTCACCGGCACGATCGAACCGATGATCGAGACCGATCTCGGCTTCCGGATTCTCGGGCGGATGATCGCCCGCAACGTCAACGTCGGAGATATCGTCAAGCGGGGTGACGTCGTCGCCGCCATCGATCCGCTGGCGCTGGAGCTGGCGGTGCGCAACGCGCAGTCGGATGTGGAAAACAGCGACGCTCAGCTCAGAAACGCGGTGACCACGGAGCAGCGCCAGCGCGCGCTGGTGGAATCGCGCTCGGGCACGGAAGCTTCGCTCGAAGAGGCCGAGCAGGCGAGACGGACGGCCGCGGCCGCCGTTGCCAAGGCGCAGGCCAACCTCGATAAGGCTAAAGAGCAACTCGGCTACGCGCAGCTTCAGGCGGAATTCGATGGCGTCGTGACGGCGACCTCGGCCGAGGTCGGCCAGGTTGTGTCGGCCGGTCAGACGGTGGTGACCATCGCCCGGCCGGACAAGCGCGACGCCGTGGTCGACGTGCCCCAGGCCGCCGCCCAGAAACTGAAGATCGGCGCCCCCTTCGACGTGACGTTGCAGCTTGATCCAACGATCCGCACCTCGGGGGTCGTGCGCGAGATCGCTCCGCAGGCGGAGACCTCCACCCGCACGAGCAGGACCAAGATCGCACTGACCGATCCGCCTGAAGCCTTCAGGCTCGGTTCGGTCATCACCGCCTCTGCAACCATTGCCGCCGATCCCGAGATCGTCCTGCCGTCCTCGGCGATCCTTGCCGGCGCCGACGGCCCCAGCGTCTGGATCGTCGATGCGCCGGCCAAAAAGGTATCGCTGCGCCTCGTCAAGATCGACGGCGACGTCGAAGACGGCGGCACCGTCCGCGTCACCGAAGGGATCGCCCCTGGAGAACGGGTGGTCGTGGCAGGCGTGCATAAACTTGAAGATGGCCAGGCCATCCGGATCGACCAGGAGATCAGCCAGTGAAGTCCTTTAATCTCTCCGACTGGGCGCTCGAACACCGTTCGCTCGTCTGGTACTTCATGATCGTCTTCATTCTCGCCGGCACCTTCTCCTACCTGAACCTCGGCCGCGAGGAAGACCCGAACTTCACCATCAAGACGATGGTAATCACCGCCCAGTGGCCAGGCGCTTCCGCCGAAGAGGTGACGCGGCAGGTGACCGATCGGATCGAGAAGAAGCTCCAGGAACTGGAATCGCTCGACTACACCAGGAGCCAGACCGTTGCCGGCCAGACGACCGTCTTCGTCGAGCTGCTGCCGACGACCAAGGCGAAAGACGTGGCGCCGACCTGGCTGCGTATCCGCAACATGATCGCCGACATCAAGGGTGATTTCCCGAGCGGGGTCGTCGGTCCCTTCTTCAACGACCGCTTCGGCGACGTGTTCGGCAATATCTACGCCTTCACCAGCGACGGGCTGACCCAGCGGCAGCTTCGCGATCTCGTCGAAAACGCCCGCTCCGAGGTTCTGACCGTGCCCAATGTCGGCAAGGTCGACGTGATCGGTGCTCAGGACGAGGCGATCTATCTCGAATTCTCCACGCGCCAGATCGCAGCGCTCGGCATCGACCAGCAGTCGGTCATCCAGACCCTGCAGGCGCAGAATGCCGTCACGCAATCCGGTTTCGTCGATGCCGGGCCGGAACGCATCGCGTTGCGGGTGAGCGGACAGTTCACCTCCGAGGAGAGCCTCAGGTCGATCAACCTTCGCATCAACGATCGCTTCTTCCCGCTGAGCGACGTCGCCACGATCAAGCGCGGCTACGTGGATCCGCCGTCGTCGCTGTTCCGGTACGACGGCCAGCCCGCGATCGGGCTTGCGATCGGCATGAAACAAGGCGCCAACCTCCTGGAGTTCGGCGAGGCGCTCGACGCCCGGATGAAACAGGTCGTTGCCGATCTTCCGGTCGGCGTGGACGTCCACCGCGTGTCCGATCAGCCTGCCGTCGTCGACGAAGCGGTTTCGGGCTTCACCCGCGCGCTCTTCGAAGCGATCGTCATCGTGCTCGTCATCAGCTTCATCAGCCTCGGCCTTCGCGCTGGCATGGTGGTGGCGATCTCCATTCCTCTCGTGCTGGCGATCACCTTCGTGGTGATGGAATATTCCGGCATTTCGCTTCAGCGCATCTCGCTTGGCGCGCTCATCATCGCGCTCGGGCTGCTCGTCGACGACGCCATGATCGCCGTCGAGATGATGGTGGCCCGCCTGGAGGCGGGCGACGATCTGAGAAAAGCCGCCACCCACGTCTATACGTCGACCGCCTTTCCGATGCTGACGGGAACGCTCGTCACCGTTGCGGGCTTCATTCCGGTCGGTCTCAACAGCAGCGCCGCCGGCGAATTCACCTTCACGCTTTTCGTGGTCATCGCGGTCTCGCTGGTCGTTTCCTGGATCGTCGCCGTGCTCTTCACGCCGCTTCTCGGCGTCACCATTCTGCCGAAGACCATGAAGTCGCACCACGAGAAGAAGGGCCGTTTCGCCGCCGTCTTCTCCTGGCTTTTGGGGCTGGCGATGCGCTGGCGCTGGGTCACCATCGTGCTGACGGTCGGCGTCTTCGCCCTTTCGGTCGGCGGCATGGGGCTGGTGCAGCAGCAGTTCTTCCCCAACTCGGACAGAACCGAACTCGTCATCGACTGGAATCTACCCCACAACAGTTCGATCGCCGAAACCAATCGACAGATGGCCAGGTTCGAAAAGGAGATGCTGGCCGAGAACAAGGATATCGATCACTGGACGACCTATGTCGGTCAGGGCGCGCCGCGCTTCATCCTGACCTTCGACGTGCAGGTGCCCGATGTCACCTTCGGACAGACGGTCATCGTCACCAAAGGGCTCGACGTGCGCGACAAGGTGCGGGCGGAGCTGCAGGATTACCTGACGAAAACCTTCCCCGGCACCGAGGCCTTCGTAAAGCTTCTCGATATCGGCCCGCCGGTGGGAAAACCGGTCCAGTACCGGATCAGCGGCCCCGATATTCAGAAGGTTCGTGATATCTCGCAGCAATTTGCGGGTGTCGTCGGTTCGCATCCGCTGCTGTCGAACATGGTCCTGGACTGGAACGAGCCCTCCCGCGTGGTGAAGGTCGATGTCCTGCAGGACAAGGCGCGCCAGCTCGGCGTCTCCTCCGAGGACATCGCAACCGCCCTCAACGGCATCGTCGAAGGCTCGACGGCGACGCAGATCCGCGACGACATCTACCTGGTCAACGTCATCGGCCGGGCCAGCGCATCCGAGCGCGACTCCGTCCAGACGCTGCAGAATTTGCAGCTCTCCACCTCCAACGGCAAGGTTGTGCCTCTCTCGGCCGTGGCGAATTTCCGCTACGAGCTCGAACAGCCGACGATCTGGCGTCGCGACCGGCAGCCCACCATCACGCTCAAGGCAGCCGTCATCGGTTCGACGCAGCCGGCCACGATCGTCGATCAGCTGAAGCCGAAGGTCGAAGAGTTCCAGAAGAACCTTCCTGTCGGATACAAGGTGGAAGTGGGCGGCGCGGTCGAATCCAGTGCGGATGCCCAGGGGCCGATTGCCGCTGTGGCGCCGCTGATGCTGTTTACGATGGCGACGATCCTGATGATCCAGCTGCAGAGCTTCAGCCGCCTCTTCTTGGTCTTCGCGGTGGCGCCGACGGCGCTGATCGGCGTGGTCGCAGCACTGTTGCTCAGCAATGCGCCCATGGGCTTCGTCGCGATCCTCGGCGTGCTGGCGCTCATCGGCATTCTGATCCGCAACTCCGTCATCCTGGTCGTGCAGATCGAGCATCTGCGCGCCGAAGGGGTCGCGGCGTGGCAGGCGGTCATCGAGGCCACCGAACACCGTATGCGGCCGATCATGCTGACGGCGGCGGCCGCCACCCTCGCGCTGATCCCGATCTCGCGCGAGATCTTCTGGGGGCCGATGGCCTACGCCATGATGGGCGGCATCGTCGTCGGCACCGCGCTCACCCTGCTGTTCCTGCCCGCCCTTTATGTCGCATGGTTCCGGATCCCGCGGGATGAAGGCGTCCAGGCCGATGCCGCGGCGGAGGCATGAGGGCAGGCTTCGACGGCTATCGCCTACGGCCGCCGCAGCGGCCGCTGCAACACGGCCGTGAGATAACGGTGGGATGGCGAAGGCGATGCCATCCCACGCGGGAGTGGGAACGACATGTCGGTTGAGGAGAGGGGCAGAGCCATGCGGCCCGAGAGTTCTTGGTTTCCGGGGAACGGATCGATGACGGAACGATATTCTCCGGGACTGCCAACGGCAGGGCTTCAGGGGCTCCTGAAGACAGTTCCGGCGGTCATCGTTGCGGTCAGCCTCGCGATGCTTGCCGGATGCGCCACGAGACCATCGCCGGATGTCTTGAAGCCCGTTCATCTGAGGGGGCCGGTTCATTCGGAGACGGCTCCGGACAGGGTGAACGTGCTGGCTGCGACCAACAGAACCCTCGACAGCGTGCGGGGCGGGTTCGGCAGTGCATGGGCCGAGAACCCAACCTACGCGCAGTACGAGTTTTCGGCTCCTCCCGGCAGGAAGGACACCGCGATCACCTACCCCAGCGCGAAGCCGGATCCGGAACGGCAGTTTGCCGTCATCGGACGCAAGCCGTTGCCAAAAGACGCTTTCGTCCAGGAGGCACTCGCCTCCATGCAGCCCGACGGCACCATCGGCATCTTCGTGCATGGTTACAACTACAGTTACCAGGAGGCGCTCTATCGGACCGCGCAGATCGCCGCGGACGCGAAAATACCGGGCACGCCGATCCTGTTTTCCTGGCCTTCGGCCGCAGCCGTCGCCGGCTATGTCGGCGATCGCGATGCAGCACTCTCTTCGCGCAGCGACCTCGATTCCCTCGTCACATCGCTTTCGGCGTCCGGCAAGGTCAAACGCATCATTCTTTTCGGTCACAGCATGGGCGGGTTCCTGGTCATGGAAACGGTGCGCCAGCTCAAGCTGCAACATCGCGACGACGTCATCGCCAAACTGGCGGTCATTCTGGCCGCTCCCGACATCGACATCGATGTCTTCCGCTCTCAGTTGAAGGATATCGGCAGAATGCCGATCCCGATCTCCCTTCTCGTCTCGAAGGACGACAGGGCGCTGGTGGCTTCGAGCTTCATCGCGGGCGAGCGGCCGCGCGTCGGGCGCCTCGACATCGACGATCCCGTCATCGAGGAGGCTGCCTTGAAGCAAAGGCTTCGGGTCATCGACATCACCGCGATCCAGGCCTCCGATGGGCTGGGGCATGACCGCTACGCATCGCTCGCCAAGTTCGGCGCGCAGCTTGCCTCCTTCGAAAGCGGCAGACGTTCGACCGCAGGCGATGTCGGTGCCTACGTCTTCGATGCCGCCGGCGCCGCGGTCGCTAGTCCGTTTCGGCTGGCCGGGCGTGTGGTCGGCGCGCAGTGACCCGAAGTCCCCAGGAGCATCTGTACACGCGGCCGGCAGCATTGTGTACAATGTGACTATTAAATTGTCAGATGCCTAAATGAAGCGCAGACTTCCGTCCGTGGTCGAGTCGACCTCAGGGGATATGGGAGGGCATTCATGAGCATTCGAAATCCGTCTCCCTCGTTATACAACGAGGATCTTGCACCCGCCGAGGAGCGCAAATGGGGTGCATTCAGTATCTTTAACGTCTGGACATCTGATGTTCACAGCCTGTGGGGCTATTATCTGGCGGCGAGCCTGTTCCTGCTGTGCGGCAGCTTCGTGAACTTCGTCATCGCCATCGGCATCGGCTCTCTGGTCATCTTCCTTCTGATGAGCCTGGTCGGCAATGCCGGCGTGCGCACCGGCGTACCCTTTCCGGTTCTGGCGCGCGCCTCTTTCGGCACGTTCGGCGCCAACGTGCCGGCACTGGTCCGGGCGGTGGTCGCCTGCTTCTGGTACGGCGCGCAGACCGCCGCCGCATCCGGCGCCATCGTCGCCTTGCTAATCAGGAACGAGAGCCTGCTCGCCTTCCACCAGAACAGCCACATGCTCGGCCACTCGACCCTCGAACTTATCTGCTACGTCATCGTCTGGGCGCTGCAGCTGCTGATCATTCAGCGGGGGATGGAAACGGTTCGCCGGTTCCAGGATTGGGCCGGTCCGGCCGTCTGGATCATGATGCTGATCCTGGCGGTCTATCTGGTCGTCAAATCGGGCACCTTCTCCTTCGGTTCTGAAATCCCGCGTGACGTGCTGATCGAGAAGACCAAGGATGCCGGCGTGCCGGGCGAACCCGGCTCGATCGCAGCACTTGCCGCCGTGGCCGCCACCTGGATCACCTATTTCGCAGCGCTCTACCTGAACTTTTGCGACTTCTCGCGTTACGCCACGAGCGAAAAGGCGCTCCGGAAAGGCAATCTCTGGGGCCTGCCGATCAACCTTCTGGCCTTCTGCCTCGTCGCAGGGGTCACTACTACGGCCGCCTTCACCGTATACGGCGAGGTGCTGCTGCATCCGGAAATGATATCGGCGAAATTCGAAAGCTGGTTCCTGGCGCTGCTTGCGGCACTAACATTCGCGATCGCAACGCTCGGCATCAACGTCGTGGCGAACTTCGTCTCGCCGGCCTTCGACTTCGCCAATGTCTTCCCGCGCCAGATCAACTTCAAACGCGGCGGATATATCGCCGCATTGATAGCCCTGGTGCTTTATCCATTTGCGCCCTGGGAGACGGGTGCGGCCCATTTCGTCAACTTCATCGGGTCGACGATGGGGCCGATCTTTGGCATCATGATGGTGGACTACTATCTCATCCGGAAGAGCCAGCTGAATGTCGAGGCGCTCTACCACGAGAATGGCGAGTTCCGCTTCCAGAACGGATGGCACGGCAATGCCTTCATCGCATTTGCGGTCGGCGCGCTGTTCTCCTCGATCCTGCCGACCTTCACCAGCATCCTGCCGGATTGGTGGGGCACCTATGGCTGGTTCTTCGGCGTCGCCATCGGCGGGGCGATCTATTTCGTGTTGAGAATGGGCGCGCGGCGCAATCCGGCCTTCGCGTCATGACCAAATGGAAATGCGCCCGGCAATTGTCGGGCGCATTTTCATGTCGGGTTTCCCGCTGACGCTTGGTTCAGCGGCGAGCGGCGACCGCATGCATCGCTGCACCGGCCGCGGGTTGCGCCATCGTTCTCGCCGTCGAGCGAAGGGCTGACGACTGGCTGGAAGCCGCGTCGTCAAGTCTGAATTGGGCGATGAGTTCGCGAAGCTTCTGGGCTTGCTGAGCGAGTGAATCGGATGCAGCGGTCGATTGTTGCACCATGGTCGCGTTCTGTTGCGTGGTCTGGTCCATCCGGTTGACCGCGACATTGACTTCGCTGAGGCCTATGGACTGCTCTTTCGCAGAGGTGGCGATTGAATCCATATGGTGATTGATCTGGGTGATGAAGCCGCCGATGGTCTTCAGGGCCTGGCCGGTGTCGCGCACCAGCTTGACGCCGCTTTCCACCTCCTTGGAGGAGTTCTGGATCAAGCCCTTGATTTCCTTGGCGGCACTTGCCGAGCGCTGGGCAAGTTCGCGCACTTCCTGGGCGACCACCGCGAAGCCCTTGCCGGCCTCGCCGGCTCTCGCCGCTTCCACGCCGGCATTTAGCGCGAGAAGGTTGGTCTGGAATGCGATTTCGTCGATGACGCTGATGATGTTGGAAATCTGCTGCGACGAGGTCTCGATGCGCTCCATCGCCTCTTCGGCGTGGGAAACGACTTCCGCGGAGACCCCGGCGCTGCGATTTGCCTCGGTGGCCACCGTGCGCGTCTCCTCGGTTCGCTTGCTGGAGTTCGACACGTTGGCCGTGATCTCTTCCAGTGCGGCGGCCGTTTCTTCCAGCGAGGCAGCCTGCTGCTCCGTACGCTTTGAAAGATCGCTCGCCCCGGAGGAGATCTCCCGCGTGCCTTCCTCGATCGTGCCGATGCTTTCGGAAATTGCTCTCAGCGTTGCACCGAGCTGGGTGACGGACTGATTGAAGTCATGGCGCAGCGCCTCGAAATCGGGGGCAAAGGCCTCGTTGAGCTGGAAGGCGAGGTCGCCTGCGGCAAGCCGTTTCAAACCGGAGGCAAGACCCGAGGTGGCGATTCGCAACCGCTCCGATGCGTCGGCTTCCGCCTGTTTCTGGGCGGCAACGCGGTCGGCTTCCGCCTTGTTGCGGTTTTCCTCAGCTTCCATGGCCATCCGCTTGTTGGTGATCGCGGCTTCGCGGAAGATCTCGACTGCGCCCGCCATCGATCCGATTTCGTCAGCGCGGTCGGCAAACGGAATCTCCGAACTGGTGTCTCCGTCGGCCAGCCGACGCATCGAAGCGGTGATGCCGGTAATCGGATTGGCGATGCCCGTCAACACGAAGGCGACGGCGCCGAGAACGAGCAACCCCGCAACGCTGATTGCGACGAGCAGATAGAATTCTATGGAGTCGAAGGTTTCCTTGCTGAGGGCGGCAGCCTTGTTGCTGCCGCTGAGGTCCAATTCGACCAGCGTCGTCGTGGCTTCCTTGAGCTTATCTGAATAGGAGCGCATCTCGCCGCCCAGATACAGGCCGGCTTCTTCGGTCTTGTTGGCGCGGGAAAGGGCGAGCAGCTGCGAGCTGCTGGCGATGTAGCCTCCAACGCTCTCCTTGATGGTCTTGATCAGTTCACGCTCGTGGTCTGATGACGCCAGCGGAAGATAGGCGTCCACCGATTTGCCAATTGTATCCTCGGCGACTTTGATGGCCTCTTCGCGCGTTTTCTTTTCCGCCTCCGACTGCGCGATGATGTGATCACGGTAGGCGAGGCGCAAATTCGTCATGGCAAGATTGATCGCCTGCGAGGCCTGCACGCTCGGCAGCCAGTGGGTCGCGATTTCTTCGGTCGAGCCGTTCGTATTTCGAAGGCCGTCGACCGCGAGATAGGCGACGAGGCCGAAAAGAAGGGCTATGCCACTGAAAATCAACAGCAAACTGGATTTGATGTTTGGGCGACGCATTGAAAGTCCTCGATCGAACTTCCGGCTTCAGACCGGACTGGATGAGGCGTTTTCTAACAAAAAAAATTTAACGATTTGCTCCATATGTAAAATGCCGTTTACCACTTTTCCGGAAAACCGACGTCACTTTTGCGCAAACCATATCCCGGCAACGCTGGAAATGTTTATCGATGCGTCGCCAGAGGTGGGAGGAGCCAGATATGATGAAGCGCATATTTTCTGCCTTTCTTGCCCTGATCATTCCGGTGCAGGCAGCGGTGTCGCAATCCACCGAAGAGGGGCAAGCACGCAAAGCCCGCTTCCATCGCCCAGCTTCAATCGGAGGGCGTGCCGACCATCGATCATCTGCCGGTCATCGAGCCCGAGAGCGAAAGCACCCGCCGAAATACGAAGCTCGTCGTCCAGCGCACCGTCGCACTGGCGATCGTTGCCGTAAAAGGCGAAACCGGCGACCACGCCATGGGGCAGGCTCTTATCCGGCAGTTCGACGCTGCAGGTTTTTTCACCCCGAGGGAAAGGGCGTTCATGGATGATCCCGATCCCTCGGATCGGGATCGGACGAATTTCGCCTGGCGATACGAAGGCGTGCACGTCATGCTGTGGGCGCTGGGGATTTCGCCGGAGCTCGAACGTCCCGACCATATTTGCGATGTGCCGTTCATCGCGAACACGCTTCGCGAACTGGGAACGGACGGGCTGATGCGCCGTGCCAAGCTACGCCCGCAGAAAGAGCTGCTCGACGCTGCCGACCTGATCTACCGTTACGATTGGGCCGCCGTTAACGCGCGACTGAAGGGCGAGGAGCCACCTGCCGGATTGGACAAGGGCGTGGTTTACGAATGGCACTACGCCCTCAATTGGCTGATCGGTTATATGGATCAGGACTGGGACGATATTTCCACGGATACGTGATGCGGTCCGTCGCCTTGCCACGATGACGGCACCGGGGTCAGCCTCTTGTATCGAGCCGGATGCATATTTTGCGAAATAGCATTATGATCGGCTGAGCGCCTGACCGGCAGACGAGTTGGCCTGGTATGTGATCCGCGCGGGGATGGGAGGACGGCAGGATTGGAACAGCTGAAGGATCGGAACACTATTCCCAAGCGCGAAGGCAGCGGTTCGACATCGCCGCCCTATGAACGGCCCGGCGTCGTCGCTGCCGCCGTTTACCAGCATGGGCAACGCATTCGCGACATCCGGATAGAAGAGGCCGGTGAATGGCGCGGCCGGGAGAATGCGGTTGTCTGGATCGGCCTGCACGAGCCGGATGAAGTGCTGCTGCACCAGATCCAGGCCGAGTTCAATCTGCATCCGCTGGCGATCGAGGACGCGGCGCAGCCCCATCAGCGCCCGAAGCTGGAGATTTACGGGGAGGCGATGTTCATCGTCGCCCGGACCGCCCACATGAAAGACGACGAAATCGTCTTCGGCGAAACGCATCTCTTCGTCGGCCGCGGTTACGTCGTCTCCGTTCGCCACGGAGAATCCTCCTCCTATCTGGCGGTCAGGCAGCGGTGTGAGGCGACGCCGGCCGCCCTTGCCCATGGCGAGAACTACATTCTCTATTCGATCCTCGATTTCATCGTCGACAATTACATGCCGGTGATCGAGGTGGTGCAGGAGGAAGTCGAGAAGCTCGAGGATCTGGTGCTGCGCGAGCAGCTGGAAAAATCCGACATCGAGCGGCTTTACCTCTTGCGGCGCAAGCTGCTGCGGCTGCGCAACGCCGTCGTGCCGCTCGTCGATGTCTGCCGGCGCTACGAGCACATCGATCTTCCCGGCATGGATCCGACGCTCCAGTCGCTGTTTCGCGATGTGACCGATCACGTGCGCCGGGTTCAGGAAGATATCGATGCGCTGCGCGAGGTCCTTGCCTTCGCCTTCGAGGCCAGCGTGATGATCGGCCAGACGGAGCAGACGGCGATCGCCCGCAAGCTTGCCGCCTGGGCGGCGATCCTCGCTGTTCCCACCGCAATCGCCGGCATTTACGGCATGAACTTCAGCGACATGCCTGAGCTGAAATTCCAGTATGGCTATTTCGTCGTGCTCGGCGTCATCGCCGTCCTTTGCCTCGGACTTTTCGGCTTCTTTCGCCGGAGGAGGTGGCTTTAGTCACGACAGCGCTTTCAGCAGCCGGTCTCGATGTCTGCCGATATAGTCGATGTCGCTCAGATACAGCCGGGCGTCTCCAGCATCGACGTCCTCCGCAAAGGTTTCGTCTCCATCTGCGGCACTCGTCAGCATGAAATCGACGAGCGCCTGGAGCCGCGTGCAGATCGTTTCGGGGAGCCGGAGCCGTTCTTCGATTGTTGCCCCGTAAGCTGTGCAGAAGATTTGCGTCCGGCGCAACTGATCCTCGAGCCCGAATGACCCGGCTGGATTGACGGGATCGGACAAGGGCGCCCAGCGATAGACCGCGTAAGCGAGATCCCAGAGGCGCGGCGCTGGATGGGCAGTGTCGAAATCGATGATTCCGACCGCCTCACCATCCGCCGCGGCGACGTTGTAAGGCGCAAAATCTCCGTGGCATACGATCTCGCGCGGTTCCTGCGGCGCCAGCATCCATGCCTGGACTTCATCGTCTCTTTCCAGAAAGCCTTGCGACGCCGAATGAAAATCGCGCAAAAGCCTGGCCGCCGAAACCAGCATGTGCTCGGAGCCGACGAATGGATCGCTAAGGTCTTCGCAGACGCGCCCGGCGACGTAGCTGACGACCTCTCGGTTTCCGTCAGTGATGTCGATCGGCTCGGGCGCTCCCACAAAGCCTCTACTCCTGAGATGGCGCAAGAACCGATGCACTGTCGGCGTCCATGTGCCGGAAGGCCTGATGACGGTCTCGCCGTCGCGCCAGATCTGCCCGGTTCGTCCGCCCTCCAACGGTTTCACGTTATCGCCTCCCGTATGCGATGCCTCTACGCGGATTTCACTGTTTCGAGATGGGCGTGAACGGTGGCGCCGAGGTTGGTCTCATGGCAGTTCCGGTAGAATGTCACGGTTTCCGAAGGCATCCCATCGGGAATGGCGACGAAGTCTTCAAACCGGAACCCGCTTGCGCTCCCGAGCTGCCCATCCGCCAGCTGGTCTTCGCTCAAAGTGCCGACGCGATCAGCCAGGGCTTCGAAATAGGCGAGATTGGCATCCACTGTCGAAGGCGACCATGTCCTGCCATGTGCCGGAATGACCAGCCTCGCGTCGAGGTCGCGGATCTTCTGGAGCGAGGAACGGATCAGGTGAAGATCAGACGCACTTCTGCTCCAGACTTCGGGGATGGGATATTCCACCGCGTCGACGGCCAGGCAGATGCGCAGCTCGGGAATCCAGATGGCGATATGATCGGGCGTGTGCCCCGGCGTATGAATGAGCTCCAGCGTCAGATCGCCGCCGTTGAGCGTCATCGAGCTGGAGAAGGTGATGTCGGGACCGATGATCTCGACATTGCCGAACCGCGAGTCCTTGCTCGTCTTGTCCTTCAGGACCTGCTGCGTGGAGGGATCACGCAGGCGGTCGAGCGTTGCGGCATGGGCGATGATCGGAGCGCGCCCAGCGATGGCTGCATTCCCCCAGAAGTGATCCCAATCCATGTGCGAGTTGACGACCATCAGCGGACGCGTCTTCGCCTCCTTTTCGTCAAGCAGATCCAGCGCCATACGGCACTGCTCGGGCGTGCCGAGCGTGTCGATCAGCACGTTGAATCGTTCGGCCCGCACAAATACGGCATCCACCTCGTCTCCCGCCCTGGCGATCACGATCCGCTTATCGAGTTCGGGATATGAGCACAATTTTACCGGTGCGTTCACGTCTCGCCGCCTCCGTGCAATCGCTAGTGACGTCACTCAGATACATCAAATTCTGCTCGGACGCTTACCTAAAGACGCTCGCCGGCGTCCTTTCGGTCAAGCTTGCGCTTTACCGGAACGTGCACATCCCACCGCTTCATCACGAAGTTCGGCACGGCAGCCGCACAGATCACCGTCACGCTGGGCTTTGAAAGGCCGAGGCTCTTCGGCGTCCATTGTGTTTCCAGCGGGGCCGCGCATCGGGGAACCAGCGTCTTCAGGTTGGGTTCCAGCACCTCCCATTGCTGATGTCCCTTGGCATTTTCTTGCGAAATGAAGCGTCTGGCCTCCTCGCGGATTTCGAACAGGCCATGCGTGTCTTCCGTGGAGCGATCGGTCTCGATGCTCCAGGAAGCCAAGCACAACGCGCAAGCCGGCAGGGCGGCGCTCAAGAGTATCGATCGAAGCAATCGTGCGCCGTCAGCGGCCAAATGGGTCACCCTCCCGGGGAGGCGCAAGACTACCCAAATACGGCACGAACCTTCAAGGCCTCTCTGCGGCGCGAGCGCTTGCGAACATGTCTCATCGATGCCGCGCCAATGCGGCCGACGGTATCTCGCGCATCGCGAATTGCCAGTTTTGGTGGAACAACCGCCGCCAAGAAAAGTTTGCCTCTAAACCAAATCGAGGCGGCGGACGATGTCATTCTCTGCGAACCAGGGTGTGTTGAGCACCCCACCCCGGATATATTACGTCAATCCACTCCTTCTTCAGGGTATCGATGCGTGGCGCGAGGTATTCGACCATGCGGCGGACACCGGTTTCGACCGTGTGCTGACGGCACCTCTCTTCGAACGGGGCGGGGAGCGCAGCATCTTTGCCTCCCAGGATCTGAATCGCCTTGATCCTCAACTGTCGCTCGGAAGCGCTATCGAGGATGGGGTGGGACGCCTGGCGGAGGCTGCCCGCAAGAGCGGTGTCGCCTTGATGATGGACCTGATGCTCGACGGCAAGGCCCGGAATTCCGAGGCGGGCTTTCGCCCCGTCGACCCGAGACGTTCGCCATTGGATCCGGCAGAGCCGATGATCGCAATGGAAGCGGAGTTTCGATCCCGGTTGTTGGAAGAGTGGACAGGGCGGCTGCGAGAACTGGCCGGTCTCGGCCTCTCCGGCTACCGGACGCTCGGGATCGATCGCATTGCGCCGGCGGTTTTCAAATCGCTGATTGCGGCGGTGCGCGAGAAGGCGGACGCGCAATTCTTCGCCTGGACCCCCGGCACTGATTTTGGGGCGAGGGTCGCGGTCAAGAATACAGGCTTTGATGGATGTTTTTCATCGATGGCCTGGTGGGATTTTGACGAGAGATGGTTCATCGAAGAACACCGCATCCAGAAGCAGCTTGGCTGGCAGATCGCTTTTCCGGAGCCGCCTTTCGCCAGGCGGATCGCGCACGGAACCGAGAGCCGCGAAATCCTTGAACGGCGCGCCATCAGGGCGCTGCACCTTGCCGCCACGCTCGGCGGCGGCCTGATGGTTCCGATGGGTTTCGAATATGGCGCAGTCCCGCCACTCGATCCGACCCATGGGAATGGAGCCGGCTTGCGGGGGCTGCGTCATGACCTCGCTTTCGATATCTCCTCCGAAATTCGCCTTGCGAATACCGAGGTCGCCAAGGCTCCCCCTGCGCTTGCCTCATCGCTTCGGCTCATCCGCAACGCCAATGGACCTGTCTCAGCGCTGCTGCAATCGGCGGCGGAAGACCTTCGCAGCGCCGAGAATGTGCGGTTCATCCTGCTGAACAGGGACCTTCGGAAAAGTGCGCCCGCTCCAGTGACCGCACTGCGCGAAGCGGCCTCCGGTTTTCTTCCCGCTGCAGCCGACGGCACGGCTTTGCGGCTGCGGGCAGGGGAGACCCTGGTGGTCGAAGGCAAGGCGCCGGCGCCGATCACATCGCGGCCGATCCTTGACGTTGCCCAGGCGATAGAATCGCCGCGGCTCGCCATCGAAAACATCACGCCGCGGGTCGATGACGGGCGCTTTCCCGTCAAGCGGGTGGTGGGCGACATCGTCACCGTCGACGCGGATATATTCGCCGACGGCCACGACCCGATCGCCGCGGTCCTGCTCTGGCGGCCGCTCGATGCGGCGGACTGGAACGAGACGGAGATGCAATTGGTCGAGAATGACCGCTGGCGCGCCGAATTCCTGCTGGAACGCGTCGGACGCTATGAATTTGCCGTCGAGGCCTGGAAGAACCCGTTTGCGATTTTCCGCTACGAACTGACCAAGAAGAACGATGCCAGGCTTGACCTGAAGCTCGAACTTCAGGAGGGGCTGAACCTGGTCCGCTCAGCTGAGACGCATGCAGGTGCTGGGCTCCGCACCGAATTGCAGGCCCTCGCCGACAGTCTCGAAAGGGCGTCCGATGCCGAGCGCACGGCGATCCTGCTCGATGCCGGGACATCCGAATTGATGAACAGGGCCGACAGGCGGCCGTTTCGGCTTCGCTCAGGGGCAAGCGCCGTCGATGCCGAACGCAAGGCGGCTGCCTTTGCCAGCTGGTACCAGATCTTCCCGCGCTCGCAGAGCGGCAACCCGGACCGGCACGGAACGTTCGACGACGTCATCCCGAGATTGCCCGCCATCCGCGACATGGGCTTCGATGTGCTCTATTTCCCGCCGATTCATCCGATCGGTTCGACCAACCGGAAGGGCCGAAACAACAGCTTGAAAGCCGCGCCTGATGATCCCGGAAGCCCCTATGCCATCGGCTCCGAGGAGGGCGGCCACGATGCCATCCATCCCGAGCTCGGCGAGTTCGAGGATTTCCGCCGGCTGCTCGAGGCGGCAAGCCGGCATGGCCTGGAGATCGCTCTCGACCTTGCAATCCAGGCGTCGCCGGATCACCCCTGGCTGAAGGAGCATCCCGGCTGGTTCGACTGGCGCCCCGACGGCACGATCAAATATGCCGAAAACCCACCGAAGAAATACGAGGACATCGTTAATGTCGATTTCTACACGAAAGACGCGTTGCCTTCGTTATGGGTGGAGCTGAGGGATGTCGTCCAGCTTTGGGTGGACCAGGGCGTCAAGCTCTTTCGCGTCGACAATCCGCACACCAAGCCCTTTCCGTTCTGGGAATGGCTGATCGGCGATATCAGAGCGCGTCATCCCGATGTCGTCTTCCTGTCGGAAGCCTTCACCAAGCCGAAGGTCATGTACAGGCTGGCGAAGATCGGCTTCTCCCAGTCCTATACCTATTTCACCTGGCGCAATGCCAAGTGGGAGCTCGAGCAATATATGCGGGAGCTGACGGAGACGGCGGCGAAGGAATTCTTCCGCCCGCATTTCTTCGTCAACACCCATGATATCAATCCGGATTTCCTGCAGAACGCGCCGCGCCCTGCCTTCCTGATCCGCGCAGCCCTTGCCGCCACCCTTTCGGGATTGTGGGGCGTCTATAACGGCTTCGAACTTTGCGAGGGGCGTCCTGACGCCAAGCGCAAGGAATATGCCGACAGCGAGAAGTATGAGATCCGCGCTTGGGACTACGATCGGCCGGGCAATATCATCGGCGAAATCAAGATGCTCAACCGCATCCGGAACGAAAACACCGCGCTGCATTCGCATCTCGGGCTGACGCTGCTGAATGCGCGAAACGACAATATCCTTTTTTTCGAGAAGGCAAGCCGTGCCCGCGACAACGTCCTGTTGATCGCCATTAGCCTCGACCCCCACAATTTCCAGCAAAGCGACGTCGAACTACCGCTCTGGCACTGGTCGCTCGGGGACGGCGGCACGCTGGATGCCGAAGATCTGATCGCCGGGCATCGTTTTAAGTGGACCGGCAAATGGCAGAGCATCGGATTCAATCCCGAGATCCTGCCCTATGCGATCTGGCGTATTCGCCCAAGGGAGGCATGAATGGACGCGATGAATACCGATGGCTCGCACCAGCCGCTGTGGTACAAGGATGCGATCATCTACCAGCTGCACATCAAGTCGTTCTACGACGCCAATGGCGACGGGGTCGGTGATTTTGCCGGTCTGCACCAGAAGCTCGATCACATCGCAGCCCTCGGCGTCAATGCCATCTGGCTGCTGCCTTTCTTTCCCTCTCCGCGTCGCGACGACGGCTACGACATCGCCGACTACGGCAATGTCAGCCCCGATTACGGGACGGTGGAGGACTTCCGCGCCTTCGTCGACGCCGCCCACCAGCGCAATATCCGCGTCATCATCGAGCTCGTCATCAACCACACCTCCGATCAGCATCCCTGGTTCCAGCGCGCCCGCCAGGCGCCGGCGGGATCGCCGGAGCGCGACTTCTACGTTTGGTCGGATAGCGATCAGAAATTTCCGGAAACCCGGATCATTTTCATCGACACGGAAAAATCCAACTGGACATGGGACGCCGTTGCCGGCGCCTATTACTGGCATCGCTTCTATTCCCACCAACCCGACCTGAATTTCGACAGCCCGCTCGTCATGGAGGAACTGCTGAAGGTGATGCGGTTCTGGCTGGAAACCGGCATAGACGGGTTTCGTCTCGACGCGATCCCCTACCTTGTCGAGCGCGAGGGGACGATCAACGAAAACCTGCCGGAAACCCATGCAATCCTCAGACGCATCCGCGCCGCGCTCGACGCCACTCATCCCGGCGTGATGCTGCTTGCCGAGGCCAACCAGTGGCCGGAGGACACACGCGAATATTTCGGAGACGGCGACGAATGCCACATGGCCTTCCACTTCCCGCTGATGCCGCGCATGTATATGGCGATCGCCAAGGAGGACCGGTTTCCGATCACCGATATCCTGCGCCAGACGCCCGAGATTCCCGACAACTGCCAGTGGGCGATCTTCCTTCGCAATCACGACGAGCTGACGCTTGAAATGGTGACCGACGCCGAGCGGGACTATCTTTGGGAGACCTATGCATCCGACAAGCGCGCCCGCATCAATCTCGGCATCAGACGGCGCCTGGCGCCGCTGATGGAGCGCGACCGCCGGCGGATCGAGCTGATGAACGCGCTGCTTCTGTCGATGCCGGGAACACCGGTGATCTATTACGGCGACGAGATCGGCATGGGCGACAATATCTATCTCGGGGATCGGGATGGGGTGAGGACGCCGATGCAATGGTCGCCGGACCGCAATGGCGGCTTCTCCAGGGTAGACCCGGCGCGTCTCGTCCTGCCGCCGGTCGCCGATCCGCTCTACGGTTTCGAGGCCGTCAACGTCGAGGCGCAGAGCACGGACGCGCATTCGCTGCTCAATTGGACACGCAAGATGCTGGCGCTGCGCGGCAGGCATCCGGCCTTCGGGCGTGGAACGTTGCGGTTCCTCGCACCGGAGAACCGCAAGATCCTTGCCTATCTCCGGGAATATGACGGCGAGACCCTGCTTTGTGTCGCAAACCTCTCGCGGCTGCCCCAGGCCGTCGAACTCGACCTGTCGAGCTTCGAGGGCCGCGTGCCGATCGAATTGACCGGCATGTCGCCCTTTCCGCCGATCGGCCAGCTGACCTATCTGCTGACATTGCCACCCTACGGCTTCTTCTGGTTTCAATTGGAGGCCGATGCCGACCCGCCGGCATGGCGCACCGCGCCGCCGGAGCAGCTTCCCGATCTGGTGACGATGGTCATCCGCCGCGGCCTGCTTGATCTTGTCGACGAACCCAAGCTTGCGCGCACCCTCAGCACTGAAATTCTGCCTGCCTATCTCGCAAAACGACGGTGGTTCGGGGCGAAGGACCAGGCTCTGCAGGCGGCGCGTCTGATTTCCGCAACGCCAATCCCGTTCGCCGACGGTATCGTTCTCGGCGAATTGGAAGCCGTGCTGCCGAACCATAGCGAATCCTACCAGTTGCCGCTGGCAGTCGCCTGGGACGATACCCAACCCTCCGTGCTGACCCAGCAACTCGCGCTCGGACGGGTACGCCAAGGCAGGCGCGTCGGCTTCCTCACCGACGGATTTGCCGTGGAGGCGATGGCGCGCGGCATCCTGCGCGGACTTGGAGACCGCTCGCGCACCACCGGCCGCACCGGCACGCTTGAATTTCTCGGCACCGAGCGGCTCGACCGCCTCGAAGTCACCGACGACCTTCCGGTCCGTTGGCTCTCGGCCGAACAGTCCAACAGTTCGCTGATCATCGGCGACCTCGCGATGATCAAGCTGATCAGACACATCTTTCCCGGTATCCATCCGGAGGTCGAGATGACGCGCTTTCTCACCCGCGCCGGTTATGACCACACGGCGCCCCTGCTCGGTGAGGTCGCGCATACCGATTCCAGCGGACGCCGTTCGACCTTGATCATCGTCCAGGGCGCGATCCGCAATCAGGGCGATGCCTGGAACTGGATGTTGAACAATTTGCGCCGTGGGGCAGACGAACTCGTGCTGAACGACCCGGCGGTCCAGCCCGGCGACGACGTCTTCCGGTCGCTGATCAGCTTCGTTGCGATGGTGGGCCTCAGGCTCGGTGAATTGCATGTCGTGCTGGCTCGGGAGAGCGGGGACGAGGCCTTCAGCCCGGTGGTCGCAGGCGACAGCGAGGTCGAGGCGATGAAGAAGGCCGTTGCCGGCGAGGTCGCCTATGCCATGTCGAAACTAGCAGAACGCGAGGAGAATGCCGATCCCGCAATCGACCTGCTCGCGGCACCGCTTCTCGCGCGCCGTTCCGAACTCGCCGAGCTCGCCGCGACGCTGACGGAGAGCACCCGCCATACGCTGATGACGCGCACGCATGGCGATTTCCATCTTGGCCAGATCCTCGTCAGCGAGGGCGATGCCGTCATCATCGACTTCGAGGGGGAACCCGCGAAAAACCTGTCCGAGCGCCGCGCCAAGACCAACCCGCTGCGTGATGTCGCCGGGCTTCTGAGATCGCTGAGCTATCTCGTGGCAACCGCCCAGCTCGATAACGACGCGGTCATCGAACACGAGAACGAAGTCCGGCGCGAGGCGATCGCCCGCTTCGGGCGCAATGCCGAGGAGGCCTTTCTCGATGCCTATTCGCAGGCGGTTTCCGTATCGAAGGAGCTTGACATGCCAATCAATCAAAGACGGAGGGTTCTCGATGCCTTTCTTCTCGAAAAGGCCGCCTATGAGATCGCTTATGAAGCCCGCAACAGACCGAAATGGCTTCCGATTCCGCTATCCGGCTTTACCGAAATCGTATCGCGTCTGACGGGGGTGAAGGCATGAATGTCGAGCGCTCGGAACTTCTGGCGGGGATCGGCCAGGATGCGCTGTGGGCCCTGATCGAGGGACGCCATGGCGATCCGTTTTCGATCCTCGGTCCCCACGAAAGCGGCGGCATGACGATCGTGCGGGTCTACCTGCCCGGCGCCGAAGCTGTGGATCTCATCGAGGCGGCGAGCGGTCGGGTGGTGACGCCTTTCAGCATCGCCCATCCGTCCGGCCTGTTTGCAGCGGTGGCCGCTTCGAGGACTGGATACCGGCTGCGGATTACATGGCCGGATGCTGTTCAGATCACCGAGGATCCCTACAGTTTCGGCCTGCTGCTCGGAGAGCTTGACCTCCATTTGATATCGGAGGGCACCCACTACAGCCTGAGCCGGACGCTCGGCGCTGCGGCGATGTCGATCGACGGCATATCAGGGGTCCGCTTTGCCGTTTGGGCCCCGAATGCGCGCCGCGTCTCGGTCGTCGGCGACTTCAACGCTTGGGACGGGCGGCGAAACCCGATGCGGCTGAGACCGTCGGCGGGCGTCTGGGAGCTGTTTGTTCCGCGCCTCGCCCCCGGCGAAAGATACAAGTTCGAGATCGTCGATGCGCAGGGGACCTGCCTGCCGCAGAAGGCCGATCCGGTGGCGCGGGCGAGCGAGGCCGCCCCGTCGACCGCATCCATCGTCGCATCGTCGACGCCGTTTCGGTGGAGCGATGACGGCTGGATGAGGGGCCGGTCCCGGCAAGAGAGGCTGGAGGGCGCATTCTCCGTCTACGAAGTGCACGCCGGCTCCTGGCTACGCGACCAAAAGGACGGCAACAGGTCACTCGACTGGGTCGAACTCAGTCAGCGGCTCGTTCCCTATGTCCGCGACATGGGTTTTACCCACATCGAGTTGCTGCCGATCATGGAGCATCCGTTCGGCGGCTCCTGGGGTTATCAGCCGCTTGGCCTGTTCGCGCCCACCGGCCGATACGGAACGCCTGCGGATCTTGCCTATTTCGTCGACCGGTGCCATGACGCCGGGCTCGGCGTCATCCTCGACTGGGTGCCGGCCCATTTTCCCACAGACGTCTGGGGACTTGCCCGTTTCGACGGCAGCGCGCTTTACGAGCACGAAGATCCGCGCGAAGGCTTTCACCGTGACTGGAACACGCTGATCTACAATCTCGGCCGCAACGAGGTGAAAGGCTTCCTGATTGCCAGCGCCCTGGAGTGGCTTGAGCGTTACCATATCGACGGTTTGCGGGTCGATGCCGTTGCCTCGATGCTTTACCGCGACTACAGCCGCAACGAGGGCGAGTGGATTCCCAACCAATATGGTGGTCGCGAGAACCTGGAAGCGGTGGAATTCTTCAAGCACCTGAACAGCATCATTCACGAGCGCTGCCCGCACGCGATTGTCATCGCCGAGGAATCGACGGCCTGGCCTGGGGTGACGAAGCCGCCGGAAGAGGGCGGGCTCGGGTTCGACATCAAATGGAACATGGGCTGGATGCATGACAGCCTCAGCTACATCGAGAAAGATCCGATCTACCGGAGCTATCACCACGGGACGATGACCTTCGGGATGATCTATGCCTATTCCGAGCGCTTCATGCTGCCGATCTCCCATGACGAGGTCGTATACGGGAAGGGCTCGCTGCTGACGAAGATGCCGGGCGACGACTGGCAGAAATTCGCCAATCTGCGCAGCTACCTCGCCTTCATGTGGGGCCATCCCGGCAAGAAGCTCCTGTTCATGGGCAGCGAAATCGCTCAGCCGGACGAGTGGAACCACGACGGTTCGGTGACCTGGGATGTGCTGGACCGGCCCCAGCATGTCGGGATCCAACGGCTGGTGCGCGGCCTGAACAGCCTTTACGGGCAAGAGCCGGCATTGCAGTTCGGCGACTTTCACCCCGAGGGCTTCGAATGGGCGGCAGCCGATGACGCCGTCAATTCTGTTCTCGGGATGCTTCGTTACGCGCCCGCCCGCGCTTCGTCGGTCCTGGTCGTCTCGAATTTCACGCCGGTGCCGCGTTACGGCTACAGGATCGGCGTGCCGAGCGACGGTGTGTGGATCGAACGGATAACGACCGATGCACGGGAATACGGCGGCTCGGGTCTGGTCAATGGCGCGGTGTCGACTGAACCCGTGGCCGCCCACGGCAGGCCCGTCTCCCTGTCGTTGACCCTGCCGCCGCTGTCGACGATCTTTCTGAAGGGGCCGTCGCCGTGAAAGACCGCTGACCCCCGGCGGTCATTCGGAGTGCGGACCCGGATGAATGAAAGGCCAGGGACTTGCCTCGGATCCCTTTTCGATCGGGACCTCGATAAGAACAGGCTTATCGAGGGAGAGCGCTTCCTCAAGAACGCTTCTCAGTTCGCCTGGGCTCGTCACCCTGAACGATCGAATGCCGAAGCTCTCGCCAAGGGCGAGGAAATCAGGATTGGTGAGAACCGAACCGAGGTAACGACCCTGATACGTCTGCTTCTGGTCGCGCAGCACATTGCCGTAGGCTGAATTGTTGAAGACTATGGCGACGACATTGATCTGGTGCTGGACGGCAGTGGCAAGTTCCTGAACGCCGAACAGGAAGCCGCCATCGCCGGAAATAGAAATAACTGATTTATCGGGATGGGCGACTTTGACGCCCAAGGCCGTGTTGAAGCCGAAACCCAGATTGTCCTGATAGCCGCATGTGACGTACTGGCGAGGGCCGTAGACCGGGAAAGCAAATCGGGCGGTAAAGCCCATCTGGCAGATTTCCTCGACGAAGAAGCCGTCCCTTGGGAGAGCTTCGCGGATGGCATCGAGATAGGCGAGCTGCGGCTGCACTGCCGAGAAGCGAGACCTGGCCTCGTGGTTGAACTCGGCGAATTCGCGCGTGCGGTCCTCGCGGCCGGATCCTGTCAGCGCATCGATCAAGGCCTGCGTTCCATCTTTCGCATCCGCGACGACGCCGACATCGGGCTTGAGGCGGACCATCTCCGTCGGATCGATATCGATGCGAATGATCCTGAGACCCTTGGGAAGCCACTTCCAGCGCATGAACTGCAATTCGAGCCGGCTGCCGATCCCGATCAGGACGTCTACCTTCTTCCAATATTCATAGGCGGCGACGAAATTCAGATAGTTCGGGTGGTCGTCGGCGACGATGCCCTTACCGGAGCGATGGGAGGTAACCGGCGCCTGCAGCAGTTCCGCCAGGGCGGCGACCTCGCTCCCGGCCTCCGCCGCGCCGCCGCCGACCATGATCATCGGATTCTTGGCACCTGCAATCAGTGCCGCTGCGGCAGCGATCGTATCGGGGTTCACGGCCGGAGAAAGCGCCCTCGAACCGACGGGAAGATCGATTTCAGGGCCGGATTGTCCAAACACGTCCCATGGCGCTTCGACCGCTCCCGGACCCTGGCGGCCGGAAAGCATCTTGCCGATAACCTCGGACATGACGGGACCAGCTTCGGACTGGTGATCGATGCGTTCGGCCGTCTTCGTGATGCCGCGCAAGGTGGCGAGTTGATCCGGCAATTCGTGCAACTGCCCTCTGCCCTGACCGATCAGGTGGGACATGATGTTGCCGGTAACGCAAAGCACCGGCGCGTTGGCGCCGTAAGCGGTGCAGAGAGCCGCGCCGGAATTGAGGACGCCGGGGCCTGGCACGACGGTATAGGCGCCGATCCGACCGGTGGATTTGGCATAGCCGTAGGCCATGTATCCAGCGCCCTGTTCGTGCCTCGTCTGAATGAACCGGATTTTATCGCCGGCGCCGTAAAGGGCGTCGTTGAAATCATACATGTGGGCGCCAGGAATGCCGAAGATCGTATCGATCCCATGGGCGACAAGCGAACGGGTCATCGCCTGGCCGGTCGTTTCTTTCCTGCTCATTTGGAGGCTCCGATGGCTCGAGGTCGGCGACGGGGCCGTCTATAATGTCAGGCAGCCTTCGGCTCGAAGCGCTGCAACAATGGCGTCGGCATCCGTCGGCTGCATCCCGGCAAGGTTCATGCGCCCGGAATCCGCCATGTAGATGCCGTGGCTCGCTCTGAGCGCGACTGCCGTTTCCCTCGACATGGAGAGATTGGAAAACAGGCCGCGTTGCCGGCTAATGAAGGCCAGCTCGGGAGCGGCGGCGGCGAGCGCTGCCCGGTTGCCATTGACGCGCTGGCACATTTCTTCGAGCTCGGCTCGCCACATCGCCGACATTTCGTCGCTCTCGAGAATCGTCCTGACGATCGCGGCCCCGTGATCGGGCGGCATGGACCAGTTGACGCGGGCGAGGGCCGCCATGTTGCTTTCGGCTTTCCGGAGGTCATCCCCATTGCGGGCCACGACATAGAGCGCGCCGACGCGCTCGCGATAGAGACCGAAGTTCTTGTCGCAGGAATAGGCGATCAAGGCCTCGTCGACCGCCTCGAGGATCATGCGGGTCGGTGCGGCATCCTGTTCGAGGCCATCACCAAGCCCCTGATAGGCAAGATCGATGAAGGGCACCAGCCTGTGTGCAACGAGGAGATCGGTAATCTCTCGCCACTGCCCCATGGTGAAATCGATGCCGGTGGGGTTGTGGCAGCAACCATGAAGCAGCACCACGTCGCCTTCTCTTGCGGAAGACAAGGCGGCGATGACGCTTTCGAACTTCACCTGCTGTGAGGCCAGATCGACGAAGGCGTATTCTTTGACGGGCAGGCGCGCCGAGCCGAAGATCGGCGCGTGATTTGGCCAGCTCGGCGTCCCGAGCAGAACCGTTGCTGCCGGATTGGCCGTTTGGATGAGCTCGGCGCCGAGACGCAGCGCGCCGCTTCCACCCGGCGTCTGGATGCCGACGAGGCGGTGACCGAATGCCGGCGATGCACCGAAAATGATCGGCTCAAGCAGGCGCACGAACTCCAGATCGCCTTCCGGGCCGAGATATTTCTTGCTGTCCTGGTTCTCGAGGAGGAACAGCTCGGCTGCCTTGACGGCGCGCATCACCGGTGTGCGTCCCATGGCGTCGCGATAGACCCCGACGCCGAGGTCGATCTTTCCCGAGCGCTCGTCAGCCTGAAATGCCTTGATGAGTGCAAGCAGGCTGTCGGCCGGCCGGTTGTTCAGTTCGTTAAACACAAGTCACCTCGTTTCCTCTATCCTGGGTCGGAGATTAACTGAAGTGTCATGCCGAATTTCTGCGATTTTCCCCCTGCGTCGATGGAAGCGTGCAGACAATCGGCGCAATCCGGCTATGATGCGCAGAAATTCACCATCTCGGAGGGGCCATGCTTGACCAGTTCGATATCAAACTGCTTGCCGCACTCCAGCAAAACAGCGAGCTGACGCAGAGCGAACTGTCTCAGAAGGTCAATCTCTCCGCGACCCAATGCGCACGTCGTTTGGAAAGGCTGCGCAACGAGCAATATATCCAGAGCGTCGTGGCCATCCTCAATCCCGCAAAACTAGGTTTCACGGTCGTTGCTCATACGCTTGTCAGCTTGAGAGCACATACCGAAGGCGGAAACGAGCAGCTTCACCGCTTTATCGAGACCGCGCCGGAGATTCTGGAGTGTTATTCGCAGACCGGCGACGCCGACTTTCTGATGAAGGTGATGACGCGCGACCTCGAACATCTCAGCCAGTTTCTTGAAAGGATGATCCGGGTTACCGACAATCTGGCGTTGGTCAAATCGAGCATCGTCCTCAAGACGCTGAAGAAAACGACCGCTTTGCCGCTGCAGATCGTGACGTGAGAGCGGCCGCTCTCACTAGAGATAGTGGATGTGCGGACGCGAATGGTAGGGCGAGGCTTCGATGCGGGCTTCGACGGAAAAGACGTCGCGCAGAAGGTCTTCGCTCAACACGTCCTGTGGTGCGCCGGAGGCGACGATCCTGCCTTGCTGCATGATAACAAGCTCATTGCAGAACATGGCGGCATGGTTGAGATCGTGCAAAGCGACGATGCTGGTGATCGGCAGGCCGGAGACGAGCCGCATCAGGCCGATCTGGTGCTGGATGTCGAGATGGTTCGTGGGCTCGTCGAGGATTAGCTCCTGCGGCGACTGGGCGAGCGCCCTTGCGATATGGGTGCGCTGCTTTTCGCCGCCCGAGAGATTCTGCCAGCGATCGTCGCGCTTCTCCGCCATGCCTGCGCGCGCAAGCGCTCCTTCGACCGCCTCTTCGTCGGCCCTGGTCCAGCCCGAGAACATCGACCGGTGCGGAAACCTTCCGAGCTTGACGACGTCGACCACCTTCAGATTGGCATTCGTCGTCGCATGCTGCTCGACAAAGGCGATCCGCCGGGCAATCGAGCGGCGGCCGATCGTGCCGAGGTCAGCCTGGTCGAGCGTGACGCGGCCGGAATGCGGCCGCTTCAGCCCGGCGAGAAGCCGCAGCAGCGAGGTCTTGCCCGAGCCGTTCGGCCCGAGCAGGCCGAGCATCCGGCCGGGCTGCGCCTCCAGGGACACGCCGTCCAGAATGGTCTTCTTGCCAATTTTCCAGGTGAGGTTGTCGGCTTTGATGCTCATGACGCGCGCTGGAACCGGTAGAGGATGATCGAGAAGAAGGGAACGCCCACCAGCGCCGTGACGACGCCGATCGGCAGGATCTGGTTGGGAATGAGGGCGCGCGCGGCGATATCGGCGACCACCATGAAGATCGCTCCCCCGATGGCGCAGGCCGGCAGAAGCCGGATATGAAGCGGCCCGACGACAAAGCGGGCGACATGCGGCACGACGAGACCGACGAAGCCGATGGAACCGACCATGCTGACGATCGTCGCCGTCATCATGGCGGTCAGCGCGAAGAGCACCATGCGGGCGCGGCCGACATTGACGCCGAGCGAGGATGCCGCCTCGTCGCCGAAAGCGAAGGCGTCGAGCACGCGGGCGTAGAACAGACAGCCGACGAGGCCGAGACCGACGACGACCGAAACCAGCGCGAATTCCGGCCAGCGCACGCCGCCGAAACTGCCGAGCAGCCAGAACATGACGTCGCGGGCCTGCTGCGCATTGGCCGACGTGGTGACGATATAGGAGGTCGAGGCGTTGAAGAGCTGCGATGCGGCCACACCGGCGAGAATGGTGCGGTCCGCGCCGCCGCGCGTGCCGTTCGACAGCAGTGCGACGAAGAAGAAGGCTGCGAAAGCCCCGGCGAAGGCGCCTGATGATAGCGATACCGCGCCGGAGCCGACGCCTAAGATGACTATCGCGACGGCGCCGGTCGAGGCGCCGGCGGAGATGCCGAGCACATAGGGTTCGGCAAGCGGGTTGCGCAACAGCGACTGCATGATCGCGCCCGACAACGCCAGGCCCGAACCGCAGAAGGCGGCAACGAGCGCCCGGCTCAAGCGATAATCCCAGATGACAGTCTCGTGGATGCGGTTCAGCTCAACCGCGGTCCATCCGAGCCGGTTGGTGACGGCCGAAAAAGTGGTCGTCAGCGGGATCGGCAGGTCGCCGATCCCGACGCTGACACCGACGGCGACAGCGATGAGGCAGAGGGAGGCCAGGAGAAGTGCTGTGACTGCCCCCAGCTGCCGGAAGAGACTGCCCGCTTCCGTCACTTCAGCAGACCGAGAGCCTTCAGCTGCTCCGCCACCTGCTCGGCGCCGTAGATCGTGCGAATGGTCGGGTTCATGGCCTGGCCGTCCATGACGACGATCGCCTTGTTCTTGACGGCCGGGATCTGGCTGACGGCCGGATCGGTGTTCAGGAAGTTGATCTTGGCCTCGGGCTTGTCGAGTTCCCAGCGGTTGCGATCGAGGCTGGCGACGACGATGACGTCGGGATTGGCGGCGATGATACCTTCCCAACCGATGGTCGGCCATTCCGCTGCCGCGTCGATTGCATTATGCCCGCCGAGCAGGTCGGCGATGAAGCCGGAAGCGCTGTTTTTACCGCCGACATAGGCATCGGCCGACGGGCTGGGGCTGGAGAACCAGAAGACATAGGACAGATTCTTGCCGTCCTTGGAAACGCCGGAGCGAAGCTTGGCCTCACGTGCCTTGAAGTCGGCAATCAGCGCCTGACCCCGGTCGGCGACGTCGAAAATCTCAGAGAGATCACCGATCTCCTTGTAGAGGAGATCCATGTTCCACAGCTCACCGCGGCCGCCGTACTGGTCTTTAACGTCCTTGGTGCTGAGGCAGGTGCTGGGCGAAAGATAGGTGGCGACGCCGACCTTGTCGAAATCGTCGCGCTTGGCGATCTTGCTGTTCGGCCCGACGAGACTCGGCAGGGCGACGGCCACGAAATCGGGATTTTCGGCGAGGATCGACTCGAAGGTCGGCATCTCGACCGTGAGAAGCTTAACCTTGACATTGGCCTCGGCGAGCTGCGGCAGGACCTTGCTCGGCCAGAAGGCGGTGCCGACCATCTTGTCCTCAAGGCCGAGCAGCAGCAGGATTTCCGCGCTGTTCTGGCCGAGGCCGATCGCCCGCTCGGGCGCCTTCTTGAAGGTTACCTCAGTTCCGCAGTTTTCCAGGGTCAGCGGGTAGGTCGTCGAACCGGCGAATGACGGGTTGGCGGCAAGACCGATCAGGGCGGAGAGGCCGCAGGCGGCCAGAAGTGATTTGAGGCTGGTCACGTAGAAATCCCGGTGCGTGAAAGTATGCGGGCCGGGGTATAGCCACAGGAGTGATCGGAAAACAAGAGAAAAATTCTCATGTTATTGCAAAAGTTGGCAGCACGAGCGTCGCAGGCCGGCTGTGTGCTAACAAAGCGCGGCTCGAGCCGAGCCGCTACCCAGTTTCGAGAAACTCTTGGATGGCCTGCGACAGCGCTTCCGGGTTCTCTTCGGCCACGTGATGGCCGCTGTCTATGCCAAAGCCGCGTACGTCATCCGCCCAGGCCCGCCAGATGGCAACGGGGTCGCCGTAGATCTGTTCCATGTCGTCGCGCAGCGACCAGAGGCAGAGCATGGGGCAGATCACTTTCCGCCCGGCGTCGCGGTCCTCCCGGTCGTGAAGATGATCGATGCTGAGGCCGGCGCGATAGTCCTCGATCATCCCGTGGATCACGGCCGGATCGTTGATAATTTCGAGCAGGTCGTCATAGGCTTGCCTTCCCATCAGCGTCGGGGAGAGTTCGTCGTACCACGCCAGCGGATCGGTCGAAATCGCCCGTTCCGGCTTTTCCGGCTGAGCGAAGAAGAACCAGTGATACCAGTCTCTGGCAAATTTCCAGTCGGCGCGTTCGAGATGTTCGACGACGGGGATGCCGTCGGCGACGACGAGCCTCAGCACGCGGTCGGGATGATCCATCGCCATGCGGAAGGCCGTGAGGCTTCCGCGGTCGTGGCCGACCACTGCGAATTTCTCATGGCCCAACCGTCGCATCAGCTCAACGAGGGCCTCAGCCTTGGCGCGCTTGGAGGAGTTGCTGCTGTCGGGAGCATCGACCGGCTGGTAGGAACGGCCGAAGCCGGGAAGATCGGGACAGACGACTGTAAAATCAGGCGACAGGTGATCCGCCACCTTGCCCCAGGTCATATGCGTTCTGGGATGGCCGTGGAGAAGGAGAATGGCCGGTCCCGATCCGCCGTGGCGGACGCGAAGCGAACCTCGGTCGACATCGACTGTTTCGAGGGCAAAGCCTTCGAACACGGTCAGCTGAGTTTTCCGACGCGCTTGGCATAATCCGAAAATGTCAGCCGTTCGTCTCCGCCGGCGGCCTCGCCGGCGAGCTGCAGCACACGGATGGGGAACAGGATCGCAGCGCGGTTGGAGCCGGAGAGCTCATGGTCGTCATCCTCTTCGATCGCCCTTTGGGCTTTCGAGAGCGCGGCATCGATTTCTCCGCGGGTGAGCAATTCCTTCTCGACGATGGCATCGCATAGCGAGGCCATCGCCATGATGAGGCCCTTGAGCTGCAGATTGGCGGTATTCATGAGAGCTCCAATGAAAAGATGCGACTTAATCCGGCTCGACCGGGCGGATGGTATCGACCGAAATCGTGCCGTCAAGAATGCCGCGCTGGATATCACGTCTGTTCCGATCGATCTCGATCACGGTGTAGAGCTTGTCGTCGCGGAAGGCGCTGGCATTTGCGGTCGTCACATCCTCGGCGGGAGCTGCGTCCACTTCCATGAAATCGAGTTCGCGCGCCGCGGCGACGATCCTGGCATCGCCCGCCGTTCTGGCGGCGACGACGACGACGCCATGTCCGGGGGCATTGTCCCATCTGGGATCGTCGGGTCTGGCGATCGGTTCCAGCCGGTAGATGTTGAGCATCTCGCCGCCGGTTTCGGGCGATGCCTCTGCGGCCGCATCCCGCATCTGCGCCTGGCTCTCGACCGACCTGCCGAAGGTGGTCGGGCTGGTCGCGTTGTTGATCTCTTCCTTGCCTGTCCTTGAGACGTTCGACATGTCGTTCTCCTTATCGGGACGGAAACGAGGACGCGCGGTAAACTGTTCCCGCACCGGTAAAGTTTGGCGTTTTGACGTCGGGTTAACTTGACTCTGCAACCCTGCGGGGCCCCCATACCCTTTTTCCAGTCGAGCACTAATTACTTGGTTTCGAAAAGGGGGGATTCCGTGAGCAAGCAAACCAGTGAATTTTCGCGCGATGACGCCGTGGCAGAAAGCCTCAACGGACACGACCACAAAACCATGGCGTTTAACGATGCCAGCGCCCTTCTCGAGGTCCTTGTCGCCGTCAGGCGCGGTGACTTTTCCGTGCGGATGCGCACCGACCTCACCGGCGTCACCGGCAAGGTCGCCGATGCGCTGAACGACATCATCGCCGCCAATCAGCGCATGGCCCAGCAGCTCGAACATGTGGGCCAGGTCGTCGGCCGGGACGGGCGAACGAGCACGCGGGTGCGTTTCGGCCTGTCGGATGGTTCCTGGTCGGAAATGGAAGGCTCGATCAACGGCCTGATCGACGACCTGCTGTGGCCGACGACGGCGGTCACGCGCACGATCACCGCGGTTGCCAAGGGTGACCTGCTGCAGACCGTGCCGCTCGACGTCGACGGGCGGGCGTTGAAAGGCGAATTCCTGCGCTCGGCCGATATCGTCAACACGATGATCAAGCAGCTGAGCGTCTTCACCTCTGAAGTGACGCGCGTCGCCCGCGAAGTCGGCACCGACGGCAAGCTCGGCGGGCAGGCGCAGGTGCCGGAGGTGACCGGCGTCTGGAAGGATCTGACCGAAAGTGTAAACTCGATGGCGTCGAACCTGACGGCGCAGGTGCGCAACATCGCGGAGGTGACGATCGCGGTGGCCAACGGCGACCTTTCGAAGAAGATCACCGTCGACGTGCGCGGCGAAATCCTGCAGCTGAAAGAAGCGATCAACACCATGGTCGACCAGCTCAGATCCTTCGCCTCGGAAGTGACGCGCGTCGCCCGCGAGGTCGGCACCGAAGGCAAGCTCGGCGGCCAGGCGCTGGTGCCGGGTGTGGCCGGCACCTGGAAGGACCTGACCGATAGCGTCAACGCCATGTGCGGCAACCTGACGGCCCAGGTCCGCAATATCGCCCAGGTGACGACGGCCGTGGCGCGCGGCGACCTGTCGCGCAAGATCACCGTCGACGTCTCGGGCGAAATTCTGGAACTCAAGGAAACCATCAACACGATGGTCGACCAGCTGAACGGTTTTGCCGGCGAAGTGACGCGCGTCGCGCGCGAAGTCGGCACCGAAGGCAGGCTTGGCGGCCAGGCGCAGGTGCCCGGTGTCGCCGGCACCTGGAAGGATCTGACCGACAATGTCAATTCCATGGCGTCGAACCTGACGGCGCAGGTACGCAACATCGCCGAGGTCTCGACCGCGATCGCCAATGGCGACCTGTCGAAGAAGATCACCGTCACGGTGTCGGGGGAAATCCTCGAGCTGAAAGAGACGATCAACACGATGGTCGATCAGCTGAACGCCTTCGCCTCGGAAGTAACGCGTGTGGCCCGTGAAGTGGGTACCGAAGGCCGGCTCGGCGGCCAGGCCAATGTGCGCGGCGTCGCCGGCACCTGGAAGGATCTGACCGAAAATGTCAACTCGATGGGCGGCAACCTGACGGCGCAGGTGCGCAATATCGCCGAAGTCTCGACCGCGATCGCCAATGGCGACCTGTCGAAGAAGATCACTGTCGACGTGAAGGGCGAGATCCTCGAATTGAAGGAAACCATCAATACGATGGTCGATCAGTTGAACGCCTTCGCCTCGGAAGTGACCCGTGTTGCTCGCGAAGTGGGCACCGAGGGCCGGCTCGGCGGTCAGGCAAACGTGCGCGGCGTCGCCGGCACCTGGAAAGACTTGACCGACAGCGTCAATTCCATGGCCTCCAACCTGACGGGCCAAGTGCGCAATATCGCCGAAGTCGCGACCGCGGTTGCCCAGGGCGACCTCTCCAAGAAGATCACCGTCACCGTGTCGGGGGAAATCCTCGAACTGAAGGAAACCATCAACACGATGGTCGATCAGCTCAACGGCTTTGCCGGTGAAGTCACGCGCGTCGCCCGCGAAGTCGGCACGGAAGGCCGGCTCGGCGGCCAGGCGAATGTGCTCGGTGTTGCCGGCACCTGGAAGGATCTGACCGACAGCGTCAACTCCATGGCGGGCAACCTGACGGCGCAGGTGCGCAACATCGCCGAAGTCTCCACAGCGATCGCCAATGGCGACCTGTCGAAGAAGATCACGGTGTCCGTCTCGGGCGAAATCCTCGAGCTCAAGGAAACGCTGAACACCATGGTCGACCAGCTGAACCGGTTCGCCTCGGAAGTGACGCGCGTCGCCCGCGAGGTCGGCACCGAAGGCAAGCTCGGCGGCCAGGCGCAGGTGCCGGGTGTCGCCGGCACCTGGAAGGACCTGACCGAAAACGTCAATTCCATGGCCTCTAACCTCACCGGCCAGGTGCGCAACATCGCTGAAGTCACGACCGCCGTGGCGCGCGGCGACCTCTCGCGCAAGATCACCGTCGACGTGAAGGGCGAAATCCTCGAACTGAAAAACACCATCAACACGATGGTGGATCAGCTCAACGCCTTTGCCGGTGAAGTAACGCGTGTCGCCCGTGAAGTCGGCACCGAAGGCAAGCTCGGCGGCCAGGCGCAGGTCTCGGGTGTGGCCGGTACCTGGAAGGACCTGACCGACAGCGTCAACTCCATGGCGGGCAACCTGACGGCGCAGGTGCGCAACATCGCCGAGGTTGCGACCGCGATCGCCAATGGCGACCTGTCGCGTAAGATCACCGTCGACGTGCGCGGCGAAATCCTGCTTCTGAAGGATACCCTGAATACCATGGTCGATCAGCTTCGCTCCTTCGCCGGCGAAGTAACGCGCGTCGCCCGCGAAGTCGGCACCGACGGCAGGCTCGGCGGCCAAGCCGTCGTTCCAGGCGTCGCCGGTACCTGGAAGGATCTGACCGACAACGTCAACCTGCTCGCCGCCAATCTGACGACCCAGGTCAGAAACATCGCCGAAGTGACGACGGCCGTGGCGCGCGGCGACCTGTCACGCAAGATCACCGTCGACGTGAAGGGGGAAATTCTCGAACTGAAGAACACCATCAACACCATGGTGGACCAGCTCAATGCTTTCGCCGGCGAAGTGACGCGCGTCGCCCGCGAAGTCGGCACCGAAGGCAAGCTCGGCGGCCAGGCGCAGGTGCCGGGTGTCGCCGGTACCTGGAAGGACCTGACCGACACCGTCAACGTCATGGCGGCCAACCTGACCGAGCAGGTGCGCGGCATCGTCAAGGTGGTGACGGCGGTGGCGAACGGCGACCTCAAGCAGAATCTCACCGTCGCATCCAAGGGCGAGGTGGCCGCCCTTGCCGAAACGATCAACAACATGACCAACACGCTCGCGACCTTCGCCGATCAGGTGACCACGGTGGCGCGCGAGGTCGGCGTCGAGGGGCGCCTCGGCGGCCAGGCGAACGTGCCCGGCACCGCCGGCACCTGGAAGGACCTGACCGGCAACGTCAACCTGCTTGCCGCCAATCTGACGACGCAGGTGCGCGCCATCGCCGAGGTGGCGACCGCCGTCACCAAGGGCGACCTGACGCGGTCGATCAAGGTCGACGCGCGCGGCGAAGTGGCCGAACTCAAGGACAACATCAACACGATGATCGACAATTTGCGCCTCACCACTGAGCGCAACACCGAGCAGGACTGGCTGAAGACCAATCTGGCGCGCTTCACCAACATGCTGCAGGGCCAGCGCGATCTGACGCTGGTCGGCAAGATGCTGCTGTCGGAGCTCGCGCCTCTGGTCGGCGCCCATCAGGGGGTCATCTACCAGGTGGATGCCGAAGAGCGGCAACCGGTCTTGTCGCTGCTCTCCGTCTATGCCCAAGGGGTGGAGGCGGCACATCCGGCGCGGCTTGAATTCGGCCAGGGACTTGTCGGTCAGTGCGCCAGCGATGCCCGCCGGATCCTGGTCACCGACCTCCCCGATAACGTCGTGCCGATCAGCTCCGGCGTGTTCACCACTCTGCCGAGAAGCGCCATCGTGTTGCCGGTGCATTTCGAAGGGCAGGTGAAAGCGGTCATCGAGCTTGCCTCCGCCGGCGAATTTACCGAGCTGCAGCTCTCCTTCCTCGACCAACTGACGACATCGATCGGCATCGTTCTCAACTCGATCGAAGCGACCATGCAGACCGAAGGCCTGCTCAAGCAATCCCAGCAGCTCGCCGCCGAGCTGCAGACGCAGCAGCGCGAGCTGCAGCAGACCAACGAACAGCTCGGGCAGAAGGCGCAGCAGCTGGAAGAACGCAACGTTGAAGTCGAGGCGAAGAACCAGGAGATCGAGCAGGCCCGGCGTGCGCTCGAGGAAAAGGCAACCGAGCTCGCGCTGACATCGAAATACAAATCCGAATTCCTCGCCAACATGTCGCATGAGCTGCGCACGCCTTTGAATTCGATCCTCATCCTCGGCCAGCAGCTGGGAGAAAACCCGGACGGCAACCTATCTGGAAAACAGGTCGAGTTCGCCAAGACGATCCACGGCGCGGGCACCGATCTGCTGAACCTCATCAGCGATATTCTCGACCTGTCGAAGATCGAGTCCGGAACTGTCTCGGTCGACGCCGAGGAGATTTTCGTCAGCAATCTGCTCGAGATGATGGCGCGGCCGTTCCGGCACGAGGCCGAAAACCGGAACCTGTCGTTTGCGGTCGAGGTCGACGGCGATGTCACGAAGAGCATCATTACCGATTCCAAGCGGCTGCAGCAGATCCTCAAGAACCTGCTGTCGAACGCCTTCAAATTCACCGCGCAGGGCGGCGTGACGCTTCGCGTCGCGTTGGCAACGGGCGGCTGGTCGCCCGATCATCCGTCGCTGCGGCATGCGCCTTCGGTGATCGCCTTCGAAGTCGTCGATACCGGCATCGGCATACCGCCGGAAAAGCAGCGCATCATTTTCGAGGCCTTCCAGCAGGCGGATGCTTCCACAAGCCGCAAATATGGCGGCACCGGTCTCGGCCTGGCGATCAGCCGCGAATTGGCGAACCTGCTCGGTGGCGAGATCCAATTGCGCAGCACGCCGGGCGTCGGCAGCACCTTCGTTCTCTACCTGCCGCTGACATATGTCGGTGCCGCTGCGATTGCTCCCAAGCCCGCCCCCGCGCCGGCGAACGTCGTGGAATTTGCTGAAGCGGCTGCCCGCCGCGCCGAGAAACCCACCGAACATGTCGCAGACGATCGTCATCGGATAGCGGTCGGCGACTCGGTATTGCTCGTCGTCGAAGACGATGCGCATTACGCCCGCGTCCTGGTCGATCTGGCCCGCGACAATGGCTTCAAGGTGCTGGTCGCTATGCGTGGCAGCGATGCGCTTGTTCTCGCGCAGGAGTACAAGCCGTCGGCGATCTCGCTCGATATCTTCCTTCCCGACATGCTCGGCTGGACTGTGCTGAGCCAGCTCAAACAGAACTCGCAGACGCGGCATATTCCCGTCCAGATCATCAGCCTCGACGAGGACCGCCAGCATGGGCTGACCCGAGGCGCCTTCGCTTTCATGAGCAAGCCGACGACGCCGGAGGGCCTCGGCAAGGCGCTGTCGCGCTTGAAGGCCTATGCGCAACAGCGCCGCAAACATCTGTTGCTGGTGGAAGACAACGAGGCGGAGCGGCTGAGCGTCACCGCCCTTCTTGGACATGACGATATCGACATCACCAGCGTCGGGTCCGGATCGGAAGCGCTCGACGCTCTGAAGCAGGATCCGCCGGACTGCGTCGTGCTCGATCTCACGCTGCCCGACATGTCCGGCTTCGAAGTCCTGGAGAGAATACGCGACGACGCCGAGATCGGTGAGGTGCCGGTGGTCGTCTTCACCGGCCGGGAGCTCTCGCCCGAGGAAGATGCGACGCTGCATAGCATGGCCCGCAGCGTCGTGGTGAAGGGCGTGGAGTCGCCCGAGCGTCTGCTCGACGAAACGGCGCTGTTCCTCCACCGCGTCGTTGCCGACCTGCCGGCGGCAAAACAGGCGACGCTGCAGGAACTGCACAGTTCGGACGAGGATCTGGTCGGCGAGACCGTGCTGCTCGTCGACGACGATGCCCGCAATATCTTCGCGCTGAGCAGCGTGCTGGAGCGCAGGGGAATGAGGGTCCTGACCGCGACGACCGGTAGCGAAGCCATCGACGTCATCAACAACGAGCCCACGGTCGCGATCGTGCTGATGGATATCATGATGCCTGGAATGGACGGCTACGAGACGATGCAGGTCATCCGGTCGGAGCCTCGGTTCCGGCGGCTCCCGATCCTGGCGCTGACGGCCAAGGCGATGAAGGGCGACCGCGAGAAATGCCTGGAAGCGGGCGCGTCGGACTATCTGGCAAAGCCCGTCAATACCGAGCAGCTTCTGTCGGCTCTTCGCATGTGGCTGCATCGCTGAGGACATGGCCATGAACCCTGTCAACATCCTCCTCGTCGACGACCAGCCGGCAAAGCTCCTGAGTTACGAGGTCATTCTCGAAGAGCTCGAGGAGAACCTCATCAAGGCGCAATCCGCCCGTGAAGCCTTCGAGCATCTGTTGCGCACCGAAATCGCGGTCATTCTCGTCGATGTCTGTATGCCGGAACAGGATGGCTTCGAGCTCGTCAGCATGATCCGGCAGCATCCGCGCTATCAGAATACGCCGATCATCTTCGTTTCCGCCGTCATGCTGGCGGAACCGGACCGCCTGCGCGGCTATGCGGTGGGTGCGGTCGACTACGTCTCCGTCCCAATCGTCCCCGAGGTGCTGAGGGCCAAGGTGCGGGTCTTTGCCGATCTCTACAGGAAGACGAGGGAACTCGAACGCCTGAACGCCGAGCTGGAGGCCCGCGTTCACCAGCGCACCGCCGAGCTCCAGGCCTCGGCAGCGCAGTTGCGTGAACTCAACGAAGAGCTCGAGCACCGGATCGATCAACGGACGCGAGAGCGCGAGGAGGCGCTCGCCCAACTGTTCGAGGCACAGAAGCTCGACACGATCGGCCACCTGACGGGTGGCGTCGCCCACGACTTCAACAACCTCCTGATGGCGGTTCTCGGCAGTCTCAATCTTCTGAAGAAACGGCTTCCGGCCGATGAACGTAGCGAACGCCTGGTGACCAATGCGATCCAGGCGGCCGAGCGAGGCACGGCGCTGACCCAGCGCCTACTTGCCTTCGCGCGCCGCCAGGAGCTCAAGCCGCAGGCGGTCGATTTTCTCAGGCTGTTTGAAAACGTCGAGGATCTCCTCGCCAAGGCGGTGGGGCCGCGCATCGAAATCCGCAAAAGCATCCCGGGTGATCTCGCGCCTCTTCTGGTCGACAGCAACCAGTTGGAACTGGCGCTGCTCAACCTGTTCGTCAATGCCCGGGACGCACTCGAAAGCGGCGGCGCCGTGACGGTTGCCGCGGCGGCCGAAGAGAGCCGGCCGACCGGTCTCGCGGGCGGGAATTACATCAGGATATCGGTGTCGGATGACGGCGAAGGAATGGACGAGACGACGGTCTCGCGTGCCGCCGAACCTTTTTTCACCACCAAGGGGGTCGGCAAGGGCACGGGCCTCGGCCTGTCGATGGTTCATGGCCTTGCGGCCCAATCCGGCGGCTCGATCCAGATATCGAGCACGAGGGGGAAGGGCACGACCGTATCCCTGTGGCTGCCCGTGGCCGAGACCTTCGTCAAGGCGCAGCCGGTCGTCGAGCCTCCGGCACCGGAGCCTTTGACACCGGTGTCGAGGCCGCTTGCCATTCTCGTCGTCGACGACGATGCACTTGTCAGGACGGGAACCGTGGCGATGCTGGAGGATCTCGGGCACCTGCCGCGGGAAGCGTCTTCGGCTTCCCAGGCTTTGGAATTCCTTGCCGACGGACCGAACTGCGACCTCGTCATCACCGATCATGCCATGCCCGGCATGACGGGCGCGGAACTTGCGCGTCACCTTCGTTCGGTTTTCCCGGGCCTGCCTATTATCCTTGCTTCCGGCTATGCCGAGTTTTCCGAAGACCATGGCCTCGGCCGGATGCTGCGGATGAAGAAGCCGTTCACGCAAGAACAGCTTCGGGCGGCTATGGATCAGGCGCTATCGGGCAAGGTCGCGGCGGCCTGATGATCGAGGCGAGGATACGCTGCTTATATTGCGTTTAGGGCCAGCTCTCACTCTCGTCACTCTTAAACTGCCGCCCGGCATAGAGGATACGGAGGATAACAACCTCGGTGGGCTCGACCACGAATGCCACGCTGACCCGGCGCTCAAAGCCGACAATACGCAATCCCGGCCGGATCTGATCATGGATGCTGCCGCGCTCCGGATATGTATCGAACCCATCCACAAAGGTCTTGATGCGGGCCACATAGTCGCGGGCGGCGGCAGAAGATGCAGATTTCTTGCGGACGAAACGATAGATACGCGCCAAATCCAACTCCGCCTCATCGGTGAGGCGGATATGATAGCGCTTCATCAATCCTCGTCGCGGTCGATTTCGTCCATGCGCACTTCGAGGCGCTTCCAGACCTCATCGAGGGGCTTGGCTTTGCTACGATCGGCCTTGTAGGTATCATAGGTGGCCGCAACTTCCGTTCGCAGCCAATGCTCGACGGCATTTTCACGTTCTGCCAAAGCCCGCAGTCCCTCGCGTATGACTTCGCTCTCCGAGGCGTAATCACCGTTGGAGACCCGTTGCTTGACGAGTTTCGCCATTTCCACGGGCAACGTAATGCTCATCTGCTGTGTTGAACGCATCGACCGTACTCCTAATCTGCATCCCTTATATCACGCGATAGGATAAAATCCTACTCTCTGGCGTCTGCCGAATAGGCAATCCGTGACGGCAACGGCTTTGCGCTCGCGCCGGCGAAACTTTTTGTCCTGATAAAAGTTACCCAAATCCCATCCATTCACCAAAGGCTTTCCCTTGACCGAAATGACGTTCGGCCCCGCACTCACCGAAGAGGGCATTCTGTTTCGCCTTTGGGCTCCGTTGCATGAAAGCGTATCGCTGAAGCTGGAAGGCGCTGTCCCGCGGCCGATGCAGGCCGCCGAAGACGGTTGGCACCGCTGCACCGCTGCGGATGCTCGTCCCGGGACGCGCTATCGCTTCGTCTTGCCCGACGGCCTCGAAATTCCCGATCCCGCCTCGCGGTTCCAGCCGCAGGATGTACACGGCCCGAGCGAAGTGATCGACCTTTCCTCTTATCGCTGGGAGACGGGCGACTGGGCCGGCCGACCCTGGGAGGAGATGGTCATCTACGAGATGCATATCGGCGGTTTTACGCCGGAGGGCAGCTTCAGGGCCGCCATCGAGCGGCTCGATCATCTGCAAGCGTTGGGTGTCACGGCGTTGCAGATCATGCCGCTCAGTGAATTTCCGGGCCGTTACAGCTGGGGTTATGACGGCGTGCTTCCCTATGCTCCCGACAGCAGCTACGGCCGGCCGGAGGATTTCATGGCGTTGGTGGACGCAGCACACCAGCGCGGCATCTCCGTTTTCCTGGATGTCGTCTACAACCACTTCGGACCGGACGGGAACTATATTCCGTCCTATGCGCCGCTCTTTACCGAGTATCACAAGACGCCGTGGGGCCACGGCGTCAACTACGACGGCGACGGATCGGAGATGATCCGCGAGTTCATCATTGAGAACGCCCTCTACTGGATCACCGAGTTCAGGCTCGACGGTTTCCGCTTCGATGCCGTTCACGCTATCAAGGACGACAGCGCCGAGCATCTGCTTCACGAACTCGCCCGCCGCGTCAGGGCGGCGGCCGGCAACCGGCATGTGCACCTGATCGTCGAAAACGAGGAAAACGACAGTGAGTTGTTGAAGCGTGACGAAAAGGGGGAGGCGAGGCTGTTCACCGCCCAGTGGAACGACGATGTGCATCATGTGCTGCACGTCGCAGCGACTGGTGAGACCTTCGGCTACTATGCCGATTACGCCGGCGACGCCGACAAGCTCGGCAGGGCGCTGGCGGAAGGTTTCGTGTTCCAGGGCGAACATATGCCGTATCGTGGCGAAAGCCGGGGTAGGCCGAGCGGCCACCTGCCGCCCACCGCCTTCGTGTCCTTCATCCAGAACCATGACCAGATCGGCAACAGGGCGCTGGGCGACCGGGTTCTGGCGTCGAGCCCGGTCGATGCCGTCAAGGCCGTCATATCAATCTATCTGCTGGCGCCTGAGATACCGATGCTGTTTATGGGAGAGGAATGGGGCGCCACAGAGCCTTTTCCCTTTTTCTGCGATTTCGATGAGGACCTGAACGAGAAGGTCAGGAGAGGCCGCCGCGAGGAGCTTTCGCGTCTGCCGGGCTTCGACGCCGACGACCTTCTCGACCCGACGGCGGCTTCGACCTTCGCTGCGGCCAAGCTGGACTGGTCGAAACTCGCCTCCTCCGACGTGCTTGAATATTACCGGACACTTCTCGACCTCCGGCATCGGAAGATTGTGCCTCTGCTGAAAGGTGCCGCCGGAAGCGCGGTCTACCGCTCGGCGGGAAACGCGATCGCAGTGGATTGGACCCTTGCGCAAAGCCGGCGCCTTCATCTGCGCGCCAATCTGGGCAACGCGGCGGCGCCGCTCGCCGCGCAGCAGGACGACGCCGAGACGATCTTCCGTCTTGGCGGCAGCGACGGCGGCGGTCTCGCGCCCTGGACGGTGATCTGGAGCATCGGTGGGAGGAAATGATCGAATGATGAAATCCGCTGCGCTCGACAAGCTCGCCCGGCTCCACGGCATCAGCCCGACCAGGCCCAGCCCCGACAACCGGGAAGTGCCGATTTCCGCCGCGACCAAGCGTAAGATACTCTCGGCGCTCAATATCGCGTTGACGGGGACGGCGGATACGGAGACCGGCGCGCCGCAGCGGCAAGTCAAGCCGGACGGCAGGACAATCCCGGTGTCATTTCTGCCGGATTTCCTTTCCGGCACCCGGATCTGGGGCATGAGCCTGCAGCTTTATGAACTCCGTTCGGCACGCAACTGGGGCATAGGAGACTTCAAGGATTTGTCTGATCTGGCCGATCTGGCAGGATCGCTGGGAGCCGATTTTATCGGCCTCAACCCGCTTCACGCGCCGTTCCTCGCCGATCCCGACCGCTGCAGTCCCTATGAGCCCTCGAGCCGCCAGCATCTCAACCCGCTCTATATCGCAGTCGATGAGGTGCCGGGTTTTGCCGGCAATCCCGAACTCGAACGGGAATTGGAGCGCCTTCGCCAATCCGATCTCGTTGATTACATCGGCGTCGCGCGAACCAAACTTGGAGCCCTTCATGATCTCTGGTCGATGTGGCAACAGCGACGCACCGGTGACAAGACCGTCTATGACGATCCGGATGATTTCGATGCCTTTGTCGCGCAAGGCGGCGACAGCCTGCGGCGGCATGCGCTGTTCGAATGCCTCTCGTTTTCCATGAACGCGCGCGGAGCGGGCGCCGGTTGGCAGCGGTGGCCGGCCGAGTTCCAGCGCTTCGACAGTGTCGCTGTCGCTGATTTCGAGTGCGAGCATGCGGGTGGTGTTCGCTTCCACATGTGGCTGCAATGGCTCGCCCATCGGCAACTGATGCAGGCGGCAGATCAGGCGCGCAAGGCCGGCCTGCGGCTCGGGCTCTATCTCGATCTTGCCGTCGGGGAAGCGGTCGACGGCTCGGCGACGTGGAGCGAGCCCGATATCTATGTCTCCAAGGCCACGATCGGCAGCCCTCCCGATCCATTCGCCGTAGACGGGCAGGACTGGCATCTTGCCGGATACCTGCCGTCCGAAATTGCCGGAGGCGGGATGTCGCCTTACCGGCGCATGGTGAGCGCCGCCATGCGCTATGCGGGTGCCATTCGTATCGACCACGCCCCGGCCGTCCGCCGCCTTTTCCTGGTTCCACTGGGCGACAGGCCGGACAGCGGCGCCTATGTCCGCTATCCCGAGGGTCGGCTGCTGGAGATCCTCGCGGAGGCGTCCGCCGAACATCGATGTCTCGTCATCGGGGAATCTCTGGGAATGATTCCGGAGGGATTGCAGGAGGATCTGGCCGCCGCCGGCATCCTTTCCTATCGGATCCTTTCCTATGAGCAGGACAAGAAGGGCTTCAAGCGGGCCGATGCCTATCCCGTCCTCGCACTCGCCTGCATTTCGACGCATGACCATCAGACCCTTGCCGGCTGGTGGCGCGGCGCCGACATTCAGGACCGTTGCGAACATGGCATCGTACCGCCCGATCTCACCGAAGAGCATCTTGAACACCGCAAGCGCGAACGGAGATACCTGAAAGCGGCATTCAGGGCCGCCGGCCTCAACTTGCCGCCGCGGCTCACGGCGCGGGCAAGCGAAGAGACTCTGAAAGATCTGACCGTCAGCGCCTACCGTTTCATTGCTCGGACTCCATCGCTTCTGACCGCCGTGCGGCTTGCCGATCTCACCGACGAGAAAAGGCCGACCAATATTCCGGGCACCAGCGACAGCTATCCGAACTGGAAGCCGAAGCTATCGGTTTTGCTGGAGGATCTGATGTCGAGCCCGCTGCTTAAGAGCGTAACGGGGGCCATGCGGGAGGAAAGGCCGCGGGAGTGATTGAGGTCGAGCGAGCCGTCAGCTTCGTGATCGTCGTTCGATCGGACCTGCCGCGCCAAGGGAAACCGATCGCGGAGGAACGAATAGGAAGCCAGGGAATTTAAACGAATAAGGACAGGGAATGTTGAGGGCCTATCCGCTTTCGCCGCTTTTAAATGCGGCACGACCAATATGATGGGACAAGATCATGACGACCGCAATCATCCTAATCGCATTGGCTCTGATCATCGTCTACGCCGGCCCGACCTTGCTGTTCATCTGCGTCGGTTATGCCGATTATGTGCTGGAGCGGCGAAGACATCTGATCGCCGTGAAGCACGCCGTCAGGCGTCGCAGCGACGAGTTTTAGAGAAATTCCTCCCCCCGCACCAAAGTGGTCGGCCTTTCATCGGCCTTCGATGTTGCTTGGCCGTCCTGTGGGAATGGACCCCAGAGGCAGTTGGAAAACCCGCCTCTGGCTGCAAGCTGCTCTTTGAGCAGCTTAGTCGTTCGCCGTGACCTTGACGCCGAGCACCGAAGGAATGGTGTTCGGTGCGCCCATGGCAGCACCCATGATCATCGGGAAGGGAACCGGCTTTCCCGGCGCTGCGCTGATCGTCAGGCTTTTCGGCCCGTCAAGATAGGTGTTGACGGCAGCCGATACCTGATTTTGCAACTCCGGCAGGTTGAGCTGCGCCATCATTATCGGTACCAGACCTTTCAGCGATTGCGCCAGCTGGTCGCCGGTGACGCCCTGCTGCGAGCCGGCATAGTCGAGTGCCTTCTTAGTGATCGACGCATCGTCGAAGCGGATCGAGGCGCTGTTGAACGTCAACTGCTGCATCAGCCCCAACATCGCCAGGCCGACGGCCTGGTTGGCCTCTTCCTTGTTCGGATTGGCCTCGGCGGTCTTCACCGCTTCCTGCAGCGATTTGATGAATCCCAGCGTGTAACCCGAAAAGTCGACGGCGAGGTTCAGCCGGCCGATATTCTTGAAGTCGAAGGCGTATTCGTCGACGGCGACCTTACCGCTTTCGATTTCCCAGCTGCCCTTCATCGTCACCGTACCGTCGAGCGTCATCAGGCCCAGCTTCTCGATGGCCTCCTTCGCACTTGCCTCCTCGACCTCAGAGAGGTCGGCCTTCAGGCCGGCGACATTGGCGTCATAGGCAAAGCCGCCGTCCTGGCGTTCCAGGTTCGACTCGATGCCTTCGATCGCCAGCACGTCCTTGCCCTTGACATTGACGGCGATCGGGCCGGTGCTGAACGTCTTATACAGGAGGATATCGTTCAAAGTGTCGCCCGCTGCATCGGCGGGAATCGTCAGACCGGAGATCTCGATGTCCTTGGCGGAAAAACGACCTTCCTCCTGGCTCATGTCGATATCCGGGAAAGAGACGGTCTTGGCGTGGTAACCGCCGCCTTCGGTTTCCTCGACGCCCTCGAAGGTGAGCTCGCCGATCTTCAAAGTATCGCCGGGTAGGTTTGCATATCCCACTTGGACGCCCGTAGCCGTTACCGTGTCGCCATCGACATCCGCCTTCTCGAAGGTGATGACCGTGCCGCCGGCACTGGTTGCGGCATTGAGCTTCTTCATCATGTCAGTGCCGTCAAGAGCAAGCGTCGGGCCGGCGAGCGTCAGGAAGGCGGTGCTTGCCATCATCAGGTGGAGATTGCGCATATGCTTCATCGAGATATCCTTATGTCGAAAGTAGAGACGGGATTTGAGAATCCGGACATATCCCGCCCGCTCTCAGGCGTGAGAACGGCTGGAGTGTCGCGGTTCGTCTGGTCGGCTAATTGGGGGGTGAGGAGGTCAGCCTCCGTCGGAGCCGTCGGGCTGAAGAAACATGGCCGACCTTCCGGCGGGACGGACGGCAGCATTTTCTCTAGCAGAGGTAGTTTTTCGGTTCATTCTCACACATGAAGTGTATTCTCTCGATTCTTGCAAGCCTCAAATTCCGATTGCCAAGCGAAATCATCCGTCGGGTTTTTGCGCCTTTTTTCGATGCCCTAAGCGGCGGAGCGGTTCGCCGCCTGATTCTCAACTAATATATTTGTATTTTAGTGTGGACGATGATTGATCGTTCGGGATAAGTCGCTCGCGCTACAGGCAGATAACGGATCGAACGACCGATAGGGCGTGGCCTGCATTCGTTCAATCAGGAGAGCGTGATGCAGCCCGATCGCACAGGCCTTGCCGTCTGCATGATGGTGGCCGCCGCCTTTTTGAACAGTCTCGATGCGATCATCGTGCGTTTGTTGGCCGGCGACGTGCATCCGTTGATGATCGGCTTTTTCCGATCGTTTTTCGGATGTCTTGTCGTCACGCCGTGGATGGTGTCGCGGGTCGATCTGAAAGCCTCTCCCTATCGTGTACTGCATGTGGTCCGTGCGGGTCTGAAGCTTGTCTCACTGGTTGCTTTGTTCATCGCCTTTGCGCACGCGCCACTGGCCGATGCCACGGCGATCAATTTCACTATGCCGATGTTTCTCGTTCTCGGTGCGTGGCTTGTGCTTAGGGAAGATGTCGGCGTCTTCAGCGTCGCCGGCATTGCCGCAGGCTTTATCGGCGTCATGATCATCATTCGTCCGGGAGCATCCGGTTTCGACCAATGGCTGCTTTTTGCCCTGGCAGGAGCGGTCCTGACGGCGGCGAGCCAGTTGATGCTGCGGCGGATGGCGTTGAGGGATAGTGCGGACCGGTTGGTTGCATGGAATCTGATGACGACCGTGCCGCTCGGCCTCATCATCATGCTGCCGGTATGGTCGATGCCGACCTGGAGCCAACTCGGGCTGCTTGCCATGCAAGGGGCACTCGGCGCCCTCAACATGACGCTGATCACGCGCGCCTTCGGTATGGCGGCTGCGAGCGTTCTGGCGCCGCTCGACTTTCTCCGGCTGCCGGTCGTGGCACTCATGGCCTTCTTGTTTTTCTCCGAAGTTCCGGCGGCGCAGACGTGGATCGGTGCGGCGGTCATCATCGGCGCGACCATTGTTGCAACCGGCGGTATGGCGTGGCGACGAAAGCCGCCGGTTGATAAGAGCTGACGATTTTCAGAAAGGGGGTTCACAAAAATTCTAGATCAACTAATATTTCAGTTCATCTGTCGCCGGAGGGGCGCGGCGGGCGGCCTTCGGACACGCGAAGACCAGGCCTGACGGTCCGCATGGGTTTCACTCGGGAGGAGTGCATGAAAAGCTTCATCGGCAAACGCGCGATCGCCAGTGGCGTATCGCTCGTGGTGCTTGTCGTGATCGTATTCTTCCTATCCCGGCTGACAGGCGATCCGACCGACCTCTATCTGCCGATCGACGCGACCACGGATATGCGCCAGCAATTCCGTGAGATGAACGGGTTCAACGACCCGTTGATCATCCAGTTCGGCCGTTATGTCTCAGATCTCGCACAGGGCAAGTTCGGCGAGTCGCTGCGGCAGGCCCGTCCGGCCATGGATGTCGTGCTCGAGGCCTTCGTCTGGACCTTCTGGCTGGCTGTCATCACCATGGCGCTGGTCACGGTCGCCGCGATCGTCATCGGTTCGCTCGCGGCGTTTCGCGTCGGCGGCGTCTTCGACCGTCTTACCACTTTCTTCTCGCTGATCGGCGCTGCGGCGCCGGATTTCTGGCTGGCCATCGTGGCCATCGTCATTTTCGCCGTCAAACTGCATGTCCTGCCGACATCGGGAACGGGAACTTTCTGGCACTGGGTCCTGCCGGTCAGCGTGCTGTTCATCCGGCCCTTCGGCCTGATCCTGCAGGTGGTGCGCGGCTCGATGATCAGCGTTCTGTCTTCCGCCTACGTGAAGACGGCTCGCGCCAAGGGCGTCCGTTCGAACTCGATCATCTTCATTCACGGACTGCGCAACGCCATGCTGCCGGTGATCACCGTCATCGGCGACCAGGCGGCCGCCATCTTGAACGGTGCCGTTGTCGTCGAGACAGTGTTTGGTTTTCCCGGCATCGGCAAGCTGATGATCGATTCCATCCTTCTCCGCGATTTCGCCGTCGTGCTGGCCGTCATCATGGTCTCGGCTTTGGCGATCTTCATCATGAACCTGCTGATCGACATCGCTTACACGCTGCTCGATCCGCGTATCCGGTATTGAGCGATGACGATGACCGACACGCAGATCCTCATCGAGAAGAAACCGAGCGGCCCGATCGGGCGTTGGCTGACGATGCTGTGGGCTGACAAGCTCGCTTTCTTCGCGGCTCTGTTCCTCTTGATCGTTCTGCTCTGTGCGCTGTTCGGCCCGTTGCTGCTGGAGGCCATCGCCACCAAGCAGAACCTGCGGGGCCGGAACGCACCGCCGTTCGATATCACCCGCGGATTGCTTTGTATCCTCGGCGCCGATGCGCTGGGCAGGCCGCTTCTTGCCCGCGTCATCGTGGCGGCGCAAAACACCATGCTGGTTGCCGCGGCGGCGGTGTTTGCATCCTCGATCGTCGGCACGGGGCTCGGACTGGTGGCGGGTTACAGCCGCTCTTCCGCGGCTCAATGGATCCTGCGCCTCGGCGACGTGATCATGTCCTTTCCGTCGCTGCTTCTGGCGGTGATCGTGCTCTACATGCTCGAGCCCTCGGTCACCAATATCGTCCTCGTCCTGGCGATCACCCGCATTCCCATCTATCTGCGCACCACGCGCGCCGAAGTGCTGGAAGTGCGCGAGCGGATGTTCGTACAGGCAGCGAAGGTCATGGGCGCATCGTCCCGGCGCATTGTCTTCCACCACATCCTGCCGGTGATCTTCCCCACGCTGGTAACCATCGCCACGCTTGATTTCGCCTTCGTCATGCTGGCGGAATCCTCGCTGTCGTTCCTTGGGATCGGCATTCAGGCGCCGGAGATCACCTGGGGTCTTATGGTTGCTCAAGGACGACCCTATCTCACCAATGCCTGGTGGCTTTCCTTCTGGCCGGGTCTTGCGATCATCCTGACGACGCTGTCGCTCAACCTTCTGTCGAACTGGCTGCGCATCGCGCTCGATCCGACGCAACGCTGGCGCCTTGAAATGAGGGGCAGGAAAAATGGCTGAACATCTTCTGGAAGTACGTGACCTCTCGGTCGAGTTCCACACCGTCAGCGGTACCGTCAAGGCGGTGCAGGATGTCAGCTGGCATCTCGATCGTGGCGAGACGCTGGCGATCCTCGGGGAAAGCGGTTCGGGCAAGTCCGTGTCGGGCTCGGCGATCATGAACCTGATCGACATGCCACCCGGCAGGATCACCAGCGGCACCATTCTCCTCAACGGGCGCGACATGCTGAAAATGACGCCCGAGGAGCGGCGTTCGATCAACGGCGCCAAGATCGCCATGATCTTTCAAGACCCGCTGGCACACCTCAACCCGGTCTACACGGTCGGCTGGCAAATCACCGAAATGATGACGACGCATGGTCAGTCGGCGGAACGCGCTGGCGCGAGGGCGCTCGAATTGATCGGGCGCGTCGGCATAAGCGATCCGCAGGCGGCGATGCGAAAATATCCATTCCAGTTCTCTGGCGGACAACGGCAGCGCCTGATGATCGCCATGGCAATCGCCTGCAAGCCCGATATCCTGATCGCGGATGAACCCACCACCGCGCTTGATGTGACGGTGCAGGCGCAAGTGCTCGAGCTTCTGCAGGAGTTGCAGCAGGAAACCGGCATGGGCCTGCTGCTGATCACCCACGATTTGGGCGTCGTTGCCGAGATCGCCGACCGGGTCGTGGTGATGAATTCCGGCTGCGTCGTCGAAACCGGCAATGCGGCTGAAGTCTATCGCAACCCGCAGAACGCCTATACGAAGAAGCTGATTGCCGCCGCACCGGGGAAGGGTGCGATGGCGCAAGAGCGTGACCGGCAGGGCGAACCGCTGCTGCGCGCCATCGGCCTGAAGAAGAGTTTTGGCGCATTCCAGGCGCTGAAGGGCGTCGACCTCGTCATCATGCCCGGCGAGACGGTTGCCGTCGTCGGCGAGAGCGGTTCCGGCAAATCGACCCTGGCCCGGCTGATCGTTCGGCTCGATGATCCGCAGGCGGGTCAGGTCCTCTACCGCGGCAACGATCTGCTGGCGATGACGCCGCGGGAAATATTCGGGCTGCGTCGCGATCTGCAGATGGTCTTTCAGGACCCGACGCAGTCACTGAACCCGCGCATGAGCGTGTTCCGGTTGATCTCCGAGGCCTGGGTCATTCACCCCGATATCCTGCCGAAAGCGAGCTGGAGGGAGAGGGTGGCCGAGCTGCTGGTCAAGGTTGGCCTGAAGCCTGAGATGGCCGACCGGTATCCACATCAGTTTTCCGGCGGCCAGCGCCAGCGCATCGCGATTGCCCGTGCGCTGGCAATGGAGCCGAAACTGATCATCTGCGACGAGGCGGTTTCGGCACTAGACGTGTCGATCCAGGCACAGGTGATTGCCTTGCTTGAGGGCCTGCGTCGCGAATTCGGCCTGTCCTATCTCTTCATTGCGCACGACCTGCCGGTGGTTCGCGATTTCGCCGATCGTGTCATCGTCATGAAGGCCGGCGAGATTGTCGAGGAGGGTCCGGTGGAACAGATCTTCAACGCGCCCTCCCACCCCTACACGCAGGCGCTTCTTGCCGCCAGCCTCGATCCCGATCCCGAGGTTCAGGCCACGCGCCGCGCCGCACGTCATAAACAGGAAGGACTCGTTTCCGCATGAAGCCCGATGTCATCGTTGCCTATCCGCTCCGGCCCCGTCAGATGGCAATGCTGGAGGCGGCCTATACGCTGCACCGGCTGGATCTTGTCAAAGGCGAAGAGCGGGATGCTCTCTTGCGGGAAGCCGGCCCGATCTCTTCCGCGCTGGTATGCAACGGCCATGTGACGATCGACGAAGCCCTGCTTGCGAAATTGCCGGCATTAAAACTCGCCGCCTGTTCCTCGGCTGGCTACGACCAGATGGATGTCGAGGCGATGACACGGCGCGGCATCAAGCTCACCAACACATCCGAGGTGCTGTGCGACGACGTTGCCGACATGGCGCTGCTTCTGATGCTGGCGGCGCGCCGGCGCCTGCCGGAAGGCGATCGCTACGTGCGCTCCGGCGATTGGGGGCAGAAGGGCATGATGCCGCTGACGACGTCGACCTCGGGCAAGAGGGCCGGCATCGCAGGCCTCGGCCGCATCGGTATGGCGATTGCCAGGCGATGCGAGGCTGTCGGGCTGACGGTCGGCTACTATGGGCGGACGAAAAAAGCCGACAATGATTTTGCCTATTTCGCCGACCCGGTAAAACTGGCCGGCTGGGCCGATATCCTGATAGTGGCGACGCCGGGCGGGCCCTCGACCGAAGGGCTGATTTCGGCGGACGTACTGAATGCGCTCGGGCCCTCGGGCAGCTTCATCAACATTGCCCGCGGCACCGTAGTCGATGAGCCGGCCTTGATCGCGGCCCTGCAGGAAGGGCGGATCGCTTCGGCCGGCATCGATGTCTACCTTAACGAACCCAATCCCGATCCGCGCTTCGCAGCACTCGACAACGTCGTGCTCTATCCTCATCACGCCAGCGGGACCGAGGAAACGCGCGACAGGATGGCGCAATTGACGGTCGACAACCTTGCCGCCTTCTTCGCAGGCAGGCCGCTGCTGACGCCGGTCAATTGACCCCGGCTGAGACCCGCGCGGCCGGTTCAGACGAAGTAATTCGGGAACTCCTTCCTGAGTTCTTCGACTTTGGCGACGGTCTGGCTGAGATGCTCACGGATCGCGTCGACGGCACCCTGTTCGTCGCGGGCGGCAATTGCGTCGATGATGGCGTGGTGACCATCGAGGATGCTCATGATCTTGCCCTTTTCGGGCAGATGCAGACGACGAATGCGCTCGAGATGGCCGGACCGCTCGCGAACCAGCTGATGCAGGCTGCTGCGCTTGGCGCCTGCGAACAATGTCTGGTGAAAGAGTTCGTCGAGCTCCTGGAAGATGGCAATCTGATCGACGTCGTCGGCGACTGCCGACTGCATTTTGATGATCGAGCGGGCGCGGGTGATGACGCTTGGATCCGGATCCGGATCGGTCGCGAGGCGGCGGCAGACTTCCGATTCCAGCGCGACGCGAAGGAAATGCGCCTCGTAAATTTGCAGCACATCTATCCTGGTCACGACAGTGCGGGACTGCGGGTAGATGCGAACCAGGCCCTCCTGTTTGAGAAGCTGAAGCGCGTCGCGAATGGGAGTCTGGCTGACTTCATAGGTCTCCGTCAGCTCGGTGCGCGACAGCGTGGTGTCGGGGGGCAGCTGAATGGTGATGATGCGCTTTCGGAGATCATCATAGACCCGCTGGACCGTGCTGCCGGCCGCGACCGGAAAACCGGGTGCCGTCAGGCCGAATGTGGAGGCGAACTGGGAATTCATATGGGGCAATCCTTTTGCTCCATTCATAGCCTTGCGTGACCTAATGCACAAGAATGCAAACTTGCCGTTGATATATATGAGAAACTAAAATATCAGTTACGGCAATAAGCAGGTGAACAGGTAAAAAACTAGGAGAGAGCCGTGGCCGCTGAGAAAACCTACGAGCAACTGCGGTCGGCCCGATGGATGCTGCCGGATGATCAGCGCTCGTTCGGTCACCGGTCGCGGACCATGCAGATGGGCTATGCGCCGGAGGATTGGCAGGGAAAGCCGATCATTGCCGTGATCAACACCTGGTCCGATGCCCAGCCGTGCCACATGCATTTCCGCGAACGCGCCGAATGGGTGAAGCGGGGAATTCTTCAATCGGGCGGCTTCCCTATGGAGCTGCCGGCGCTTTCCCTTTCCGAAAACTTCGTCAAGCCGACCACTATGCTCTATCGTAATATGCTGGCGATGGAGACCGAGGAACTGTTGCGGAGCCATCCTGTCGATGGCGCCGTTCTGATGGGCGGTTGCGACAAGACCACGCCGGGCCTCGTCATGGGGGCCGTCAGCATGGGCATTCCCTTCATCTATCTTCCCGCCGGCCCGATGCTTCGCGGCAATTATGCCGGCAAGACTTTGGGGTCGGGGACCGACGGTTTCAAATACTGGGACGAGCGGCGTGCCGGCACGATCACCAAGGAGGAGTGGCAGGGCATCGAAGGCGGGATTGCCCGCAGCTACGGCCATTGCATGACCATGGGCACGGCCTCGACGATGACGGCGATCGCAGAGGCTATGGGATTGACGCTGCCCGGCGCATCCTCGATTCCGGCAGCCGACGCCAATCACCAGCGCATGTCGGCGGCCTGTGGCCGCCGCATCGTCGACATGGTGTGGGAGGACCTGACGCCGGACCGGATCATCACACCGGCCGCCGTCGACAATGCCGTCACGGTCGCCATGGCGACCGGCTGTTCCACCAATGCGATCATTCACCTGATCGCCATGGCGCGCCGCGCCGGCGTCCCGTTGGAGCTTGATGATCTCGATCGCATTGGTCGCACAACGCCGGTTCTTGCCAACATCCGGCCCTCCGGTTCGATCTACCTGATGGAGGACTTCTTTTACGCGGGCGGCTTGCGTGCACTGATGAAGCAGCTCGGCGACAGACTGGATCCCACCGCGATGACCGTCACCGGAAAACCCCTGGTGGACGGTCTCGACCACGTGAAGATCTACAATGACGACGTTATCCGGCCATTGTCGAACCCGGTCTATCACGAAGGTTCGCTGGCCGTGCTCAAGGGGAACCTGTGTCCCGATGGCGCGGTGATCAAACCAGCGGCCTGCGATCCGAAATTCCATCGCCATCGTGGTCCGGCATTGGTCGCCGACAGCTATGCGGAGATGAAGAAGATCATCGATGATCCCGATTATCCGCTGACGCCGGACACTGTGCTCGTGCTGCGCAATGCCGGCCCCCAGGGCGGCCCCGGCATGCCGGAATGGGGCATGATCCCGATGCCGAAGGCGCTGTTGAAGCTCGGCCTGCGCGACATGGTGCGCATCTCGGACGCCCGCATGTCCGGAACCAGTTTCGGCGCCTGCGTGCTGCATGTCGCACCGGAATCTTATGTCGGCGGCCCCCTGGCTCTGCTGCGAACGGGGGACATGGTAGAGCTCGATATTCCGGCACGCAGCCTCAACATGCAGGTTTCCGAAGAGGAGATCGCGGCGCGGCGGGCCGCCTGGGTGGCGCCCACGCGGCATTACGAGCGCGGTTATGGTTTCATGTTCTCCCGCCATATCGAGCAGGCCGACAAGGGCTGCGACTTTGATTTCCTGACGACGGAATTCGGTGGCAAGACGCCGGAACCGGCCATCAACTGAGGCACGACGATGTTTGATCCCGATCGACGTACGATTCCCGCACAGCCTCCCAAGGCTGGCTTCGTTGCCGGTCCGTCCAAGCTGGACGCCATCCGATCGGTCACCCTGTCGCTCGTCTACCTGCCTTTGGCGCGGCCGATCAGCGATGCCAAGGTGTTGACAGGCCGGCAAAAGCCGCTGACGCAGGTGGCCTTTCTATTTTGCGAGATCGTCTCCGAGGCTGGCCACAGCGGTCTCGGCTTCAGTTACTCGAAGCGGGCAGGTGGACCTGCGCTTTATGCACATGCCTGCGAGCTTGCCGACAACCTGATCGGCGAAGATCCCAACGATACCGCACGCATCTGGGACAAGCTCTGCTGGGCCGGGGCCTCGGTCGGCCGCTCCGGCATTGCGACGCAGGCAATCGCCGCCATCGACATCTGTCTCTGGGATCTGAAGGCGAAACGCGCCGGCCTGCCGCTTGCCAAACTGCTGGGCGCCCATCGCGACAGTGTCGCCTGCTACAATACCTCCGGTGGCTTCCTGTCATCGAGCGTCGAGGAAATCCGCGCTGCCATCGATCACTCGATCGCCGCGGGTATCGGCGGTATCAAGATCAAGGTCGGACAGCCGGACCCGATGATCGACCTTCGCCGGCTTGATGCCGTGACCAGCCATATCGATGGCCGTGTCCCGCTGATGGTCGATGCAAACCAGCAATGGGACCGCACGACGGCGTTGCGCTTCGGCCGGCTGGTCGAGCCGCTCAATCTCGAATGGATCGAAGAGCCGCTCGATGCCTATGATGCCGAGGGCCATGCGGCACTGGCACGCGAACTCGCCACGCCGATCGCCACCGGCGAAATGCTGGCAAGCGCCGACGAGCACATGGCGCTGATCCGGGCCGATGCGGTCGACTTCATTCAGCCGGATGCGCCGAGGGTCGGCGGCATCACCCCCTTTCTGCGCATCTGCACACACGCCGAGGCGAAACGCATGCGCCTGGCGCCGCATTTCGCCATGGAAATCCATCTGCATCTGGCGGCCGCCTATGCGCATGAGCCGTGGGTGGAGCATTTCGATTGGCTGGCGCCGCTGTTCAACGAGCAACTCGACATCAAGGACGGCCGGATGATCGTGCCGGCGCGTCCGGGGCTTGGCTGCAGCCTGACGGGTAAAGCCCGTGACTGGACCGTGGAAACGCGCAGCTTCGGCGCCTGAATTTGAACGAGGAGAAGGAAATATGAACCCCGCAACCCGAGAAAAGCTGATGGGTGTCTCTGTCGCGACGCTCTGTTCGGCACTGTTCAAGCGCGGTCTTAGAAACCAGACGGTCCAGGATGTCCGGCCGGTGCAGCCGAAGGGCCGCAATATGGTCGGGCCGGCCTTCACGCTGCGTTACATGCCGGCGCGCGAGGACCGCAATGCGATGAATGTCTTTCGCAACCCGAAACATCCGCAACGGCTTGCCATCGAGACGTGCCCCGAAGGCCATGTTCTGGTGATGGACAGCCGCAAGGATCCGCGCGCCGCCTCCGCCGGCGACATCCTGATTACCCGTCTGATGATGCGCGGCGGGGCCGGCGTCGTCACCGATGGCGGCTTCCGGGACGCCATGACGATCGGCGGTCTGGAGATTCCCGCCTATCATAATCGTCCCTCCAGCCCGACCAATCTCACGCTCCACGAGGCAATCGACATCAACGTGCCAATCGGTTGCGGGGATGTGGCAGTCTTCCCGGGCGACATCATGGTTGGCGACGACGACAGCGTGATCGTCATCCCGGCTGAGATCGCCGACGAGATCGCTGACGAAGCGGTCGAGATGACCGCCTACGAGGATTTCGTCACCGAGCGCGTCAAGCAAGGTCACACGATCATTGGCCTCTACCCGGCCACCGACGAAAGCAATCTGACGCTCTTTGCCGAATGGCGGAAGGTGAATGGCCGCTAAGGCGGTGCATCTCGAACAACACTTCACGCATCAGGACGGAGCGAGGCTCCGCCGAGGAGAATAACAATGAGCTGGACCCCTTCAGGCAAGCATTTCATCGCCGGCGAGTGGATTGCGGGGACGACGACCTTTCAGTCCGAGCCGGCGCGTGGGCCGGCACATGACTTTGCTGTCGGCACAACGGAACTGGTCGACCGCGCCTGCCGCGCTGCCGAAGCTGCTTTTGCAGCATTTTCGGCAACGACACGCGAGGAGCGCGCCATTTTCCTTGAGGTAATCGCCGAGGAGATCGACAAGCGCGGCGAGGCCGTCACTCTTATCGGAACTGAGGAAACCGGGCTTCCGGAAGGCCGTCTCAACGGTGAACGCGGGCGCACCACCGGCCAGCTCAGGCTGTTTGCCGATCATATCCGCAAGGGCGCGCATCTTGACGCCCGCATCGATGCGGCCCAACCCGATCGGCAACCGGCGCCGCGGCCCGAGATCCGTCTGGTGCAACGGCCGATCGGCCCTGTCGCAGTCTTCGGAGCCTCGAATTTTCCGCTCGCATTCTCGACGGCCGGCGGCGATACGGCGGCCGCGCTTGCGGCGGGCTGCCCGGTCGTGGTGAAGGGACATTCCGCCCATCCCGGCACAGGTGAGATCATTGCCGAAGCGATTGCAGCTGCGATCGAACGCGCTGGAATGCCGGCCGGCGTCTTCAGCCTGATCCAGGGTGGGCGCCGCGACGTCGGAACGGCTCTGGTGACGCATCCCGCCATCAAGGCCGTCGGCTTTACCGGATCGCTTGTCGGCGGCCGTGCGCTCTTCGACCTTTGCGCCCAGCGCCCGGAGCCGATTCCCTTTTTCGGTGAACTCGGCAGCGTCAATCCGATGTTTCTGCTGCCGGCCGCGGCCGCTGCTCGGGCGGAGACGATCGGTTCAGGCTGGGCCGGCTCACTGACGCTTGGCGCCGGCCAGTTTTGCACCAAACCCGGTATTGCCGTCGTCGTCGATGGGCCGGAGGCGGACAGGTTCACCAGTGCCGCCAAATCGGCGCTGGAAAAGGTGGCGCCACAGACGATGCTGACCAAAGGCATTGCCGCCGCCTATCACGAGGGTGTCGACCGGATGCGGGCAAGCAATGCAGTTGCGCCGGTTCTTGCTGTAGAGAGCGCAGGTCGCGACGCAGCCCCCAACCTGTTCGAAACCAATGGCTCGGCCTGGCTTGCCGATCACTCGCTCAGCGAAGAGGTGTTCGGCCCTCTTGGCCTCGTCGTGCGCGTTGGCTCGCCTGAAGAGATGGTTGCGCTTGCCGAGAGCTTCCAAGGACAGCTGACGGCGACGATCCATATGGACGACGCCGATCTTGGCCTTGCCCACGATCTGCTGCCGATCCTCGAAAGGAAGGCGGGCAGATTGCTGGTCAACGGCTTCCCGACCGGCGTCGAGGTTGTCGATTCCATGGTGCATGGCGGACCCCATCCGGCCTCGACCAATTTCGGCGCGACCAGCGTCGGGACCATGTCGATCCGCAGGTTTCTGCGCCCGGTTGCCTACCAGAATTTCCCCGCCGGCCTGTTGCCCGAAGACCTGCGCAACTGAAACCGAGGAGTGCCAAATTGATTGCCCCGACGGATCGGCCCTCGCAAAGAGGAGGCGAGTGCCGGACCAGCTGAAATAAGAGGAAGACTTGCTTGAGGAGCGCCAACGGCGCATGGGAGGAGAACGAAATGAAACTGCATTTGCTAGCTGCCTGCTTTTCAACCACGGTCCTCGCGCTGAGCGCCGGCTCGGTTCACGCTGAGGATGCCAAGAGCAACGTCACCGTCGTGCTTGCCGAAACCGTCGATGTCGTCGAGCCCTGCATGGCGGCACGCCAGGACGTCGGCCGGGTTATTTCTGAAAACGTCAACGAGATGCTGGTGGAATTCGACTACGTCAATGGCGGCCTCAAACCCCGCCTGGCGACGGAATGGTCGAAAATCGATGACGACACCTGGGAGTTCAAGCTGCGCCCGAATGTTAAATGGCACGATGGCAAGCCGTTCACCGCGAGGGATGTCCAGTTCACGATCGAGCGTAACAAGAACAAGAAGCTCAGCTGTGAGACCGGCGGTAAATATTTCGGTGGCACGGAGTTCAGCTTCGAAACGCCGGATGCCAACACGATCCGGATTACGACAAAACCGGCGCAGCCGATTCTTCCGCTTCTGATGACGGTGATGGCTGTGGAATCGGCCGAGGCGACACCGGCCGACGAATTCACCCGCAAGCCGATTGGCACCGGCCCCTATACGTTCGACAAATGGGAGATCGGCCAGTCGATCGTGCTGAAGCGCAATCCGGATTATTGGGGCGAGAAGCCGCAGGTGGAACAGGCGACCTATCTGTTCCGCTCCGACAGCGCGGTCGCTGCCGCCATGGTCCATGCCGGAGAAGCCGATATCGTTCCGGCCGTATCCGTACAGGATGCCACCAGCAAGCAAACCGATTTCGCCTATCCGAATTCGGAGACGACATCGCTGCGCATCGATACGCGGGCAGCACCGCTTAACGACCGGCGCATCCGCGAAGCGATGAACCTCGCCATCGATCGTCAGGCAATGCTTGGAACGCTGTTCCCAGAACAGGCAAAGATCGCGACACAGCTCGTCGTGCCCACAACGATCGGCTACAATGCCGATATCCCCGCCTGGCCCTATGATCCCGAAAAAGCGAAGGAATTGGTCAAGGCGGCGAAAGCTGACGGTGTCGCGGTCGATCAGGAGATCCGCATCATCGGCCGCAACGGGCAATATCCCAACGCCACCGAAGCGATGGAAGCGATGATGGCAATGCTTCAGGAAGCCGGCTTGAACGTGAAACTCGACATGTATGATGTTTCCGTGTGGAACGGCTATTTCGTTGCACCTTTCGTCACCGATTCCGGTCCGACGCTGACCCAGTCGCAGCACGATAATGCGACCGGCGATCCCGTCTTCACCGCATTCGTGAAATATGCGACCGAAGGCTCCCACTCCATGGTCCGGGATCCCGCTGTCGACGCCCTGATCGCCAAGGCGACGTCTGCCACCGGCGACGAGCGCACAAAACTCTGGAAGGAGCTTTTCGCCAAGGTGAACACTGAGATCATCGCTGATATTCCGATGTTTCACATGGTCGGTTTCACCCGCGTTTCCCCGCGTCTCGACTTCAAGCCGACGATCGCGACGAATTCCGAACTGCAGCTGTCGCAGATCCGCTTCAAGTAAGCTGGTTTGCGGATTTAAGCGCGGACCGCCCGTCGATGGCCCGCGCTTTCCACGACAGGACGGATGGATGCCTATGCCCCTGATTGACCGCGTTGCCCTGACCCAATTCGCCAAGCAGATATTGACCCGCGCCGGCATGGAGCCCGACAAGGCGGAAACCACTGCCGCCGTGCTGGTGGAGGGCGACATGATCGGCCATGACACCCATGGCGTCGGCCTCTTGAACTGGTATGTCGAGGCGTTGGAAGACGGTTCTCTGGCGAAGTCGGGTAGCTATGAGGTCGTCAATGATCGCGGCGCAGCCTTTGTGTGGGACGGCAAATCCTTACCCGGCGCATGGCTGCTGACCAAGGCGATCGAGCAGGCCTGCGAACGCGTAGGCGATCATGGCGTCGTCACCGGCGCGATCCGCAACTGCCACCATACCTGCGCTCTTTCGGCCTTCATGCGGCAGGTGACCGAACGGGGCCTGATCGTGCAGCTATCGGTCTCGCATCCCGCTGCAAGCCGTGTCGCGCCCTATGGCGGCACGAAGCCGCTCCTGACGCCGAACCCGATGGCGGCCGGCTTCCCGACGTCTAAGGATCCGATCCTGATCGACGTCTCGGCCTCGATCACCACGACGACGATGACGCAAAACCTGGCGAAAGCCGGCAAGAGATTTCCGGAGGCCTGGGCTTTCACTGCCGCGGGCGAGCCGACTGATGATCCGCGCGAGGTGACCGAACGTGCCGGCACGATGATGCCTCTCGGTGGCCGGCTGAAGGGACACAAGGGCTTTGGGCTCGGGCTGATCGTCGAATTGCTGGGGCAGGGGCTTTCCGGCAAGGGACGGGCGAACGCGCCGCCTGGCGTCTTTTCGCAAAGCGCCTTTATCCAGGTTATCGACCCTGGCTTTTTCGCCGGGCTGGATGCCTTTACGGCGCAGTCCGATTTTCTCGCCACTGCATGCCGCAGCAACCCTCCCGCGCCCTGGAACAATGGCCCGGTCCGCATGCCGGGTGACAGCGCGGCACGAAGGCGCCGCGCGGCGTTGGAAGAGGGAGTTCCGGTCGGTGACATGGCTTGGGCGAAGCTCCGTCACCATGCCGAGATCCTGGGCTTGCCTATTCCAGATGTCGTCGCGTGAGACACGCGCTGCGGCTGGCCTGACAGAGTGATGGCCTCTCCTTTGCCGGTTGAACTACGCGATGGCCTTCCGGGCGTTCTGTGCCGGCCTCCAGCCGAATTCTGGAACAATGTCTGTCGTCCTCTGTTAATCTGGCGATAAAATCAGTGACGCGTGAAGGACGGAGCAGCTGGAGGGTTCGATGAGGCGGAGCATGGGATTTGGGCTGGTTTTCGCCGTTGCGCTGACGGCCTGCACGACCGGCGCAGGCAATTACTCATCGGCGGGACTGGCCCCGATTCCCGGCAGCATCACGTATAATGGTCAGCCTCGCACGAAGCTGACGAAATCGCCCGTGGGCTCGTCCTTCCCGCACACTTTCACAGATCAATGGGGACGCGAGGTCGAGGAGATTTACATCATTCGGCCCGACCGGAGCTTGCTGATCGCCGAGCGCCATTACCGGCCGATCTTCTCGCTCGACGACGACTAGAGCCAGCAAAAAGTGCGGGAGCGGTTTTGCGCGCCGAATTGCGTAAAACTCCGAGAAAAACGGACATGCCCTGGGAAGGAGAATTGATCATGCCGCGACGCAAGAGCACTGGGACGACGACACTCGACACCAAAGGCGCCAAGATTGGCGAGCCGGTGCCGAAAGCCGTCATCGATATCGTCACGGCCTCCGTCGGCATTCCCCGGCAGCCTCATCACGGTTTGCATGAGGAGTTGAACACGCTGCGACAGCAAATCGACGCACTCCAGAAGCAAGTCCTCACTGCCGCCCGATCGGTAAAGGGAGGTGCCGGGGAGGCAATGCGGCAGACAGAAGCGGCGGTGAAGCTCTATGCGGCCTCGACGATCCTCCTCGTTGCGGCTGCTGCGGGTGCGCTCGCCTTCGCTGCACGCCGCGCCTCGTCGCGCCATCGCCATCAATCAGTGCTGCGGGGGTTGACGGATCTCTACGACAAGATCCGCGCGCGCATCTGACAAGATTTCAGGATTGTCAGCATCCCGTTTATGCCCGACACTTGATCATCAAAGGGAGGGCAACTGCATGCTCGACACCATCATACGAAACGCTCTTGATATTGTTGGGCGCACGGAGCGCCTGCTCGAGGCAAGCAGGCGGCTGCAGGACAGTGAAGGCCTTGACGAGATCGAGGTATACGAGCTCGACCACGAGATCGAACGGCTCGGCGATGCGGTTTTCGTCGTGGACGAAGCCATTCGGTCGCTCGCACGCGCCGTTGATTGCTGGCCGGAGGCCGCCCGGGCCTACGAGATGCGAGGAACATTGCATTGATGGACTGCCGTCGCCTCTAAGCAGTTTTAGAGCGACATCCTGTTCAGACTCTTCGGTTGAAACAGGAAACAGATTTTAGGCCGAACCTGCCTAAATCATCCCGTTCCAGGGAGCTGACACTGCACGAAGACCGTCCGTCGGTCGGGGTTTCGAGCCGCGATCTGCGTGTCACGCCGATGTCACGCGACCATGGAAACAATATGTGCTTGATCGGCGTCGTTGGGGTGAGGCCGAGGTCTCTGGGCCGCCGGTGCGATTGCCGGAACTGGCCGCCCTATTGTTTGATCGATTTTCAAGCGTATTGGAGACACGCGATGAGGGATGTGCTGCTGACTATCATGCTTGTCCGGAGTTGGGGACGGCCCGGTCAATCCTGCTATTGTTTCGCCGGGGCATCACGATGACCTCGAAGACCTCCGGGCCAAAATCTCAGCCCCACGAATTCATCTTTCCGGTTCACACACGCACGATCGCACAGATCAGGTACGATAGCCTCAGCCGGGTCATGACGGTGGTCTATCACGACGGCCGCTCAACAACGACGAGCGGCATACAAGGCCCCGCGATGCTGAGGATTCTCGCGCAGCGTCCTCTGGAGCGCTCCCCGTTTCTGTTGCAGACGGTCATCTGACCCGGGAAGGTCGTCGACGAACCCCTGTCTGTGTCGCGCGGACAAGGCATCCGTTCGTTAAATCGGCGTGAGTGTGCATCCATTTCCCGCGGGCTGCGTTCATCTCCAATAGCCAGAGCCATGGAGGAACGCCGATGACCTTTCCACCGCCGACAACCGAAGCTCCCGCGCAGCGCTTTGAAGAGGCGACCGATGCCGCGCGCGACGCTTTGGAAAGGCTGATTGCAGCCGCCAATGAAGCCGGATGGGCAACCGGAGAGATAGCCGCGGCGCTGCTGAAGGCTGCGCAGTTTCTGAGTGATGCCAACAACAAAGATCCCGATCCGGCCGACGATCCTGTCATCAGCGACGTGTCTGCCAGGCAGGAGCAGATTGGTCACGGCGAGCTCTATGATTAGAGCAATTCCAGGAAACGGACGACGCGGTTTCGTTCCCGGATGCATCCTTCTGAGCCGTCGAACGTTCTATCGCCAGGAACAACTGGAGATGCATCATGTTCAAGGATGAACTCGGGAACATCGACACGAACAAGGATATGCGCGAAAATGCCGGCACGGCACAGGCTGTTTTCGAAGAAGCGAACGCCAATCCCGATCTGATCAGGCGTGAGGGTTTCGCGAGCGAGGCCGAATATCGGGCATATATTGCGACGCTCGGGGGGCATGTCCCAGTTGAAGGTCTCGTCGATGCCGCCCGCCTGGTCTCCAACGATCATGCGCTGGAAAGCCGTCTGCGAGATCTGAGAGAAGAGCTCGAAAACCTCCGTGCTCGCCTTCACGTGATCCAACGTCAGGCGGCGACCGTTGTTGCGGAGAATGTCCGGTGGGCCGATGCAAGCGCTCATGCGCAGCTTGGCGCCCAGCCCTGGCTCAAGCTGGCAGGCGCAATGGCGGCAACATTCCTCGTCACGAGGGGTGTCCGGCGGCTACCTCTGGGGACCGTAGCGACGACCGCAATGCCCTTGGTCGTTGCTGTGATGAATCGGAAATTGGCCAGAGGATGATGCCGGACGACCTGGGGGATTCTCGGACGAGATGCTTTAATTGTTGATTGCATCCGCATCCCTATTCGACCGATGCGGTCCGGAATCGCCATGAAGCGGGCGCCATCTTCTCGCCGAAATATTAGTGACATCTTACATCCGGAAGGGAGACGAACATGGCTGGACATGACGACCGCTACGTCGAGATTACGACGCGTCTTCGCTCGGTACGGTCGTTCTGCGACTTCCTCTCGCAGGGTGGAACCGTCCGCGTCGCCTTGTCGGACGGTGCGCCCTATAAGGACGTCACCGCCGTTCTCCTGGAACGGAACCGCAGGGAGGCGGAGGCACTCGACCGGGTGCGCAGGCATCTCTACCCGGAGCTTGCGGACGAAGAGGTGATGCCGCCGCTCTACAGCCGCCACTGACGCGCGCCGCGCATCGTCAGCCCGGGCGCTGCGATACGGAGCGGCCGACGCTTTTAAGCAGCGGCGACGCGTTGCGCGTCCGTTCCATCCAGCTGGAATTGGTCGATGAGTTGCAGGAGCGTCCTCGTCTCGTCGGCAAGTTCCTTCGTCGCCGCGCTCGTTTCCTCGACCATGGCCGCGTTCTGCTGCGTCATCTGGTCCATCCGGTTCACCGAGGAATTGACTTCGTGCAGCGCGTTGTACTGCTCCCTGCTCGAGCGGGCGATGACGTCCATCTGCTCGGATGCGGTGACCACTTTTGCGGAAATGCTTTCAAGGACTTCGCTCGTTTCGCGCACGACACGCGCCCCATTGGTAATCTCGGCCCGCGAGCGACCGATGAGCTGTTTGATCCGCTGGCCGGCCACGGCGGAGCGCTGGGCGAGGTCGCGAACCTCCTGGGCCACGACCGCAAAGCCCTTTCCGGCCTCGCCGGCGCGGGCCGCTTCGATGCCGGCGTTGAGCGCGAGCAGGTTCGTCTGGAAGGCGATCTCATCGATGACATCGATGATCTGCACGATCTCGTCGGAAGCCGCTTCGATCTTGCCCATCGCGTCGATAGCGCTGGCAACGACCTCGGATGAGGAATCGGCCGTCTGTTTGGTATCGGTGATGATCTGGCGGGCATCGTCGGCACAGAGCGCTGACGAACGAACCGTGGTGGTGATCTCCTCGATGGCCGCGGCGATCTCTTCCAGTGCGACGGCCTGCTGTTCGGTGCGTTTTGCAAGGTTGCTTGCGGATAGATCCATCTGACCGGCATTTCCTTCGATCATGCGGGTATTGGTACGGATCTGGTCGATTGTTTCCTGCAGGCGAAGCAGCGACGAATTGAAATCGTTGCGAAGCTGCTCAAGCCGGCCGAAGAAGGGCGTTGCGATCGTCTGCGAAATATCGCCTCGCGCCAGGCGCCCGAGGCCCTCGGCCAGCGCCGTTACGGCAAAGTCTATCTGGTGTTCGACCGCGCGTTTTTCCGCGTCATTGCGATGCCGTTCCTCCTCGGCCTTTGTCCGCTCGATCTCGCTGCGCTCCTCGATTTCGACTTTGGCGATGGCATTGTTCTTGAAGACCCCGAGCGCACGCGCCATGTCGCCGATTTCGTCGGCCCTGTTATCACCGACGATCGACGTTTCGAGCTTGCCGTCGGCGAGCCGCCGCATGGCCGAGGTGATCTGGTTGATCGGGCCCTTGAGCGTGACGGTCAGCCCGATCCCGGCGAGGATTGCGATCATCACGCCGAGGATCGTCGTGCCGAGCGACATGGAATTGGCGTCGGTGCGTTCCGCGGCCGCATTCTGCCGCTGCATCTCGGCGAAAGCCGTCAGCTGAGACCACATCCGGTCGACATCGGCGGCGGCGGCACGGAATTCGTCCTGGCGCTGCCCGCTGACGTGGACGAGGTCGGTGGCCGCTTTCTGCATCTTATCTATTGCCGGCAGCAGCTTCGGCTTGAGGTTGTCGAATTGCGCAACGCCGCCGGCATTGGAGATCAAGGTGTCCAGCCCCTTCCTGACCGCGGTGATTTCCTGCGAAAGCCGCTGGAGATTGGCATCGGTCGGCGCCAGCGTCAGCTTCGCCATCACGATCTGAATCACATATGCCGAGGTTGTCAGTTTCTGGCCGTCTCTCTGGCTGGTCTTGGCGCGCTCGACCGTTTTGGCGGTCTCGGCCGCCTTGTCCGTTACCGCCTTCAGCCGCCGTGCGGCGACCGCCTGCAATTCGGGCAGCCTGCCGATGATGCGGCTCGTCGCATCCTTGAGGCCGGCGGCGCGCTCCTCGGTCTGGCCGGCTTCGACAAGCGGCTTCAGGGAAGCAATGGCGTCGTCGATCGTCTTTTTGGCCTCCGGTGCCTCGCCGCCAAGCGCCATTCCGACGATGCGCTGCTGCCGGACAAGCTCCTCCATGTCGGGGCTGCCGATCGGGCCTGCGGCTTGCGCCTTGTCGTTCAACGATTGGGCGAAGGACGCGAAGTCCGATATGCGCTGTGCATCGCCAAGCGTATTGCGGGCCTCATCTTCCTTCATGTCGGCAGCACGCTGGAGAACCTTGGCGCCTTCGACGATATCGGTCTGGGAGGAGACAACGGCGCTCTGCGCCTTCTGGAGATCGGCGAGGAGTGCGGCCCGGCTCTCCTGAAGCTGCCACAGCGAGTCCATGCGCGCGGAAATTCCGTCGATGGAAGACAGCGTCTGTTCCAGCTCCTGCTGGCCGCTGCGATCCGCCGCAAGCCGGTCGAGGCTGGACCTCAAAAGGCTGCGCTGATCGGCAAGCTTTGCGGTGACAAGGTCCCGGTTTTCCTGCGTGGCATTGGCAAGGAATTCGGCCATCGCGGCAGACAGGTTGCGAAAGCCGCTCAGGGACTGCAGGACGGAGTTGGAGATATCCATCCGCCCTTGAAGCAGGCTCGATGCATAAAGGCCCGTCGCACCGACGGCCATGATGCTCAAGATGAATGGAACGATGAATACCATCACCTGCGTCTGGATGCGCACACGTGACAACAGCCTACCCAACATCAACCCCTCCTCTCCCCACAGGGAGAACGCTCGATTTCGAGTGAAAGTCCTGATCCGCTCGAACCGACTACACATCCATCCCCCGCTCGGACACATGATGCATCTGCGGAATGAACATTCCATATCACATTATTCGTGAAATATTCGTTTCGATGTCGTGCGGGGGCTGGCGAATGCCGTTTTTCAAGCGGATGTCAGAGCGAGCACGACATCGGTGATCAGGCGAAGTCGATTTCCGCAAGCAGAGGGAGGTGGTCCGAGGCGACCCTCGTCAGTCGGTTTTCCAGGACGTCCGCTCTTTTGACGATGAGATCGTCGGTGACGAAGATGTGGTCGAGGCGCATCAGGGGATAACGGGCGGGAAAGGTCGCTCTCGGCGCGGTGGTGCCTGTGAGCTGGGCGTCCTTCAAAGACCGCGCGGCAAGCCGGTAGGTCGCCGATGACGGAATGGCGTTGAAATCGCCGCAGAGAATGCTTGGAAGCGGCTCGTCCGTCGTCCCGCGCAGCCAGCCCGTATTCAACAGCGTCGTCATCTGCCGGATGCGCTCACGCCCGCGAAGACCGAGATGGGTGTTGACGACAAGCAACTTCCTGTCGCCGAGCATGATTTCGACGGAAAGGGCGCCGCGCTGTTCCCCGATCGACGGCAGTGGGCCGGCCTTCACCGCGCCTGTCGGCAGTGCGGTGATGATCGCATCGCCATACTGCTCTTCGGCGATCGACAAGGCCGGATGGAAATGCGCCTGCATCCTCAAAAGCGATGCGATCGCATGCGCCTGATCGACGCCGCCGGTCCTGCGCCTCGAGACATCGACCTCCTGAAGTGCCACGATATCGGCCCCAGCTTCGGCAATGACGGAAGCGATGCGGCCGGGATCGAGCTTCCGGTCGCTGCCGATGCAGCTGTGCACGTTATAGGTCAGGAGTTTGATCGATTTATCCGGCATAGACCTGCTGAAAGCTCGTTCGCTCCAACTTAGAACGCGTTTCCGGGGGCAGCGAACTGTTCCTCCCCGGGGGAACACAGAACTCGTTTGATCGTTCCGGATAATCGCGCATGGCGCTCGCACCTCGGAATGGATGATCGATGAACTTGAAAAGCATAATCTGGAATGGACTGCTGGTAGCCGCCCTTTGTCTTGCGATCTTTCTTCTCTATCGCATATTTCAACAGTACAGCCTGGAGCAGATCGTCCAGTCGGTTCGGAGCATCCCTTTTTCGACTTTCTGCATGGCGCTTCTCTTTGCCGCGGCATCCTATCTCTGCCTCGGCTGCTTCGATCTCCTGGCGATCCGTTCACTCGGCAAGTCCTTGCCTTATCGAAAGATCGCGCTGGCTTCGTTCATCAGTCTTTCGCTCGGCCACAATATCGGCTTTGCCGGCCTGAGCAGCGGCGCCTTCCGCTATCGTTTCTATTCGCGCTGGGGGCTGGCGGCGGAGGACGTGGCGAAGATCATCCTGTTTTGCGGCGTCACGGTAGGGTTGGGGCTGATGACGCTTGGCGGTCTCGCCATGATCGTCAATCCCGGCGATGCCGGCCGCCTGCTGCGCATCGATCCGGGAAGTGTGCGCATCTTCGGCGCGGTAGCGCTGATCGTGCCGGTTGTCTATGCGGGCCTGGCGTTTTTCATCCGCGGCACGTTGCGGCTGTGGCGCTGGTCGTTTCAGCTGCCGCGATTTTCGATCGCGGTCGGGCAGATCGGGGTGGGGACAGTCAACTTCACGCTTGTGTCCGCCTGCCTGCACCAGATGCTTTCGGCCTTCGGCGACGTCGCCTTCTTCCGGTCGGTGACGGCTTACGTGCTCGCCAATTCGGCAATCCTCGCAACCCACGTGCCGGGCGGTCTCGGCGTGCTCGAGGCGACCGTCTCCTATGCCGTGCCGAAGGAAGCGTCGATCGGCGCGCTGATTGCGTTCCGGTGCGCTTATTTCTTCATTCCGCTGGCGCTCGGCTCTACGCTTCTCGTCATCAGCGAGGTGATCTTTCGGCGGAGATCACGCGGGGCGGATGAGGAGGCGGACGAGCGCGCCGAGGCCCAGTCGGTCTAAGGGCGCGAAGGGTCGAACCGGGTCGAAGAGCGCGGTGCCTGAAATCGGCGAGATGCTGCCCGACAGTTCGACGGCGAATTCCCGCAAGCCCCGAGGCCCGTCATTAAGCGCGCCGACCGCTTCGATGACCGAGGCGCTTTGCGCAAAGGCTGCGGCAAAGCGTTCGGAGGTGGTTCCGAGATATTCCGACAGCAGGCGATTGCGCAGATCAGCGATCGCCCTGCGGTGTTCGTCGTTGCCGGCTTCGAACAGCATGTCGCATTCGCAATCCAGCCCTTCCGAGCGATTGTTGAGGTTGGAGGAGCCGATGCGCACCAGTTCGTCATCGGCGATCAACAGTTTGGAATGGACGAGCACTTCCACCTCGGCGCCCTCTCCAGGCGCGACTGGCCCGGGCACGGTTGGCCTAGGCACGACGGCATAATAGACGCGCAGACGGTCGGCGCGATCCGCTCGCTTGAGACGGCGGATGACGCGGTCGCGATTGCCGCCCATGACCAGCTTTTCGATCAATCCGTGAGAGCTGCGCGTACAGATGATGACGACCTCGGGACCGTCTTCCTCCTGCAGCCGCGCGGCAATGGCGTTCGCGACGCGGAAGGAGGCGAGATATTGCGCCTCGATGTAAAGCAGCCGCCGCGCCCGGGCGATGACGTCCAATGTCATGGCGATGCCGTCGCTGATGCCGGGGCGAAAAGCGGTCGAGGGCTCCGTCAGCGCGAAGCTGACCGGGATCTCCCTCATGGAAATGGCGAGATCGTCGGGCCAGGCAAAGGCGATCTTGTCTGCAAGCGGCAGGTGGCTTTCGCCGGTGGCGTTTTCCCAGCGCTGCCTTGCGATATCGCCGATCAGCCTGGCGGCGTCGCCGGTGACCATTGCCTGGACGTCATGCAGCGGATCGTAGGAAACGCCCTCGGGATCGCGCCGCAGTTTCTCCACGGCGCGATGGCGTCTTGTATCCCATCGCCGCGACGTCAGGTCAATGCCGCCGATAAAGGCGACGGCATCGTCGATGCAGACGAGTTTCTGATGGTGGCAGCCGCGTAAGGTCGGTTGAAGCTCGAAGCGCAGATCGATCCGCGCATTCCTGGGAAAGGTCTTTTTTCGCAGCACCTGCAGGGACTTTTCCGAATAGATCGGCCCGAGCGTCCAGATGAGGATGCGTATTTCGAGCTCGGGATTTGCCGCTGCCAAGGCGTGCAGGATGTCGGCCAATGTTTCGTCGGATTTTTCCGGCTCCATCCGGATGTCGGGATTGAAATCCCACCCGACGATCCAGACGGTGCGCCGCGCCTGCCGCAGCGTGCGCGCCAGTTCGGCGAAATAGCTGTTGCCGTTGATTAGGAAGGCTGCCTTGGCAGCGCTCCCTTTCAGGCGCAACGCGCCGCTCTCCGGTTTTTGGCGATCGCCTGGTCGTTGTGATTTTGTCTGGGGTAAGTTCGGGTCATTGAAGATGGTTTCGAATGTCGTCATGATTGCCTCGGCCTCTCACTGGGAGAGCAAACGTCTGGAATATTTTTGGGTTCCCTGTCGCGCCGGACAAGGCGAGCATGCTAGCAACGATGGGCGATACAAAGTGCAAGGAGCGAGATGTCACAACGAGCAGGCAGCGCCGATCTTCCCCTTCACGGGGGACGTGTGCCGCATTGGCTCGGCGACCGGATGACGCGGCTCGGCACGTTGATCACCGAGGCGATCGTCCATCACTATGGCCGCGACGAATTCCTGCGCAGGCTCGCGCATCCCTTCTGGTTCCAGTCCTTTGGTGCGGTCATGGGCATGGACTGGCATTCCTCCGGCATCACGACCAGCGTTCTCGGTGCCCTGAAGCGCGGGCTGAAGCCGCGCGCCGGCGAACTCGGCCTGCATGTCTGCGGCGGCCGCGGCGCGCATTCACGTAAGACCCCGCAGGAACTGCTGTCGATCGGCGAGCGTGTCGGTCTCGACGGGGATGGGCTGGCGACGACGAGCCGTCTTATCGCCAAAGTCGACAGCGCCGCACTCCAGGACGGATTCGACCTTTATCTCCACGGCTTCATCGTCGCCGACGACGGCCATTGGGTGGTGGTGCAGCAGGGTATGAACGGCGACAAGCGGCAGGCCCGGCGCTATCACTGGCTGTCGGAAGGGCTGGAGAGTTTCGTCGATTCACCGCATGCGGCAATCGAGGGCAGGAGCCAGGGCGAGATCGTCAACCTTGCCGACAAGCGGGCCGAGCGCTCGCGGCGCGGCCAACTCGATCTGCTGGCGACGCTCGGTCCCGACCGGATCATCCGCGAGGCCGCCGCACTGCTGCGTGCGGAAGAGCCGGCGCCGGAACCCGCCGAGCAGCCGATGCTGCCGCACCTGATCATGCCGGCCCATCACGACGTCCGTGAGAGCGACGTCAATATGCGCCGCCTACATGGAAATCTGGCCGCGGCAGCCGATCGCGGACCGGCGGATTTCCAAGAGCTGCTGCTCGTTCCAGGCGTCGGCGCCCGCACGGTGAAGGCGCTGGCGATGGTGGCGGAAGTCGTCCACGGCGCACCTTGCCGCTTTTCCGATCCGGCACGCTTCTCGATCGCCCATGGCGGCAAGGACCGCCATCCCTTTCCGGTGCCGCTCAAGGTCTATGACGAGACCATCGCCGTGATGAAATCGGCGGTGCAGAAGGGCAAGCTCGGACGGGAAGAGGAGTTGCAGGCGCTGCGGCGCCTGGACGACCAATCCAGGCAGATGGAACGCTACGTGACCGGCCCCGACCTCAAGGAAATCGTCGCCGGCGAATTCCGCCAATCCGCCGATTTCGGCGGGCGCAGCGTCTTCGGCTGGGAGCCGCCGCCGGGTAATGAGGGCTAGGATTCAACGCTTGAGCGATCATTGACGTAATCTGCCGCCGAAATGCCCGCCAGCCGCGTGCCAGCGCCGTGGCTTCAATGGCCGTCGGGCGGGACGGCCTCAGCCGGGACCGTCTCTTTCAGGTTCTTCCGGTGGAAGATGAAGAGCCCGGCGACGACGATAATTGCCGCACCGACAATGATCTGCGCATCGGGAACATCATTGAAGAAGATATAGCCGAGGATGATTGCCCAGAGCAGCAGCGTATATTGCAGCGGCGCGAGCAGCGATGCCGGTGCGAGCTTCAGCGAGCGCGTGATGAGCAGATGTGCGCAGGTGGCGATGATGCCGAGCAGCAGCATGCCGGACCAGTCGACGAGCTTTGCCGGCTGCCAGTGGCCGACGCTCAAGACGATGCCGGTGAGGAGGGCGGCAACCGTCTGCCATGTCACGAGCGTCGTATCGCTGGTCGAGCGCAGATAGCGGCTCATGACCAGCGACAGCCCAAAGGAAAGGCTGCCCGCAAGGCCGAAGAGCGATGGAAGCGACAGCATTGCGGTAGACGGACGCAGCGCGATGACGACGCCTGCGAAGCCGATCAGAACAGCCAGCCAACGCCGCCAGCCGATTTTTTCTCCGAGAAAGAAATGTGAGAGCGCCGCAATGTAGATCGGCCCGGCCATATAGAAGGTCATGACGTCTGCGAGCGGCAGATAGGCGACGGCGGCGTAAAACAGCGCGACATCGCCAGTCGCCATGAAAACACGTATGAACTGCAGGCCTTTCTGCTCGACGTGGAACAAGGCCATCGGCCCTTGCCGCACGATCATGGGGCCTAGCACAATGAAAGCGCCGACCGAGCGGATCACCAGCACCTGGCCGACGGCAAAGCTTGCGACCAGCCACTTGCCCATCGCATCGTTCAGCGCAAAGAGCAGATCGCCGAGCAGCATCAGCACGACACCTGTTATGATCAGGTTTCCGGCATTGGCTATCGCCGCCTTGGTCTTCATCTCTGAGTATCCTCGCGAAGCGGCCGCGCATGCGCGGCCGAGTGCGGCTTCGGCCTTAACGCTTCCAATGTCAATGGTCAGTTGGAAGCGCTTGCCCTCAAATCGCGCGGAGACCGATCGTCAGCACCAGCTGTCGAATGCGCGGTATTGTCGCCTACCGAAATTCATCTGGTTGCCATGCTGGCGACCAGATCGCTGAACCTCTCTCCCTGAATGCCGACATGCGTCCGCAGCAGGCGACGGGCTTCATCGCCGTCTCCGGCAAAGATCGCGTCGACGATGGCGCAATGTTCCGAGAAGGAGGTCGACAGGCGGTTGCGCACGCGCAGCTGGAGGCGGCGGTAAGGCCGTAGGCGCCGGTGCAATTGCACACATTGCTCCTCGAGGAATTCGCTGCGGCCGGCTGCGTAGATGGCCTTATGGAACTCCTCATTGTCGTAATAATAGGCGTCGCTGTCGCCGGCAGCGGCCGATTGCTCGCAGCGGCTGTGGGTGGCCGTGATCGCTTCCCGGGAGGTCTTGTCCAGCCGTCGTGCGGCGAGCGATCCGGCCAGGCCCTCCAGCTCGGCCATCACCTCGAACATCTCATAGACGCGGTGCGGCCCCGGATCGATAACGACAGCGCCTCTGCGCGGCCGAATTTCGATAAGGCCGATCGCATCGAGCTGCATCAGTGCCTCGCGCACCGGTGTGCGGGAGACCCCGAAACGCGTCGCAAGCACCATTTCGTCGAGCCGCTCACCGGGGGAGAACTCGTTGGAAAGGATTGAATTTTCAATCTCATCCCGAAGCCATCGGCCTGCATTTTCGGACATTCGTCTCTCTTCCTTCATACATAAACACAACTCTTGTATACACGATGGTTGACCCCGTGTACGAAGAGTGGCATTCTACATACTACCGGTGAAACCCGACGATGGGAAGCCGCCGTCAAAAACGGTCCGCACCGAGCCGGCCCAACCGAAGAGACCGGCAGAAGAGAGGAGAATGGCATGTCTGAGGCTTCCTTCTTCACCGACATGCTGCAGAGCATCACCGATCGCGGACGCCAGCTGCTGTTTTCCGGCGCGCGCGCCACCCAGGTAGCAGCCAAGGCCGATCTCCAGACACTCTGTGAAATGCTGCTGTCGAGCCGGGGCGAAGCCTCGGGCATGGCGCTTGCGGCCGAAATCCTCGATCGCTGGGAGGCGCTCGAAAGCGAAGGCGCGCAAACATTCCTCGATATGCTGCATGAAAAGTTCGGACCCGACACGGCCAGGCTCGACCAGGCGATCGATAACTACCGCACCGATAAAAGCTCTGCCGCGGTCATTGCCCTTCACCAGGCAGCCGAGCCGCGGCGACAGGAACTCCTGCGCCGATTGAACCACGCGCCGAACGGCACCGCCAAACTCGTCCGGATGCGCCAGCAACTGCTTGCTTCCAAAGACCAATCCGAAGGTTATCACGCGCTTGATGCCGACTTTACCCATCTGTTCGGCTCCTGGTTCAATCGGGGCTTCCTGACGCTGCGCCCGATCGACTGGTCGACGCCGGCTTATATCCTTGAAAAGATCATCAAATACGAGGCCGTGCACGAGATCGCCGGCTGGGAGGAGTTGCGCCGTCGTTTGGCGCCGGCCGACCGCCGATGCTTTGCCTTCTTCCATCCCCGGCTGGCCGACGAGCCGCTGGTGTTCGTCGAGGTGGCGCTGACACGATCGGTGCCGAGCGCGATCGGAGACGTGCTCGTCGAGGGGAGGGAGCAGATCAATGCCGACGAGGCGACGACGGCCGTTTTCTATTCGATCTCCAACTGCCAGGATGGCCTGCGCGGAATCTCGTTCGGCAACTTCCTAATCAAGCAGGTCGTCGACGACCTGCGCAGGGACCTGCCCGGCCTGAAGAATTTCGTGACGCTGTCGCCGGTGCCGGGCTTTGCCCGTTGGCTTGCCAAGGCGCGCGCCTCGACCGCCGAAAGCTTCTTGCCCGAAGCGGCCCGCCAGACGCTGATCTTGCTGGACGATCCGAACTGGCCAAACAATGAGAGCAGCGCGGCCGAAGTGGAGCGCGTATTGCTGCCGCTGGCGGCGCGCTATTTCCTGACCGAGCGGACGCCGGAGGGCCGCCCCGTCGACCCCGTCGCCCGCTTCCATCTCGGCAACGGCGCTCGACTGGAAAGACTGAATTTTCTCGGCGACCGCTCGGCCAAGGCGATGCAGCAGGCCCACGGCCTGATGGTCAACTACCTCTACAAGCTCGACGATATCGTGGCCAACCACGAGGCTCTCGCGCAGCGCGGTGAAGTGATTGCCTCGCCTGCGGTCAAAAGCCTGCTCAACCAGAATGACGAAAGCCGCCGCAGCGGCAATGGCCAGCAAGGCTCCCGGCCATTCGCACAGATAGTGAACTCAACGCTTGGAGGAGGGCGAAAGTGAGCAACCATCTTTTTGACGCCATGCGGGCGGCTGCGCCCGGTGACGCACCGTTCATCCGCATCAATAGCACCCGCACATGGACCTATGACGACGCCTTCGCTCTTTCCGGCCGCCTTGCCGGCGCGATGGATACGCTCGGCATTCGCCCCGGCGATCGGGTGGCGGTGCAAGTCGAGAAAAGTGCCGAGGCATTGATCCTCTATCTCGCCTGTCTTCGGACCGGCGCGGTCTACCTGCCGCTCAACACCGCCTATACGCTGGCTGAACTCGATTACTTCATCGGCGATGCGGAGCCGCGTTTGGTGGTTGTCGCGTCGGCTGCTCGGGAAGGCGTGGAGACGATCGCCAAGCCTCACGGCGCGATCGTCGAAACGCTCGATGCCGATGGCAGCGGCTCGTTGCTGGATCTCGCCCGTGATGAGCCGGCCGACTTTGTCGACGCCTCGCGCGCTGCCGATGATCTGGCTGCGATCCTCTACACCTCGGGAACGACGGGACGTTCCAAGGGGGCGATGCTCACCCATGGGAACCTGCTCTCGAACGCCCTGACCTTGCGAGACTATTGGCGCGTTACCGCCGGTGATCGGCTGATCCATGCCTTGCCCATCTTCCACACGCATGGGCTGTTCGTCGCCACGAATGTCACGCTGCTCGCCGGCGCCTCGATGTTCCTGCTGTCGAAATTCGACGCCGACGAGGTCGTTGCGCTGATGCCTGAGGCAACGATGCTGATGGGCGTGCCGACCTTCTACGTGCGCCTCCTGCAAAGCCCGCACCTCGACAGAGAGGTCGTTGCCAACATCCGCCTGTTCATTTCCGGTTCGGCGCCCCTGCTTGCCGAAACCCATACCGAGTTCCAGGCCCGCACCGGTCACGCCATTCTCGAGCGTTACGGCATGACGGAAACCAATATGAACACGTCAAACCCTTATGAGGGGAAACGCATTGCCGGAACGGTCGGCTTCCCGCTGCCTGATGTGACGGTGCGCGTCACCGATCCCGCCACCGGGCTCGAGCTGCCGCCTGAGGAAACGGGCATGATCGAGATCAAGGGGCCGAACGTCTTCAAAGGTTATTGGCGCATGCCGGAAAAGACCGCGGCCGAATTCACCGCCGACGGTTTCTTCATCAGCGGCGATCTCGGCAAGATCGACCGGGACGGCTATATCCACATCGTCGGTCGCGGCAAGGATCTGGTGATTTCGGGTGGATACAACATCTATCCGAAGGAGGTCGAGGGCGAGATCGACCAGATCCAGGGTGTGGTCGAGAGCGCCGTCATCGGCGTGCCACATCCCGATTTCGGAGAAGGCGTAACGGCCGTCGTCGTCTGCAAGCCCGGCTCCGTCCTCGATGAAAAGACCATCGTCAACGCCCTCCAGGGCCGTCTCGCGCGCTATAAACAACCTAAACGCATCATCTTCGCCGAGGACTTGCCGCGCAACACGATGGGCAAGGTTCAGAAAAACATCCTGCGGCAGCAATACGCCGATCTTTACACAAGGACCTAGAGCAATTCCAGGCAAAGCGCGAAGCGCTTTTGCCGGGAATTGTGTAATAACAAAAACTTAGAGCGGTTCTGCGTTTCCATGAAAAACTGAACCCCTCTGAGGCGGCCACGCCCTCTGGGAGGAGGGTGTAGCGACGTCCCGCATCGATCTTGAACACAACAGCTACGGCGCTGGAGGCGTCGGAGGGAGGGGAATCATGGGTATTGAATTACTGGCCATAGGCCTGCTGGTCGCTATGTTCGTCATTGCGACGATCCAGCCGATCAACATGGGTGCGCTCGCCTTTGCCGGCGCCTTCGTGCTCGGCTCTCTGATCATCGGCATGAAAACCAACGATATATTTGCCGGCTTTCCGAGTGATCTGTTCCTGACGCTCGTCGCCGTCACCTACCTCTTCGCCATAGCGCAGATCAACGGCACGATCGACTGGCTCGTCGAATGTGCCGTCCGCCTGGTGCGCGGGCGTATCGGTTTGATTCCCTGGGTGATGTTCCTGGTCGCCGCCGTCATTACCGGGTTCGGTGCTCTCGGTCCCGCCGCGGTCGCCATTCTCGCACCCGTCGCCTTGAGCTTTGCCGTGCAGTACCGCATTCACCCGGTCATGATGGGCCTGATGGTGATCCACGGCGCGCAGGCGGGCGGCTTCTCGCCGATCAGCATCTATGGCGGTATCACCAACCAGATCGTTGCGAAGGCCGGCCTGCCTTTTGCGCCGACCTCACTGTTTCTCTCCAGCTTCTTTTTCAATCTGGCGATCGCCGTGCTGGTTTTCTTCATTTTCGGCGGCGCAAAGGTGATGAAGCAAGATCCGGCATCGCTTGGCCCCTTGCCCGAACTCCATCCCGAGGGCGTATCGGCGTCGATCAGAGGTCACGGCGGCACGCCGGCAAAACCGATCAGGGAACATGCCTATGGAACGGCGGCCGATACCGCGTCGACGTTGCGTCTCAACAATGAGAGAATTACCACCTTGATCGGCCTGACGGCGCTCGGCATCGGCGCCCTGGTTTTCAAGTTCAACGTCGGCCTCGTGGCGATGACGGTGGCTGTCGCCCTCGCGCTCTTGTCACCGAAGACCCAGAAGGCGGCAATCGACAAGGTCAGCTGGTCGACGGTGCTGCTGATTGCCGGCATCATCACCTATGTCGGCGTCATGGAGAAGGCCGGGACGGTCGATTACGTGGCGAACGGCATATCGAGTCTCGGCATGCCGCTGCTGGTGGCGCTCCTCCTTTGCTTTACAGGCGCCATCGTCTCGGCCTTTGCCTCCTCGACCGCGCTGCTCGGCGCGATCATCCCGCTCGCCGTTCCATTCCTCCTGCAGGGGCACGTCAGCGCCATCGGGGTGGTTGCGGCAATCGCCATCTCGACGACGATCGTCGATACCAGCCCATTTTCCACCAACGGCGCGCTTGTCGTCGCCAATGCGCCGGATGACAGGCGAGAGCAGGTGCTGCGACAGTTGCTGATCTACAGCGCGCTGATCGCGATCATCGGCCCGATCGTCGCCTGGCTGGTGTTCGTTGTGCCGGGTCTGGTCTGACGGCGGGCTGCTGCCCCCTGGCAATCGTGTGCCGAGCCCCGTTCGGCGCACGGTCGCTGCGAATGCGATGAGAGATCGCTCCACTCGTGCCGCTGTGACCCCGGGCCATATAAGACCAAAGCCCTATGCCGGAACGAGCCGGCGCAGATGACGTTCAGCCGATAGCCGAAAGAGCTGAGGAGCTGTCGATGCGCCATGATTTTTGGGACGAGCCCGTTGAGGTCATCATTGGGGATGGCGACCACCTTAAGAGTATCCGCAACAGCAGGGACGCGCTCGCCTATCTCATGACCTGTTGGCCGGGCAAGAAAGCAGCATCCTTTGCCGTCGCGAAGAGGATCTGCACGGATGCCGTCGACGGGCGAGCCGATTCATCTGCGGCCGCATTGGCATTCAAAGTCGCGGCGGAAGAAGCCGGCGTCCTCCGTTAACGAATGTTGTCACGGGCTGGCGAAGCTGCGGATAGTCGATGCCGCGATCATGTCGACGACCGTCTCGAGCACATCAACTCGCCGGTGATCATGATTGCCGAGAAGGCGGCCGAGAGCATTCTATCAGAGGCGTAAATAGCGCCTCGCATTTGTCAGAGGTGAATGCATGAAACGTTCTTGCCGTCCTGGGTACCCCAAACGACAGGCATAACCTCGATCGCCGTCGTGACGGCTTATGGCAACCAGGCATTCGCGCCTGTGAATCGTGACGAGGAGCCCAACCCGCTCAAGGCGGGCTGGGCGATCTTCGATTTTCGATCAGATGGTCGAGACGTTCTCAGCCTTCGATTTTCCGGTCTTGCGATCCTGTCCGACCTCGAAGCTGACCTTGTCACCTTCGCGGAGCGAACCGCCGCGTTGCAACGCAGACACGTGCACGAACACGTCCTGTCCGCCGTCTTCCGGGGTAATAAAGCCGAAGCCCTTGTCGTCATTGAAGAATTTAACCGTACCTGTCGGCATAAGATAACCATTCCTTGTATCGTGCGTCGATTTGCGAAGGCGAAACTATAGCACCGCCGCTCGTCTATCAACCTGCATTAGCCAGCGCAAATTTAAACGTAGAGACGCATCAGCTTCGACGAAGCTCAATGCGGCTCGTAACGACCGATCGACCCGTCGCTGGGTCGGTGTCGACTGTCGTGAGGCGCATGCCGGACGCCCCAACCTTTTCGATCGTCATCTGCGCTCGTCGATCGCCATTTACCTCTTTCGCCCATTTTATTGCGAGGTTTATGGCATCACCGTTACGCCTCCCGCCAAGTCCCGCGGTGCCGCTCCCTGCGCCGACATAGGAGCCCGTGTATCTGTCGCCGCTGGCCTTGAGGTTGGCGCTGATGACTCGGGAAAAAACCATGAGGCTGGTGCAGCGCCCGTTGAGCGAAAGGGACCTCGCATTCGTATCCGACTTAAACTGGCAAGTGACTTTCATGACGGGTGCGTTTGTCCGCACTTTCACCGTCCCCTTGCCGTTCCAACTTCCCGCAAGTGTTTTTAAAAAAGCCGATTCGTCGGCATTGGCGACGCCGGCCATGGCCATTGATGCCGTCGCAACAGCGCAAGCAAGGACCTTGAACATCTGATCAATATTCGGACCGCGCAACATCAGGACCATCACTCTCGGCTGTTGAGGAGGAAGCGATCATATAACCGCCGCACGTTGATTTCGTTCCATATGGGAAGCATCGTTTGGCGCATACGTCGTCCGTGCAGTAGATCGATTCCTTAGAGCGCCCAATCATCCCAATTTTTAATTTCGGTGGCTTTATCCTCGCGGCAAATCGTTTCCAGCGCCAACGAGGCGCGACTAGGGTGCCTTTGTTTATGCCGCAGGATTGCAAATTGGCGGGACGGCAGAGGGAAACGCGCCTTTACCAGCAGGCCTTGCGTCAAGAGCGGCGCGGCCACGGCCCCCGACACGACCGTCGCGCAGAGGCCCTCTCTTGCTGCCGATATGACCGCCTCGTTCGATGGCAGTTCAAGCGCGACGGCCAGATCTTCGGGGCCGATGCCGAGATTGGAAATCGCCGCCTCGAAAGCCGACCGGGTTCCGGAGCCCTTTTCGCGCATGACCCATTTTGTGCCCGAAACAAGGTCCGCCGGTGCAATTGATTTGCCGCGCGCCCAGGGATGGCGCGGGCCGACGACGACAAGGAGTTCATCCTCGGCAAGGGGCTGCACATTCAGCGCCGGCTCATCGACGCTGCCTTCGACGAAGCCGGCTTCGGCCAATCCATCGAGTACCGCTTTTGCCGCCGTGGTCGTGTTGCCGATCATCAGCTTCAGATCGATGCCCGGGTAGCGGATCTTGAAACGCATCAACATCGCCGGCAGCCAATAGCTTGCGATCGTCTGGCTCGCAAAAACGACCAGTTCACCCTTTTGCAGGCCGCCGAGATCGGACAAGACGAGCGCTGCGGCTTTTGCGCGTGCGAGCGTCGCTCTTGCCTCCCCCAGAAACACCCGTCCTTCAGATGTCAACTCTATGCGGCGTCCGACGCGATGGAAAAGCTCGACGCCATAGGAGGTCTCGAGATTGCGGATAGCCGAGCTGACGGCCGATGGCGTCAACCCGATGGCGGAGGCGGCGTTGGTCAGGTGCTCGCGCTCGGCCACCGCGACGAAAATAGAGAGCTGTTCGAAGGTCATGATTCAATCGTTCGATTTTACCGAATAAACTCTATCAAACTATTCAATAGAAGTCGACAATTGAGTGTGGGACAGTGCAGCATTCCGCAAGGTCTTGCCGATGCTCATCTCTGCCTCACGTCCCCTGTCGCTTCCTTCTGTCCTGCCGGGCCTTGTCCTTTGTGCGGCAGTCACGCTCATTGCACACCTGGTTGAGCGGCTGCAGATCATGATTTTCGGCTCGCATTGGATCGAGAGCCTCGTGCTTGCTATTCTGATCGGCATCGTCGTGCGCTCTTCGATCCGGCTGCCGCGGACTTTCATTCCCGGCATCCAGTTCGCCGCCAAGACGCTTCTCGAAATTGCCGTCGTGTTGCTCGGCGCTTCGCTCAGCACGGCTGCCGTCAGGCAGGCCGGACTGCCGCTCGTCGGTGGAATTGCCGTTCTGGTTGCTCTGTCTTTGGCCGGCAGCTTTCTGATCGGGCGGCTCTTGGGGCTGTCGACCAGCCTTGCGATGTTGGTTGCTTGCGGCAACTCGATCTGCGGCAATTCTGCGATTGCCGCTGCGGCGCCGGTGATCGGCGCCAAGCCGGACGAGGTCGCCGCCTCGATCGCTTTTACCGCGCTGCTCGGCATCGGTGCAGTGCTGACGCTGCCGCTTCTTCACCTGTTCTTTGGTCTCAGCGCCGTTCAATATGGCGTTTTTGCAGGAGTGACAGCCTATGCCGTCCCGCAGGTGTTGGCGGCCACGGCTTCTGCCGGCGCCGTCAGCACCCAGGTGGGCACACTCGTCAAGCTGATCCGGGTGATGATGCTCGGACCGGTCATCCTGATGCTTGGCACGCTGCATGGCCGCCGTGGTGGTGGCTCCGCAATCCATCTCCGCCATGTTCTGCCGTGGTTCATTCTCGGTTTTGCGGCCATGGCAGCGCTTCGGTCGCTCGGCGCGATCCCGGCGCCGCTGCTGCCGGCAATGTCGGCCGTCTCCGCCACCTTCACCGTCACCGCGATGGCCGCTTTGGGCCTCTCCGTCGATATCGGGTCCGTCAGCCATACAGGTGGCCGGGTCCTCGCCGCGGCGGCGCTGTCGCTGCTGGCGCTGGCGGCCCTTGGGCTTTGCCTGATCGGGCTGCTGAATATTGCCTGATCAAGGTAATCTGCCCAAAATACTTGCAAAGATTCCGGTTGCCTTCCAAAGGATCGGCGGATAGCTGTATATACAGGTCAGCCGGAAGCACAGATTGTCATGCAGGTCATCTCTTCACAACAAGCTGCGGATCTCCTCGAAGACGGGATGACGGTCGCCGCTTCGGGTTTTGGAGGATGCTGCCATCCCGAGGCCATCACGGCGGCCGTCGAGAAGCGCTTCCTCGCCTCCGGAAAACCTCGCAACCTGACTCTTCTGTTTGCCGCCAGCACCGGCGATCGTCAGACACGCGGCATGGGACATTTTGGTTATGAAGGTCTTGTCGCCTGCGTGATCGCCGGGGGATGGCGCGGGACACCGCGCCTTGGGAGGCTGGCGATCGAGGAAAAGATCGAAGCGCATTGCTGGCCGCAGGGCGTCATCGCGCAGCTCTACCGGGCGATTGCCGCCGGTCAGCCTGGCGTGGTCACCCATATCGGGCTCGGCTCTTTCATGGATCCGCTGCATGGCGGCGGCCGCATGAATGCGACGACGCCGCGTGCGCTTGTCGAGCGTGTGTCGTTGCGCGGCAAGGAATGGCTGCTTTATCCGTCGATGCCGCTCGACTGCGTGCTGTTGCGCGGAACGACGGCCGACGAGGATGGCAATATCACCCTCGAGGACGAGGCCTTCCCGCTCGACGTGCTTGCCATGGCGCAGGCAGGCCGCAATTCCGGCGGTATCGTCGTCGTCCAGGTCAAGCGGATTGCCGAGCGCGGCTCGCTGCAGCCCAACGACGTTCGCATCCCGGCAGTGCTGGTCGATTATGTCGTGGTCTGCGATGATCCGGCTGAGCACGGCGTCAGTTTCGCCGAGACTGACAATATCGCTTACACCGGGCGCGTCCGGATGGCGGTGAGCCGCCTGCAGCCGGCGCCGCTGTCGGTCGACAAGATTATTCAGCGCCGCGCCTTCCTGGAATTGGCGCCGCTCAATCGTCCGACGATCAACCTCGGCATCGGCATTGCCGCCGGGATCGGCCGCATCGCCGGCGAAGAGGGATTCGACGATTATACGGTGACGATCGAATCCGGCGTCATCGGCGGCGTGCCGGCCGAGGAGCTGTCCTTCGGCGCTGCCGTCAATCCGACCGCCATCGTCCCACAGGCATCACAGTTTGATTTTTACGACGGCGGCGGCCTCGATATCGCCTTTCTCGGCATGGCCGAGGTGGATCGGCACGGGGCGGTCAATGTCAGCCGTTTCAACAATTCCATCGTCGGGGTCGGCGGCTTCACCAATATTTCGCAGACGGCCAAGCACGTTGTCTATCTCGGCGCATTCTCGGCCGGCGGCGCGGAAATTGCGGTTGCCGACGGCAAGCTCGACATCACTAGGGATGGCAGAGTTTGCAAGATCGTCGACCATGTCGACCAAATCAGTTCGAGCCCGGTCTTTGCGCCGGAAGGCCAGTCACAGCTCGTCGTCACCGAGCGGGCCGTCTTTCGGGTGATCGACGGATGCCTGACCCTGACGGAGTATGCCCCCGGCATCGATCTTGCCGCCCATGTTCTCGACCGCCTGCCGAAGGGCGTCGCGGTATCGGATCAGCTGGAACAGATGGATGCGCGCCTGTTTTCCACCCATGCGATGAAGGACTTTGTCCCATGAAAATCGATGGCGCCGTCATTATCGTCACGGGCTCGGCAACGGGTGTCGGGGCCGCATGCGTCAAACAATTCGCCGAGGGCGGTGCCCGGGTGGTGGTCAATTACAGCCGCAGCAAGAAGGAAGCCGATGAGACCGGCGATATCTGCCGCAGCCTGGGTGCGGAGGTCGAGATCGTCCAGGCCGACGTTGCCGATGACGTGGCTTGCCGCCGGATGGTCGCGACCGCCGTCAATCGATGGGGGCGGCTCGACGCCTTGGTGAACAATGCCGCAATGACGGTCAAATCCGATCCTTTCGATCTGGAGACGCTGTCGGCCGAAGATTTCCAGAACGTTTTCGGGGTCAACGTCATCGGCGCCTATCAGATGTGCCGGGCGGCGGTGCCAGCCATGCGTGACAGCGGCGGCGGCGCGATCGTCAATGTCTCCTCCAACGTAGCCTTTACCGGCGGCGGCAGTTCGCTTGCCTATACGGCCTCCAAGGGTGCCCTCAATGCGCTGACCCTGGCCCTGGCGCGCACTTGCGGTCCCGATATCCGCGTCAACGCGGTTTGCCCCGGCATTATAGACACGCGCTGGATGCGCGACACGCTCGGGCCGGATGCCTATGGCGCCATTGCCAAGCGATTTTCGGAGACCGCGCCGCTCGGCCGGGTGGCGACACCGGAAGATGTTGCCGGCGCTATTGTCTGGCTTGTTCGGGGCGCCGATTTCGTCACTGGCGAATTGCTTTCCGTTGACGGCGGCATCCGCCTGTCCGGTGGCGTTCGCAAACCCGCGACATCTGGCGGAGCCGCATCGTGACGCTGTCGCCCCAGTCCATCCTCGACTTCCCGGTGCCGCAAGCAACACATGTGGTCACCGCAAGGGATGCCATCCTTTACGCCCTGTCGGTTGGCTACGGCACCAATGCGCTCGAAGAAAACGCGTTGAACTACGTCTATGAACGCGATCTCGTGACCGCGCCGACGCTCGCCAATATCGTGGCGCACCCAGGCCCTTGGATGCAGCAGACGGGCGTCGACTGGACGCGTCTGGTACATTCCGAACATCGCCTGACGATCCACCGGCCGGTCCCTCTCGATGTGCCGCTGATCTCCCGGTCGCGCGTCTTGTCGGTGGTCGACCGTGGCGTCGAGAAAGGCATGTTCGTCAGCTTCGAGCGGCTGATCGCAACCGCAAACGGTGACGAGCCGATCGCGACGATCGTCCAGACGAATGCGTGTCGCGGCGACGGTGGATGCGGTTCGGTGGGATCTGCGCCTGAACCTCTATCCAAAGTCCCGGACCGAGAGCCGGACTTCGAATTCAATGTCGACATTCCTGGTAACGCTGCTCTGCTTTATCGCCTGAACGGCGATCTCAATCCGCTGCATGTCGATCCGCAGGCAGCCGGTCGGAGCGGCTTCGACCGGCCGATCCTGCATGGGCTGTGCAGCTTCGGTTATGCCGGCTACGGCATCGCCGCTGCCCTCGATCCAGACATGGCTACCGGTTTGAGCGCGATCGCAGCGCGGTTCAGCGCGCCGATCTTTCCCGGCGAAACGATCACCCTGCAGATTTGGCGCAACGATGCCGATATCCGCTTCAAGGGGATCGTTGCCTCTCGGGGCGTGACCATCCTCGACAACGGCATGGCGAGGCTGTCATGACGAAAGCGGTCAAACCGGCCGCCGGCGAGGCGCGCCATTATATCAGGATCAAGGAGCAGATCCTGGCAGACATCGCCGAGGGCAAGCTGCAGCCGGGAGACCGGGTATCCTCTGAAAGCGAACTGGTGGCGGCATTCGGCGTCAGCCGCATGACGGCGAACCGGGCGCTGCGGGAATTGATGTTCGAGGGTGTGCTGAAACGATCCGCCGGCATCGGAACCTTCGTGTCGCCAAAACATCTCGACGTCGATCTGCTTCAGATCCGCAACATCGCCGACGAAATACTGGAACGCGGTCACACGCATAAGGCGGCGATCGTCAAGGCCGGCTCGATGAAGGCGGATGCCAACGTTGCCGACGCGCTCGAACTGGCCCTCGGCGCTGAGGTGATGCATTCGCTGATCGTGCACCTGGAAAACGACCAGCCCATTCAGATCGAGGAGCGCTACGTCAATCCGCTGGTCGCGCCCGACTATCTGTCGACCGATTTCAGCAGCATGACGCCGAACGAATATCTGACCAAGGTGGCGCCGATCACGGCATTCGAACATGTCGTCCAGGCCGTCAAACCGGATACGGCAGTCCGCAAATATCTCGGCCTGAAAAATGATCATCCTTGCCTGCGAGTCTTTCGAAGGACCTGGTCGGGCGAAGCCGTCGTGACATGCGCGCTGCTGTATTATCCCGGCGCGCAATATCGGCTGGAAGCACGGTCGACCAAAGGTCCTTGTAAACCCGTCGCCATTCTCGGAGAGAAACAGTGAGCGCCCCCCATTCTCCATCGGTCACCCTCAGCGCGACGCCACTGACGATCGAGGACATCGCAGCAATTGCCCGTCGTCACGCCAGGATCGAAATCTCTGCCGAGGTCGAGGCCCGGATTGCGGCGGCGCGCGCCGTCGTCGATCGCTATACCGAAAAGGATCTGCCGGTTTATGGCCTGACCACGGGACTGGGAGCCGGGGTCGATACACGACTTGCAACGGAAGATCTGGTGGCCTTCCAGATGCGCGTGCCGCAAGCCCGCGCGGTCGGAGTTGGAAAGCCGCTGGCACAGGAGGCCGTGCGGGCGATGATGGCTGTCAGGGCCGCCGGCATGGCGGCGGGCGGTTCAGGCGTTTCGCTGAACGTGTTCCGCGGTCTGATCGCCGCCATCAATGCAGGTCTTCATCCCGTCGTCCCGTCATTGGGCTCGATCGGTGCGGCGGATCTGGCTCCGCTGGCCCATATGAGCCGGGCACTGCTTGGCTTCGGCGAGATCGAGCTTGGCGGCGACGTGCTGCCGGCCGCCGCCGCTCTTGAACGGGCCGGCCTGAAGCCCCTCCAATTGGCGCCGAAGGACGGGCATGCGCTTGTCGTGGCCAACAGTCTCTCCATCGGCCTCGCCTGCTTGGCTCTTGAGGATATCGAGCGGCTCTTCGATTGGTCCCTGAAGGCAATTGCCGTTAATTTCGAAGCGTTTCGCGCCAATGTCAGCGTCTTCGACGATCTCGCGCTGGCTGCGAGACCGGCCTTTGGACAGCGCCGCGTCGCGGCCCAGTTGATGGAGCTGCTTTCGGGAAGCTCCTTGCTCGCCGACGATGCCGCAAGACGTCTTCAGGATCCTTTGAGTTACCGCTGCACGCCGCAGGTCTGGGGTGCGTTGAGCCATGCGATCGACGAGGCAAGGCAGGCGACCGAGATTGAGCTCGTCAGTTCCAGCGACAATCCTGTCGTGATCGCCTCCGAGGGCGTCATTCTTGCACACGGCAATTTCGACATGACTGCCTTTGTGCTTGCCTGGGAAAGGCTGGGGCAGGCGATGGCGCATTGTGCGGCAGGCACGGCCTATCGGATCATGAAGATCATGTCGCCCGGCATGTCCGACCTCCCGCGCTTCCTGACCCCGATGGGCCAGAGTCGTACCGGTTTTGCGACCGTGCAAAAGACCGTCTCGGCCATGGAGGCCGAAATCCGCCATCTCGCCATGCCGGTTTCGCTCTCGCCCTTTCCCGTCGCCGATGGCGTCGAAGACCAGGCGTCGATGGCGCCGAGCGTTTTGGCAAAGACGCAGGCGATCGTCGAGCGCCTGCGCTATCTCGTCGCCATCGAACTGATCGCCTCGGTACAGGCCGTCGAGTTGCGCGGCGTCTCGGGCGAATTGGGCAAGGGATCGGCTGATGCCTATGTTTTCGTGCGCAACCACGTCCCGGCGCTCGAAGAGGATCGCGCGCAAGGGCCGGATTTTGCGACGATTGCCGCATTGATCGGGCTCGGCCCGCAATAAGCCCGGTTTGCCACTGCCCCGACAAGAAGGGCAGGACACCGACCGGTCATGCCGATGGTTATTCTGGGGAATGCCGTCGGTTCGTTCATTGAAAAGTCAACAAGAGGGAATGATTATGAAAAATTGGACAAAAGGCATCTTTGCAGCCGGCATCATGGCAACCGCCATGTTCCAGTCTGCATCCGCAGAGACCATCAAGGTCGGCAGCAAGAATTTTACCGAGCAGTTCATCCTCGCCGAAATGTATTCAGCCGTTCTGGAAAATGCCGGCTTCACCGTCGAGCGCAAGATCAATCTCGGCGGCACGCTGATTGCCCACCAGGCATTGGTGGCCGGCGAGATCGATCTTTATCCGGAATATACCGGCACGGCGCTGGCGTCCGTCGTCAAGGGTGAGATGTCGACCGATGCCGACAAGGTCTACACGCAGGTCAAGGACTTCTACGCCAAGCAGTTCAACCTCACATGGCTGAAGCCGAGCGGCATCAACAACGGCTATGTCATCGTCGTCCGGCAGGAAACGGCGCAGGCCAACAATCTGAAGACGCTGTCGGACCTCGCCAAAGTTTCCAAGACGCTGGTCTTCGGCGGCGGCGCCGAGTTTCCGGATCGCGCCGACGGCCTGCCCGGCCTGAAGCGGGTCTACGGCGCCGAGTTCAAGGAATTCAAGCAGTTCGCCAAGCTTGGCCTTCGTTATGATGCGCTGGAACAAAAGGACATCGACGTCGCCAACGGTGCGGCGACCGACTGGCAGATCGGCTCGAAGAACCTCGTGCCGCTGGCAGACGACAAGGGTCTGTTTCCGCCCTACTACGTGGCCCCCGTTGTCCGCCAGGACGTGCTGAAGGCCAACCCGAAGGTAGCAGAACTGCTGGAAGCGGTCGGCTCCCATCTCGACAATGAGAAGATGCGGGTCCTGAATGCCAAGGTCGAGACCGATCACGAGGAAGCCAAGGACGTGGCGGTCGATTTCCTCAAGGAAAACGGCCTGCTGCCGAAATGATCGTCATGTCCGCGGCCGGGTATCGATCCGGCCGCGGCCTGGCGCGACGATCCCTAACGGTATTAGTTCGAAAATCCGTCCGGTCAGCAGCCGGACAGGAATGTGGAGAAGCGGGAAATGCAGGAAATCTGGATCGATTATCTCAACGCCCTCGATGCCAAGGCGCTGGCGCTGACCAATGACGAGATTCTCGATGCGGTGTCGAAGGCGCTGGATGCGCAGGGCAAGGGCGAAACCGTCATCGAGCCGCGTGTCCATCTCGTGCCGGAGAGTTCCGACAAAGGCCATTTCAACGTGCTTCGCGGCTATGTCAAAGCGCTGAACTATGCCGGTGTCAAAGTCGTCGGCGACTTCGTCGACAATTACAAGGTCGATCTGCCTTCGGAGCTTGCGGTCCTCAACCTGTTCGACCCGAACACCGGCGTGCCGAAGGCCATCATCGACGCAACTGCTATCACCGATATGCGCACCGGCGCAGTGACCGCCCTTGGCGCCAAATATCTCGCCCGCAAGGACAGCAAGATTCTCGGCCATATCGGTGCCCGCGGAACCTCTTACTGGAATGTCCGCCTTCTCGACCATCTCTTCGACTTCGACGAAATCCGTGTGCATTCGCGCCGCCCGGAAAGCCGCAATGCCTTCGCCAAGCGTCTCGAGGCGGACCTCGGCAAGAAGATCATCGTCACCGACAATTGGGAGGATTGCCTCAAGGGCGCCGACATCATGGTCGAGGCCAGCCGCCTGCCGGAACCGGCGCCGCTGTTCAAGACCGAATGGGTGAAGAAGGGAGCCTTCGTCGTGCCCTATGGCACGATGAGCGCGCTTGAATTCGATCTCACCGATATCATGGACAAGGTCGTCGTCGACGATTGGGGACAATGCGGTCCCGGCAAGCCGTTCGGAGCGCTTCGCCGTCACGTCGACGAGGGCAAGGTGACGGCCGAGAATTTGCATGCCGAAATCGGCCAGATCGTCTGCGGCATGAAACCCGGCCGCGAGAGCGACGAGGAAACGATCCTGTTCTGGCATCGCGGCCTCAGCACGACCGACGTGGCGCTCGGCGCCGCCATGGTGGCGAAGGCCAGGGAGATGAACATCGGCCAGCGGCTGCGGTTCGCATAGTCGCCATGGTGATGTCCAAGCCGGTCGCCTGTTCGAGAATGTATAATCTCAGCCCGCGCATTCGCGGCCTGTGGGACGCGCTGTTCGCGCTGGTCAGCTTGCAGTCCGGCTTAGAACTCGAGATCATCGCTCATGCAGCCCCTGCGCCGCTGGCGGAGCTATGGGCGAGGCCGGACATGGGTTTGGTCTTTATGTGCGGCTATCCGTTTTCGCGCATGCCCGAGGGCGCAAGACCGACGGCGCTTGCGGCACCCGTCTCGAGCGAAGCATGGTCTTTGGACCAGCCACTCTATGCCAGCCACATCCTCGTCGCCTCCACCGGGCCGGTGAACGCGGTGGCGGATCTCGCTGCGGCACGCTGGGGCTGGACCGTGCGCGATTCCCAATCGGGCTACCATGCGGCGCGCTCCTACCTTGCCGGCCGATTTGCGGGCACGATGAAGCAGAGCACGACGGTCGGACCACTGCTCAACCCCTCAGGCATCGTCGCAGCCCTCAAGGATGGCAGGATAGATGCGGGCGCGATCGACGCTTATGCCTTCCAATTGTTGTCGATGCACGAACGCGACGCGATCGATGGTCTTCGTATTCTGGCGACGACCGATCCGCTTCCCGCGCCGCTATTGGTTGCCGCGCAGACATTGCCCGCGGACATCGCCACAGCGTTACAGCGGAGTCTCGTGACGCTGCATGAAACGCCTGAGGGAGCGGCGGCTTTGGGCCGGCTCGGCCTCAAACGATTTTCGGCGGTCGCTCCGTCGGCCTACGATGTCCTGCCGCAGAGAGCCGACGACGCCGATCGCAGATTGGGGATCTCATGGTAGACAGGCGAGCGAGCGCCCGGACGCGGAGGTCTCGACGATGAAATGGGTCCCTAAACACCTCGATCGGCTATTCGAAGCGCTGCTGGAGCACCTGTATCTCGTTTTTTCCTCGGTCGGCATTGCCCTGGTGATCTCGCTGATCGTCGGGATATGGGCGGCAAGGCGACCGCGGAGCTTCGCGGTTATCATCATCTTCACCGGTATCCTGTTCGCCGTGCCGAGCCTGGCGCTGTTTGCGCTTCTCATCCCCATCATGGGGATTGGGGCGGCACCCGCCATTACGGGTCTTGCCGCCTACTCGCTGATGATCCTGATCCGCAATATCGGTATGGGGTTTCAGGCAATTCCGCGTGACATACTCGAAGCTGCCGATGGCATGGGCTACGGCACGGCGCGCCGGATCTGGGAAGTCGAGCTGCCGCTGGCGATGCCCTATATCGTCGGCGGCATCCGCATTGCCATGGTGACGGTGATCGGCATCGCGACCGTTGCCGCCTATATCAATGCCGGCGGGCTCGGCGTCATCATTTTCGAAGGTATCGACCAGCGGTTTCCCGAGAAGATCATCGCCGGCGGGCTGCTGACGTCATTTCTGGCGCTCTTTGCCGACTACTGTTTTGCATCCTTCGAAAAGCTGCTGCGCCGGCGCAGTGGAGGTAAAGCAGCATGATCGTTATCGATGCATTCAGCTGGATCTTCAACAACTCCAGTAGCTTCTTCAATGCTTTCAATCGTCATCTTCTGATGTGCGTCCTATCGCTCGGCATCGCTTTTGTGATTGCCGTGCCACTCGGATTTGCCGTCGCACGGGCACCTCGCGCCGCCTTTGCAGTGGTCAATATTGCCGGCGCCTTGCGCTCCATACCGAGCCTTGCGATCCTGTCGGCGGCGATGCCGTTTCTCGGCATCGGATTGTTGCCGTCGGTGGTCGCCCTCATCGTCCTTGCCGTGCCGCCGCTGCTGTTGAGCACGATCATCGGCATCCGCGAGATCGACGCCTCGGTGATCGATGCGGCCGATGGAATGGGTATGAGCGCTGGGCAGATGCTGTGGGAGATCGAACTCCCCCTGGCCGTGCCCTCGATTCTGTCAGGCGTCAGGACGAGTGCCATCCAGGTCATCGGCGGGGCGGCGCTGGCCTCCTTCATCGGCGGCGGCGGGCTTGGCGATTTCATCAATGCCGGCATCGCGATCATGAACATGCCGCGCCTTCTCGTCGGAGCTGTCCCGATAGCTCTGCTCGCAATCTTTGCAGAATTGGCGTTCGGCGCCCTGGAACGCGTCTTCACTCAACGGCGCTAAGCGGCCGAAAGCGGATATCAGGATGATTCATCTCGATCATGTTACCAAGAAGTACGACGGAAGCGGCCCGCATGCGGTCGACAATCTCGATCTCCTGATCGAGACCGGGACGACGGTTGCCCTGATCGGTCCTTCGGGTTGCGGCAAGACCACGACCATGCGGATGATCAACCAATTGGAGACACCCACGGCCGGACGCGTGCTGGTCGACGGCAGGGATATCGCCCAGGTCGATCAGAAAGAGCTGCGCCGCAGCATCGGTTATGTCATCCAGCAGGTCGGTCTGTTTCCACATATGTCGATCGCACGCAATGTCGCAACCGTGCCGCGGCTTCTCGGTTGGGAAAAGCCGCGCAGCGATCGCCGCGTCGACGAGCTTCTCGATCTCGTGGGACTCGATCCGGCCATCATGCGGCAGCGCCTGCCGCATGAATTGTCGGGCGGGCAGCGTCAGCGCGTCGGTTTCGCCCGCGCGCTCGCAGCTGACCCCGCGATCATGCTGATGGACGAACCCTTCGGCGCGATCGACCCGATCACCCGTGTTCGGCTTCAGGACGAATTCCGCGATATTCTGAGAAAAGTGAAGAAGACCGTCGTCATCGTCACACATGACCTCGACGAGGCCATCAAGATGGGTGATCGCATCGCGATCATGCGGGACGGCCGCCTGCTTCAATATGACAGCCCGCAGGAAATCCTCGCGCGCCCCGTCAATGAATTCGTCGAGAGTTTCCTCGGCCCCGACCGAGCCATAAAAAGACTGAGCTTGATTGCGGTATCGACGATCATGACCGCGCCGGAACCGTCCAACGGCGATGCCGAGATCGCCGCCGACGCCACGGTTCACGACGCCTTGGCGCTCATCCTCTCCGGTGAGATGCCGGGCCTTCACGTCAGGGGCGCCGATGGGACGCGTGCGGGATATCTGTCTCGTGACACCTTGTTGCGCGCCAATCGGCTGTAGAGCTCACCTGCTACGTCGACGCGAGCGCCGGCACCGAGGGTTCGAGCCGTCCATATCGGGGCTCAACTCGTTGGCTCCGCCGCGGCGCGCACGCCTCGAGAAGATCAACGCACGAATCGTGACCACACACGCTGAAAGGGATTGCAGATCGCCTTCCTCAGGTTGTAGATCGGTATCGCACAAGGGGATTGTGTAAGCCGGTCGGTGACGTCACTCGCTCGCTCATCACGGCCGCTGTCTGAAGCTTTACCGGCGCACTGCGCTGTCACACGAGGGGTCCGCGCCATTGTCTTCGCTTGTTCTCCCAAGCCGCCCGCTTTCATTGGCGCGCGACGTCATTTCCACGCCGAACGCTTACTTCTGGGCAACGCCCGTTATCCTGGCATTGGCTGTCTTTCTCTTCATCTGGGAAGCGCCGGGCGTGATCCGCGATTTCCAGATCAGCCAGAACCCTTTGGTGCTCGAAGATGGCGATGTGCAAAACGGCCGATGCACGACACGCAAGGCCGTCTTTACCGATTGCGAGGCACGCCTTGTCTATAGCTACCGCGGACGAAACTACGACACCGAGGTCGAGATCATGTTCGTCGATTTCCATACCGGCGATTACGAAACCGATCTTGTGATTTCGGCCGATCATCCGGAACTCGCGACGATGAGCCTGGGTCTGGACATGCTCTGGAACAGGATCATCACGCTCGCGCTGTTTGTGATCCTGCTTGGCGGCACGAGCCTGGGGACGATTTTTCTCGGTGTTCGCATTTGGCGGGTCAAGGGCCAATTGCGCCGACCTGCCAGGCTGATCCCCGTCCCGGTCGAGATTAGCGCATTCGACCGCAAACGCGGCGTCCTTTCCATCACCTACAATGACAAGATCGCCGCCGACAAAACGGGGCGATCGGCTTACACGCGCATGAAGAGCGGACAGGAGCCGCTGATCGTCGGCGAAGCCAATGGCAAGGCGATCGGACTGGCCGTCAGGCACGGCAATACGGCCCTGCCGGTGCTTCTGGACGATCGTCTGCAGCGCGTCGAGCTGACCGATGCCGAACGCACCGCGGCTCTTGCACCCCTGGGGTATCAGCAAGAGGGCGATCAGAGCAGGCCGGTGTTGATCGAAGAACCCGCAAGGACGGTATCGATCTGGAGGCGGCTGCAGCTTTTCTTCGGTGTGTTGCTTCTTATCTTCGTCGGTGTGGTCGGCTTCTGGCTTTGGTACGTGACGAGCTCCCCGACGCAATTCCAATCGCCTGGCATGGATATCAACAATCTCATGCCCGCGCCGTTAAACGAGTGGGGATGCGAGCAGTTGAAGAAGCGGTTTGGTCAGGATCGTGCGCCGTTTGGGTGCGTGGCGGCCGATTACACCAGTTGGAAATAGAGGGGCCTGCCAAATAAAGGACGCCCCAAATGAGTGAACGCATTATCAAGTTTGACGACGTCGAGATCGCCACGCAAGCATTTGGCAACCCGGCGCATGAGCCGGTCCTGTTGATCATGGGCGCCATGGCGTCGATGCTGTGGTGGCCGGAGGAGTTCTGCCAACAGCTTGCCGATCGCAGGTTTTATGTCATTCGCTACGACAATCGAGACACCGGCCGTTCAACGATCTATGCGCCGGGGGAGCCTCCCTACACAATGGACGACATGGCGAATGACGCCATAGGGATACTCGATGGTTACGGCATCGACAGAGCCAATCTGATCGGAATGTCGCTGGGCGGCACGATCGCCCAGATCGCAGCCCTCTTGCATCCCGAGCGCGTTCAGACGCTGACGCTGATTTCCACCACGCCGTTGGGCATCGATATCAGTGCTCTGCCGCAAACTATCGACGCGTACATGGAGCACGCGGCGACGGGCGAGACCGTCGACTGGACGGACGATGCCCAGGTGATCGACTTTGTCGTCAGGGATACGCGGATGATCGCCGGTTCGAGGCACCCTTATGACGAGCGGCGGGCGCGCAGCCTTGTGGAACGGGACGTCAGGCGGGCGAAAAACTTCGTCAGCGCCACCAATCATTTCATGCTGAAGGGCGGCCAGACCTTGAAAGGAAAATTGGCCGAACTGGTCGTGCCGCTCCTTGTCATACACGGAACGGCCGACCCGATTTATCCGGTCGAGCACGGCGAACTGCTGGCACGAACCGTCAAGGGCGCGAAGCTCCTCCGGCTTGCAGGTGGCGGCCACGAAATTCATCCCGACGACTGGGACGAGATCATTTCTGCGATCGACACCCACTTGGGTGCATAGCTCCGGGATCTGTCGGATCTCACATACTGAGGCGGTTACGCCCTTCCGTACATCCGGCTCGCGCGCAGCAGACGTTGCGAATAGGGATGTTCGACAGCACCTCTGCGCAGCGCCTCGATATCGACCTGTTCGACGATCTCGCCGGCTTCCATGATGGCGACGCGGCTGCACATATGGGAGACGACGGCGAGATCGTGGCTGACCAGCAGATAGGTAAGGCCGCGCTCGGTGCGCAGATCCTGCAGCAGATTTAGGATTTCGGCCTGCACCGATACATCGAGCGCCGATGTCGGTTCGTCCAAAAGCAGAATGTCCGGGTTGAGCATCAAGGCTCGGGCGATCGCGACGCGCTGGCGCTGTCCGCCGGAGAGCTGATGCGGAAACCTGTAGCTCAGCGCCGGATCGAGCCCGACCGATCTCAGCACCGCGTTGATGTCGACGGAGTTCGTATCCAGTCCCTGGTTGCGCAGCGGTTCCTTCAGCTGCGAACGGATGGTCTTGCGGGGGTGGAGTGATCCGTAAGGGTCCTGGAACACCATCTGCACCCGGCGGAAGAAGGGTCGGCTGCGTTGCCGGTCCAGCGTCTCGCCCTGCAGTTCGATACTGCCGTCATAATTGGCGTTGAGGCCGGAGAGAGCTCTGAGGACCGTGGACTTTCCGCAGCCGGACTCGCCGACCAGGCCGAACGCCGTTCCCTTTTCGATGGCGAGGTTGACGTTTCTGACAACAGGCCTTTGGCCGTGTGCGAAACGAATGGTGAGATTGTCGATCCTGATCATCGCGGCGGCTCCAATGCGAGGTCGTCAAGCCAGGCGGCATCCCGCTTCAGGATCGGCAGCCGGGCAGGCGGATTCTCGATCGTCGGCAGGGATGCCAGCAACCCTTGCGTATAAGGGTGTCTGGCCTTGTCGAGATCGCGCGCCTCCAGCACTTCCACGACGCGGCCGGCATACATGATGAGGACGCGGTCGCAGAAATTCCTGATGAGATTGAGGTCGTGACTGATGAAGATCAGGCCGAGATTGCGGCGGGCAACAAGTTCATCGAGCAGAGCCAGAATCTCCAGCCTGACCGTGACATCGAGCGCCGAGGTCGGCTCGTCGGCGATCAGCACTTCGGGTTCGGCAATCAGCATCATGGCGATCATCACGCGCTGGCCCATGCCGCCCGATATCTCGTGCGGATAGAGGCGGGCCACGCGCTCGAGATCGCGGATCTGGACGGCTTCGAGCATGTCGAGCGCTTGGCTATAGGTTTTTGCCTTGCTCACCTTTGGATGATGGAAGCGGTAGGTCTCGGCAATCTGTTCGCCGATCCGCATGACCGGATTGAGCGAATATTTCGGGTCCTGCAGGATCAGGCCGATCCGCCGCCCCCTGATGGTCATCATTGTCTTCTCGTCTGCCTTGATGAGGTCGACGCCGCGAAAGGCCATGCGCTCGGCGCGGACGATCGCGGTCGGCGGCAGCAGTTTCATGATCGCGCGGCCGACGGTGGATTTGCCCGATCCGGATTCGCCGACGATGCCGAGTTTTTCCTGCCCGAGCGCGAAACTCACGCCGCGCACTGCGCGCATGCCGCCGCCGCCATAGGCGATTTCGAGGTTGCGGATATCGATCAGCGGCTCTGTCATTCCGAACCTCTCGGGTCGAGCACGTCGCGAAGTGCATCGCCGACGAGATTGAAGGCGAGGCTGACCAGTGCGATGGCAATGCCGGGTGCGGCGATCACCCACGGACTGTCGAGCATGAACTCGCGGCCGCTGGCGGCCATCGAGCCCCATTCCGGCCAGGGCGGCTGTGCGCCGAGGCCGAGAAAGCCGAGGCCGGCGGCAGTGATGATGATGCCGGCCATGTTCAGGGTGACGCGGACGATCACCGAGGGAATGCACATCGGCAGGATGTGGCGGGTAATGATCGCAATGGATGTCGCGCCCTGCAGGCGCACGGCGGCGATATAGTCCGCCTTGCGCAGGCTGAGCGTTTCGGCGCGTGCCAGGCGGGCGATCGGCGGCCAGGCTGTCAGCGAGATCGCGATGATTGCGTTGGTGATGCCAGGGCCGAGGGCTGCGGCAAAACCCAGCGCCAGCACCAGCCCGGGGAAGGAGAGGAAGATATCGGTGATGCGCATGAGGATTTCATCGACGATGCCGCCGAAATAGCCGGAGAACGTGCCGATCAGCAGGCCGAGCGGTGCGACGATGATCGTGACGAGCATGATGATGTAGAGCGTCGTACGGGCGCCGTAGATTACCCGCGCAAAGACGTCGCGGCCGAAATTGTCGGTGCCGAGAAGATGGGCTGCCGAGGGGGGCGCAAGCCGCCCGGCCATGTCTTGCACGATCGGATCGTAGCCGGTGAGCAGAGGGGCGGCCAGCGCCACGACGATCAGGAGCACGATGATGACGAGGCCGGCCAGGCCAAGCGGGTGCAGGCTGAATTTCAGCCAGCCCTGATGGATCTGCTGCGTTGACGACTGAACCCAGCCCTGAGGCTCCGGTGCCAGCAGCCATTTGCGAAAGCCGCCGGCGTTGGCGCGGTCTGCGTCTTGGGTGGAGATCGTCATGGCGTCACCGTGTTCTCGGGTCAAGAATGCGATAGAGGAAGTCCGACAGGATGTTGATGATCAGGAAGACGGCGCCGATCGTCAGCACCGACCCCATGACGACGTTCATGTCGTTCATCTGCAGCCCGCGGGTGAGGTACTGGCCGAGCCCCGGCCAGCCGAAGACCGTCTCGATCAACACCGCGCCCTCAAGCAGCCCACCGAAGGTCAGCGCCAGGATCGTCAGGAGCTGGACGCGAATGTTTCTGAACGCGTGGCGCCAGACAACCTTGCGGGTGCCAAGCCCTTTTGCCCGCGCGGTGATGATGTATTCCTGGCTGAGCTGTTCGAGCATGAAGCTGCGCGACATGCGGCTAATATAGGCGACGGAGTAATAGCCGAGGATCGCTGCCGGCAGGATGATGTGGCCGAGCGCATTGTGAAACACCTCCCATTGCTGCTGCAGTGCCGCGTCGATCAGAAGAAAGCCGGTCATCGGCGTGACAAGGCCCTCGTAGAAGACGTCGATCCGGCCCGATGCGCCGACCAGCTTCAGCTTCGCATAGAAGACGAAGAGCGCCATCAGCCCGGTCCAGAAGATCGGGATGGAATGCCCGGCAAGCGCAACGATCCGGGCGATATGATCGACGATCGTTCCGCGCCTGACCGCGGCCGTGATGCCCAGGGGGATGCCGATAACGGCGCCGATGATCATGGCGATGATGGCAAGCTCGATGGTCGCGGGAAAGATCGTCATCAGATCGGTGAGGATCGGCTGGCCTGTTGTCGCCGACATGCCGAGATCGCCGGTGGCGATCTTCCCGACATAGGCGAGGAACTGCATCCAGATCGGTTCTCCGAGCCCGAGCTCGTGATAGACGCGGTCGTAAACCTCCTTGCTGACCTCTGCCCCGGTGATGGCAAGCACCGGGTCGGCAGGCAGCAGGCGGCCCATCGAAAAGGTCAGGAAGAGCAGGCCGAGCAGCGTGGTCACGACAGCCACCACGCGCCCCGCCAGGCGCCGCAGCAAGCCCACCAAGGGATGCGGGGCCGCTTCAGCGAACCCGCCCGCCTGAGAATGACGGCTGCTCTCCTGCTTCGATGTCAGCTCGGCGCTCGCCACGCGCTCTACTCCTTCGTCACGTCATGCCAGCGCGTCGACCAGGTCGTATGCCCGTGATAATTCTTGACGTTGGCGCGCATGACATAGGGGTCGGTTCGCTGGAAGAAGATGACGAGCGGGGCGGCCATGCCGGCGTAGATCCCGTCCATCTTCTTGAAAATGTCCGTGCGCTTGGCCGTATCGCGCTCCTTCATCGATTGATCGATGAGCGTATTGAGGTCGTCCACCTTCATGCCCGTGCGCCAGAGATAATAGCTGCCGAGGCGCGCCTCGTCGCTATTGTCGGGGTTGAAGGCATATTGCGTGGCGACGGCGAAAGGATCGGGCAGACGGGCGCCGGAATTGCCGAGCAGCACTTCGAATTTGCGCTCGCGGAATGCGGGGGTGAATTCGCCGGGCACGAGATCGAGATCGAGGCCGGCGGTCCGCGCGCTCGCCTGCAGCGCTTCGGCGAAAGGCAAGGTCGCGGCCCCCGAGGGATTGAGCACCTTCTTCAAGCCGTTGGGATATCCGGCCTCCGCCAGCAGCTGCTTGGCTTTGGCGGGATCGTAATCATAGCGGACGCCTGCCTGCTCCGGAGCGCCGATCATGCCGCGCGGGATCATCGACTGCCAGGGAAAGCCCGTATAACGCATGATGTTGCCGGAGATCGCCTTCCAGTCGAAGGCGTGCTGGAAGGCCTCGCGGACCTTCGGCTTCTGCAGGTCCGGGTCTTTCTGGTTGAGGGCGATATAGTAGAAGCCGAGACCCGGTACGTTCTCGATCACCATATCCTTGTTGGTGGCGAGCGCATCGAGATCGCCGCTTGCCACGTACTGGCCGACATCGACGTCGCCTGCTTCAAGCTGCAGCCGGAGATTGCCGGATTCGGGGATGTGGCGGGCAACGACGCGAGCCATGGCGGGTTTGCCGCCCCAATATTTCGGTTGCGCATTGAAGATCGCGACGTCGTTCGGCCGCCATTGCGCCAGGCTGAAAGGGCCGCTGCCGGCGGAATTGGCGGAAAGCCAGGCGCCGCCGAAATCACCGTTCGCCTCATGCGACAGCACCGTCTTCTTGTCGACGATGCCGAGCGACGAGCCGGCCAGCGAATAGAGCACCAGGTCGGTGTTCACGGTCTGAGGCAGCTCGATCTCGAGCGTATGTTCGTCCTTTGCCCGGACGAGTTTTTCGACATTGTCCGATGTGAAGCCCCAGAGCGCGACATCGGTGGAGCCTACCTGGCCCATCTTGATGACGCGCTGGATCGACCAGGCCGCATCCTCGGCCGTCACCTTGTTGCCGCTCTGGAAGACGGCGTCGTCGCGCAAGGTCAGTGTGATGATCTTGCCGTCGTCCGAGACGCTCCATTGCGTCGCCAGCATCGGTTTCAGCGTCTTCAAGTCATCCGGCGCCAATTGCACGAGGTTGTCGTAGAGGTTCGAGATCAGCTCGGAGACCGTGCGGGCATTGTTCTGGGCCGGATCGAGCGTCCGGATGCCGGTGAGATTGGTGCCGATCACCAGCATATTGGGCGGCGATGCCGCCCAGGCAGGCTGCGTCGTCATCAGGGCGCCGGTAATTGCGATCGTTGTCAGTAGCTGTTTCAGCATCTCTAGACCTCCCAATCCTGTTGTTTGCGGAAATAGTGTCGAACTCAGCCGGTCGCCTTGGCAGACTGCTGCCGGTCCGGATCAGTTTGAATGCTGCCCTCGGCCTCCCAACCTCGAAGCAGTCGATGAAGTTCTTCGCGATCATGCTGGTCGAGCAGCGGCAATCCCGGCACGCGCACGGGACCGACATCGAGGCCGGAATAGGTGACGGCCTCCTTGACGACGGTCACATTGGCGCCGTTGCGGAATTTGGTCCGCATCCGCTCGAATGGTTCGAGCCGGTTGACGATTGCCCGTGCCGTGGCGAAATCACCTTTTTCGAGCGCAGCGTGAACGGCGAGTGAAAGCTGAGGCGCCACATTGACGAGGCCTGACGTGAAGCCGCGCGCGCCGGCAGCGGTAAATGTCGGCGCCCAGCTCTCCGCCAGGCCGCAGACGAACAGCGCACCGGCCGGATCGGCTGCCGGGATCGCTCGTGACAGCAGCATCAGATCGGTCGTCGCAAACTTGATGCCGGCGATATTCCCGTGATTTGCGAGGCGGACGATTTCGGCGACGGTGAAGCCCTCGGCCCTGACATAGGCGACCAGCGGCAGGGTGGAAGCATCGGCAAGATTGCAGAAATAGTCGATCTGGGCCGAAGGTGCTGCGAAAGGATCGACAGGCTGATGCGACATGACGGCCGATGCGCCGATCGCGGCTGCATCCTTGGCCATGCCGATCGCCTCGTGCAGCGACCGGCCGATCGCCGCCGTCACCGGCGCCCGGCCATCAACGCCTGACACCGCCGCTTCGTGGACGATCCGAATCTCCTGCGGCGTCAGCGCATAGAACTCGCCGGTATTGCCGGCAGCGACAATGTTGTGAATGCCCGCCGCCGCCGTCCGCGCATAGACCTTGGCGGTTATCCGCGGTTCGACTTCGCCTTTACCGTCATAGGCCGTGACGGGAACGCCCGACACGCCCGTGAGCGCCTTGCGCATGATCGCGATGCTCATTTTTCTTCCCCGTTAGCTTCCATCAAAATGATCGTCATCCGAAGCGGAAGGGTGGCAGGCCCCCCGCATCCACATCGAAAGCGATGACCGTGCCTGCTTCGAAACGTCCGGTGCGGTCCGTCGACAGGCTGGTGACGAAGAGGGTCCTGAGATCCGGCCCTCCGAAACACGGCATCGTCGGTGCTGCGACCGGCAGAATGTAGATCTCGACGATTTCCCCCTCACGCGATATGCGGTTGAGGCGACCGGCGGAAACGCCGGCGCTCCAGTAAAAGCCGTCACGATCGATGGCCGCGCCGTCCGGCCGCCCGTCGTCTTCGGTGAAGCTGCGAAGCCGGCGTCCGTCGCCTAAGTCGCCCGTATCGGGATCAAAGTCGAATGCCTGCAGGAAACATTGCCGGCTGTCGGAGTGATACATCCGCCGGCCGTCCGGCGACCAGGCAAGGCCGTTGGAGCTCGTCAGTCCTGTTGCAACGATCCGCGTGCTGCCATCGGCCCCCACGCGGTAAAGTGCGGCCTCATCGATCTGCGGCTTGGCTTCGCTGATCGAGCCGATCCAGAAGTGTCCGTCGGGGCCGACCTTTCCGTCGTTGAGGCGGCCGTTGAAATCGCGCCCGACCGGATCGCACAAAAATTCGATATCGCCGGAGACGGGATGGAAGAGATGGACGCCTGTCTGGAGGCCCACGACGATCCTGCGATCGCGGCAAAGCCCGAGACTGCCGATTGCGGCCGGCATGTCGAAACGATCGATCTGTCCTGAGGCCGAAAGCCGCACGAGCGCCGGCGCCAGAATATCGACCAGCCACAGGGTGCCGGTCTCATCGTCCCATACCGGCGATTCACCGACCGTCAGCGGTTGCTGGATCACGGAACGGATTTCCGGGCGGATGATCCGGGGCGCCGTCATTCGGCCGCCTCCCGGCTCTGGGCCAAACCTTCGGCGTTACGCATACGGATCTTGCCGTCATGATTGATCTCGCAGAATCCGCCACCCTGGAACGCCAGCGCAACCGGTCCTTCGGATCCCTGTTCGATCCGGGCGTGGTCGCGCGGCCGGTCCTGCGGCCGGTAGCCGAGCCTTGTCGCCAGATCGTTGTCCCACCATTTCTCGTCGGTATCGGAAACGCCATAGACGACCGTCGCGGCAATCAACGGGTGGGTCAGCCCGATCCGCACCAATTGCGCCAGATCGCGGGCGCTGATCCAGATCGCGATCGATCGCTCGCTGTTGGGATAGGTGCCGGCATTGCCGATGCGGATGGAAAGGGAGCGAATGCCCGCCGTGTCGTAGTAAAGCCCCGCCACCAGTTCTCCCCAGCATTTGGAAAGTCCATACGGGCTATCAGGGCGCATGGGATCGAGCGGCGATATGATTTCGCCACGCGGATAAAAGCCGGTCGCATGGTTGCTCGATGCATAGACGACTCGCTGGACCCTGTTGGTCCGTGCGGCTTCGTAGAGATTGTAGGTTCCAAGCACATTTGCGTGCAGAATGGCGTTCATGTCGATGCCGCTTGCGATACCAGCGAGATGAACGACGCCGTCGATATCCTTCAGCGCAACCGTTGCTTCGTCGAGTTTTGTAAGGTCGGCCCTTGCGAACGTCTCGTTTTCGCTAAGCCCGGCAGGCTCCTGCAGATCGATCAGCCTGATGTGCTCGCCATGCGCGCGAAGGAGGGGTCGCAGCAGCGTTCCCACACGTCCGGCAGCACCCGTCACAGCGATCCGTTTCATCGTTATTCCTCCCACCCGCTCAAACGCCCTGGAACATGCGGGCGCGAGCATTCAGTATGTGTTTCTTCATCGCATCATGAGCTTCGGTTTCCCGCCGTGCGAAGATCGCCTCCACGATCACCGCGTGTTCATCCTGGACGCTGCGGATCTGCTCCAGCGTCCGTTTCAGGCTCAAGCTTCGTGTTACGGAATGCCCGATGGCGAAATGCGGCCTGAACCATTCGCGCACCGTGATGTGAAACTGATTGCCGGTCGCCATGGCGATTGCATCGTGCAGAGCCTGGTCCTCCTCGGCGCCGAGCTCTCCGTTGCGCAGACATTGCTCGAGCGAAAGAAGCGCTGCCGTTATTCGCTCCCGGTCGTCCGGCTGCCAGTTTCGTGCGGCAAGCTCCGCAGCCTCCGCTTCGAGGCCGGCCCGGAATTCGAAAAACCGCTGGACATCGGCGAGCGAGCCGACCGGCACCATTTTCAGCATCGACGAATCCGGCCTTTGCCGGACATAGGAGCCGGAGCCCTTGCGCGAGACGACCAGGCCATCGGCCCTCAGCCGTTCGAGCGCTTCGCGCACGACCGGTCTCGAGGCGCCGAACTCAGCGGCGAGCTTCGTCTCCGATGGCAGCCGTTCGTTCACCGGAAAGTTGCCGTCGGCGATCATCCCCACGATCTTCTCGTAGATGATGTCGCTGAAGCGCGTTGCGCCTCTGTTCGAAACGGCGTCGACCGTGAATGTCATTATCGTCCTTTTCTCTGAACGCTACGGGCCCTGGCTGTCGCCAGCCGATGAAGTCTCCATGGCAGAATACAGATTCTGACAGATCGCCGTCTTTTATTTGCTGCAGCCTTGGTTTCAGGGGCAGGAAATCCCGATCCCCGATGATGCATCGCTACGAAATTTGTAATTATCTGTCAACTCTTGTAATCATTTGGGAACGTGTCTATGGTTCGATCGCAGCGCCGAGGAGGGCGCAAGCGGTAGGTCGGGAGCCCGCCGCATCAGCCGGTTCAAAAATTGCGCCGGCGTAGAAAGGGAGGAACTCGATGCCTAATGAAATACTGTCGCGTGGCGTTACCCGCCGTACTGTGCTTGGTGGCATGGCCGGCGTCGCAGCCTTGTCCATCGCTGGTCGCGTCTCCGCCGCCGCAGGTGGTGAAGCGCCGGCACTTGCGCAGCTTGTGAAGGACGGAAAACTGCCGCCGCTCGCCGAGCGCCTGCCGAAGAAGCCGATGGTCGTCACGCCGTTCGAAAAAGTCGGCACCTATGGCGGCTCGCTGCGCCGAGGCCTTCGCGGTTCATCCGACCATAACGGCATCCTGCGCATGGTCGGCAACCAGAGCCTGGTGCGCTGGAACCTCGATTTTACCGCCGTGCAGCCGAACCTTGCCGAACGCTGGGAAGTCAGCGACGATGCAACGCAATTCACCTTCCATCTGATCGAAGGCGTGCGCTGGTCGGACGGTCATCCCTTTACGGCCGACGACATCGTTTTCGCGATCGAGGATTGCGTCAAGAACACCGAGCTTTACAGCGCGACGCCGGCGCAGCTTGCCGTTGCCGGCAAGCCGGTCACCGTCGAGAAGGTCGACGATTACACGGTGAAGTTCACCTTTGCTGCGGCCAACGCGCTTTATCTGGAAAACCTCGCCACGCCGCTTGGCCAGCATCCGACGCTATTCCCGAAGCATTACTGCAGCCAGTTCCTGCCGAAATATAATCCGAATATCGAAGCCGACGCGAAGAAGGCCGGCGTCACCAGTTGGACGGAGCTCTTCCGCAGCCGCTGCGGCGACATCGAGATCCCGTCGCGATGGGGCAATGTCGACAAGCCGACGCTCGACCCATGGGTGGTCAAGGAGCCCTATGCCGGGGGTGCGACGCGCGTCGTCATGACCCGCAACCCTTATTTCTGGCAGGTCGATACCGAGGGCAATCAGCTTCCCTACATCGATGAAATCAACTTCGGCATCTCGCAGGACGTCGAATCGCTGATGCTCAACGTCATCTCCGGAAAGATCGACATCCAGGAACGCCATATCAGCGTGCTCGCCAACAAGCCGACGCTCTCCAAGAACATGGAGAAAGGCGATTATCGGTTGCTGACGCTCGTGCCTTCAGCCTCGCAACAGTGCCAGATCTACTTCAACATCACCCACAAAGATCCTGCCATGCGCAAGATGTTTGCGGATAAGGCGTTCCGGCAAGCGCTCTCGATCGGCATCAATCGCCCGGAACTCATCGACATCGTCTATTTCGGACAGAGCGAGCCCTACCAGGCCGGGCCACGTCCGACCCATCCGTGGTATCACGAGAAATACGCGCGCCAGTTCACCGAATATGACGCCGACAAGGCCGGCGCGATGCTCGATGAGGCCGGCTACAAGAAAGGCGGCGACGGTTTCCGCCTCCGGCCCGACGGCCAGAAGGTATTCTTCTCGATTGACGTCATTCCGACGCTCTATCCTGACCTCGTCGATGCCCTGGAACTGGTGAAGACGCACTGGGCCCAGATCGGTATCGACATGAAGGTCAACACGATCGAGCGGGCGCTCTATTACACCCGCGGCGATGACAACGCCCATGATGCGGCGGTGTGGCCGGGCCCAGGCGGTCTCGATCCGATGCTCGATCCGCGCGATTTCTTCGCCTTCCATCCGCAGGGCTCGCGTTACGCCATCCCGTGGACGCTGTGGTACACCTCCAACGGAGCACGCGGCGAAGAGCCGCCGGAAAGCCAGAAGAAGCGCATGAAGCTTTTCGACGAAGCGCGCTCGACGGCCGATCTCGACAAGCGCGGCGCGATCATGAAGCAGATCTTCGATATCGCCGCGGAGGAATTCGAGACAGTCGGCCTTTGCCTTGCCGTCGGCGGCTTCGGCATCATTCGCAACAACCTGCGCAATGTTCCGGAGAAGGAGCCGGATAGCTGGTCCTGGCCCAATCCGGGTCCTGCGTTGCCGCAGCAATTCACCTTCACGAGCTGATTTGGATCTTAAGCGCCGTGCCGACGGTACGGCGCTTTCTTTCAGTTCGCTCTCCGAGATGCCTTGCCGGCCCCGGCGGCCGACAAGGCTCGGAGGGCGGCGTTCAATACAAGAGGCGCCATTATGCTGGTCTTTATCGCCAAACGCTTCCTATGGATGATCCCGTCGCTCTTTGCCGTCAGCTTCCTCGCTTTCGTGCTGATCCAGCTGCCGCCGGGCGACTATGTCACGACCTATATCGCGACGCTGGCTGCCTCCAACGAGATCGTCGATCAGAATACGGCGGCGCAATTGCGCGAGCGCTTCGGCCTCGGCGATCCGATGCTCATCCAATATTTCAAATGGATCTGGGGCATCCTATCGCGCGGCGATTTCGGCATTTCCTTCGAATGGCAGCAGCCCGTCTCCGATCTCATCTGGGAGCGCATGGCACTGACGCTTGTTCTGGCCCTGTCGACACTGATCGCGACCTGGGCGATCGCGCTGCCGATCGGCGTCTATTCCGCCGTGCGCAAATATTCGATCGGCGACTATTTCTTCACCGCTTTCACCTTCTTCGGCCTGGCCGTTCCGTCCTTCCTGCTGGCGCTGGTGCTGATGTATATCGCGGCGGTCGAATTCGGCCAGGATGTCGGCGGGCTGTTTTCGCCGGAATATGAGAACGCGTCCTGGAGCTTTGCCAAGATGGGCGACCTCTTTTCGCATCTCTGGCTTCCCGTCATCATCCTTGCCGTCTCCTCGACGGCGAGCCTCATCCGCGTCATGCGCGCGAACATGCTCGATGAGCTGCCGAAGCCCTACGTGACCACGGCACGGGCAAAAGGCCTGTCGGAATTTCGGCTGCTGATGAAATATCCCATGATGATCGCGCTCAATCCGTTCATCTCGACGATTGCCTGGCTGCTGCCCAACCTCATCTCCGGCTCAGTCGTCGTCGCCATCGTCCTCAATCTGCCGACGGCCGCACCCTTGCTGCTGCAGGCGCTGATGGCCCAGGACATGTATCTCGCCGGCGCCTTCGTCCTGCTGATCTGCGCGCTGACGCTGATAGGCTCTTTGATCAGCGACATCCTGCTTGCGCTGGTCGATCCCCGCATCCGGTTGGAATAGGAGCCTTACATGGCCGACATCACCGTTACGAACATTCCGCCGGATCGCGCCGCCGTCGCGTCGCAGTGGCAGCTCATCTGGTGGGCTTTCCGCCGGCATCGCCTGGCCATGGTCGCGCTCGTCGTCACCGTGCTGATGTATATCGTCGCCCTGCTTCCCGGCTTCTTCGCCATCAACGACCCGAACCTGCAAAATGCCCGGGCGACCTTTCACCCGCCGCAGAGATTGCATCTGATCGATACTGCGAACGGGTTCTCCTTCGGCCCGCATTATTATCCGATGAAGCTAACCCGCGATCCGGAAACGCTGGCGGCGATCTTCAAGGAAGACACGACAAAACGTGTTGATATCCAGTTCTTCGGGCGCGGCTACGAATATTCCGTGTTCGGCCTGTTCAGGACCAACATCCATCTGATCGCCTCGCCCGACAAGACGACGCCGCTGCTTCTCTTCGGCGCCGACAGGCTGGGGCGCGATGTCTTCAGCCGAACAGTGCAGGGCTCGCAGATCTCGTTGTCGATCGGCCTCGTCGGCGTCTTCTTCTCGCTCATGCTCGGTATCGTGCTCGGCGGCATCTCGGGATATTACGGCGGCCGCATTGATTTCTTCCTGCAGCGGGTGATCGATTTCGTGCTGTCGCTGCCGACGATCCCGATCTGGCTCGCAATGGCCGCGGCCCTGCCGCAGGACTGGCCTGCGACGCTGCAATATATGATGATCACGATCATCCTGTCGCTGACCGGCTGGGCGCAGCTCGCCCGCGTCGTTCGCGGCCGCTTCCTGTCCTTGCGCACCGAAGAATTCGTCGCCGCCGCCAGGCTCGACGGCGTTCGCGAAAGGCGCATCATCTTTCGCCACATGCTGCCGAGTTTCGCCAGCCATATCATCGCGTCGATCACGCTTGCGGTGCCGGCGATGATCCTTGCCGAAACCTCTCTCTCCTTCCTGGGGCTCGGTCTGCAGCCGCCGACCATCTCCTGGGGCGTGCTGCTGCGCGAGGCCCAGAACATTCGCTCGATCGCCACCGCACCCTGGCTCTTCATGCCGGGCTGCGCCGTCGTGGTTGCCGTGATGGCGCTCAACCTTCTCGGCGACGGCCTGCGTGATGCGGCCGATCCCTACAACAAGTGAGGCCGGCATTGACCGATATCGCTCCCATTGGCGGCAGGCCGCTGCTTCAGGTGAAAAACCTGACCGTCGAGTTCCCTCTGCGCACCGGCGTCTTTCGCGCCGTCAGCGATCTGTCTTTCTCGATCGAGCCGGGAAAGACACTCTGTGTCGTCGGCGAAAGCGGATCCGGCAAGTCGGTGACGGCGCGTTCGATCCTGCAGATTGTCGATGCGCCCGGCCGCATATCCGGCGGATCGATCATATTGAACGATCAGAACGGCGGCTCGATCAATCTGACCAGCCTCAATCCGCGCGGGCGTCAGATCCGAGCGATCCGCGGCCGCGACATCGCCATGATCTTTCAGGAGCCGATGTCGTCGCTGTCGCCGATCCACACGGTCGGCAACCAGATCGTCGAGGCACTTCGCCTTCACACCAGGATGAGCAAGGCAGAGGCGCGCGCTGAAGCCATATCGCTGCTCAAGCAGGTCGAAATTCCCTCGCCCGATAAAGCGCTGGACCGATATGCCTTTCAATATTCCGGCGGCATGCGCCAGCGCGCGATGATTGCTATGGCGCTCGCCTGTAAACCGCAGCTGCTGATCGCCGACGAGCCGACCACGGCCCTCGACGTGACGACCCAGGCCGAAATTCTCGACCTGATTGCCCGGCTGCAGAAGGCCAAGGGCATGGCCGTTCTGTTCATCACCCATGACATGGGCGTCGTAGCGCAGATCGCCGACGATGTGCTCGTCATGCACAACGGCGTCGCCAAGGAATATGCGCCGGTCGAGCAGATCTTTCATGCGCCGCAAGACGATTATACCCGCATGCTGATCGGCTCGGTGCTGAAGCTGGAAGCCAAGGCCGAAATCCGGCTGGCCCGCCCGCCACTCGACACGACGGCGCCGCCGATCCTCGAACTCCGCAATGTCTCGATGGATTTCGGCGAGGTGAAAGCGCTGGACGATGTTTCCATTTCGCTTCTGCCGGGCGAGACGCTCGGCATCGTCGGCGAGAGCGGATCCGGCAAGACGACGATGGGTCGCTCGATCATGCGGCTGATCGATCCGACATCGGGCGAGATCCTCTATCGCCGCGCCGACGGTGATATCATCGATCTGGCAACGGCAAAAGGGCAGACGCTGGCCGCCGCAAGGCGAGAATTGCGGATGGTGTTTCAGGATCCTTTCGGCTCCCTCAACCCACGCATGACCGTCTCCCAGATCATCGGCGAGCCGCTGCTCGTCAACGGCGTCGCCAAGGGGCGGGCCCTGGAGGAGCGCGTCTGCCACCTCATGGAGCAGGTGGGCCTCGATCCGAGGGCACGCGAACGCTACCCGCATGCATTCTCCGGCGGTCAGCGCCAACGCATCGGCATTGCCCGCGCCATCACGCTCAATCCGCGTGTCATCGTTGCCGATGAGGCGACCTCGGCGCTCGACGTCTCGGTGCGCTCGCAGGTGCTCGATCTCTTGATGCGCCTGCAGGACGAGCTCGGCCTCGCCTATATCTTCATCAGCCATGACATCGGCGTCATCCGCTACATGTGCGACCGTGTCGGCGTCATGTACAAGGGCCAGCTCGTCGAAATCGGTGACGCCGAGAAGGTCTGCCGCGCGCCCGAGCACGCCTATACGCAGGCGCTGATATCAGCGATCCCGCGCCCCGATCCGCGCGATCGCGATCATTCCAGGCGTTTCCGCTATGTCGCGCCGGACATTCTGAAGAATGGGAGTTTTCAGCGATGAAAATCACCGGGATCCGCACTTTTCTCATGCATGTCGGTCAGCCCGATCCCGCGAACTGGGCTGCCGACCAACGGTCCGGTGATGGCGTCTCCAAGCAGTTCGGCGGCACCAGAAACTGGCTCTTTCTGAAGATCGATACCGATGAGGGCATCACCGGCATCGGTGAATGCTCGGGCTGGCCGCGTGTCGTCGAGACGGCGATCCATGATCTCGCCCCACTCCTCGTGGGCGAAGATCCGGCCCATATCGAGCGGCTGTGGCAGAAGATGCATATCGCCATGATGGGCCATGGCATGCTCGGAACGGTCGGAGGCGGTGCGATGACCGGCATCGACATGGCGCTTTGGGACATCAAGGGCAAGGCGCTCGGCGTGCCTGTCTGGATGCTGCTCGGCGGCAAGGTGCGCGACCGGATCCCGATCTATTCGCATGCGAATACGCCCGAGCGCGCGCTTGCCATCAAAGCGCGCGGCATAAAGGCGATCAAATGCGGCGGCGTCGCCGATCCGGTCCGCAAGGTCGCCGCGCTCCGTGACGCCGTCGGCGACGACATGGACATCGCCATCGATCTGCATGGGCCGCCGTGGCTGACGCCTGCGGATGCCTGCCGGCTGGTGCGGGCGCTCGAACCCTATGAATTGATGTGGCTGGAAGATCCGATAGCGCCGGAGAATATCGACGGCTACCGGCGCATCCGCGACGCAGCGCATGTGCCGCTTGCCGCCGGCGAGCGCTTTGCGACTATCTTCGGCGAGCGTGAGCTCATCGAGAGGGAGTTGGTGGACGTGATCCAGCCGGATACCGGCCGGGCCGGCGGCATCACCCAGATGAAGAAGATCGCTGCCATGGCCGAAGCCCATCATATTCAGATGGCGCCGCATTCGGGCTCGCTCGGGCCGGTGGCGGAATATGCGGCTTTGCATCTGCTTGCGGCGATCCCGAACGCCCTCATCCTCGAGCGCCTCGACGATGACTGGGACGGTCGCCGCCAGACGATCGTGCCGCACCCGCAGCAGGTCGACGGTTTGATCGCCGTTCCTGATGGCCCGGGACTTGGCTGCGATATCGACGAGGCTTTCGTGGCGCGCTTCCCCAGCAACGGCAATGTCTCGGTGCCGCAAAGTGCCGGTGCCTACAATCCCGGAACCGACAACGAGCATCTCTACGTGCAGACGCGCCAGTCGCGCCGTACCTATTTCAATCGTTAGAAGGACAGAAAGATGAAGATCGACCGCATGCGGGTTTTCATGACCCGCGACAAGGACCGTCCGCGCGTGATCGTCGCGCTCGACACCGATGACGGGCTGACCGGCTGGGGCGAATGCTACAATCACGGCCCCGACAAGGCGCTTCCGCCCCTCCTGGATTATCTCTACGAATTTCTGTCCGGCCAGGATCCGACACGCGTCGACTATCTCGTCAATCTGTTGATCCAGCAAAGCCGGTTCCCGCCGGGCGCGCTCGGCCTTGCCGCGATCTCCGCGCTCGATCACTGCCTGTGGGACCTTGCCGCCAAGGCGGCGAACGTCCCGGTCTACAAGCTGCTGGGCGGCGAGGTGCGCGACCGCATCAAGGTCTATGCCGGGGTCTATACCGCACCGGATGCGCCGGCGGCCCGCGACGAGTTCGATCGTCTGAAGGAGGGGTGGGGTTTCACCGCCTTCAAGCTCAGCCCCTGGCGTATCGACATGCACTCCAATCGCTGGGGCAATGTCGTCAAAGCCTCGGCGGATTATTTCCGCTCGCTGCGCGAAACGGTCAATGACGAATACGAGATCGCCTTCGACGCCCATGCGAAGATTTTCGAGCCGATCGCCGCAAGGCAACTCGGCAATGCCTTGGCACCCTATGACCCTCTGTTTTTCGAGGAGCCGCTGCGGCCCGAGAATATCGAGGCCTGGGGCGACCTGAAACAGGGGCTCAACTGCGTGCTGGCGACCGGCGAGTCGCTCTATAACAGAAACGAGTTCCTGCGCCTGCTGCAGGTCAGGGGCGCCGACCTCATCCAGCCCGACATCTGCGTGGTCGGCGGCATCAGCGAAATGCGCCGCATTGCCACGCTCGCCGAAGCCTTCTTCGTCGGGGTGGCGCCGCACAACCCGATGGGACCGCTTGCGACGGCGGTCAACGTTCATTTTTCGGCGGCGGCGCAGAATTTCCGCATCCTCGAATACCGGCTGCCGAAGGGCCAGGCCTATGTCTATGGCGGTCTCGATATCGAGAAGCGTGAAGGGGAAACCCGCTACGTCGTCGATCCCTATCTGCCGAAGGACGGCTATCTCGAACTCCGCCCCGACCGGCCCGGCTGGGGCGTCGAAATGGACGAGAAGGCGATGGAGGAGGAAGGCTACATCCATTGGCAGCGGCGCGTGCCGAAGCGGCCGGACGGCTCTTACGCCTTCGCCTGACGGCGACATCTATCGAATGACCAGGCTGGCCGCTGCGGAAGGCAAGCGGCCGCTCTTTGTTGCCGATCCTACGCAAGCCGGAGGCGCTTCGATACTTCCTGATGATAGCAAGCAAAATCATGGCTCGCTAAACTGCCCCGGATCGCAGCAGTGCCGGATTGGAAGCGACCATGAGCGGCAAGATCAACATTGCCCATTTGCGTCAGGTGCCCACGGTTCGCACACGTTCTACTGCAGTGCGAGGATGCGATCCGAAGATGTCAGCGAGCGTATCGAGCATCATTCTGGCCGCTCTGGATTGAAGTGAATAGTAGATCGTCTGGGCAGCCCGTCGCGTCTGCACGAGTTCCTGTTCCCGCAGAATTGCCAAATGCTGGGACGTTGAAGATTGGCTCAATCCCACTTCGTCAGCCAGGACGGTCACGGACATTTCTCCTGCGGTCAACAGATGCAGAATGTGAAGCCGTTTGGCATTCCCCATGGCCGACAGGAAATTTGCTTCGTTGCCGAAGGCGTCGGTTTCAGGGGCAGGTGCAGCTGACGATGGATTGTTCAAGACGAGATCTCCTTTGGGGAACCAAAGCCGGGCACCAGGTCATATCCCCGAGCTTTAATTTAGAGATAACGCAAGGGTGCGGCGCCGAAACCCATTGCCGGCACCGCATCGTGTTTTTTGGCGCGAATTGGATACTGCGCACATGAAAATGGACAGGCGACGTCCTTCGCCCTCGAGGCACGCGGCTAAAACTAACGCGACCCGGCCTGACGCATCTGCGCCGGCAATGTCTCCCATGCCCGGATCAGTTCGCCGATCGAGGCCGCCTCCATCTTGTGCATGACATTGCTGCGATGCAGTTTGACCGTCACTTCACTGATGCCGAGATCGAAGGCGATCTGCTTGTTGAGGCGTCCGTGCGCCACCTCGTGCAGAACTTCGCGTTCACGCTGCGTCAGCGTCTCCACGCGTTCAATATTGCGCTTGGCGACTGCGGCTTCCGCCCTTCGTTCGGCATCCATCGCGATGGCCGCAGTGATGGCGTCGAGCAGCGTCTGGTCTCGCACCGGCTTGGTGAGAAAGTCCACAGCGCCCGCCTTCATGGCCTGAACGGTCATCGGGATGTCGCCATGGCCTGTCAGGAAGATGATCGGCTTGGGAATGCCGTTTTCGGCCAGATGACGCTGCAGGTGGAGGCCGCTCGCCCCCGGCATGCGCACGTCGAGGATCAGGCAGCCGGGACTATCCAGGATATCTGCGTCAAGCAGTTCGCGGGTCGAGGCATAACTGACCGATTGGAAACCCGCCGACAGGATCAACTCCGACAGCGCCTCGCGAACCGATACGTCGTCATCGACGATAATGACGAGCGGCTCAACCTCTTCACATCTGTACTGCATTGATAACGGCGCCGATCTCCGCGGCAACGGCTGGTCAACTCTCATGTTACCCTCCATCTGTCGATTTATGCAAAGCGCTGGCGATTGCCGCCAGCAGGGCCTGGGCATCGAAAGGCTTGCGGAAAAATCCGCCCGCGCTTTGAGCGCGACCCTGATCCGCTATCTCGTGGCGCCCGGTGATCAGGAATACCGGCAGCTCCGGGCGTGACTTGCTCACAAGGTCACGCAGTTCGAAGCCGTCGATGCCGGGCATTCCGATATCGGTGATGAGCAGGTCGAGGTCCGACAGCCCGTTGACGAGCAGTGAGCCCGCCGACGAGAAGCTGCGGGCCACATAACCCGCAGATTCCAGAAGGTCGCCCATCGATTCAAGCAACCTTGGATCATCATCGACAATTGCCACGACGTGTGTTGTCTTGTTCATGTTCAATTCCCTCCCACTCGGCGCGAGTGGGTTATCGGTATTTCCAATCTCTCCGCGATCCGGACGAGATCGGCGAGCGATGCCGCCGCCATTTTCTGCATCACATTTCTTCTATGGATCTGCAGCGTGACTTCGCTGATCCCCAATTCGGCTGCCGCCTGTTTGTTGAGAAGGCCGCTGACGACGAGCGGCAGCACCTCGCGCTCTCGCGGCGTCAGGTCGAGGTAGTGTCGTTTGAGCATGTCGAGTTCGGCGCGTTCCGATCTCTTTGCCCGATCCTCGGCGATCGCCGCGTGGATTGCCGCCATGAGATCCGCATCGCTGAAGGGTTTGGTCAGGAAGTCCACCGCGCCATGCTTGATCGCACGCACGGAGGAGGGGATGTCGCCATGTCCTGTGATGAAGACGATCGGCGGATGGTCCCTGTCTGCGATCTGGCTCTGCAGATCGAGGCCGTTGATGTCAGGCAGTTCGATATCGAGGATGAGGCAGGCAGCCACGTCAGGCTTGTCCGCTCTCACGTAATCGCAGGCCGATTCGAAGGCGATGGCGCGCATGCCGTGGGAGTCCAGCAGCTCGCCAAGCGCTTCGCGGATACGTTCATCGTCATCGACGATGAAGACGATATGGTCATCGGCCGTCATGACTCCGCCTTCGTTTCTATGGGCAAGGTAAAGATCAACGTCGCTCCGTGCGGATTGTTCTTCTCGGCCCACAAGCGTCCACCATGTAGCTCGACGATCGAACGGCAGATGGCCAGACCCATGCCCATGCCGCTTTCCTTCGTCGTGAAGAACGGCTCGAACATCTTCTCGGGAAACTCGATGCCCTGGCCGCGATCGCTGATTTCGGTCTGGACGGCGTTCCCCATGTGGCGCAAGCGCATCTCGATCACCCTGTCGCCGACAATGGCGTCCATAGCCTCGATGCCGTTGCGGATGAGATTGATCAGGACCTGCTGGATCTGGACGCGATCGATGGCGATGAGCGGAAGGTCGCCATCGACATCCACCTCCATCCGGGCGCGACGGCGGGCGGCTTCCTCGGCCATGAGGTTGCGTGCTTCGTTGACGACGCCCGAGAGCGCCGTGTAAGCCCTCCTGTCTGCGGATTGTTTGAACAGGGCACGGATGCGGCTGACGACATCGGCAGCCGAGTTGGCGTCCCGGATGATGCGCTCGACCGTCCTTTGCGCCCGCTGCATGTTCGGCGGTTCGGCCAGGAGCCAGCGCTGGCAGGCATGTGAGTTTGCCACGACGGCCGCCAGCGGCTGGTTCACCTCGTGGGCGATGGAGGCCGAAAGCTCGGCGAGGCTTGCCACCTGGCTCGCCCGCGCAAGGCCTTCTCGCGCCTGACGCAGATCCTCCTCCGCCCGAACCTCTCCGTCGATATCAAGGCAGATCACATTCCACTGGACGATGACGCCTTCGGCATTGCGCATCGGCGCAGCCCGTGTCTCGACCCAGCGATATTCACCATCGAAGCGCCGCAGACGATGCCGGCGCGCATAGGGCTCGCCGGTGGACAATGAATGGGCATAGTTCTCTTTGACCCCAGCCACATCGTCGGGATGAACGCCGGCATCGAGCGTGCCGTCCAGCCGGGTTTTTCCCGTTCCATCCAACTCCTCGAGCTTATATCCGAGGAAGTCGCGGAGCTGGGGGTTGCGGTACACCGGTTCCCCATCGGGTGCTGCGCAATCGATCATTGCCGGCAGCGTTTCGACGATCTGCCAGAGCGAGCGTTCTCGCTCGCGCAACTCCTCCTCGATGCGCAGCTGATCGTCGATGTCATGGGTGAGACCGTACCACTGAATGATTTGCCCGCTCTCGTCCCTGAGCGGCTCGGCGCTGCCTTTGACCCAGCGGTAGACGCCATCGGCGCGCCGCAGGCGATACTGCTTCGAGAAGCGCTCGCCGGTGGCAAAGGAATGCTTCAACGCCGCGGCAAGGCTCTGCGCATCGTCGGGATGGATGGCGGCTTCGATGATGGCGGACAGCCGGTTCATGCCGAGCTTATCCGTGTTTGCAACGTCCTGGCCGAGAAAATTGATCAGCCGCTTGTTGAAGAAGGTCGGGTCGCCATCCGCGTTCAAGCGCCAGAGAAGGCTCGGGACGATGTCGACGAGTTGTGACAGCTCCCGTTCCCGCTCACGCAGGGCCTGTTGCGCACGCACCTCGTCATCGATGTCGATCGCAGCCGCGTACCATTGCACAATCTCTCCATTTTGATCCCGCATCGGCTCTGCGCGACCTTCCATCCAGCGATATACGCCATCGGCGCGGCGCCGGCGGTACCGTATGGTATAGGGCTCGCCGGTCGCAAGCGCGTGACCGAGAACCTCGCTCATCCGAGGTCCATCCTCGGGATGCACGGTTGCCCCGATGATGGCCGCCGACCGGCTGATATCAGGCTTGTCCCAAGCTGCGACGTCATTCAACCCAATGGATTGCAGGGTGCGCTTGCTGAAGAAGGTCGGCTCGCCGTTCGGCGCCATGCGGGCAATGTGAACCGGGACCATGTCGACGAGCTGCGAGAGTTCACGCTCGCGATCACGTAATGCCTCCAGGGCGCGGACCTCCTCGTCGATGTCGAGAGAAACACCGTACCATTGCACCACCCTTCCATCGTCATCGCGCCGGGGTTCCACCCTGCATTCCGCCCAGCGGTAGACGTCGTCCTTTTCGCGCCAGCGAAACCGCATCGCGGCGCCGCCGCCGCTTTCAAAACAATGCCGCAGCCGGTCCTGAACGTCCGGCGCGTCTTCGGGATGGATCAGCTGCTGCAGCAGCTCTTCGATGCGCGGCGCGCCGAGAGCGTCGAAATTGGCGATGACGGCGCGGAAATGATCTTGGTAGCGTTTGTTGAAATAGACCGACCCGCTCGTCGGCTCGACGCTCCAGACGCGAACCGGCACGGCGTCGATCATCTGCTGCAGCGCTCGCTCGCTTTGCCGCACCGCCTCTTCGGCGCGGACCTGATCGTCGATATCGTGGCAAAGGCCGTACCACTGGACGATGCGGTCGGTCTGATCCCGCGTCGGCTCAGCACGGCTCGACATCCAGTGATAGATGCCGTCTGCGCGGCGCAGCCGATACCGCATGGCAAAGTTTTCGCCGGTGGCGAGACAATCGTCGAGCGCTTCCCTGAAGCCGGCTGCATCATCGGGATGAATGACGGTCTCGATGAGCGCTTCCAGCCGGCTCATGTCAGGCCTGTCCGAATCCGCCACGTCGAAACCGAGGAAATCAACCATTCGTCTGTTGAAGAAGGTCGGTTCGCCGCCGGGTGTCAGACGCCAGACGTGGCTCGGAACCATGTCGACGAGCTGCGAGAGCTCCTGCTCCCGCTCGCGCAACGTCTCCACGCTTTGTCGCAATGTGCGCACGGCCAGCTGGTGTTGCCTGGATATGGCGGCGACGATGAGCGCCGAAAACGCCGAGATGGCCAAAAAGAGCTGCAGCATGATCTGCTTGTGTTTCTGGGACTCGGGATCGCCGCTAAATTGGCCGGCGCCTGTGATTGTGAAGACGGCCGTGATCAGGGCGAGGAGAGCGAGCGATATGGCTGCCCCCTTGAATTCGAAACGGACCGCGGCCCAAAGAAGAGGCGGCATGATGATGTAGGCGAAGGGAAGGTAGCCGCTGAGTGAAAGAGCGGCGACACTGAGAAAAATCAGCCCAAGGACGCAGGCTTCCAGCCATTGCGCCGCCGAGAGCCGGGTCTTGTCGCGCCAGTTGTGGAAGACGGTGAGCGCCAGCGGCGCGACGATCAGGACACCGGTCGCATCACCGATCCACCAGAGAGGCCAGGCCGTCACGAAGGATTGTGCTTGTATGCCGAACCACGCGAGCGTCGCACTTCCCACCGTCGCGCCCACGATTGGCGCAATGCCGGCCCCGAGCACGACGAATGCAAGAACCTCCTGCAAGGTTTCCAGCTGGGCCGGGCGCTTCAAGGCCCGATTGACCAACCATGCCGCGACCACCGCTTCAAGAGCGTTGCCGACATAGATCAGAAAGGCCGCGGGTAGTGGACTGTAAAACCACAGCGCGTTGCTGAACAGCTCGGCGAGGCAGCCCGCCAGTATCCACCATGGCCAGCTGCGCCTGGAGGCGAGGATGAGCGTCGCGATGAAAAGTCCGCCCGGAGGCCAGATGGAAATACCCGTTCCCGGCACGATCGCGAGCGACTGGGCGAAGCCGCAGGCGAGCACATAGGCGACGATGAAAAGCCCCAGATACACGGCGCGGGGGCGATGCGACCAGACGCTCATCATCAACCGCTCCCGTCGGGCAGACAAGGACCGGGGATCGTCAGCATTTGGCGTCGTACTCGTTCTCGATGTCGGGGCCGGCGAGTTCATGCTCGAACCGTAATCCCGCCGCACCACAGCCGCAACTCATGGAAATCCATACTTGCGCGGAGAGGTAGCGTTGCGCCCGCCGGCTTCAGCGCGAACGAGTAGGACCGTCGGTTCGCGGGTGGGCCATGCTAAACCTTGGGTCTGCTCGGCTAAACCTACGGCTAAGGTCTCCACCCTCGCGCATAGTGGCAGGTTTTTGGCCTTCCGGTCATTGTCGATCCAATCGATCGCGAGGGTGCTGGCATGAAAATTACCGTGGTGGGAGCAAGCGGTCTCATCGGAACGCGGCTCAGCGAAAGCCTGCGCCGGTCAGGCCACGAGGTTATGGCGGCATCCTTGTCGCTTGGCGTCGATACGGTTACCGGCAGGGGCCTCGAAGCGGCGATGACGGGAACCGACATCGTCGTTGATGTGACCAACGCGGCATCCTTCGGCGATAGCGCCGCGCTGGATTTCTTCAAGGCATCGACGAAGAATTTGCTCGCGGTCGCCGCTGAAGCCGGTGTCGGGCATTATCTCGCCCTTTCCGTTGTCGGCACGCCCCAACTTGTGGAAAGCGACTATTTTCGCGCGAAAATGGTGCAGGAGAATCTTATCCGGGCGTCAAATCGCCCCTATACGATCCTCCGCTCCACCCAGTTTTACGAGTTCATCAGCGGATTGATCGATATTGGTGCGCAAGGCGATGTCTTTCGATTGCCGCCAGCCTTGATGAGACCGGTCGCAGCCGGAGACGTCGCAGCCTTCCTGGCCGAATTGACCGTCTCAACGCCTTTGGGCGGTATCGTTGAAATCGGCGGCCCGGAACAGTTCGGCGTCGATGAAGTCGCACGGATTTATCTTGCCGCAAACGAAGACGAGCGGCAGGTGATAACGGATCCGTCCACGTCGTATTTCGGTGTCGAATTGACCGACGATGCACTGCTTCCGGGCACCGGCGCGCGGGTGGCGTCCGAGAAGCTCTCCGAATGGCTCTACCAATCGATGGCGGATTAGTTCGGCCGACCGGCGTTTCGCCGGCGGTTGCGTTGCCTAATCGCCTTTAAAAAAAACTTCATGAAAGCTCAGGGTTGAAATGGTTGCGCGCGGCTCCAAATCCCGTCGGCAGTCGTCGAAACAAGAGGGCAGGGGCGCATGGGCAGCGCGCATATCGATCGGATTGGCCAAGTCAAATCAGCTTTGGGTTTCGTCCTCGTTCTTTTCTGCCTTCTCTCCTGCTCCCAGGCATTGGCAGCGCCCGCCGATATCAGCGGCCTGAGGGTGAGCCTGCCCGAGCCCGCCTCCGGCTGGCGGAAGGCCGGCAAGGGCAATCTCTTCATGCTGCAGAAGGACTTTCCGGAAACCGAGGACGACAAGCGCGGCAGCGCCCTGATCCAGATCACAAAACCGCTCTTGGCTGCGCGCAACTCGCTTTCGGCCGGCATGAAGACCTTCGTCGCGACGCTGCCCGACATGGCGAAGGAAGATATCCTGATCAAACATTACGGGGTCACCGTGAATGGCCACGACATCCGGGTGGAGGAACGCTGCTGCGTCCATCAGAACAATGTCGGTATCAGCCAGATTGTCGTCGGCATCGCCGGCGACAAGCAGCAGGCCTATCTGCAGCTCGTGCTCTTGAACCTGAACGGCGATAGAAGCAAAAGCGCCGAAGCCGATTTCGAGGCGCTCGTGCGATCGGTGAAGCTCGATCCTTCCGATAAGGATTTCGATCTTGTGCCGGCCGGCGGCGACGGCGGGCTCGACGGCGTCTTCACCCATCTCGATACCGGCATCCGGCCGAATGTCTTCGGCGGCATGGATTTCTATTCCGACAGCGAGATCAGCATGTTCGACCCGAAGGGCCTGTTCAGCACGGAACTGCCGAAGGGCGGCCGGACGATCGCCGAACATTGCAAGGCAACCCCCACCGATTGCGGCCTCTACAAACTTGCCGGCGGCGGCTTCTTCTCGTCTGCCCGGTCGATCGAAATGCGCAGCGTCACCTCTCCGTACGGCACGATCGAGATCGAGACGAAATCATTCGCGGAAAAGGGAAAAGACCTGGTGATTTCAGACGCAGACTATCGAGCCGTGCCGCCCTTTGACGAGGGCGCGACGCTCGACGGCGAATGGGTCTATAGCTTCGCCTCGAGCGGTATGACCGCGACCTCATCCGGATCGGTCGCCTCCAGCCATACGCTGACGCTGCACAAAAACGGCACTTTCGAACGGAGCGGCTGGTCCGGCGCCTCGATGACGAACGATATCGGCGGATCGCAATCCGGCGTCACCACGTCAGGCAGCCGGCCGGGCGCCAGCGGCCGTTACAGGCTTTCCGGCTACCGTCTCGACCTGATCGATCAGAGCGGCAAGACGGAAAGCATGAGCATATTCGAACCCGACAAAAGCTCCGACGGGCTCCTGGTGATCAACGGTGACAACTACCTGAGGGATGACGGACAATAGTCGGGTCGAGACCTTTCTGGCCCGCCGGCGGCGTCGCAAAAAATTCAATGAATTTCATGTGCATAACGAGAGCATTGGCCTTGCTCGCCAGCGCCTCGGGCGGGTGCGAATCAGCCCGTGATCGGACCCCGAAACCGCCGGATGGCCGAGCCCGTTTCGCCCACCTCGACCTGCCTTTTGGTTAAGCATTTGTAATTCGGTCACGAATCGCGGCATATAGTAACTGCGCAACTGAAGCGCTTTCGTTCAAAATTGCGCAGTTATTTGGGAAAAAGATCATGCAGCCGAGTCTTGCTCTTCAGGACGATCAAGAGCATCTCCCGTCGCTTCTGGCAACGGATGCGAAGGAGTTGTCCTATCAACTTCAGCAGCATCAGGCAAAAATCTTTCCCCCGCTGTCGCAAAAGACCATCAGAACATTTTCGCCGGCAGAAGCCGCAGCCTTCATCGGCATCGGCGAAGGTTATCTCCGCCAGGTGGCTGCCGACGGCCATGGGCCCGATCCGCTGGCAAACGGACGGCGGCTTTACAGTGCCACGGATATGGACCGGATTCGCCGGGTCCTCGACGAGCGAAACGGGACGCCGAAATATGTGCCGGCCCGCAGGCCGGGGGAAAAGCTCCAGATCGTCTCCGTCATGAATTTCAAGGGCGGCTCGGGTAAGACCACCACTGCGGCCCATTTGGCGCAGTTCATGGCGCTGAGAGGCTACCGCGTGCTCGCCGTCGACCTCGATCCGCAGGCCTCCTTGTCGGCTTTGTTCGGCCATCAGCCGGAATTCGACGTCGGCGAGGGCGAGACGATCTACGGCGCGATCCGATATGAGGATCCGCGCCCCATCGCCGATATCGTGCGCGCTACCTATACGCCCAATCTGCATCTCATTCCGGGCAATCTCGAGCTGATGGAGTTCGAGCACGAGACGCCGAAGGCGATGGCGTCGGGCACGGCGGAGACGATGTTTTTCGCCCGCATCGGCGAGGTGCTGACAGAGATCGAAAGCCTTTACGACATCGTCGTTATCGACTGCCCGCCGCAGCTGGGTTTCTTGACGATGTCGGCGCTCTGTGCGGCAACCTCGGTTTTGATCACGGTTCACCCGCAGATGCTTGATGTCATGTCGATGTCGCAGTTTCTGACAATGACCAGCGAGCTGATGTCGGTCGTGGAGAAGGCAGGCGGTCGCACCAGTTATGACTGGATGCGTTACCTGGTGACGCGGTTCGAACCGAACGACGGGCCGCAGAGCCAGATGACCGGCTTCATGCGGGCGATCTTCGGCAATCGCATGCTGCACAATGCCATGGTGAAATCGACGGCGGTCGCCGACGCTGGCGTCACCAAACAGACTCTCTACGAGGTCGAGCGATCGCAGTTCACACGCGGAACCTATGACCGGGCTCTCGAGTCCCTCAACCTGGTGAATAGCGAGATCGAAGCGCATATTCGTTCGACCTGGGGAAGGAGATAATCGATGGCGCGAAAGAACCTTATCGAAATCTCCGCTCCGAGCCCGGCGAGGGTGGAAACTGTCGCACCGCGCGACAATCGTCCGATCGCCGGATTCGTGCCGCAGGAGCGCAGTGCCGCACCGGTCGGCGGCATTACCAAGACGCTTGGCAACATTACCGAGAAAATGGAGCGGGCGAGCGAACTGGAACGGCAGCTCGCCGCCGGCCAGACCATCGTCGAACTCGATCCCGGCCTGATCGACGCTTCCTTCGTCAGCGATCGATTGGCGATCGACGCGGCCGAACTTGCACAGCTTGTCGAGCAGATCCGCGAGCATGGGCAACAGGTCCCGATCCTCGTCCGTCCGCATCCCGAAACCAGGGGACGTTATCAGGTTGCCTATGGTCATCGTCGCCTGGCGGCCACGAGACAGATCGGCATCAGGGTGCGTGCGGTCGTCCGCGATCTCACCGACGGTCAGCTGGTCGTCAGCCAAGGGCAGGAAAACAGCGCCCGTACCAATCTTTCCTATATTGAGCGTGCGCTCTTCGCATCCAGGATCGAAGAACGCAGCTTCGGCCGCGATGTCATCATGGCGGCTCTCGGCGTTGACAAGGCAGCGCTGTCGAGAATGCTGATCGTCATACGGCAGGTCCCCCTTGATCTCATCAACGCCATCGGTGCGGCGCCCGATATCGGCCGCCGACGATGGCTGGAGTTGGGTGAACGGCTGGACGGCGCCGATATCGAGAAAATCATCGCCGAGTTGTCCGCGGACGACGGGCGCAAAATCTCGAGCGACGAGCGGTTTCACCGGGCACTCGTTCTGGCAACGAAAAAGACGGCGGCACCGAAGCCGGCGATTGAGAAAACTGAGGTCAGCGGCGTGCCTGTCATGATCAAGAAGACGGCATCCGGTGCGACTTTCGTCTTCGACGGTAAGAGCGCCCCCGGTTTCGATCGATTCGTCCAGGAAAGGCTGAAGGGCCTGTTCCAGGAGTTCAACAAGGACAGAGGAGCGTAGCGCGCAAAAGAAAAAGGCCCCCAACGACGACGCCGTGGAAGCCCTTCTCAGATCTTAAGCACATCGAGAATCGCATTTCCCCGAATCACAGTCAAGCGTCTTCGGCACCAAATTGGTGGATGGTTTTCTTTTGCCTGAACGAAGGTGAAGGCAAATGGAGAGTGGATATGTGACGACGCCCTTTGGGCGGCGGCCGATGTCACTTGGCATGCTGGCAAGCCAGCAACTCGCCGAGGCCATCGAGCCGGGAATGAAGCGCAGCAAGTGGAAGCTGTTCAGGGCAATCTGCGAAGCGCGGCCGGCGCTCGGCGTGACCGATCGGGCGCTGACGGTGCTCGACGCGCTTCTGACCTTCTATCCTGACGACGAGATTTCCGAAGAGAATGGCCTGATCGTTTTTCCGTCGAACGCGCAGCTTTCGCTTCGCGCCCGCGGCATGACGCCGGCGACACTCAGGCGGCATCTCGCCGTCCTGGTCGAGGCGGGCCTGATCCTGCGTAAGGACAGCCCAAATGGAAAGCGCTATGCGCGCCGCGACAGGGCAGGAGCCCTCGGCGAGGCCTTCGGTTTCAGTGTCGCGCCGCTGCTTGCGCGTGCGGGCGAAATCGAAAACCTGGCCGCTCAGACGGTTGCCGACCGGGAATTGCTCAGGGTCACCAGGGAACGCCTGACGGTGTGCCGGCGCGATATCTCCAAGCTGATCGCGGCAGCCATCGAAGAGGAGGTCTCCGGTGATTGGGAGGGCATTTCGGCGATGTTTCGCACACTTCTTGCCCGAATTCCGCGCGTTGCGACGGCCGAAGCACTGGCGCCGCTGCTCGACGAGATGGGGCTATTGCGTGACGAGATCGTCAATGTGTTGGAAAGACAGATAAAAACGCAAAAAATAGACGCCAATGAGTCTCAGATTGAGCGTCACAAACAGAATTCAAACCCCAACTCCATTTATGAACTTGAACCAAGCTTCGAAACGAAGCTGGGCGAAAGGGCAGCGACCGATATTGAGCCGAACGCCGGAACGCCGGACGAACGAAGATTGAAACAGCCGAAGCCTGCCGGCGGGATGAACAACAAGGCGGCAGGCTTGACCGATCCGGTCGCCGGGCACAGCCTCAAATCCTTCCCGCTCGGCCTCGTTCTGCAAGCCTGCCCTCAAATCCTGGATTACGGGCCGGGCGGAACGATCGGCAACTGGCGAGACCTGATGTCGGCGGCCGTTATCGTGCGCTCGATGCTCGGCGTCAGCCCCTCGGCCTATGAGGAAGCCTGCTCGGGCATGGGGCCGGAAAATGCCGCGACGGTGATCGCCTGCATCCTTGAAAGGGGCGGGCACATCAATTCCCCTGGCGGCTATCTCCGTGATCTCACCCGAAGAACCGAGAGAGGCGAGTTTGCGATCGGCCCTATGCTGATGGCGCTCGTGCGCGCGAACGGTGGGGTGCGGCGCCATGTCGGTTGATCGTAAAGAAGCTGCGGCTAGGACAAGGATCGGAACGCTGACAATGTCCCCGAGCCTCACGTATCTCATTGATTTTACTCATTCCGCTTTAGCTGTCCGTACCGAAAACATGGTTTTGCACGTATATCGATGGCCCTCTTTTTGAATCTAAGCAGCAACAAAGAAAACCCGCCGGTGAGGCGTTCCCTTCGATGGGAGGGTCCGGCTCTGTTGCGGCGACGCTTGAGAGAACGCCGACCGGAGATCCGCGCTTTGACTGTCGGCTACAACGTGCGCGTTCGCCCGAACGACCGCAGAAGAAGATTAAGAGAGACCGCGACTTTATCGATGTCGCGAATGTCCTGCGAATATTGACCGGTGTAGAGCTTCACGATCATGTTGTCGCGAGCAGAGCCACTGAGTTCGAAATACAGGTGAAGGTAGTAAGATTGTTTGTCACCGCCGCGACTTATGCTGCTGCGTCGTTGGGTGACCTGTCTGAGCTCTGATTTGAACGGAGCAAAGCCGGACAGTTTAAGCACGACGGATTTGGATTGAAATCGGGACATGGTGGGGACCGCAACGACCGCCTTGTCCAGTGCCAAACTTACAATTTGACCAGGGACATCGTCTACTACAGCGGGTTCATCGAGCTTGAACGCATGAAACAGGCGCCGGGGTTTCTCAAAGCAGATGAGTGACGCGATGAGCAAGACGACGATATTGATACCTGACCACCAGGCTGCGACCGGCGAAAACTGGCCTTGTACATGCGACGTTTCCGGTACGATGTTGACCAGCAGACCAAAGACGGTGACCGTAATCATGCTGGCGATCCAGGCGAAGCTGTAGCGGTCGAACTGGTTCGACTCGTTGCCACTGCCCTTTGGCGTCACCCTGAACGGCTTGCCAAATGGTCTCACGAGGCTGGAGACCACGGTAGGCAACATGCGGAATGTCGCAAAGGTCCCGACGGCGCTAGAAATCACAGGCAGATAGCGGGTGGGCGTGATCCACAGCATAAGCAGAAAATACGCCGCCAGCAGCGGCACCTGATGAGACACATAATCGGCTATATCAGTGAAATAAAGCGGGAGCAGGCCGAGCCAGAGATAGACGATGGGAACGAGCAATATCATGAAGCGGACCAGATACTGCACCAGCCAGGACGCTGGCAGGAACATGATTCGTTGAAACAACGTCAATCCGGGGCCGCGCAACGGGCCATTATACAGGTAAAGGGTTTGAATACCTCCCTGACACCACCGTTCGCGCTGCACAAAATAACCGGTCAGGTTTTCGGCGGCCAGTCCCATCGATAGCCGCTCGTTCAGGTAGCGGGTCTTGTAGCCTTTGTTGAGCATCGAAAGAGTTGTCAGCAGGTCTTCCGTGATCGACTCCGTCGGAAACCCTCCTATTGCGTCGACAGCCTTGCGACGGGCAATCGAGCATGACCCGCAGCAGAAACTGACGTCCCAGGCGTCTCGGCTGGGCGCGATCTCATCGAAGAACAAACGCTGCTCGTCCGGCCAGATATTCTCTAAGCCCAGGTTTGATTGCACCGGATCGACATTGAAGAAATGTTGAGGTGTCTGGACGATGCCGATGCTTTCATCGCAAAAGAAGGGCAGCGTTCGGCGAAGGAAATGTCGATAGGGAACAAAATCGGCGTCGAAGACCGCAATAAACTCGCCCGAGCTGACCTTCAGCCCATTGTTCATATTGCCCGCTTTGGCGTGCTTGTTGTCGCCGCGCGTGACGTGGATAACGTTCTTTTCTTCGCAATAGGCCTTCAGCCAGTCCCGGCGTTGATCGTCAAGCACATACACATTCAATTTGTCGGGAGGATAATCCAGCGAGCGGGCGCCGACGATGGTTCGCTCGAGCACGTCGAGCGGCTCATTATAGGTTGGAATGAAAACATCGACGGTCGGCAGCTCACGCTTGTCGCGCGCAAAGAAACCACGAGCCAGCCTGTCCGCTTCTGCGCTCCGGTCGACGTAGCGGCTCATCAATACCAGAAAAAGGATAACTTCGCCGCACGCCAGAATCTCGACGACGAAGAGGATCCAAACCCAGTAGAAACTCGCACCGTTGTTGGGATAGGGAAGCACGGTCTCCGTCAAGCGCCAGAACATGTATCGCAATGCGACTGCTGCGACAAACGCGCAGGTCACCGCCCGTGTCCAGGTATGACGGCGCGACCAGTTGAACGGCCCCAGGAAAAAGAAGGCCAAAACGAGAAAGGTCGGAACCAGCGCTATAAGATACTGAACCACAGGCTTTTGACCCAGTTGGACACGTCGATGCCATGCTTGGAAAACCGTACCTGCACTGTGCGCCCCACTTGGCAGAAGTTCGCAAAATCGTCGTTCATGACTGAGGGATCAAGGCGAACCCGAATACGGGCATTGCGCTGTGTCGACGGCGGTAAACTGGCGGCAAAGGAATCGGTCTCGACCGAAGCCGAACTGCCTCTGACAGAAATGACCGTGCCCTTGAAGACATCGCTGCGACCGAACAAGCGCACCTGTGCGACAAGCCCAGGATAGATCTCGTCATAACTGACCTCGGGAACAAGGATATCCACAAACAGCTCTCGACAGTCGAGGAGGCGCATCAGCTCATCGTTCACCACGACGTTCGAACCGTTGACAATACTCCTGCTCCAAACAACGCCGTCGAACGGCGCTATCGCGGTCGCGGATTCAAGGCTGCCGACACGGTTTCCCTCTTCGATCAACTGCTTTTGAACTTCAGTGGCTTTTGTCTCATTTTCCGCTATGCGTGAGTTCAAGTCGTTGATGCGAACGACAACCTCGTCCTCGCGCTGTCGCGAATAAGGCACGTCATTCTGGCCGTCGCCGAAGACAAAGATTCCCTGGCGGACCGCATTGAGCCTTTGTTGCAATTGATCGACAGTTAGATTGCTGATTTCGACTTCGCCGCCGGTCGCAGCTCCCGCGGCGCGCGCGGCCTCAACCAGCTTCTGCGTAAGTATGCCTTTTGACTCGAGCTGCACCCGACGGTTCAGATCGACCTGCGCGACCAGATCCTGCGCTTGCGACACCTCGACTTTCTTCCGCAGGATTTCGACTTCGCGTTCGAGGTTGGCAATGGTAGTCTGCTTATAGACTTCCAATCTGGCAGATAATTCTTCGCGAAGCGCGGAAAGCTCCTCCCGTTCCTTTTTAAGTGCCGCGACGCGGTCGAGCGCCGTGTTGCGATCTGCCTCGAGCGAAGTGAGGATTGCGCGATTGACGCGCGTATTTTTGATTTCTGCGAGGGATTGTCCCTCTCTGACCGGGCCACCGACCTTGAGAAGTTCTTCCGCAATCGTGCCGTCGATAGGAGCATTAACGACCGCAAACCGCGCATTGACGGTGCCATCAAGGCTCGTAAAGCCGGTAATCGTCGGCAATGAGACGACAGTCACGATTGCCAACAGCAGCAGGCCGACAACAATGCGTGTGATGCGATGGTTCCAGAGCATGGTGTCATCCGAAGGTATCGCTTCAGCATCCATTGACCTATCGATCTGGCATAATGAATGCAACTAAATCTTGCATAACCTAATGCAGTAAAATCTAATAGACAAGTGATGGTCGTAAACCTGTGCAGAAACAGGTCGGCTCTTGACGAAGCGCCGCATTGAAAGTTTACAGCGCCTGTTCGATCAGGGCTTGTTCCGGCAAACAGAGTTATGTGCTGCAGCGGGAGCCTGCAAACTCGCTCGGAGCGATTGGGACCTTTTGCGGTAGAACACGCAGCATCGCTCGGCTATAAAGTTCACGCCACGTTGGCCTTTTAGCGGTAACCCATGCCTAATCCTCCCGAATCCTCAGGCGAAAGCGTTGGCAACTTGAGCATGGGTGGCAATCAACCAGCAGATTCGGCGACGCAAGCGGCTGCCTCGGATTCACCAAGCACCACCCAGGCCGATAACTCGCAACTCCCCCACGGACCCTTCGTCCAAACTCGACAGGCCGCGAGCAATCTATTCCGTGCGCTGCGGCACGATGTGCAGGCAAGTTCTGCTTGGGCGAAGACCAAGACGACGGCTTCGTTTTTGAGAACGAAGCTAAGGAGGTCGACGCGGCTGGAAAGCGTATCAGCTCCCGCCAAATGGATGAGGACTGCTCTGGTCAAAACCGGGCGCGGTATTCGCGATTGGCGTACGAAGCCGCGCGAAAGTCGCTGGCGCCGATCGATTCCGGCGAGCTGGTGGAAGTTCGCTATGGGGTCGGCCTTGCTTGTCTGTCTCCTCGCATGCAGCGTGCTGGTGTGGGCACTGAAAGACGTGCCCTGGGGCGAGATCCGTGACGGGACGTTGAAGCCGATCGTTGTGCTGGAAACCGCTGACGGTGCGCCGCTCGTAAGGCAGGGACCTTATCAAGGGCCATATGCGCAATACGATCAGTTCCCGCCTCGTCTGATCGATGCCGTCCTTTCGATTGAGGACCGCCGGTTCATGGATCATTTCGGCGTCGATCCCAGAGGGATCGGGAGGGCGTTTCTCCGGAATTTGAAGGCTGGCTCGGTGGTGGAGGGGGGCAGCACCATCACCCAGCAACTCATCAAGCTGCAATACCTCGACAGCGATCGAACGATAAAGCGAAAGATACAGGAGGTTGTGATCGCGGTCTGGCTGGAGTGGAAGCTCGGCAAGCGTCAAATCCTGACGCGCTATCTCAACAGCGTCTATCTTGGCGCGGGCGCGACAGGCATGCCTGCCGCCGCGCGAATCTATTTCAACAAGGATATCGGCGCCCTTAACCTGCCGGAGTCGGCGATGCTGGCGGGGTTGCTGCGGGCGCCGAGTCAATGGAATCCCATCGACAATTTCGAAGGCGCCCGGCAGCGCACCACAGTCGTTCTTGACGCGATGGCGACCAATGAAAAGATCACCGCGCCAGAGGCGGCGGAGGCCAAGGCGAGCTTTGCGAAGCTGCATCCAACGGCGCCGACGCCGCGCTCGGGAAGCTGGTTTGCGGACTGGATTTCGCCGCAAGCGAGCGAAATCGCCGGCTCCTCGCCAGGTTCGACGACGGTGCGAACCACGATGGTGCCGCAATTGCAGCAAATCGCCGAGAGGGTCGTGAAAGGAGCTTTGGACGGTGAAGGAAAGACAGTCGGAGCATCGCAAGCCGCGTTGGTTGCGATGACGCCCGATGGCGCGGTCGTGGCGATGGTTGGCGGGCGCGACTACAAGGCAAGCCAGTTCAACCGCGCCGTTACAGCGATGCGCCAGCCGGGTTCCACCTTCAAGCTGTTCGTCTATTATGCAGCATTGAAGGCTGGGTTCACCCTGTCTGACCAGGTTCTGGACGCGCCAATTGACATCGATGGCTGGTCGCCAGAAAATTCCGGCGGCAGCTATCGCGGTTGGGTAACGCTTGCCGAGGCGTTCGCGCGATCGCTCAATGCCGCTTCAGTGGCGCTTGCCGAAGAAGTCGGTCTGGACAATGTGATTGCCGCAGCGCGCGAGCTCGGCATCGATGCGCCCCTTGCCAGCACGCCGTCTTTGGCGCTCGGTACATCTGAAGTAAATCTGCTTAATCTCACCAGCGCCTATGCGTCCGTCCAATTCGGTACGGCACCTGTCAAGCCCTGGGGCATCATCGACTTTCAAGCGGCAGGGCAGCCCAAGACGTTTCGAGTTGGCTCACAATCAAAGCCGAATGTCGATCTTTCGCCCTACCAGTCCGATCTCGTCGGCCTCCTGCAGTTGGTGGTCGAGCGCGGTACCGGACGGGGAGCGGATCCCGGCACGTTCGCAGCCGGCAAGACCGGCACCAGCCAGAACAATCGCGATGCCTGGTTCGTCGGCTTCACGGAATCACTGGTCGTCGGTGTCTGGGTTGGCAATGATGACGACGCGCCGATGAAGGGGGTGACGGGCGGCGCACTGCCAGCGCATATTTGGCGGGATTTCATGCGCCAGGCGACGGCCGAATCCACGCTGAATGGAGTGAGATCGACAGAGGCGGCTAGCGATGGTCAAGGCGCACCGCAGTCCTGTAACATCACCGCCTGCTCGCGCAGTTACCGCTCCTTCCGGCCGTCCGATTGTACCTATCAGCCATATTCCGGCGGCCGACGGCTCTGCGAAAAGTGACGCGGCGCCGCCGAGGTGGTCTGCAATCAGCTCTTTACAGCTAACATGTCAGTCTGCTACATCTAATCCCAACAATCGGGAGGAAGCATATTTGACCCAGAAATTCGGGCTGTCGGTTGCTCTTGCGACGCCGTTCGACAGCAATGGCGATATTGCGATCGACGTTATGATCGCGCAGGCAAGGCGAAGCCTCGCGGCCGGATGTTCCAGCGTAACCCTGTTCGGAACGACGGGAGAAGGCTCCTCCATCGGAAGCCGGGAACGTGAACGCGTCTTCGCGGCCTTCCGCGATGCCGGGATCGCGGCAGAAAACATCATCGTCGGTGTGCTGGTCGATGCCGCCGAGGATGCGGCGATTCAGGCAGATCATGCTCTTTCGCAGGGCGTTCGCAATATCCTTCTTGCGCCGCCGTCCTATTTCAAGAATGTCAGCGACGACGGTGTCTTCCACTGGTATTCGGCGGTCTTCGCCATTCTGGGAGACAGGGCGCGTGATATCATCGTCTACAATCTTCCCTCGCTCACCATGGTTCCGCTGACCGTGTCGCTGATCGGACGGCTGCGGACGGCCTTCCCCAATATCGTGACAGGGGTCAAGGATTCGTCTGGCGACTGGCCGTATACCGAAAGCCTGCTCAAGGCGCATGGCGATCTCATTATCCTGGTAGGCGATGAACGGCATCTCGCCAGAGGTGTGCGGCTCGGCAGCCAGGGGGCGATCTCCGGCATGGCGAATTTTGTCCCCCGCGACGTCAAGCTGATGGCCGAAGAAGGCAAGGACGATCCCCGCATCGAGGGTTTTGTGGCCGAACTGCTGAAATATCCCGTTGTCCCGGCCGTGAAAGCCATGGTGGCGCACGTGGCGTCGGAAGAGATCTGGCTTGCGGTTCGCCCGCCGCTGGCGTCAATATCGACCGAAGGGCAGGCGCAGCTCGCTCTTGCTTTCGATCGTCTTTTCCAGTCGAAAGCGGCATAGGTCAGGCATGTTTCGGGAAGCGGCGATGGACGAAACGGACGAGCAGCCGACGCTGCGGGAAAAGGCGTATGCGAGCTTCACGCGCCATCTTCTTGCGCGTGACGTGCGTCCCGGCCAGTTCGTCTCCCAGCGCCGTCTCGTGGAACTGACGGGACTGACGCTCGGCGCCATCCGTGAGCTCATCCCCAGGCTCGAAGCCGAAGGGTTGATCAAGACCGTGCCGCAGCGGGGTTTGCAGATCGCCCATATCGATCTTAACCTTATTCGTGAGGCGTTCCAGCTGCGCGTCTTCCTGGAGAAGGAGGCTGTGGCGCTCTTCACCCGGTCTGCATCGGACGAGACGATCGCCGGGCTTTTGAAGCAGCATCGCGATATCGCCGACGCCATCCGGAGCGGCGATGCATCGCACGAATTGGAATTGCACGCGCAGGCTGTCGACTGGGGCATGCATGACGCCTTTATCGATGCGCTTGGCAATACCATCATTTCGAACGCCTACCGGGTGAACTCGATCAAGATGCGTCTGATCAGCCAGGATCGTTTCCGCATCGAGGGTCACGTCGGGCCTGTCATGGACGAGCACCTGAAAGTGCTCGAGGCGATCGAACGACGATCGGCGGAAGACGCCGTCAGCAGCCTTGTCGCACACATCAACGGTGCAAGGGATCGTGCGTTGAGGATCTAATCGAGAATAATCAGCCGGAGGTGAGGAGATCGCCGGCAAAAGGAGGAGGAATCACATGCCATCATTTTTGAATCCGACGCGGAGAGGCTTTCTGGCGGGGACAGCCGCGCTCGGGGCCGGCAGCATGCTCGGCATGCGCTCGGCATTTGCCGCGGTCGACTGGAAGCGCTTCGCCGGCAGCACGCTCGAAGTCAATCTGGTCAAGAGCCCGCGCAGCGAAATACTCCTGAAGTACCTGTCCGAATTCGAGGCGCTCACCGGCATCAAGGTCAATGCCGAAGCGACGCCCGAGCAGCAGCAGCGCCAGAAGACGACGATCGAACTCAGCTCCGGCAAGCCGAGCTTCGACGTCGTGCATATGAGCTACCATGTCCAGAAGCGGCAGTTCGAAAAGGGCGGCTGGCTCGCCGATATCAGCGGTTTCCTCAAGGACCCCTCGCTGACCGACCCATCCCTGACAGAAAACGATTTCGCCGAAGCCGGCCTCGCTTTTGCCAAGGATGGCGACGGGGTTCTGCGCTCTCTTCCCTTTTCGGTCGATTACTGGATCATCTACTGGAACAAGACGCTGTTCGAAAAGAAGGGGCTCGCCTATCCCACGAGCTTCGAAGAGCTGGCAAGTGCGGCGGAGGCGCTGACAGATCCCTCGACCAACACCTACGGCTTCGTCGCCCGCGGCCTGAAGAACGCCAATACGCCGGTCTGGACGTCGTTGCTGCTCGGCTATGGTTCGAGCCCGCTTGGCCCTGATGGCAAGCTGCGCACGACATCGCCGGAAGCGATCGATGCTGCCAAGCTTTACCAGAAGCTGATGACCAAGACCGCTCCTCCCGGCGTCTCCGGTTTCAACTGGGCCGAAGCGCAGTCGGCCTTCCTGCAGGGCAAGATCGGCATGTGGCTGGATGGCGTCGGCTTTGCACCGCCGATCGAGAATCCGGAAAAGTCGCGCGTCGTCGGCCAGGTCGGTTACGGCATCATGCCGAAAGGCCCGAAGGCACAGGCCGCTGGCACCTTCGGCGACGGGCTTGGCGTCGTCGCGGCAAGCCAGAAAAAGGAAGCTGCCTATCTCTTCTGCCAATGGGCGATTTCGCATGAAATGGGCGCCCGCCTGCTGCAGGCCGGTGCCGGCGTACCTTTCCGCCAGTCCGTTCTCGAGGATGCGAAGGTGCGCGAAGGCGTCAAGATGCCTGCCGCATGGCTGGATGCCGTCGTCGGTTCCGGCAAGATCTCGCAGCTCGCACTGCCGGTCATCATTCCGGTCACCGAGTTCCGCGACATCTACGGCGTCGGTCTCACCAACATGATCGGCGGCGCCGATCCTGAAACCGAGCTCAAGGCCGCGACGGCACAGTTCGAACCTGTCCTGGCGAAAAGCGAGGGATAATGGCCTCGGCAAGCATCGAAACCGCCACAGCGGCCAAGGCGTCGAAAGGAGGGAGCAATCCGGATCGGTTTGCTCCCAACTACTGGCCCTTCGTCATCCCGGCGCTCATCGTCATATCGGCCGTCATCGTCTTTCCATGGGTGTTTACGGTATGGATGAGCGTCAACAGCTGGACGCTCGGCCAATCGCAGGTGTTTGCCGGGTTGGACAATTACGTGCGTCTTGCCGGCGACATGCGCTTCTGGGAGTCGCTCTGGCATACGGTGCTCTATACGACGCTCTCCGTGGTGGTTCCCCTATTTCTGGGGACGCTCGCCGCGCTGATCTTCGATGCTCAATTTCCACTGCGCGGCCTCATCCGAGGCATATTCGTGATGCCGATGATGGCGACTCCCGTCGCCATCGCACTCGTGTGGACGATGATGTTCCATCCGCAGCTCGGCGTCCTCAACTATCTCCTCTCCTTCATCGGCATCGGCCCGCAGGAATGGATCTACAATCAGAGCAGCGTCATCCCGTCGCTGGTGCTGGTCGAGACCTGGCAGTGGACGCCGCTTATCATGCTGATCGTGCTCGGCGGTCTGGCGGCGGTTCCGCGCGAGCCCTATGAAAGTGCTGAAATCGACGGCGCCAATGTCTGGCAGAAATTCCGCTATCTGACGCTGCCGATGATCGCTCCGTTCCTGATGATTGCCGTCATTATCCGCAGCATCGACGCGGTAAAAAGTTTCGACATCATCTATGCCATGACCCAAGGCGGTCCCGGCACGGCGTCGGAGACGATCAACATCTATCTCTACAACACCGCTTTCGCCTATTACGATATCGGCTATGGCTCGGCCATGGCGGTGGTCTTCTTCATCCTCATCGTCCTGCTCTCCTTCGTCCTCATGATGGTCCGGCAGCGGGTGAATTGGTCCGACGGGGAGGCACGCTGATGAAGCGCAAGACGCTCGATCGCATTGGACTGCTGTTTGTTGCCTTGGTGATGATCTCGCCGGTCGTCCTGTTCTTCCTCTGGATGATCTCGCTGTCGCTGAAATATGAGATCGACAACGGCGCCTATCCGCCGATCTTCATCCCCGAGCGTTTTGCCTGGACGAATTATCTGAAGGTTTTCGAGGAGAACAACTTCTTCCTCTATCTCTGGAATTCGGTGCTGGTGACGGGTGCGGCCACGCTGCTGGCGCTGCTGATCGGCGTGCCCGCCGGATATGGCATCGCGCGGCTGAAGGCGGAGAAGTCCGCCATGGTCATCATGATCGCGCGCATGACGCCGGGCCTTTCCTTCCTGATCCCGCTCTTCCTGCTATTTCAGTGGCTGAATCTGCTCGGCACGCTCATGCCGCAGATCATCATCCATCTCGTGGTCACCGTGCCGATCGTCGTGTGGATCATGATCGGTTATTTCGAGACGACGCCGATGGAGCTGGAAGAGGCTGCAAGCATCGACGGCGCCACGCCCTGGCAGGTCTTTCGCCTAGTTGCCTTGCCGATCGCCAAGCCGGGCATCGTCGTCGCCTTCATCCTGTCGGTTATCTTCTCCTGGAACAATTTCGTCTTCGGCATTGTGCTCGCCAGCCGCGAGACGCGCACGCTTCCTGTCGCCGTCTACAATATGCTGTCTTTCGAACAGGTCAGCTGGGGACCGCTGGCCGCCGCCGCATTGATCGTCACCTTGCCCGTGCTGATATTGACGGTGTTTGCACAACGGCAGATCGTGGCCGGGCTGACGGCCGGCGCCGTCAAGTAAGCGGGTGAGACGACGGTTTTGACGACTTCTTCTGCCTTCGACCCGCCCGCCGGTCCGGCGCGAAGCGTTTTGTGTGTCGGCGCCGCGGTTCTGGACACGCTGTTTCGAGTGCGCTCGTTACCGACCGGCCAGGGCAAAATTCTGCCCTACGATATGCTGCAGGTCGCCGAGGGCATGGCGTCGAGCGCGGCATTTGCGGTGGCACGGCTGGGTGGCAATGCCAGCCTCTGGGGTGCGGTCGGCGACGATGCCACCGGCGACCGTATCATTGCCGAGCTCAGTGAGAGCGGCATAGATACGAGCGGTATGGTGCGCATGGCAGGGGTCCGCTCGGCCGTCTCGACGATCCTTGTCGATGATCAGGGCGAGCGCCTGATTGTGCCCTTCTACGATGCGGGCCTGCACGATGCGGTCAAACCGGTCACAAAGCAGGACGTTTCCGCTTTCGATGCGGTGCTGGTCGACGTCCGGTGGCCGAAGCTTGCGCTGCTGACGCTGTCGGCGGCCGGGGAGGCGGGCAAACCGGCCATTCTCGATGGCGACGTTGCGGGTGAGGGCGTAATCGAGATGCTTGCGCCGGTCGCCAGCCACATCGTCTTCTCACAGCCGGCCGCGGAGCGCCTCACCGGAACGGCCGAGCCGGTCAAGGCCGTCGGTCTTTTGAAGCGAAACTTCGAGCATGCCTTCATCAGCGTTACAGCCGGCGAGAACGGCTGTTTCTGGTTCGATGACGCAACCGGCGAAATCTTCCATCTTGCCGCTCCGAAGGTGAGAGCGGTCGATACACTCGCAGCCGGGGATATCTTTCATGGCGCTTTCGCGCTGGCCATCGCGGAAGGTTTGCCGATCAAAGAGACGATGCGCCTGTCATCCATGGCGGCGGCGCTCAAATGCCAGGTATTTGGCGGACGCAGCGGCGCGCCCACCAGAGCGGAGGTTTGCGATGCTCTCCGCGGTTGGAGCATCGGGCAGCAATCGTGCGGGCGGGCAGATCGAAGAAGTGATCCGCCCACGCCATGAGTTTAGAAAACGAACTGGGATCAGCGCTCAATCAGCTTCTTGCCGAGCCAGCGGCGGCTCTGGCGTTTCGGACGGGGAAGTCGCTCCGAATTGATCCAAATCTGCGAAGCGATCGGTCTCGTCAAATGCGCTGATTCAGCTCGTCTTCGCTGATCCCGAAGTGGTCGAGAATGATGCCGACGTTTCGGCGGTGAGACTTGAAATAGACGTCGAAGAGATCGCCGATCAGCGGAACCGTTCCGCCGGCGGCATCGATCCCCAGATTGACGGCCATGCGGGCGAGCTTGTGGGAGGGAACGCCTAGACGTCTTGCCTCATCGATGATGAAAAGACCGATCAGGGATCCGGCAATATCGCCGACGGCCGGGATCAGGCCGAGAACCGAATCCGCGCCGATGCGCACGCCGATGACAGGCAATCTGACCGCGGTATCCATCATGCGCGCTATGCCGACAGCGCGCCGAATTCTTCCAAGTTCGATGGGCGTCAGGTGTTTTGTGCGGGTGGAGGTTGGCATCAGTGGCCTTTTGGCGCGAGTGATCGCTCCGCCTCCTCGTCGTTATTTTCCATTGCCCTGAAACGCCGCAGACCGAATAAGGTTCGCCTGTGGAGCGATAGCAAGCCCACTGACGCGTCAGGCAGCTCTCTGCGGTCGGGACATACTGGCTGGCGCATCGACCTGAAAGCGCCTGACGACCCCTTCCAGCGTCTGCGTTTGAGTGCCGAGCGCGCGGCAGGCCGAGGCGGTTTCCACGGACATCGTCGCGTTGTGTTGCGTCACCTGATCCAGGGCGTTGACGGAGGCATTGATCTCGCCGATCGCTACCGCCTGCTCGGAAGACACCGAAACGATCCGGGCGATCAGGCCGGCGACCTGCTCGACCTGCCCTTCGATTTCCAGAAGCGCCTTGCCGGTGCGATTGACAAGCTCTACGCCGGTGGAAACCTGAGCCGAGGACGTGGAAATCAGCGCCCTGATCTCCTTGGCGGCGTTGGCCGAGCGCATGGCGAGTTCACGCACTTCCTGCGCCACGACAGCAAAACCCTTGCCGGCTTCGCCCGCCCGCGCTGCTTCGACCCCGGCATTGAGCGCCAGAAGGTTGGTCTGGAAGGCGATCTCATCGATGACGTTGACGATGTCGCCGATCTGCGAGGACGAGCCTTCGATCCTTTCCATCGCAGCGATCGCTTCGCGAACCACGGCGGCCGAATGTTCGGCGCTGTTGCGCGTCTCGGCCATCATGCTGGTCGCCTTGCCGGCGTGATTGGAGGCGTCTTTCGCTTTGGCATTCATCTCACAGAGGGCCGTTGTGGCCTCTTCGAGCATCGCGGCTTGCTGTTCCGTACGCGCGGCGAGGCTCTCGGTTGCGCCGGTAATCTCGGCCGAGGAGCTGCCCACCTGTTTGGAGGTTTGGGCGATTTCGGCCATCGAGGCGGAAAGCGCGTCCATACTGTCGTTGAACTTCGCGCGCAAAGTCTCATAGGTGGCGGCGAAGGGCGTCGTAATCCGGCAATCGAGCTTGCCGGTCGAAAGCTGTTCCAGGCCATAGGTGAGCTGATCAATCACCGTTTCGCGGATCCGCTCCTCGGCGGCCTTTTCCGCCAGCTGGCTGCGTTCGCGCTCGAATTCCGCATCACGACGTGCCGTCTCGCGCGTCTGCGCCTCCTGCCGTTCGAGCGCGTTGCGGCGGAAGACCGCCACGGCCTTGGACATGGCGCCGATTTCGTCGGAACGGTTGGCATAGGGAACGTCGGTTGAAAAGTCGCCTTCGGCGAGGTTGCCCATATAGGCCTTCATGCCGTCGAGCGGCACGATCGCCCGGCGGCGCAGGAGGTAGAGCCCCACCAGCAGCAGTCCGAATGACCCGAAGCCGGCCGCCCCGGCACAGATCGTCCAGGTGACGATTTCCGAGGCTGCATTGTGCTCCTCGCCCTTCAGGAAGGCATCGGAATTGGCAACGAGTTTCTCGACCGCATCCTGATGCGAATGAAAGGCGACGCGTAATTGCTCGATCGCACCGTGCGCCTTGTCTTCATCCCTGGCATTCAAGGCCGGGATGATCTGACGGTTCATCACGTCCCAGAAGGCATCGCCCTTGGCGAGGACATCGTTTTCAAGCTCGTCCTTCAAAGTCTGCGGCAGCTGGGTGGTTTTCCAATAGGCGCGGCGGTCGTCGTAAGCGGCTTTGAGATTGGCGATCTTGGCAAGATTGGTGTCGGTGAGTTCGGGGAATTTGCTCGCCTCGAAGGAAAGCATGTAGGATTCGACCACAAACAGCGGCGGCGGCAGAATATCGGCGATCAGATCCTTGCCGTAGACGACCTGCTCATAAACCGGACCGTTGACTTTCAGCCGTTCTAGCGCGGATTGTTGCAATCCGATCGACACGAAAAGGCCTGCTGAAACGGCGACACCAAATGCCACCAGACTACGGGCAATAGTAAAAGCCAAGGTCGTCTCCAAATAACTTGGGGCCTCTCAGAGTCGGGAGACCTGATCTACGTACCGCATTATTTAGGACGAACGCTGAAATATGGTTAATTCTTTTGACATCGGGGGCTTAGCCGATCTTTCCAGCCTGACGACAATCGTCCAAAATTGGGGTGATTGATGAATTGTCGAAACGATGTTTGGCACCAAGCCACCAACTGCCATCTCAATGGCTTGCGGGGAGGGCGATATCCATCGCAAAGGAGATCGGCATTACCTCCGCTTTCCCGTGATCTTGCTCGGGGGCCGCTTTCAGGCCGTCGCATCGCAGTTTCTCCAGCACCCGCAGTAGCGACGCTCCTTATCGACTGTCAGCCCGTGACGCGGGTGGACGACGAACCGGTGCCCGATGTGTCGAGCAGATCAAAGAGCTGGCTCGCCTGGCTTTCAGTGACGTCCTCCGGCTTGCCGGCCATGAACTCTTCCAATGTCACGAGCCCGTCTCCATTCGCGTCGAGCTCGGAGAGCAGGGATGGAGACTGGTCATCGTCGGCGGACGGCCGGGCTGCGACGAACTCGGCCTTGCTCGCATAGCCGTCGCCATCGCTGTCCAGCTGCGCAACGTCCGCGCCCGCGCCGCCGTCCTCTCCTTGGCTGGAGCCGGACTGATCGGTGAGGCCGTTCATCGCCAGCGACATCAACTGGGCCAT